>DATKOF010000021.1:0-76033 GCA_035524795.1 Burkholderiales bacterium
CGGTTACCCGGTAGCCCCTTTCCGTGACCTGCCGTACCGCCTCAACCTTCAACTCCTCCGCATAGCGCTTGCCACTCATAACACCCCCTGTTAGCCTTAAGTTTAAGGCTCAAAGGTGTCTACTCAAATAGGGGCGATTCACAGCCTATAGCTTTGTCGGGGAATGAAACTCACGATTGGTGGCTAAGTCAGCTTCGATTGAAATTTGAAAGACTGCGTGATGTTATAAACTGGGCGCAAATGAGGAAGCATTAATGTCGCACGGTAAGCGTTTAAAAAAGGCGCGTAAGGGGAAGAGTTGAAGGACTTTTCGACGGACGTCGTTTAGAGGGCAATCGTTCTTCGTTCGGGGAAAATTTAATTCTTGATATGAAAAATGTCTGCTTCGAGTCGAAAGCGGACATTTACCCATACCCCGATTGATTAAAATCCTTATCTCTTGAACGATGCATAATCGCCGTTTGCAAAAACGGGACAAGATTCAATGACGTCAACCTCTAGGGCGATAAGCTTAGGGGCGCTATTGTTTATTGCTGTTACCAGTTTATTCATCGCGCTGCTTTTCGGCAGCGTTCCGCTATCAGCACCACAAATCCTCACCAGCCTTTTTTCTTCTACGCCGGGCATCGATCACGACATCGTCTGGAAACTGCGCTTGCCGCGTGCGCTGGCGGCGTTCGCCTGCGGCGGGTTGCTTGCTATAAGCGGCGTGCTGCTGCAGGTGCTGCTGCGCAATCCGCTCGCCGACCCGTACGTGCTCGGCGTGTCGGGCGGCGCGGCGCTCGGCGCGCTGGTCGCGCTGCTG
This sequence comes from Burkholderiales bacterium, assembly GCA_035524795.1. Lineage (GTDB taxonomy): Bacteria > Pseudomonadota > Gammaproteobacteria > Burkholderiales > SG8-41 > DATKOF01. The sequence continues at coordinate 806 of DATKOF010000021.1, forward strand.
CTCGGCGCAGGGGGTGCTGCCTTTCTTCATCTCGGCGCGCTCGCGGGCGCGTTCGCCGCAATCGCGATCGTATTCGCGCTGTCGTTCCGCGCCGGCGACTGGAACGTGCATCGCCTGCTGCTGACCGGCATCGTGCTGTCGGCAGGCTTCACCGCTTTAATCAGCCTGCTCTTGGTGCTCGCGCCGCAGGTGCAGTTGCGCGGCATGCTGTTCTGGTTGATGGGCGATCTGTCGGACGCCGACAACAGCACCATCGCCTGGATCGTGTTGGCATTGGTGCTCGCGCTGTTTATTGCTTTTGCCAGAAATCTCGATGTGCTCGCGCTCGGCAGCCTCAAGGCGCGCGCGCTCGGCGTCGCGGTCGCGCCGCTGCAGGCGGCGATCTATTTCGGCGCGGCGCTCGCGACGGTCGCCGCGGTGCTGCTCGGCGGCAGCATCGGTTTCGTCGGCATGATGGTGCCGCACGCGCTGCGATTGATCGGCGTGCACGCGCACCGCTGGCTGCTGCCGGGCGCGGCGCTGCTCGGCGGCAGCTTCGTCGTGCTCGCCGACACGCTGGCGCGCGCGGCGTGGGCGCCGCAGCAGTTGCCGGTCGGCGTGTTCACCGCCTTGATCGGCGTGCCGGCGCTGCTGATCCTGTTGTCGCGCAAGCCATGACGTCATTATTGAAAGCGGAACAGCTTACCGTCGCCGTCGGCGGCCGCACGCTGGTGCGCGAGCTCGAGCTTGCCGTCGCGCCGGGTGAAATGTGGGCGGTGCTCGGCCAGAACGGCAGCGGCAAGACCACCTTGCTGCACACGCTGGCCGGCCTGGTGCCCGCGGCGGCGGGGCAGGTAAGCATCGGGGACAAACCCGCCGCGGCCTACACGCGCCGCGAACTCGGCCGCCAACTCGGCATATTGCTGCAGCAGGAGGCGCAGGAGTTCTGGGGCACGCTGCGCGATTACGTGACGCTCGGCCGCCATCCGCATCTGCATACACTGTTCGGCACCGACGCCGACGACGACGCGGCGGTCGATGCTGCACTCGCGGCGTTCGATCTCGCCGCGCTCGCGGCGCGCGCCTACCAGACGCTGTCGGGCGGCGAGCGCCAGCGCGCGCGGCTCGCGCAGTTGTGGGCGCAGGACCCGGCGCTGCTGCTGCTTGACGAGCCGCTGCAGCATCTCGATCTGCGCCACCAGTTGCAGTTGTTCGAGCGCGTCGAGAACGTAGTGCGCGAACGCAACAGGGCGGCGCTGATCGTGCTGCACGATCTGGCCTGGGCCGGGCGCTGCGACAAGGCGCTGTTGTTATATGGCGACGGGCGCTGGCGCGCCGGAACCGCGGCCGAACTGCTCGACGCCGCGACGCTCGAATCGCTCTACGGCTGCCGGCTGCGCGCGTTCGGCGCCGGCGCGGATGCCCACCTGCTGCCCGTTATATAATCCGCGCTGGCCAAGACCGGGCCGGCCGCGCAGGCCGACCCCTCCAGATGATCAAGCGATTCCTCGGCAGGATTTTTTCCGCAAACAAATCCAACGCCCAGCCCAAAGTCATTCCTCTCAAGTCGCACGGCCGCATCAGCCGCTGCGCGGTGCAGGTGTGCGAGACGCTGCAGCGCCAGGACTACGCCGCCTATGTGGTCGGCGGCGCGGTGCGCGACCTGCTGCTCGGGCGCGAGCCGAAGGATTTCGACGTCGCGACCGATGCCAGACCGGAGGAGGTGCGCGCGCTGTTCCGCCGCTCGCGCATCATCGGCCGCCGTTTCCGCCTGGTGCACGTGATGTGCGGCGGCGAGACGATCGAAGTGTCGACCTTCCGCGGCAGCAGCGCCAGCGACGACGAGGCCGCGCAGGCGACCGACGAGCACGGCCGCATTTTGCGCGACAATGTGTTCGGCTCGCAGCAGGAGGACGCGCGGCGCCGCGACTTCACGATCAACGCGATGTTCTACGATCCGGTGCGCGAGGAAGTGATCGACTATCACGGCGGCGTCGCCGACCTGAAGGCACGCCGGCTGCGCATGATCGGCGACGCGACGCAGCGTTACCGCGAGGACCCGGTGCGGATGCTGCGCGCGGTGCGCATCGCCGCTTCGCGCGGTCTCGAGATCGACGCGCAGACGCGCAAGCCGATCCGCGCGCTGGCCGAACTGCTGCACCACGTGCCGGCGGCGCGACTGTTCGACGAGATGATGAAGCTGCTGCTGTCCGGCCACGCGGCCGAAGGCGTACGGCGGTTGCGCAAGGAAGGGCTGCACCACGGCCTGCTGCCGCTGCTCGACGTGATTCTCGAACAGCCGCTCGGCGAGCGCTTCGTGATGCTGGCGCTGGCCGAGACCGACCGCCGCATCAACGAGGACAAGCCGGTATCGCCGGGATTCCTGTTCGCGGCGCTGCTGTGGCACGAAGTGCTCGCCGCATGGAAGCGGCACGAGGCGCAGGGCACGCACACGATGCCGGCGCTGTTTCAGGCGATGGAACAGGTGTTGCACGCACAGACCGAGCGCATCGCGATCCCGCGCCGTTACAGCGGTGACATGAAGGATATCTGGGCGCTGCAGCCGCGCCTCCTGCAGCGCGCCGGCCAGCGGCCGTTCCGGCTGCTCGAACATCCGCGTTTCCGCGCCGCCTACGATTTCCTGCGGCTGCGCTGCGAGTCCGGCGAACTCGATGCCGCGCTCGGCGAATGGTGGGAGCGCTTCCAGCGCGCCGACGCCGCGACGCGCGCCGGCATGTTGACGAAAGAGGGCGAAGGCGGCGGCCGCAAGCGCCGCCGGCGCCGCAAACGCAAGCCCGCGGCAGACGCGCCGGCGCCCGAGTCGGCATGACGGTTGAGACCGCATTCATCGCGCTCGGCGCGAACCTGCAGGACCCGCTTACGCAAGTGACGGCCGCGCTGGACGAGCTCGCGGCGCTGCCGCAGACGCGGCTCACCAGGCGCTCATCGCTCTACCGCAGCGCGCCCGCCGGCGACGGCTATCGCGGCCAACCCGATTTCATCAACGCCGCTGCGCAGATTGAAACTGCGCTGGCGCCGCGCGCGCTGCTCGACGCGCTGCTCGCGATCGAGCGCAAACACGGCCGTATCCGCGAATTCCGCAACGCGCCGCGCACGCTCGACCTCGATCTGCTGCTGTACGGCGGGCTCCGGCACCACGAACCCGGCCTGACGCTGCCGCATCCGCGCCTGCACGAGCGCGCGTTCGTGCTGCTGCCGCTGGCCGAAATCGCGCCGGGCGCCAACGTTCCGGGCTGCGGCCGCGTTGCGGAACTGCTGAACGTCATCGACACGGCCGGCGTGACGAAGCTCGATCCCGCAGCCGTCGCGCGATGAGCCTGCTGCCGGAACGCTATCGCCACGTCGCGGTCGAGGGGCCGATCGGCGCCGGCAAGACGACGCTGGCGCGGTTGCTTGCGGAGCGCAGCGGCGGCACGCCGCTGCTGGAGGACCCGGACGCCAATCCGTTTCTGCCCGGCTTCTATCAGGACCGCGCGCGCTACGCGCTGCCGGCGCAGCTGTTTTTCCTGTTCCAGCGCCTGCAGCAGATGCGCGAGCTGAACCAGACCGACCTGTTCAAGCGCGCGACGATCTCCGATTTCATCCTCGACAAGGATCCGCTGTTCGCGCGGCTTACGCTGAACGACGACGAGCTGCGCCTCTACCAGCAGGTCTACGATCAGCTGAAACCGACGGCGGCGGCGCCCGATCTGGTAATCTATCTGCAGGCGTCGCCGGAAACGCTGGTCGGGCGCGTGCGGCGGCGCGGCGTCAGCTACGAGCGCGCGATCGGCGAGGACTATCTGCTGCGGCTGGCCGAAAGCTATACGCGGTTTTTCTATCAGTACGACGCGGCGCCGGTGCTGATCGTCAATTCCGAGCACCTGAATTTCGCCGCTGCGCCGCAGGACCTCGAACTGTTGCTCGAGCGCATCCGCGGCATGCGCGGCGCGCGCGAGTTTTTCAACCGGGGGGAGTGAGCATCATGCGGGTGGCATTGACGGCGCTGCAGAAGATGGCGCGCGACGGCGGAAAGATCGCCGCGTTGACGTGTTACGACGCGAGCTTCGCCGCGCTGCTGGAGGACGCCGGCGTTGACATCCTGCTGGTCGGCGATTCTCTCGGCAACGTGCTGCAGGGCCACGACACGACGCTGCCGGTCACGCTGCGCGACATGGAGTACCACACCGAGTGCGTGGCGCGCGGTTCGCAGCGCGCATTCATCATCAGCGACATGCCATTCGGCAGCTTTCAGCCGGGCCCGGCGCAGGCGTTCGACAATGCGGCGCGGCTGCTCGCGGCCGGCGCGCAGATGGTCAAACTCGAAGGCGGCGCAGTGATGGCCGACACAGTCGCATTTCTGGCCGCGCGCGGCGTGCCGGTGTGCGGCCACCTCGGGCTGACGCCGCAGTCGGTGCACCAGTTCGGCGGCTACCGCGTGCAGGGCCGGAACGAAAGCGACGCCGAACGATTGCTGGCGGACGCGCTGGCGCTGCAGGACGCCGGCGCTGGCATGCTGGTGCTGGAAATGGTGCCGGCGGCGCTGGCGCGCGACATCACCGCGCAGTTGCAGATTCCGACCATCGGCATCGGCGCCGGCGCCGGCTGCTCCGGCCAGGTGCTGGTGCTGTACGACATGCTCGACATTTATCCGGGCAGAAAAGCCAGATTCGCGAAGAATTTTCTGGAAAATGCCGGCAGCATCCGGCGCGCAGTCGAAAAATACGTGAAGGAAGTCAAAGCCGGCACTTTCCCCGGCGCCGCGCATTCGTTCTGATGGCCGCCGCCGCGACGGCCGCGGGCGGTTGTGGTAAAAAGACAGACTCCCGCTGCCGATAATCTCTGCATGGATGTGATCCGTTCCGTCGCCGAACTGCGCGCGCGCCTGCAGCGCGCGCCGGACAACGTATTTGTGCCGACGATGGGCAATCTGCATGACGGCCACATCCAGCTGATCGACCTGGCGCGGCCGCGCGCCGCGTGCCGGGTGGTCAGCATCTTCGTCAACCGTTTGCAGTTCGGCCCGCGCGAGGACTTCGACCGTTATCCGCGCACCTTCGACGCCGATTGCGCGAAGCTCGAGCGCGCCGGCGTCGACGTCGTGTTCGCGCCCGACGAGAAGGAAATCTATCCCGAGCCGCAGACCTATCTGGTCGAGCCGTCCGACCTGCAGAATATTCTCGAAGGCGCGTTCCGCCCCGGCCATTTCCGCGGCGTCGCGACGGTGGTGCTGAAACTGTTCAACATGGTCGCCCCGCATTCGGCGATCTTCGGCAAGAAGGACTACCAGCAGTACGTGGTGCTGCGCGACATGGTGCGCCAGTTGGCGCTGCCGATCGAGATCATTCCCGCCGACACCGTGCGCGCGCCCGACGGCCTTGCGCTGTCGTCGCGCAATTCCTACCTGACCGCGGATGCGCGGCGCGAAGCGCCGCGGCTGTACCGGACGCTGTGCGGCGTGCGCGATGCAATCCGGTCCGGCGCGCGCGATTTCCAGCGACTTGAGAATGATGCGCTGTCGGAATTGGAGCGTCACGGCTGGCAGCCCGATTACGTCGCAGTGCGCCGCCAGCAGGATCTGCAGCCGCCGCGCGCCGGCGATGCCGCGCTGGTGGCGCTGGCCGCGGCGCGCCTGGGCGGGGTGCGGCTGATCGACAACATCGAAATTTCCGCGGACTGACCGTTACACATGCCTGCGATGCGGCCCAGGACGTTTCCATCACAGATCGCGCGCCCGGAATGGTGGCGGCTGGCCGCGGTCGCGTCCGTGGTCGGGGTCACGGCGTGGTCCAGTCTCGTACTGACGCGCGAGGCCGACAACGTCGCTTCGATCTGGCTGTCGGACGGCGTGCTGCTGGGAATACTGCTGAGAACCCGGCCGCGCTACTGGGCCGCGTATCTGGCGGCGGGCTATCTTGGCAACTTCGCCGCCGATCACTGGTTCGGCGATTCGGCGATGCTGGCGTTGGGTTTCTCCGTCTGCAACATGTCCGGCGTCGCGCTGGCCGCGGTGTCGCTGCGGATGCGGCTTACCGACGCTTCCGATCTCACGCAGCGCCGCGTGCTCGCCAATTTTCTGTTTTACGGCGTCGCACTGGCGCCGGCGCTGTCGGCGCTGGGCGGCGCGGCGCTGTCGCACTTTTTTCTCGGCATCCCCTTTCTGCGGGTATTCAGAACGTGGTATCTGGCGGTCGCGATCGGCATCGCGCTGGTGACGCCGCTGGTGCTGTCGGTGCGCCGGCGCGAACTGGCGGCGCTGTTCGGCAGGGCGGCCGTCGCCAGGACCCTCGGCATACTGACGTTGACGACCGGCGTCACCACCGTGGTGTTCGCGCAGTCCGCCTATCCGCTGCTGTTCGCGCTGTTTCCGGTGATGATGCTGGCGATTTTCAAGCTCGATTTCACCGGCACCGCGATTGCCATCTTCATCGCCGCAATCATCGCCATCGTGTTCACGATCGAGGATTACGGCCCGATGATGACCATCACCGGATTGACGGACGCGCAGCGCATCCTGTTTTTGCAGATCACGATCGCGACCGCGGTGCTGGTCACGCTCCCGGTGTCGCTGGTCCTCGCCGAGCGCGAGCGCCTGCGCGCCGCGCTGGAAGAGGCGAACAGCGTGCTGCGCTCGCTGGCGATGACGGACGGGTTGACCGGACTCGCCAACCGCCGCCGCTTCGACGAAATGCTCGATCGCGAATGGCGGCGCACCGCGCGCGAGTCGGGCGTGCTGTCACTGCTGCTGATCGATGTCGATCACTTCAAGCCCTACAACGATTACTACGGCCACCGCGCCGGCGATGAATGCCTGAGGGCCGTGGCCCAGGCGCTGGCCAGGGCGGCGCGCCGTTCCGGCGACGTCTGCGCGCGCTACGGCGGCGAGGAGTTTGCGGTGATTCTGCCGAACACCGAAGCCGCCAAGGCGGCGCACATCGCGGAGCAGATGCGCGCGGTGATCGAAGCGCTCGACATCGAGCACAGCAAGGTTGCCGACGGGCGGCTGACGGTGAGCGTCGGTGTCGCGTCCGTCAGGCCGCGCGATGCCGCCGGCGCGCATCCCGCCAGCCTGATCGACAGCGCCGACCGCGCGCTCTACGAGGCCAAGAAAGGCGGCCGCAACCGCGTTGCGGCGGCGTGATTTTCCGCGCGAAAGGGCGCCGGAAGGGTCGGAACGTCAGCCGCGGGCGGGCGGATTCGGCTGGAGCCTGACCGGCGCCATCCCCAGTTTGTTCATGATGCGCCGGCGTGCCGTCAGCGGCCACCAGTCGTAAAGAAAAATTTCCATCGGGCCCCACATCGCGACCCAGCCGCCGATGGTCAGGCTTTCCTTTGCGATCACCGCGAGCGTGCTGCTGCTGAAGTTGCCGATGGCGTTGGCCGCGAACAGACAGGCGGCGAGGAAGCCGAGGCCGATCATCAGACTGATGCGGCCGCGCCGCATCATCTCGCGCAGTTCGCGCGTGGCCATGTCGGCGCGATAGATGAAGTAATTGTGGATTGCCTCGGCGATCATTTTCCCGGCGTCGGGCGCGTCCGGCGCCCGTTCGAGATGGATCACCAGTTCGAGCGGACTGTCGGCCGGATATTCACGCGCCCAGCTGACGATGAACTCTTCAGCGGCGGGATCGAGATCCTGATGATGGAACGGCGTCGGGTCCATCGAATTGAACAGTTGCTTCAGTTCGCGGATCCGGATCTCGATCGAACGGACAGGATGGTCGACGCTCATTTCCGTGTGTGGCATTGGTGCCGGGAGGGGGAATCGAACCCCCATGATATCGCTATCGCCGGATTTTGAGTCCGGTGCGTCTACCAGTTCCGCCATCCCGGCGCGGAGAGCGCGCATTATCCCGCAATCGTTGCGCGCCGGGCAACCGCCTATAATGCGCGCGGTGAAAACTTCCGATTTCGATTACGAACTGCCGTCGGAATTGATCGCGCAGCATCCGGCGCGCGAACGCGGCGCCAGCCGGCTGCTGCATCTCGACGGCAGCAGCGGCGCATTCGAGGACCGGATGTTTCGCGATTTGCCCGAACTGGTGACACCGGGCGACGTGCTGGTGCTCAACGATACGCGTGTGATCAAGGCGCGCCTGCTCGGCCGCAAGGCGAGCGGCGGACAGGTCGAAGCGCTGATCGAGCGTGTGCTCGACCGCGACCGCGCGCTGGCCCAGCTGCGCGCGAGCAAATCGCCGCGCGCCGGCAGCATGCTCGAATTCGAAGGCGCGTCAGCTGAAGTGCTCGGCCGGCGCGGCGAATTTTTCGAACTGCGTTTTGCCGGCTGCGACGACGTGTTCGCGCTGCTCGAACGCATCGGCGGCACGCCGCTGCCGCCGTATATCGCGCATGCGCCGGACGCCGGCGACGAGGAGCGCTACCAGACCGTCTATGCGAAAACGGCGGGCGCGGTCGCGGCGCCGACCGCCGGCCTGCATTTCGATGACACGATGCTTGCCGCGTTGCGTGCGCGCGGAGTCGCTGTCGCCTCGCTCACTCTGCACGTCGGCGCCGGCACCTTCCAGCCGGTGCGCGTCGAGAATCCTGTCGAACACCGGATGTACGCCGAGCGATATTCGATTCCGCAGGCGACGGTGGCTGCAATCGCCGCCGCGTGCGCGGCGGGCCATCGCGTGCTCGCGGTCGGCACCACCAGCCTGCGCGCGCTGGAATCGGCGGCGGCGGACGGCGAATTGCGTGCCGGCGCCGGCGAGACGCGATTGTTCATCACGCCCGGCCACCGTTTCCGCATCGTTGACCGCCTGCTGACCAATTTTCACCTGCCGCGCTCAACGCTGCTGATGCTGGTGTCGGCGTTCGGCGGCATGGATAATGTGCGCCGCGCTTACCGGCATGCGATCGGGCAGCGCTACCGCTTTTTCAGTTACGGCGATGCGATGCTGATCGAACGTCGATCATGAAATTCCAGTTGCTGCATCAGGACAACGCCGCGCGCTGCGCCACGCTGACGCTTGCGCACGGCGTGGTCGACACGCCGGCGTTCATGCCGGTCGGCACTTACGGCACGGTCAAGGCGATGACGCCGGCCGAGCTCGAACAGATCGGTTTTCAGATCGTGCTCGGCAATGCGTTCCATTTATGGCTGCGACCGGGACTCGACGTGATCGCCGCGCACGGCGGGCTGCACCGCTTCATGGGCTGGCAACGGCCGATCCTGACCGACTCCGGCGGCTTCCAGGTGTTCAGCCTCGGCGAATTGCGCAAGATCAGCGAGGAGGGCGCGCGCTTCCAGTCGCCGGTCAACGGCGATCCGTGCCTGCTGACGCCGGAAGAGTCGATGCGCATCCAGCGCGTGCTGAACAGCGACATCGCGATGGTGTTCGACGAATGCACGCCGTATCCGGCCGAACACGCGGCGGCGCGCGACTCGATGGAACTGAGCCTGCGCTGGGCGGAGCGTTCGAAGCGCGCATTCGAAAACAGTCCCAACGCGCTGTTCGGCATCGTGCAGGGCGGCATGTACGAGGACCTGCGCGACCGTTCGCTGCGCGGGCTGGCCGACATCGGCTTCGACGGCTATGCGATCGGCGGGCTGTCGGTCGGCGAGCCGAAGCAGGACATGCAGCGCATACTCGCGCACACCGCGCCGCAACTGCCCGCCGACCGGCCGCGCTATCTGATGGGGGTCGGCACGCCGGAAGACATCGTCGCCGCGGTCGCCGCCGGCATCGACATGTTCGATTGCGTGCTGCCGACGCGCAACGCGCGCAACGGCTGGCTGTTCACGCGTCACGGCGACATCAAGCTGCGCAACGCACAGTATCGCGACGACGTCCGTCCGCCCGACGAAGATTGCGGCTGTCATACCTGCCGCCATTTCAGCCGCGCCTATCTGCACCACCTGCAGAAAGCCAATGAAATCCTCGGCGCGCGGCTCAATACCTGGCACAACCTCCATTATTTCGAGGAATTGATGCGCGGGCTGCGCGCGGCGATCGCCGCCGGCCAGCTCGCCGATTTTGCCGCCGAATTCCGGCGCCTGCGCGCGGCCGCGTGATAGAATGCAGCCCTTTTTCAGGAGGAAGTCGTGTTGATCGGTGAAGCTTGGGCGCAGGCTGCGGCGCCTGCGCAGTCCCCGCAGGGGTTCGACCTGATGGCGTTTCTGCCGCTGGTCTTCCTGATGGTGGTGTTTTATTTCATCCTGATCCGCCCGCAGATGAAGCGCAACAAGGAGCACAAGGTGATGCTCGACGCGCTGCAGAAGGGCGACGAGATCGTCGCCGCCGGCGGTCTGGTCGGCCGCGTGACACGGCTCGATGAAAACTACATCACGATGCAGATCGCGAACAATGTCGAAGTCCGCGTGCAACGCCCTTCGCTGCAACTGGTGCTGCCCAAAGGCACCATCAAGAACATCGAGTAATTGGTGATTGGCAATTAGTAATTGGTAAAACCGCCGGCTTCGAATTCACTAATCACAAATAACGAATCCCGAATCGCGTTTTCAGATGAACCGCTATCCCTTCTGGCTCAACGCACTGGTCGCGCTGGCGCTGCTGGTCGGCGTGGTCTATACGCTGCCCAATTTCTACGGCGAGGCGCCGGCGGTGCAGGTTTCCTCGGCGCAGACGGCGCAGGCGGCGGACAGCGCGCTGCAGAGGCGCGTCGAAAGCGCGTTGCAGGGTTCCGGCATTGCGTATGACGGCGCGTTTTTCGATGCCAGCGGCGTCAAGGTGCGCTTCGAAAACACCGACACCCAGCTCAAGGCCAAGGACCTGCTGCAGCAACAGCTCGGCGACGATTACGTGGTCGCGCTGAATCTGCTGTCGCGCAGCCCGGACTGGATGACCGCGATCGGCGCGCTGCCGATGTACCTCGGCCTCGACCTGCGCGGCGGCGTGCATTTCCTGCTGCAGGTCGACATGGACGCCGCGCTGGAGAAGAAACTCGACGGGCTGAGCGGCTATGTGCGGGGCGATCTGCGCGACAAGCGCATTATCTACAGCGGCATCGCGCGTGAAGGCCAGGTCCTGATCATCAAGTTCGAGGACCGTGCGATGCGCGACAAGGCGCTTGCCGAGATCGGCAACGTGGCGCCCGAGCTCGACACGCAGACGCGCGACGACGGGGGCGAATTCAGGATCGAGGCGACGTTGAAGCCGCAGGAACAGACGCGCGCGCGCGACCTCGCGCTGCAGCAGAACATCACGACGCTGCGCAACCGCGTCAACGAACTGGGCGTCGCCGAGCCGATCATCCAGCAGCAGGGCGCCGACCGCATCGTCGTCCAGCTGCCCGGTGTGCAGGACACGGCGCGCGCCAAGGACATCCTCGGACGCACCGCGACGCTCGAGGTGCGGATGGTCGAGGCGCACACCGAGTCCGATGCGCGCGACTATGATCCGCAGAAGATCGACGAGGCGATGAAGGGCAACGTGCCGTTCGGCACCGAGCTGTTCATCGAGCACGACCGCGGCCGCAGCCAGCCGCTGCTGCTGTCCAAGAATGTGGTGCTGACCGGCGAACGCTTCACCAACGCGCAGCCTGGTTTCGATGCGCAGACCCAGCAGCCGATCGTCAGCATCGACCTCGACGGACAGGGCGCGCGCATCATGCGCGACACCACGCGCGACGCGGTCAAGCGGCGGATGGCGATCCTGCTGATCGACAAGGGCAAGGCCGAAGTGATCACCGCGCCGGTGATCCAGTCCGAGCTGGGCGGCCGCTTCCAGATCACCGGCAGCCGCACCGCGCGCGAGGCGAACGACCTCGCGCTGCTGATCCGCGCCGGCGCGCTGGCGGCGCCGATGCAGATCGTCGAAGAGCGCACCGTCGGCCCCAGCCTCGGCAAGGAGAACATCCAGATCGGTTTCCATTCGACCTGGATCGGCTTCACCGCGGTCGCGCTGTTCATGATCGCCTATTACGCGGTGTTCGGCGTGATTTCGATCCTGGCGCTGGCGTCCAACCTGCTGTTCCTGGTCGCGCTGCTGTCGATGCTGCAGGCGACGCTGACCTTGCCCGGAATGGCCGGCATCGCATTGACGCTCGGCATGGCGATCGACGCCAACGTGCTGATCAACGAACGCATCCGCGAGGAACTGCGCAACGGCACCACGCCGCAGGCCGCGATCAACGCCGGCTATGAACGCGCGTGGGGCACGATCTTCGACTCCAACGTGACGACGCTGATCGCCGGTCTCGCGCTGTTCGCGTTCGGCTCCGGTCCGGTCAAGGGCTTCGCGGTCGTGCTGTGCCTCGGCATCCTGACCTCGATCTTCAGCGCGGTCGTGGTATCGCGCGCGCTGGTCAATCTTTACTACGGCGGACGCCGCCGGCTCGATCACGTCGCGATCGGCCAGGTATGGCGGCCGGCCGGCGGCAAGGCATGAGGTAAACGATGGAATTCTTCCGCATCAAACGCGACATCCCGTTCATGCGCCACGCGCTGGTGTTCAACGTGATTTCGATCATCACGTTCCTGGTTGCGGTCGGCTCGCTGGCGACCAAGGGGCTCAATTTCGGCGTCGATTTCACCGGCGGCACGGTGATGGAAGTGCAGTATTCGCAGCCGGCGGATCTCGACCGCATTCGTGCGACGGTGACGCGGCTCGGTTTCGCCGATGCCAGCGTGCAGAATTTCGGCACCGCGAAGGACGTGCTGCTGCGGCTGCCGGCCAAGGCCGGTCTGAGCAGCGCGCAGCTGTCGGAGCAGATAATGGACGAACTGCACAAGGACGATCCGGCGGCCCAGAAGCAGCGCGTCGAATTCGTCGGGCCGCAGGTCGGACGCGAGCTGTTCGCGAACGGCGCGCTGGCGCTGCTGTTCGTGTCGCTCGGCATCGTCGTCTATCTGTGGCTGCGCTTCGAATGGAAGTTCGGCGTCGCCGCGATCGTCGCCAACCTGCACGACGTGGTGATCATCCTCGGCTGCTTTTCGATCTTCCAGTGGGAGTTTTCACTGACGGTGCTGGCCGCGGTGCTCGCAATCCTCGGCTATTCGGTCAACGAATCGGTCGTCGTGTTCGACCGGATCCGCGAAAATTTCCGCAACCGCAAATTCCGCGGCGCGCCGGTGCCGCAAGTCATCGACAACGCGATCACGCGCACCATGTCGCGCACCATCATCACCCACGGCTGCACGCAGCTGATGGTGACCTCGATGCTGACCTTCGGCGGCGCGACGCTGCATTATTTCGCGCTGGCGCTGACGATCGGCATCCTGTTCGGCATCTATTCGTCGGTGCTGGTGGCGAGCCCGATCGTGATGTGGCTTGGCGTGTCGCGCGAAGACCTGGTCAAGGCCGAGGTCAAGCGCGAAGCCGGCGCCGTCTAGGCCGTGGAGTTGTTCGGCGCGCTGGCCGATTTCGTCCTACATCTCGACCAGCATCTGCAGTTCGCCGCGCAGCATTACGGCGCGTGGATCTACCTGATCCTGTTCCTGATCGTGTTCTGCGAGACCGGGCTGGTGGTGACGCCGTTCCTGCCCGGCGATTCGCTGCTGTTCGTCGCCGGCGCGCTGGCCGCGAGCGGCCTGTTCTATGTGCACAGCCTGTTCGCGCTGCTGGTGCTTGCCGCATTCGGCGGCGACAACACCAATTACTGGATCGGCCGCTGGCTCGGCCCGCGCGTGTTCCACTATCCGCGGTCGCGCCTGTTCAATCCGGCATACCTCGAGCGCGCCCATCGTTTCTACGAGAAGTACGGAGGCAGGGTCGTGCTGTTCGCGCGCTTCCTGCCGGTGCTGCGCACCTTTGCGCCGTTCGTCGCCGGCGTCGGCCGCATGCACTATGCGTACTTCCTGTTCTACAGCTTCGCCGGCGGCGTGTTCTGGATCGGCGGTTTCGTGTTCGGCGGCTACTATTTCGGCAAGATTCCGGTGGTCCGCGACAATCTGACCGCGCTGGTGCTCGGCATCATCGCGCTGTCGCTACTGCCGGCCGTAATCGAATTCGCGCGGCACAGGCTGCGCGCGCGCGACTAGATTCGGGCCGCCAGCTCCGCCGCCTTGCCGATGTAGGCGGCCGGCGTCAGCGCAAGCAGGCGTTTTTTCTCGGCGTCCGGTATCGCCAGCGTCGCGATGAATGCGTGCAGCGTCTCGCGCGTGATGCCTTTGCCGCGCGTCAGATCCTTCAATTGTTCGTAGGCGCCGGCGACGCCATAACGCCGCATCACGGTCTGGATCGGTTCGGCCAGCACTTCCCAGCTGGCGTCGAGGTCGGCCGCCAGCCGGCCGCGGTCGGCGTCGAGCTTGGCGATCCCCTTCAGGCAGGAGTCCCACGCCACCAGCGTGTGGCCGAGCGCGACGCCCATATTGCGCAGTACCGTCGAATCGGTCAGGTCGCGCTGCCAGCGCGACAGCGGCAGCTTGTCGCTGAGGTGCCGCAGCAGCGCGTTGGCGACGCCGAGGTTGCCCTCGGCGTTTTCGAAATCGATCGGGTTGACTTTGTGCGGCATCGTCGACGAGCCGACTTCGCCGGCCCTGGTTTTCTGCCGGAAGTAGCCGAGCGAGATATAGCTCCAGGCATCGCGGCACCAGTCGATCAGTATCGTGTTGGCGCGCGCGTAGGCATCGAACAGCTCGGCCAGCGCGTCGTGCGGCTCAATCTGCGTCGTGTACGGGTTGAATTCGAGGCCGAGCGTCTCGACGAAAGCGCGCGCGAAGCGCTCCCAGTCCAGATCGGGACAGGCGGCGAGGTGCGCGCTGTAATTGCCGACCGCGCCGTTGGCCTTGCCGGGCAGCCGCACCGCCATCAGCCGGTCGCGCGCGCGGCGCAGCCGCGCGACGACATTCGCGATCTCCTTGCCGAGCGTGGTCGGACTTGCCGGCTGGCCGTGGGTGCGCGCCAGCATCGCCGCATCGGCCAGCGCGTGCGCCAGCACGGCGAGCCGGTCGATGATCGCATCGAGCGCCGGCTGCATCACCTGCGCGCGCGAATCCTGCAGCATCAGCGCGTGGCACAGGTTGTTGATGTCTTCCGAGGTGCACGCAAAGTGGACGAATTCGGCGGTAGCGGCGACCTCGGCGTTGCCGGCCAGCCTTTCCTTCAGGAAATATTCGATTGCCTTGACGTCGTGATTGGTGCGCGTCTCGATGGTCTTGACCGCCGCGCCGTCGGCTTCCGAGAAGCCGCCAACCAGCGCGTCGAGTTGCGCGACAGTGGTGGCGGAAAACGGCGGGATTTCGGGAAGCGCCGGCTCGCGCGCCAGCGCCTTCAGCCATTCGATTTCGAGGCGCACGCGATAGCGGATCAGCGCAAACTCGCTGAAAAATCCGCGCAGCGCGGCGGTTTTCTCATGGTAGCGCCCATCCAGCGGGGACAAGGCTGTGAGAGAAGAAAGCGCCATGGCGATATGCGTTCGTAATTTTATCATACGCAGCGTCCCGGCGAATGCGCGCGGCCGTGGCCGTCGGAAAAGCGGCTGATCGCGAATGTTATAATCAGCAAAATAATGCAACGTCAGAACGTGGATGAGGAATACAGCAGATGAAGTTGATTGGAACGCCGACCAGTCCGTACACGCGCAAAGTGCGCATCGTGCTGGCGGAAAAACGCATCGATTACGATTTCGCCGTTGATAATCCGCATACGGCGGAGACCCATGTCGCCGAATACAATCCGCTCGGCAAGGTGCCGGTGCTGGTGCTTGATGATGCGACCACGCTGTTCGATTCACGCGTGATCGTCGAATACCTCGACAATGCAAGCCCGGTCAGTCGCCTGATTCCTGAGGATACCCGCCGTCGTATCCAGGTGCGGCGCTGGGAGGCGCTGGCCGACGGTTGCACCGACGCTGCGGTCGCCGCGGTCTATGAACAGCGGCGACCGGCTGACAGGCAGTCCGCCGATGTGATCGCACGCCAGCAGGGCAAAGTGGGCCACGCGTTGAAGGCGATGGCCGAGGACCTCGGCGACAAGGCATGGTGCGGCGGCGAACAGTACACGCTGGCGGATATCGCGGTCGGCTGTACGCTGGGCTATCTGGATTTGCGTCTGTCGAATATCGGCTGGCGCAAGCTGTATCCGAACCTGGTCAGACTGGCCGACAAGCTGGCGCAACGACCGGCGTTCCCCGATACCGCGCCGCCGCAGTCCTGAAGCCGGGCGGCGTCATTCGATGATGCCGCCGCCGAGGCAAACCCGGCTTTCGTAGAGCACGACCGATTGCCCGGGCGTGACCGCCCACTGCGGCGCGGCGAATTCCACCTCGCATCGTGTGTCCTCGACCCGGGCGATCGTGCATGGCGCGTCCTTCTGGCGATAGCGTGTCTTGGCGCCATAGACCCAGCGGCAATGCGGCGCCGCGCCGCTGATCCAGCTGAGATCGATCGCGGTCAACCGGCTGCGCAGCAGCGCCGGATCGTCATGCCCCTGCACCACGATCAGCCGGTTGCCGGGAAGATCCTTGGCGGCCACGTACCACGGCTCGCCGCCGCCGTCGCGGCGGCCGCCGATGCCAAGTCCCTGACGCTGGCCGATGGTATGAAACATCAATCCGGTGTGACGGCCGATGACCTTGCCGTCGAGCGTCACGATATCGCCGGGATTGGCCGGCAGATAGCGGCTCAGAAATTCGCGGAATGGGCGCTCGCCGATGAAGCAGATGCCGGTCGAGTCCTTCTTATCGTGATTGGACAGCCCGGCGCGGCGCGCCAGCGCGCGCACCTCGCGTTTGTAAAGGGCGCCGAGCGGAAACAGCGTTTTCGCCAGTTGCGCCTGGTTCAGACGATAGAGGAAATAACTCTGGTCCTTGGCGTCGTCTTCGGCTTTCAGCAACTGGTGCAGTCCGTCGGTTTCGCGTATCTGCGCATAATGACCGGTCGCAATGCGCTCGGCCCCCAGACTGACCGCGTGATCGAGAAACGCGCGGAACTTGATTTCGGCGTTGCACAGCACGTCCGGATTCGGCGTGCGTCCGGCGCGATATTCGTGAAGAAACCCGTTGAATACGCGCTGCTTGTATTCAGCCGAGAAATTGACCGCCTCGAGATCGATGCCGATGCGGTCGGCGACCGCCGCCGCGTCGATCAGGTCCTGGCGCGAACTGCAGTATTCGTCGTCATCGTCGTCTTCCCAGTTCTTCATGAATAGCCCGACGACGTCGAAGCCCTGTTCCTTCAGCAGCAGCGCGGCGACTGACGAATCGACGCCGCCCGACATGCCGACGATCACGCGCGGCTTTTTCATCTATGCAAAATGATTGATCAGATCGAGCGGAAAGCGCCGGCCGGCGAGATAGTCGTCGATGCAGCGCATCACCAGCGGCGTGCGGTGGCGCGCGCTGAGCGCGCGCACTTCGTCTGGCGACAGCCATGCCGTGCGTATCACGCCGGTATCGAGTCTGCGGCCGGTATCATGACCGGTGATGTCGCCGGTGAACGCGAAACGCAGGTAGGTCAGTTCCGTCGAACTCCGGTATTGATAGACGCCGAGCAGCGCCTGTGGCATGAAATGATACGCAGTTTCCTCAAGCGTTTCGCGGACCACTGCTGCGAGCAGTGATTCCCCCGCTTCGAGATGGCCGGCTGGCTGGTTGAACAGGCGGCCGCGCTCGGTTTCTTCCTCGACCAGCAGGAAACGGCCGTCGCGTTCGACGACAGCGGCGACAGTGACGTTGGGTTTCCATACCATCGGAGCATTGTTCACCCCGACATTTTACCGGGTCGGGGGCGGAGCGACTTTTCCGGATATCGTCTGCGGCGGCGATGCCGGCACATATCCGGGAGCATCAAAAGAAAAAGGCGGGGGAAACCCGCCTTTTCCGTACTGCTGGAGATGCTTACTTCGCGGCCGGTGCCGGAGCAGCTGATTCGTCCTTCTTTTCTTCCTTCATCTTCTTCTTGTGTTTCTTCATCGGCTTCTTTTCTTCCTTGGCCGGTTCTGCAGCAGCCGGCGCAGCGGCAGCCGGAGCTGCGGTCTTGGCGTCATCGGCGAGGGCGCCGAAAGAAACCGCGGCAAAAACCGCAGCCATCAGGGTGGTCAGAACTTTACTCATGTCTATTCCTTTTAAAAGTATGTGTGAGACACATGTCTCATCGCCAATAACGCGCTCCGCTGCGTCCCGTTGACAGCGGGGGCGGAGAAAATTCTGTCGATGGGTTATATACTTATGGCATGGCGCGGCAAGGAGCCGCCCGGGAAGGCTGCAGGCAAGCGCCGGGAAAAAGCTGTTTTTTGCGGTTCCGGGCCGTCCGCAGTCCGGATTGCAACCCCTCTTTCAGGAGCAGCCATGGTTCAGCGTATCAAAATACCGGCCGATGGCATCAGGATTGCCATCAACCGGGATGGGACACTGAGTGTCCCGGAACGGCCGATCATCCCCTTTATCGAAGGCGATGGCGTCGGGTGCGATATCACGCCGGTCATGGTCAAAGTTGTCGACGCAGCGGTGCAAAAAGCCTATGCCGGCAAACGCCGGATCGCCTGGATGGAAATTTACGCGGGCGAAAAGGCCACCCGTGTTTACGGCGCCGACGCCTGGCTGCCCGACGAGACGCTTGCTGCGGCCAGGGATTACGTGGTTTCGATCAAGGGGCCGCTGACGACGCCGGTGGGCGGCGGCGTGCGTTCGATCAACGTGACATTGCGCCAGACGCTCGATCTCTACGTCTGCCTGCGTCCGGTGCGGTATTTCGACGGTGTGCCGAGCCCGGTCCGCCATCCGGAACGCGTCGACATGGTGATTTTCCGCGAGAACACCGAAGACATCTACGCGGGGATCGAATGGGGCGCCGGCACGCCGGAGGTGAAGAAGGTCATCGACTTTCTGACTGGCGAGATGGGGGTCAGAAAAATCCGTTTCCCGGAATCCTCCTCGATCGGCATCAAGCCGGTGTCGCAGCAGGGCAGTGAGCGCCTGATCCGCAGGGCGCTGCAATACGCGGTCGACAACCGGCGCCGGTCGGTGACCCTGGTGCACAAAGGCAACATCCAGAAATACACCGAAGGCTGGTTCAAGAACTGGGGATACGAACTGGCGCAACGGGAATTCGGCGCGGCGCCGCTCGACGGCGGTCCGTGGCTGAAGTTCCACGCGCCGCACGGCGACATCGTGGTCAAGGACATGATCTGCGACGCATTTCTGCAGGAAATCCTGCTGCGGCCGCAGGATTACGACGTGATTGCGACGCTGAACCTGAACGGCGACTATATTTCGGACGCGCTGGCCGCGCAGGTCGGCGGCATCGGCATTGCGCCGGGCGCCAATTTGAGCGACTCGGTGGCGATTTTCGAGGCGACCCACGGCACTGCGCCGAAACTTGCGGGCAAGGACCTGGCCAACCCCGGTTCCCTGATCCTGTCGGCGGAGATGCTGTTGCGCCACCTCGGCTGGAGGGAAGCCGCGGATCTGGTGATTGCCGCGATGGAACGGACGATACAGGCCGGAACCGTCACCGCCGACTTCGCGCAGCTGATGACGGACGCGCGGCAGGTATCATGCTCCGGCTTCGGCGCCGCGCTGATCGGCAATCTGTAGCGGCGCGCCAATAAAAAACCCGCTTGGCCATGCGGCCAAGCGGGTTTGATCAGTCGCCGGTTGTGGTCAGGCGGCCTGGATGTTCGACGCCTGCTTGCCCTTCGGGCCCTGCGTGACCTCGAACGAAACCTTCTGGCCTTCCTTGAGGGTCTTGAAGCCGTTCATCTGGATGGCCGAAAAGTGGGCGAAAAGATCTTCGCTGCCGTCATCCGGAGTGATGAAACCATAACCCTTCGCGTCATTGAACCATTTGACAGTACCTGTTGCCATATCTGCATTTCCTTCATTGAAAAATTGCCGGGGGGACTCCCGGAACGTTTGAGTTTCAAGGACGCGTACGGAAACGCCGAAATGCGGTAAAACCGGTACTGCGATCAAGCTTGAAGCCAAACCCCTTCTGCTTTCTAGGCCATTTGCCCGAATATGTCAAGCCGACGCCGCAAAAAGTGTGTCACGAGTGCCACTTGAAAAATCCAGGATTACGGTCAAAATAAACAATTGAAATCGGCAGGTTGAGCGGCGGGCTGGCATGGCGATACGGTATCGGGAAGACGCGGTTCTGGAAGCCAAAAAGGCCAAGCTCAAGCCGCCTCCGATGTTCAAGGTTCTGCTGCTGAATGACGATTATACGCCCATGGACTTCGTGGTAATGGTGCTGCAAAGATTTTTCTCGCTGAGCCGTGAAAAGGCGACCCAGGTCATGCTCAAAGTGCATCGCGAAGGCACCGGCGTATGCGGCGTCTATCCGCGCGATGTGGCGGCGACCAAGGTTGAGCTGGTCACCTCATACGCCCGCCAGCATCAGCATCCGTTGCGTTGCGTGATGGAGGAAGACTGAGAAATGATCGCCCAGGAACTTGAAGTCAGCCTGCACATGGCGTTCATGGAAGCGCGCCAGAAGCGGCATGAATTCATCACCGTCGAGCACCTGCTGCTCGCGCTGCTCGACAATCCATCGGCGGCCGAGGTGCTGCGTGCATGCGCGGCCGAGATCGACGACCTGCGCAAGCAACTGACCGAGTTCGTCGCCGAACATACGCCGATTCTGGGCAACGAGGAATCCGATACCCAGCCGACGCTTGGCTTCCAGCGCGTAATCCAGCGCGCGATCCTGCACGTGCAGTCGTCGGGCAAGAAAGAAGTGACCGGCGCCAACGTGCTGGTGGCGATTTTCGGCGAGAAGGATTCGCACGCGGTGTATTTCCTGCACCAGAAAGGCGTGACGCGGCTCGATGTCGTCAATTTCATATCGCACGGCATCAGCAAGGTGCCGCAGGCGGCGCCCGGCAAGGGCGAAGCCGAGCCGGAGGCCGAGCAGGACCAGGCCGCCGGCGGCGCGCTTGAAAACTACACGATCAACTTCAATCAGCTCGCGATCCAGGGCAAGATCGATCCGCTGATCGGGCGCGAGAAGGAACTCGAGCGCGTGGTGCAGACGTTGTGCCGCCGGCGCAAGAACAATCCGCTGCTGGTCGGCGAGGCCGGCGTCGGCAAGACCGCGATCGCGGAGGGCTTGGCGCGGCGCATCGTCGAGGGCGACGTGCCGGAAGTGCTGGTCAAAAGCCAGGTCTATGCGCTCGACATGGGCGCGTTGCTGGCCGGCACCAAGTACCGCGGCGATTTCGAGCAGCGCCTGAAGGCGGTGCTCAAGCAGTTGATCGACAATCCCGCGGCGATCCTGTTCATCGATGAAATCCATACGCTGATCGGCGCCGGCGCCGCTTCGGGCGGCACGCTCGACGCCTCGAACCTGCTGAAACCGGCGCTGTCGAGCGGGCAGCTCAAATGCATCGGCGCGACGACCTATCAGGAATACCGCGGCATCTTCGAAAAGGATCACGCGCTGTCGCGCCGCTTCCAGAAGATCGACGTGGCCGAACCGTCGGTGCAGGAAACGGTGTCGATCCTGCGCGGCCTCAAGTCGCGTTTCGAGGCGCATCACGGCATCAAGTACGCGGCATCGGCGCTGACCTCGGCGGCCGAACTGGCGGCGCGCTACATCAACGACCGTCATCTGCCCGACAAGGCGATCGACGTGATCGACGAAGCCGGCGCCGCACAGCGCATCCTGCCGAAGTCGAAGCAGAAGAAAGTGATCACCAGGCACGAGATCGAAGAGATCGTCGCCAAGATCGCGCGTGTGCCGGCGCAGAGCGTGTCGGCGAACGACCGTTCACAGCTGAAGAATCTCGACCGCAACCTGAAAGCGGTGGTGTTCGGCCAGGACCGCGCGATCGATGCGCTCGCTGCCGCGATCAAGATGGCAAGAAGCGGCCTCGGCAATCCGCAGAAGCCGACCGGCTGTTTTCTGTTCAGCGGCCCGACCGGTGTCGGCAAGACCGAAGTCGCGCGCCAGCTCGCCTATATCATGGGCGTCGAACTGATCCGCTTCGACATGTCGGAATACATGGAACGCCACGCGGTGTCACGGCTGATCGGCGCGCCGCCCGGCTACATCGGTTTCGACCAGGGCGGCCTGCTGACCGAGGCGGTCACCAAGCATCCGTACTCGGTGCTGCTGCTCGACGAGATCGAGAAGGCCCACCCCGACGTCTACAACATCCTGTTGCAGGTGATGGACCACGGCACGCTGACCGACAACAACGGGCGCAAGGCCGATTTCCGCAACGTGATGATCATCATGACCACCAACGCCGGCGCCGCCGAACTGTCGAAAAACACGATCGGATTCACGACGGCGGCGCAGAACGGCGATGAAATGGCGGAGATCAAGCGGCAGTTCTCGCCGGAATTCCGCAACCGGCTTGATGCGATCATTTCGTTCGCGCCGCTCGATCGCGAGATCATCATGCGCGTGGTCGACAAGTTCCTGATGCAGCTCGAAGAGCAGCTGCAGGAGAAGAAGGTCGAGATCGCGTTTACCCAGGCGCTGAAGGACTTCCTCGCCGACAAGGGTTTCGATCCGCAGATGGGCGCGCGGCCGATGGCGCGGCTGATCCAGGACACGATACGCACCGCGCTGGCCGACGAACTGCTGTTCGGGCGGCTGGCCGGCGGCGGCAGGGTTGCTGTCGATCTCGACGCCGGCGGCAAGGTGCAGCTGACGTTCGTGGAAGAGGAAGCCAGCGTCGCCTGATTTTCCCGCCGTTTCGCGATGATACCCGCAGCGCTCGCTGCGGAGCGCCGGCGGTTGCCTACAGATGCGGGGTGAGTTCGCGCCGCAGAAATTCGTGGAAGTGCAGCATGCCGTCTTCCATCGGTGACTGGTAGGGGCCGACTTCGTTGCGGCCGCTGCGGTACAACGCGCGGCGTCCATCGGTCATGCGTTCGCAGATTTCCGCGTCTTCCCGTGCGGTTTCCTCGTACGCCGCCTGTTCAGCCTCAATGAAGCTGCGTTCGAACAGCGCGATGTCCTCGGGATAGTAGAACTCGATCACGTTGGTGCATGCCTCGGGCCCGCGCGCCACGATGGTGCTGATCACGAGCGCGTGCGGATACCATTCGACCATGATGTTCGGATAGTAGGTGAGCCAGATCGCGCCATGCGGAGGGTCGCGGCCCTCGTTGTAGCGCAGCAGCGCTTCATGCCATTTCTGATAGACCGGCGTGCCGGGCCGCGCCAGTCCCTTCTTGACGCCGCAGGTCTGCACGCTGTGCCAATCGCCGAATTCCCAGCGCAGGTCATCGACCGACACGAAATTGCCGAGGCCGGGGTGGAACGGAACCACGTGGTAGTCTTCAAGATAGACCTCGATGAAGGTCTTCCAGTTGCAGGCGTATTGGTCGACCTGCACGCGGTCGAGCATGAACCCGGAAAAGTCGAGTTCGTGCCGCACGCTGAGGCCGGCGAGGTCACGCGCGATATCGCGTTTGCTGTCGAACAGCATGCCGTTCCAGCTTTGCAGCGGCGTGCACGCGAGATCCAGGCACGGGCTGTCGGGGAAATACGGTGCGCCGAGCAGCCTGCCGTCGAGGCCGTAGGTCCAGCGGTGCAGCGGGCAAATGATGTTCTTCGCGTTGCCGCGCCCCTTCAGGATGATGGCCTGCCGGTGGCGGCAGACGTTGCTGATCAGTTCGGCGCCGCGCTCGTTGCGTATCAATGCCCGCGCATCATCGCGCCAGTCGAGCGCGTAAAAGTCTCCGCGATTGGGCACCATCAGCTGGTGGCCGACATAGCCGGGGCCCTGCTCGAACAGCAGGCGCTGCTCAAGCGCATGGATTTGCGGATCGAAATACCAGTGAACGGGAAGTTGCGGGGAAGAGGACGTGCCGAGCACGCGAAAATTTGCCAGATCTGACATACGGACGGGGCTATCTCCAGAAGAATGAAGGGGATCTTCGTCGATGGCTTCTCGAAAGCATTTTGAAACAGTCCCTTGGTGAAAGAGGGCGCGAGAAAGGGCGGTATTCTCCCTTTAATCACGGTAAAAGGCAATGCATGGCCCCTCGTGTTACAAAGCCGCCTCGTGGCCGCCGGCACGGCGCTTGTTTCCGCCCGCGGCATTGACCGCAACCTCATGATTGCGTTATCGTTTGACCCTTTTCCGCAACGGCGGCGATCGCCATGCCCAGGCCGGCCAAATCAGATCGTAATCAAAGCTTTGAAAGCGCGCTTGCCGAGCTGGAGGGCATCGTGACGCGCATGGAAGGCGGGCAATTGCCGCTCGAGCAGTCGCTGGCTGCCTATAAACGCGGCGCCGAGCTGCTCAAGCTTTGTCAGGCTCAGCTCGCGGACGCGCAGCAGCAGGTCAAGGTTCTCGAAGCCGGCGCGCTAAAAAATTTCGCCGGCGATGATGACGACGGCAACCGCTGATTTTCTGCATTGGGCAAGCGCCCATCAGCAGCGCGTCGAAGCCCGGCTGCAGGCGGCGCTGCCGAACGCCGAGCTGGCGCCGCAGCGTCTGCATCAGGCGATGCGTTACGCGGTGCTCGGCGGCGGCAAGCGCGTGCGCCCGCTGCTGACATTTGCGGCCGGAGAGTTGTGTCAGGCCGATCCTGACCGCCTGGCGGTGGCGGCCAGCGCGGTCGAGCTGATCCATGCCTATTCGCTGGTTCACGACGACCTGCCGTGCATGGACGACGATGTGCTGCGGCGTGGCAAGCCCGCCTGCCACGTCGAGTTCGACCAAGCGACCGCGCTGCTGGCCGGCGACGCGTTGCAGAGCCTCGCGTTTCAGTTGGTCGCCGAGTACCGGATCGCCGAGGACGCCGCCGTCCAGATCAGGATGGTGCAGTTGCTGGCGATGGCGTGCGGCTCGCGCGGCATGGCCGGCGGCCAGGCGATCGATCTGGGCGCGGTCGGCACCCGTCTGACGCTGGCTGAACTCGAATTCATGCATATCCACAAAACCGGCGCGCTGATTCGCGCCGCGGTGCTGCTCGGCGCGCATTGTGGGACGGAGTTGCCCGCCCCCCAGATGGGAAAGCTCGATCATTATGCAAAATGCATCGGACTCGCGTTCCAGGTGGTCGACGACGTGCTGGACGCCGAGGCGACCACCGCGACGCTGGGCAAGACTGCGGGCAAGGACGCGGTGCGCGACAAGCCGACCTATGTCAGCGTGCTCGGCGTCGCCGAAGCGCGGAAACTGGCGGATGAACTGCGCCGGGGAGCGCTGGCCGCCCTCGACGCCCAAGGCGCGCGCGCGCAGCGCCTGCGCGATCTTGCCGATTTCATCCTGGACAGAAAATTTTGACCGCCCGATCGCTGGACGCCGCGGCAGCGCGGTTCCCCGGCATTCCACGTGACGGCGCCGGCGACAGCATGTACGAACTGCTTACCACCATCAACGATCCCGCCGACCTGCGCCGGCTCGACCGCCGGCAGTTGCCGCAGCTGGCGGACGAACTGCGGCAGTTCCTGATCGAGTCGGTGAGCCAGACCGGCGGCCACCTGTCGTCGAATCTCGGCACCGTCGAACTGACGATCGCGCTGCATTACGTATTCGACACGCCGCATGACCGGCTGGTGTGGGACGTCGGCCATCAGACCTATGGCCACAAAATCCTGACCGGCCGCCGCGAGGAAATGCGGCGGCTGCGGATGTGGGAGGGCATCTCCGGATTTCCACGGCGCGAGGAAAGCGTTTACGACACCTTCGGCACCGCGCATTCGAGCACTTCGATCAGCGCCGCGTTCGGGATGGCGGTCGCCAGCAGGCTGGCAGGCGTCGAGCGCCGCGTGGTCGCGGTGATCGGCGACGGCGCGATGACTGCCGGCATGGCGTTCGAGGCGCTCAACAATGCCGGTGCGTCGGACGCCGACCTGCTGGTGATCCTCAATGACAACGACATGTCGATTTCGCCTCCGGTCGGCGCGCTCAACAAATATTTCGCAAAACTGATGTCGGGACGTTTCTATGCGCGGGCGCGCGGGCTCGGCGAGAAAGTGCTCGGCGATCTGGCGCGCCGCGCCGAAGAGCACGTCAAGGGCATGGTGACGCCGGGCACGATGTTCGAGGAATTCGGTTTCAACTACATCGGTCCGATCGACGGCCACGATCTCAACGCGCTGATTCCGACGCTGAAGAACATCAGGGGCCTCCGCGGGCCGCAGTTCCTGCACGTAGTGACGCGCAAGGGGCAGGGCTACAAGCTTGCCGAGGCCGATCCGGTGCTCTATCACGGCGTATCCAGATTCGACAAAACCAACGGTATCGCCAACGGCAAGCCCGCCGGCAAGCCGACCTACACCCAGGTGTTCGGCGACTGGCTGTGCGACATGGCCGGGCGGGACCCGCGGCTGATCGGCATCACGCCTGCGATGTGCGAGGGATCGGGGATGGTGCGCTTCGCCGAACTTTACCCCGAGCGCTACTTCGATGTCGGCATCGCCGAACAGCATGCGCTGACGTTCGCCGCCGGGCTCGCCTGCGAAGGCTGCAAGCCGGTGGTCGCGATCTATTCGACGTTCCTGCAGCGCGGTTACGACCAGCTGATCCATGACGTGATGATCCAGAATCTGCCGGTGGTGTTCGCAATCGACCGCGCCGGACTGGTCGGCGCCGACGGCGCGACGCACAACGGCGGCTTCGACCTTTCCTATCTGCGCTGTCTGCCCAACATCACGGTGATGGCGCCGGCCGACGAAGACGAATGCCGGCAGATGCTGTACACCGCGTTCCAGATGAACACGCCGGCCGCGGTGCGCTATCCGCGCGGCGCCGGCCCCGGCGTCGAGGTGCAGCAGGAGATGCGCGCGCTGCCGGTCGGCAGGGGCGAAATCCGCCGCCGCGGCAAAAGTTTCGCGCTGCTGTCCAGAAAAACCGCGCTGCTCGCGTTCGGCAGCATGCTGAAGCCGGCGCTCGAGGTGGCCGAACGCATCGACGCGACGGTCGCCAACATGCGTTTCGTCAAGCCGCTGGACGACGCGCTGGTCGCGGAACTTGCCGACAGCCACGATCTGCTGGTGACGCTCGAGGAAAACGCGATACAGGGCGGCGCCGGCAGCGCGGTGCTCGAATCGCTGCAACGGCAGGGCTTCAAGACGCCGGTGCTGCAGCTGGGGCTGCCCGATCATTTCGTCGATCACGGCGATCCGGCGCTGCAACTCGCCAGCTGCGGACTCGACAGCGCCGGCATTCTGGCCGCGATACGGTCGAAGCTCGCTGAGTAGAAGAACCTATCTCAAGATCCCGCGTGGCCGCGGCGTCGGCGTTCCGGGATGGGATGCACGAAGCGACGCGCAGCGAATGGCCATTCCCTTCGCAAGCGGCGCGACACAGCAGACCGCCCGCAACGCCCCGCCCCAAAGGGTTTGCACGAAAAATGCCCATCTGCGGCGTTGCGCTCCTCGGCACCGTATCTCGAATACGACCTTCGTCGCGCGCCTTGCATCTGAGCATTTTTCGTGTAAACGCGGCTCATGGGGGATCTTGAGATAGGTTCTAGTATACTGGGCGGACTCTCGCAGTCTTTTCACCCCCGTTGCCAACATGGACAAACCGGTCGTCATCAGCACGCATGAAGCGGATGAAGTGGTCAGCGCGCATGCCGCGCCGGCGGATCCGCGCGCGATGCAACGCATCGCCGACAACTACCGCGCGATCCTCGAGGAACTCGGCGAGAATCCGGCGCGCGAGGGGCTGCTGAAAACGCCGGAGCGCGTCGCCAGGGCGATGCAGTTCCTGACGCACGGCTACGCGCTCGACCCGGCGGCGATTCTGCGTTCGGCGATGTTCAAGGAAGACTACCGGCAGATGGTGATCGTCAGGGACATCGAAATCTATTCGCTGTGCGAGCATCATCTGCTGCCGTTCTTCGGCAAGGCGCACGTCGCCTACATACCGGACGGACGCATCGTCGGCCTGTCCAAGATTCCGCGCGTGGTCGACGCGTTCGCGCGCCGGCTGCAGGTGCAGGAGCGCCTGACCGTCGAAATCCGCAACTGCATCCAGGACACGCTGCAACCGCTCGGCGTCGCGGTGGTGATCGAGGCGCAGCACCTGTGCATGGTGATGCGCGGCATCCAGAAGCAGCACTCGGTGGCGACGACTTCGGCGTTCACCGGCGAATTCGAGCAGGAACGCACGCGCGCCGAATTCATCCGGCTGATCGCCAAGAACGGCGGCTAGGCGATGGCCAACGAACCGCGCAGAATTTCCACCGCAGCGCAGATGCGCCGCAAGTCGGAAACCGAGCTGCCGACGCGCCACGCCGGCCGTTTCCGGCTCGCCGTCTACAGCGACGACCTCGAGACCACGCTGTGCATCGCGCTGATCAAGGGTGAATTGTGCGCCGACCGGCCGGCGCTGGTGCGCCTGCATTCGCAGTGCCTGACCGGCGACGTGTTCGGCAGCGCGCGCTGCGATTGCGGCGAGCAGCTCGAGCTCGCGCTGGACCTGATCGACCGCGCCGGCAACGGTGTGCTGATCTACATGTTCGACGAAGGGCGCGGCATCGGCCTGCTCAACAAGATCCGCGCTTATGCGCTGCAGGACCAGGGTCACGACACGGTCGAAGCCAACCATGCGCTCGGTTTCGCCGCCGACATGCGCGATTACCGGATCGGCGCGCAGATCCTGTCCGATCTCGGCGTGCGGCAGGTGCGGCTGCTGACCAACAATCCGGACAAGGTGCAGGCGCTGGCCGGGTGCGGGCTGACGGTGACCGAACGCGTGCCGCTCGAAGTGTCGCCGCGGCAGTCCAACCGCGCCTACCTGCAGACCAAGCGCGAAAAATTCGGACATCTGCTGTCGCTGGTCGGCGACCGCAAAAAAAATCAGAAGTAGTTCAGAACCGCTTCGTCAGCACCATCGTCTCGCCGGAGCGCTGCATTTCCGTCCGGTTCAGGAAACTCATCCCGAGCAGCATGATCGCCAGCCCGTTGCCGGCGTGCACCATGCCGTCCACGTTGTTGAGCGTGATGTCGCCGACGCGCACTTCGTCGAGCTTGACCTTGTAGCCGAGCGCGCCGCCGTTGGCGGTCGACATCAGTGTTTTCTGGCCGGCCAGATAATCGATGCCGAGGCGCCTGGCGTCGCTGATGCTCATCGAAACGTAGGTGGCGCCGGTATCGACGAGAAAACGCACCGCGATGCCGTTGATGGTGCCGTTGGCGAAGAACTGACTTCCGTTCTCCGCGGTCAGCGTGGCGCTCTGGTTGCCGCCCGTCGCGCCGCCGCTCAGGCGCGAGTTCTGTCCCATGCTGACGGTTTCGCGCCTGCCGCCGGATTCGATGGTGGCGGCATCGCCGCTGACGTCGACCAGTTTGACGCCGGCCGAACTTCCGCCGACCGCAAGCCAGTGCGGTTTGCCGTTGTCGATCACCAGCAGCGCCTTTTTTCCCATCACGCCGACGACACTGACATCGGCAGCAGCGGCGATTCCGCCGCATAGGAACAGCGCCGGAATTAACGTAACATAGCGGCACCGCATCATCCGATTCCTCCCATGAAACCGGTAGCTGTTTTCAGACACACCCCGACCGAAGGGCCGGGCTATTTTGCCACATATCTGGACACCCATCGCATCCCGTGGCGGTTAATCGCAGTGGATGCCGGCGAAACGGTGCCGGCCGATCCGCGCGCTTTCAGCGGGCTGGTTTTCATGGGCGGTCCGATGAGCGTCAACGACGATCTGCCGTGGATCGCGCCGGCGTTGCAGTTGATCCGCGACGCGGTCACCGCCGATGTGCCGGTGCTCGGCCATTGCCTCGGCAGCCAGCTGATGTCGAAGGCGCTCGGCGGCGCCGTCACGCGCAACCGGGTCAAGGAAATCGGCTGGGGCGAAGTCCGCATCCCCGACCATCCTGCGGCGCGGCAGTGGTTCGGCGACGTGCCGGCGTTCGTCGCATTCCACTGGCATGGCGAGACGTTCAGCCTGCCGTCTGGCGCTGAACGCATGCTGACCAACGGCAATTGCGACAACCAGGCGTTCGCGCTCGGCAAGCATCTCGGCATGCAGTGCCATATCGAAATGACTCCGCAGCTGATCGCCAGCTGGTGCGACAACGGTGCGCGGGAAATCGCCGAGAGCGACAGCCCGGCGGTGCAGTCGGCGGCGGAAATCGAGAACGCCATCGGACGTCATCTGCCGGCGCTCCACCACGTCGCCAACACCGTTTACGGGCGCTGGGTGCGCGGGCTCAGCGAATAGACACCGCCGCTAATCGCGGAAATTCTTGTACTGGAGCGGGAAGTCGGTGATGTTCTTGCGCACCAGCGCGATCA
This sequence comes from Burkholderiales bacterium, assembly GCA_035524795.1. Lineage (GTDB taxonomy): Bacteria > Pseudomonadota > Gammaproteobacteria > Burkholderiales > SG8-41 > DATKOF01. The sequence goes on from DATKOF010000021.1 coordinate 30,856, forward strand.
CTTCCTGCAGCGTGTCCTTTTTCGCGCCCGACACGCGCACCGCGTCGCCCTGGATGCTGGCCTGCGCCTTCAGCTTGCTGTCCTTGACCAGCTTGACGATTTTCTTCGCCAGTTCCTGTTCGACGCCGCTGCGCACCGTCACCGGCTGTTTGATCTTGCCGCCGCCGATCTTCTCGACCGTGCCGGGATCCAGCGCGCGCACGTCGACGCCGCGCTTGGCGAGCTTGCCGACCAGCACGTCCTTGACCTGGCCGAGCTTGAACTCGTCGTCGGCGAACACCATCAGCACCTTGTCCTGATCCTGAAGCTCGACGCGCGCGTCAGAGCCCTTGAAATCGAAGCGGTTCGAAATTTCCTTGTTGCACTGGTCGAGTGCGTTGCGCACCTCGACCTGATTGACCTCGGAGACGATGTCGAACGAAGGCATGGCGCGAACCCGTCTTGAGACGAGTTTTACTGTTTCCGGCGCCGCCGCGCGCCGATCCGCAGCCGCAGCGCGTTGAGGCGGATAAAGCCGGCGGCGTCCTCCTGATTGTAGGCGCCGGCGTCGTCCTCGAAGGTCGCGATCGTGGAGTCGAACAGCGAATCGCTGTTCGATTCGCGGCCGGCGACGATCACGTTGCCCTTGTAGAGCTTGAGCCGCACGCGGCCGTTGACGTGGCGCTGCGTGTGGTCGATCAGCGTCTGCAGCGCGCGCCGCTCCGGGCTCCACCAGTAGCCGTTGTAGATCAGCGTCGCGTAGCGCGGCATCAGGTCGTCCTTCAGGTGCGCGACCTCGCGGTCGAGCGTCAGCGACTCGATCGCGCGGTGCGCCTTCAGCATGATGGTGCCGCCCGGCGTCTCGTAGCAGCCGCGCGACTTCATGCCGACGTAGCGGTTCTCGACCAGGTCGAGGCGGCCGATGCCGTGCTTGCCGCCGAGCCTGTTCAGCGTTGCCAGCACGTTGGCCGGCGACAGTTTGCGGCCGTTGACGGCGACAATGTCGCCGCGCTTGTAATCGAGCGTCACGTACTCGGCGCGGTTCGGCGCTTTTTCCGGCGACACCGTCCAGCGCCACATCGATTCCTCCGGCGCGCGCGCCGGGTCTTCCAGCACGCCGCCTTCGTACGAGATGTGCAGCAGGTTGGCGTCCATCGAATACGGTGAGCCGCCTTTCTTTTTCATCTCGACCGGGATGCCGTGCTGCTGCGCGTATTCGAGCAGCTTCTCGCGCGAAGTCAGGTCCCACTCGCGCCACGGCGCGATGATGCGCACGTTCGGCATCAGCGCGTAGGCGCCGACCTCGAAGCGCACCTGATCGTTGCCCTTGCCGGTTGCGCCGTGTGCGATGGCGTCGGCACCGGTCTTCTTCGCGATTTCGACCAGACGTTTCGAGATCAGCGGCCGCGCGATCGAGGTGCCGAGCAGGTATTCGCCCTCATAGACGGTGTTGGCGCGGAACATCGGGAACACGAAATCGCGCACGAATTCCTCGCGCAGGTCATCGATGAAGATTTCCCTGACGCCGAGTTTCTTCGCCTTCGCGCGCGCCGGCGCCAGCTCCTCGCCCTGGCCGATATCGGCGGTAAACGTGACGACCTCGCAGCCGTAGACATCCTGCAGCCATTTCAGGATGACGGAAGTATCCAGCCCGCCCGAGTAGGCGAGCACGACTTTTCTGATCGCGGGCATCAACATGGCAGCGGCGGTGCAAAGGGCGGTATTATAGCGGAGCGGATGAAACAACCCGAGATATAGGAAATGCTTAGGTGAGGATGAAAAGGAAAATCAAGCGCGGCCCTTTTATTTTAATTATTTAACACTATGTCGGTAGCGAACGACGGGGATGTGATTCGTGGATTGGGGTTTGTGGCGCTCTATGCTGCTTATCTTGAAGAACAGATTGATAATCTGTTGTTCATGCTTTGTCCAATAGAGCCATTCCCGGAAAATGAACAACGCTGGCCAACGAGCCGAAAAATCGAGAAAGCCCAGCGTTTAATCACCGCATTAGAGTTCGATTACCGTGATGACTTGCTTGCGAACCTAGACACCTCAAGGCAACTATTCGACTGGCGAAACGAGGTAATTCACGGTCGGATTTATGCCAATTTTGATCGACCAGACACTTTAAGGTCTGGGCGTCCTAATGTGCCGGACCGTGTAGTGAAGGCAAGCGAACTCTATGACCTAGCCAATAACCTGGACGAAGCCCGGTCTGCAGTCCTTAGGCCATTAATCTTCCAAATCCCTAGGGCATTGCGAGATAAAATTCCAAATTAGGACACTACCGAAATGCTTGGATGAGGATAAAAAGGAAAATCGAGCGTGGCCCTTTCCTTGCCCACATTTCACGCATCATCGGCAATCGAGCGGTCGATATTGCGTTCCAGTAATTAGAATACTGGCAGGGAGAGCTTGCAGTAGAAATTATTCTAACGGCAATTTTGTACACAGTATTTCTCAACCCGATAGCCATACGTTGCCAAACAACTTTGCAGCACTGCAGCGCCTGTCTGGGCACCTGCATTGTTCACTTCCATGGCATCGTTAAATCCTCCCGCAAATCCTCTATATTGTCCTGCTGTCTGTGGTGTGCAATTTGTATTTCCCGAATAGGAGCCTGCGGCCGAATAACCCGTTGTATTGCAGTTATATCCAGTTACTTGGTTGTTGCGATTGTTTATCATCGCTTGTGCATTTGTTTCTGCATTCGTTTTTGCTAATTGCGCTTGGGGAACGCAAATTGCGGCTGCTTGCTCTTCGTTAACTGAGGGGTTGGAGGTGATCGGAACCAACCTAGTTTGATATTGGGGTAACGCGCATGCCGTAGCAATTACTGATAAGACCACTATTATTGATTTTTTCATAACCTCCTCCCTTGCGTGTGGTAGTGAGTGATACGATCAGAAGGGGACGCACACCTTTAAATTAGCGGTTGTACACATCGGATGATAGCGTGCTCGAGCAACAAAGAAAGGAACCGGGGCTCGAATTATTGTCCTGCAGGCGTATTGGTCTCACTTGTTGATTTGTCCGCTTTCTTGTCCGCTGTTTCCGGCGGCGTCCCATCCATCACTATCGGCCGGCTCTGCTCCTCCTGTTTCTTCGCCAGCGCCTGATTGTAGTCGGTCTTCACCTCGTCCATTTTTTTCGTCAACTGATAATAGACGATGCCGGTCAGTGTTGCCGCGAGCGCGGCGAAGATCACTGTCTGGATGCCAAGCTTGCGGCGCGATTTTTTGTCATCGGGGAAGAACATCAACTGGATGCCGGATGCATCGGCCGCCAGCTTGGCGTCGTACTTGACGCGCTGTTCGTGATCGGACAGCAACTGGTGGCCGTCGCGCAGCAGCTTCATTTCTGCGACCGATTCCGCGGTGCCGCGCACGCTGGTGGTCACGTTCAGCCTGGCGACGGCCGCTTCATAGGCGGCGTCAAGCCTGGCCTGGTCGGCGTCGTGGGCGACGCCGAGGATTTCGTAGAATGACCGTTTCATGACGGCTTCCCTTGGTCCCGCTGGCGCGATCCGGCCCAGCAATCAGGCAATTGTATGCCCGGCGGCAGGAATCCGGGTATTGTTTCCGCGCGCACGGCTGATCCTTGCTTCTTCCGGATCATGAAGCGCGCTGCGTTCAGAAAATCATCGTTCCGTCATCACCTTGGCCCGGCGCCCGATCTTTTTCCCGGAACGAATATCTCATTGATGGCGGAATGGTCTAATCGGCGCATAGCCTCGTGAGGTTTATCACGAACGGCTGCAATAATCGGTAGCTACTCTCTGCATGGACAGAATGAAGAAAGTGCGTTGCCGGCGCGGGAACGGGTTCTGTGTTGAATTCATTTATTGCGGAAGGGGATGAATAATCATGCGTAGAATCAAATACGGTAAATTTCTTGCGACCGCTGCGCTGTTTGCGGCCTGTGGCGCGGCTCATGCGGCCAGCTTCACGGCCGGCGGCTATACGCAGAATTTCGACGGCATGGGGACGGGAACAACGCTTCCCACGGACTGGACCGCATGGTCGATCACGACGGGATTGAACAGCCATTACCAGTGGACGACGTCGATCCCCGGCTCCGATGTCGGCGGCGGCACCAGCGAAACCATTACCTCGGCGCTGTTCGACACCGCGATTACCAATTCCACCAAGAGTGCGCGTCCCTATAACATCGCACACGGCACCTCGACCGACCGGGTGCTGGCCACTTCACCTACAGGGGACGACGGCATCGCCCTGCAGTTGTCGCTGACCAACGATACCGGCGCGACCGTCAACAGTTTCAACATCAGCTACGACATCGACAAGTTTTACGACGGCGACAAGCAGTCGAGCATCGACAGCAGCGTGCCCGTTGGCGAAGAGCTTCCCGGCTACCAGTTGTTCTACAGCGTGAACGGCGGGGCGTGGACCAACGTTGCGGCGCTGAATCCGGTCAGCACCGCGGACGGCGTCCATCCGGTGGTTCCGGTCGGCACCGTCAACAACAACGGCGTCAACGGTCCGGTCGACTATACGGTGACTTCGATCAGCAACGCGTTTGTCGATCTCAGCACGGCATGGGGCGCCGGACAGACCCTGCTGCTGAGGTGGGTCGACGACAACGCCGTCAACATTTCGGCCGACCAGATCATCGGTCTCAATAATGTGAGCATCGCGGCGGTGCCGGAACCCGGGACTTATGCTTTACTGATGGCCGGTCTGGGCCTGGTCGGATTCGCCGCGCGCCGCCGTCGCGGCTGAGCGGGGCGGGGCGAAAGCAGGAGAGCGCACCGGCGCTTTTCTGCTGACCGCGGCGGCGGTATTCGTACCGCAATCAGACCAGGGTGCGGCCGAGCAGCAGGAACTCGAGCAGCGCCTTCTGCACGTGCAGCCGGTTTTCCGCTTCGTCCCACACCACTGACTGCGGGCCGTCGATGACGTCGGCCGCGACTTCCTCGCCGCGGTGCGCGGGCAGGCAGTGCATGAACAGCGCGTTCGGCTTGGCGGCGCGCATCATTTCGGCATCCACCTGCCAGTCCTCGAAGTCGCGCTTGCGTTCTTCGTTTTCGGCTTCGAAGCCCATGCTGGTCCAGACGTCGGTCGTCACCAGATCGACGCCGCGCGCGGCGGCCAGCGGGTCGCGGAATTCCTCGTAGTGGTCGGTGCCGTAGAGTCCGGCGCGCTCGGGCTCGACTTCGTAGCCGGGCGGCGTCGAAACGTGAACGTTGAAATCGAACACTTCGGCCGCTTGCAGCCAGGTGTTGCAGACGTTGTTCGAGTCGCCGATCCAGGCCACGGTGCGGCCCTTGATCGCGCCGCGCTGCTCGACGAAGGTGAAGATGTCGGCGAGGATCTGGCACGGATGGTATTCGGTGGTCAGCGCGTTGATGACCGGCACGCGCGAGTGCGCGGCGAAGCGCTCGATGATGTCCTGCCCGAAAGTGCGGATGGCGACGATGTCGACCATGCGCGAAATCACGCGCGCGACGTCCTCGATCGGCTCGCCGCGCCCCATCTGCGTGTCCTGCGTCATCAATGTGATCACCGAGCCGCCGAGCTGATTCATGCCGGCTTCGAACGAGACGCGGGTGCGCGTGGACTGCTTGTCGAACACCAGCGCCAGCGTGCGGTCAACCAGCGGCTGATACGGCTCGTAGCTTTTGAACTTGCTCTTGATCCAGCGCGTGCGCGCGAACAGATACTCGTAGTCGGCGAGCGAAAAGTCGTTGAACTGCAGGTAATGCCGGAGTTCCATCGGAAAAGTCCGGCTGGATTCAGGCGGTCTGCGCCGCCGGCTGCGCGCTGCCTTGGCGGGCAAGGAAGGCGGTAATCAGCGGCGCGAGGATTGCCACCAGCTGTTCCGCCTCGGCGCGCTTGATGACGAGCGGCGGCAGCAGCCGCACCACATTGTCGTGCGTGACATTGATCAGCAGTCCGGCGTCGAGCGCCAGCCTGACCAGTTCGCCGCACGGGTAATCGAGTTCGACGCCGATCATCAGCCCGCTGCCGCGCACTTCACGCACGCCGGCGACAGCCGCGAGTTTTGTCTTCAGTTCGCTGCGGATGAAGTCGCCGGTTGCGGCGGCGTTCGCCATCAGATTTTCGCTGTCGATGATGTCGAGCGTCGCCAGCGCGGCGGTGCAGGCGAGCGGGTTGCCGCCGAACGTGGAGCCGTGGTTGCCGGGCTTGAACACGCCGGCGGCGGGGCCGGCGGCGAGGCAGGCGCCGATCGGCACGCCGTTGCCGAGCCCTTTGGCGAGCGTCATCACGTCGGGCCGCACGCCCGAGTGCTGAAACGCGAACCACTTGCCGGTGCGGCCGATGCCGCTCTGCACTTCGTCGAGCATCAGCAGCCACTGGTTGGCGTCGCAGATTTCGCGCAGTCCATGCAGGTAATCGGCGTGGCACAGGTTGATGCCGGCTTCGCCCTGGATCAGCTCGACCAGCACCGCGACCACGTTGCGATTGTTCTCGGAGACTTTCCTGACCGCGCCCAGATCGTCGAACGGCACGCGCACGAACCCCGGCACCAGCGGCTCGAAACCGGCCTGCACCTTGCGGCTGCCGGTCGCCGACAGCGTCGCGATGGTGCGGCCGTGGAAAGCGTTTTCCATCACGATCACGGCCGGCGCATCGATGCCTTTGCCGTGGCCGTAGAGCCGCGCCAGCTTGAGCGCCGCTTCGTTGGCTTCGCAACCGGAGTTGCAGAAGAACATTTCGTCCATCCCGGAAATCGCGGCCAGCCGGTCGGCCAGCTGCTCCTGGCGTTCGATCCGGTAGAGGTTGGAAGTATGGATCAGCTTGCCGGCCTGCTCGGTAACTGCGCGGACGAACCCGGGATGGCTGTGGCCGAGTCCGCACACCGCGACGCCGGCGACGGCGTCGAGATAGCGCTTGCCGGCATGGTCCGACAGCCAGCAGCCGGCGCCGCTCTCGAACGCGAGCGGCAGCCGTTGATAGGTGTTCATCAAATGTGTCATGGCCGGCTCAAAAAACAATACGGCGGCTTACGCCGCCGTATTTTCAACGCCTATATTCGTCCAAACATGGCACCGGCGCAAGTGCAAAAAATAAACCGCGCCGGCGGCGGGCCGGAAGCCCGCGAACGGATGTCAGGCCGCCATTGCCTTGATGGCCGCGGACAGCCGGCTTTTGTGGCGGGCGGCCGCGTTTTTATGGATGATGTTTTTGTCGGCGATCGAATCGATGATCTTTGCCGACTGGCGGAACGCCTGTTGCGCTACCGTCTTGTCGCCGCCCGCGATCGCCTTGCGGACGTGCTTCAGCGCGCTGCGGATTTCGGAACGCAGGCTCGCGTTATGATGGCGGCGCTTGACGCCCTGCCGCGCGGCTTTTCTTGCTGATGCTGTATTGGCCATACCAACTCCGTACGCCGGACTGGAAAAAGGGCGGTATGATACGGGCGTTTCCTTTTTTTCGCAAGAATAATCACCGGCTTATCCGGAACCTCGCGGCGATCCCCGATGAATCTGCTGAAAGCCCTCGCGACGGTCAGTTCGATGACGCTGCTGTCGCGCATCCTCGGCTTTGTGCGCGACGCGGTGATCGCGCGCGCGTTCGGCGCCGGCATCGCGACCGACGCTTTCTTCGTCGCCTTCCGTCTGCCCAATCTGCTGCGGCGGCTGTTCGCCGAAGGCGCGTTTTCACAGGCGTTCGTGCCGATCCTCGCCGAATACAAGAACCGCCGCGGTGAAACCGAGACGCGGCGGCTGGTCGACCACGTCGCCGGACTGCTGGCGCTGGCACTGTTTGCGGTCACGCTGCTCGGGGTGGTCGCGGCGCCGCTGATTATCTACATCAGTGCGCCGGGCTTTGCCGGCGATCCGCAGAAATTCGATCTGACGGTCGCGCTGCTGCGGGTGACCTTTCCGTACATCCTGTTCATTTCACTGGTGTCGCTGGCCGGCGGCATCCTCAACACCTGGAGCCGGTTTTCGGTGCCGGCGTTCACGCCGACGCTGCTGAACCTGAGCTTCATCGTGTTTGCGCTGTGGCTGGCGCCTTATTTCAACCCGCCGGTGATGGCGCTGGCGTGGGCGGTATTCTGCGGCGGCGTGCTGCAGCTCGCGTTCCAGGTGCCGCATCTGAGGCGGATCGGCATGTTGCCGCGCTTCAGCATCGATTTCCACGACGCCGGCGTGTGGCGCGTGGTGCGGCAGATGGGACCGGCGGTATTCGGCGTGTCGATCAGCCAGGTCAGCCTGCTGATCAACACCATCTTCGCCTCGTTCCTGGTGACCGGCAGCGTATCGTGGCTGTATTACGCCGACCGCCTGATGGAGTTCCCGACCGGCATGCTCGGCGTCGCGCTCGGCACCATCCTGCTGCCGAGCCTGTCGCGGCATTACGCCGACGCCGCGCACGACCGTTATTCGGAACTGCTCGACTGGGGGTTGCGGCTGACGCTGATGCTGGCGCTGCCGGCGGCGGCGGCGCTCGCGGTGATCGCGGTGCCGCTGGTCGCGACGCTGTTCCATTACGGAAAATTTTCAGTCCATGACGTGTGGATGACGCGCGACGCGCTGGTCGCTTACAGCATCGGCCTGCTCGGGCTGATCATGGTCAAGGTGCTGGCGCCCGGTTTTTACGCGCGCCAGAACATCAGAACCCCGGTCAGGATCGCCGTGATCGCGCTGGTGACGACGCAGGCGATGAATCTGCTGTTCATCGTTCCGCTCAAGCACGCGGGCCTCGCGCTCGCGATCGGGCTCGGCGCGTGCGTCAACGCCGGTCTGCTGTATCACAAGCTGCGCCAGCACGGGATTTATCAACCACAGCCCGGCTGGCCGCTGTTCGCGCTGAAGGTCACGGCGGCGATCATGGTGATGGCGCTCTGCCTGTGGCTGGCGGCGGGTCCTGCGGAGTTCTGGCTGGCGGCAACGGCGCGCGTCAAGGTCGCGCGGTTGGTCGGCGTGGTCGGCGCCGGCGTTGCCGCCTATTTCAGCGCGTTATGGTTGCTGGGTTTCAGGCTGCGTGATTTCATGCACCGCGGCGCATCGTAAGCGGCTTCAGTGCCGCGCCGCCATCGCGGCGTCCACCGTCTTGCGGTTGAGATGCGGCGCGAACAGTTCGATGAAGTCGTAAATATAGCCGCGCAGGTAGAAATTGCGGCGCAATCCGATGCGCGTGGTGCTGGGCTCGAACAAATGGCTGGCGTCGATTGCCCGCAGGTGGCGGTCGCGTTTGGGATCGTATGCCATGCTGGCGACGATACCGATCCCGAGTCCCAGTTCGACGTAAGTCTTGATGACATCGGCGTCGATCGCGGTCAGCACCACGTTCGGCGTCAATCCCCGCGATTCGAACGCCCCCTGCATCTTCGATCTTCCGGTGAACGCAAAGTCGTAGGTGATGATCGGATATCTGGCAACCGCTTCCAGTGTCAGCTTCTTTTCCTTGAGCAGCGGATGGTCCGGCGGGACGATCACGCTGCGGTTCCAGTCGTAGCAAGACAGCATTACCATGTCATCGAACAGCGCAGTCACCTCCGTCGCGATGCACACGTCGGCTTCGCCCGCTCTGGTCATTTCGGCGATCTGCGTCGGGTTGCCCTGGCGCAGGCTCAGCCGCACTTTGGGATAACGTTTGGTGAATTGCTTGATCACGTGCGGCAGCGCGTAACGCGCCTGTGTGTGGGTGGTGGCGATGGTCAGCGTGCCGGTGTCTTCGTGGCTGAACTCCTCGCCGACCCGTTTCATGTTGTCGGCGTCGCGCAGCATGCGTTCGGAAATTTCAAGGATGATTTTGCCCGGCTCGGTGATCGCGACCACGCGCTTGCCGTTGCGCACGAAAACCACGACGCCGAGCTCGTCTTCCAGCAATTTGATCTGCTTGCTGATGCCGGGCTGCGAGGTGTGCAGTTTCTCGGCGGCCACCGACAGGTTCAGGTTCTGGCGCGCAACTTCGCGCAGGTAGCGCAACTGCTGTAATTTCATCGGGTTATATTTTAAATAAGCGCACGTTATTTTATTTTAACACAATATTCTTTTGATATATAAGGAAAATTTGTTATTATTGCCGCCCTTCCGGAGAGGGTATGGACTGGATTTATCCGCTGAGCGGACTGATTATCGGTTTCATCGTCGGCTTGACCGGTGTCGGCGGCGGCTCGTTGATGACTCCGCTGCTGGTGCTCGTGTTCGGCGTCGCGCCGGCGGTTGCGGTCGGCACCGACCTGCTGTACGCGGCAATCACCAAATGCGGCGGTATTCTGGCTCACGGCCGGCGCGGCAATGTCGACTGGCAGATCGTCGGCCGGCTGGCGGCGGGCAGCGTGCCGGCGGCGTTGTTGACGACGTGGGTGCTGCACCAGTTCGATGTCAATGCGCCGGCGGTTGCAGTGGTGATCAAGGCCACGCTTGGCGCAGCGTTGCTGTTGACCGCACTGGCGCTGGTGTTCCGCGCCAGACTTGCCGATTGGTCGCGCGAACGTCAATGGATCAAGCCGCATCAGATCGCGCCCGCGACGGTGGCGGTCGGCGCCGTTCTCGGCGTGCTGGTGACGATCTCGTCGGTGGGCGCCGGGGCGATCGGCGTCGCTGCGCTGTTTTTCCTGTATCCGAATCTGCCGACGCTGCGTATCGTCGGTTCCGATATCGCGCATGCCGTCCCTTTGACGCTGGTCGCCGGCCTTGGACACGCTACGCTCGGCACCGTCAACTATCATCTGCTCGGCTTGCTGCTGATTGGCTCGCTGCCGGGGATCTGGATTGGCAGCCATCTCAGTTCGGCGATACCGGAGCGCTGGCTACGCGGCGCGCTGATCACGATGCTGGTGGTGGTTGGCGGCCGGCTGGTCATAATCTAAGGCGTACGATGTACATCTACGACGAAATCGATCAACGGCTGGTGGACGAACGCGTCGCGCAGTTCCGCGACCAGACGCGCCGTTTTCTGGCCGGCAAGCTGCCAGAGGACGAATTTCGCGCGCTGCGGCTGCGCAACGGACTCTACATCCAGCGCTACGCGCCGATGCTGCGCGTCGCGGTGCCGTACGGCCTGCTGTCGTCGAAGCAGCTGCGGATGCTGGCGCACATCGCGCGCAAGTACGACCGCGGCTACGGCCATTTCTCGACACGCCAGAACATCCAGTACAACTGGCCGAAGCTCGAGGAAGTGCCCGACATCCTCGCCGACCTGGCGACGGTGCAGATGCACGCGATCCAGACCAGCGGCAACTGCGTGCGCAACATCACGGCCGACCATTTCGCCGGCGTTGCGCAGGACGAGATCGTCGATTCCTTCGTCTGGTGCGAGGTGATCCGCCAGTGGTCGACGTTCCATCCCGAATTCAATTATCTGCCGCGCAAGTTCAAGATCGCGGTCAACGGCGCCGAACACGACCGCGCGGCGACCCAGGTGCACGACATCGGACTGCACGCGCTGCGCAACGGCGACGGCGAGATCGGTTTCCGCGTGCTGGTCGGCGGCGGTCTCGGGCGCACGCCGATCATCGGTCACGTGATCCGCGAATTCCTGCCGTGGCAACACCTGCTGACCTATCTCGACGCGATCCTGCGCGTCTATAACCGCTACGGCCGCCGCGACAATATCTTCAAGGCGCGCATCAAGATCCTGGTCAAGGAGCGCGGACCGGACAAATTCCGCGACGAGGTCGAGGCCGAGTGGGCGCACCTGAAGGACGGCCCGGCAACGCTGATCACCGAGGAAATCGAGCGCGTCAGCGGACGCTTCACGCGGCCGGCTTATCTGAATCTGCCGGCGACCGATGCTGCCTATGAACAGCAACTGGCGACCGATCCGGCGTTCGCCAACTGGGTCAAGCGCAACGTCCATCCGCATAAGGTCGCCGGTTACGCGGCGGTCACGCTGTCGCTGAAGAAGACCGGCGTGCCGCCCGGCGATGCGACCGCCGCGCAGATGGACGCGGTCGCCGATTTTGCCGACCGCTACAGCTTCGGCGAACTGCGGGTGTCGCACGAACAGAATCTGATTTTTGCCGACGTCGAGCAGGCCGATCTGCACCAGTTGTGGCAGGCGGCCAGGACGCTCGGATTCGCGACGCCGAACGTCGGACTGCTGACCAATATCATCAGCTGCCCGGGCGGCGATTTCTGCTCGCTCGCCAATGCCAAGTCGATCCCGATCGCGGAGGCGATCCAGCGCCGCTTCGACGATCTCGACTATCTGCACGACATCGGCGAGCTCGATCTCAACATCTCAGGCTGCATGAACGCCTGCGGCCATCACCACGTCGGCCATATCGGCATCCTCGGCGTCGACAAGGGCGGTGAGGAGTGGTACCAGATCGAGGTCGGCGGCAACCAGGGTAACGTGCGGCCGGGCCTGCCGGCGGCGCTCGGCAAGGTGATCGGCCCGTCATTCGCGCGCGCCGAGGTGCCCGACGTGATTGAACGTTTGATCGATTGCTACCTCCAACATCGTGACAGCGAAGCGGAGTGCTTCGTCGACGTCGTGCACCGCATCGGCGTCGAACCTTTCAAGGAATCCGTCTATGGCAACGCTGATCAAAGAGCGGCGCATCGCCAGCGACAACTGGCGGCTCATTAAGGCCGGCGCCGATGGCGCGTTGCCGGAGATTCCCGGCGATGGCGACATCATCGTGCCGCTCGCGCTGTGGCAGCGCGAGCGCGCGGCGCTGCTGGCGCGCAAGGGCGGGCTCGCCGTCTGGCTCGACAGCCATGAAGACCCGGCGGCGATCGCGGATGATCTGAAACACCTTGCGCTGGTCGCGGTGAATTTTCCGAAATTCGGCGATGGACGCGGCTATTCGACTGCGCGCCTGCTGCGCGAGCGCTACGGCTGGAAAGGCGAACTGCGCGCGATCGGCGAGGTGGTGCGCGACCATCTGTTTGCGATGGCGGCCGTCGGGTTCGACGCGTTCCTGCTGCGCGACGATCAGGATCCTCGGGAAGCATTGACTGCGTTCCACGATTTCGGCGAATCGTATCAAACCTCGGCCGCGCAGCCGCAGCCGCTGTTCCGCCGCCGCCTGGCGGGGGCGAAATGAGTGCACGCGTGGAGATTGCATTGCCGACGGCGCTGGCGGCCAGGGCCGCGGCGCTTGAACAGACGCTTGCGCGCGTCGCGCGCGACTACGCGCCGGCCGCCTTCGCGAGCAGTCTGTCGGTCGAGGACATGGTGATCACCGATGTGATTCTGGACTGCGGTCTCGACATCGAAATTTTCACGCTCGACACCGAGCGCCTGCATCAGGACACGCTCGATGTGATCGGCGCGATTGAACGGCGTTACGACAGGAGCATCCGGGTGATAAGACCCGATCCGCGGGCGGTGGCTGAATATGTGGACAGCCACGGACTCGATGCATTTTATCAAAGCGTCGAATTGCGCCAGCGCTGCTGCAATATCCGCAAGGTCGAGCCGCTGAAGCGCGCGCTTGCCGGCAAGAAGGCGTGGCTCACCGGTCAGCGCCGCGCGCAGTCGGTGACGCGCGCCGCGCTGCCGGAACAGGAGCACGATGCCGCGCACGGCATCGAGAAATTCAATCCGCTCGCCGACTGGAGCGAGGATGAAGTGTGGACGTACGTGCGCGCGCGCGAGGTGCCGTACAACCGGCTCTATGATCAGGGCTACCGTTCGATCGGCTGCGCGCCGTGCACGCGGCCGGTGACCGCCGGTGAAGATGTGCGCGCCGGCCGCTGGTGGTGGGAGCAGCCGGGATCGCGCGAGTGCGGGTTGAACGTCGGTCCCGACGGCCGGTTGGTGCGGGCAAAAACCGCAGGCAAGGTGACGGCATGACGACAGCATCGCCGGTGGTCTCGCATGCGCCGCATCCGCGGCGCAGCCATCTCGACTGGCTCGAGTCGGAGGCGATCCACATCATGCGCGAGGTCGCCGGCGAGTGCGCGAACCCGGTGTTGTTCTTTTCCGGCGGCAAGGATTCGATCGTGTTGCTGCGGCTCGCGGAAAAGGCGTTCCGCCCGGCGCGCTTTCCGTTCCCGTTGCTGCACATCGATACCGGCCACAACTTTCCCGAAGTGATCGCGTTCCGCGACGCGCGTGCCGCGGAACTCGGCGAAAGGCTGATCGTGCGTTCGGTCGAGGATTCGATTGCGCGCGGCACGGTGCGGCTGCGTTCGCCGACCGACAGCCGCAACGCGGCGCAGGCGGTGACGTTGCTCGAGGCGATCGCCGAATCCGGTTTCGACGCCTGCATCGGCGGCGCGCGGCGCGACGAGGAAAAAGCGCGCGCCAAGGAACGCGTGTTTTCGTTCCGCGATGAATTCGGCCAGTGGGATCCGAAGAACCAGCGGCCGGAACTGTGGAGCCTTTACAACACGCGCGTGCACAAGGGCGAACATATGCGCGTGTTCCCGATCAGCAACTGGACCGAACTCGACGTCTGGCAGTACATCGCACGCGAGGAACTCGCGGTGCCGTCGATCTACTACGCGCACCGCCGTGCGGTGGTGCGTCGCAGCGGCCTGCTGGTGCCGGTCACCGAAATCACGCCGCCGCGCGCCGGCGAGCGCGTCGAGGAGATCAGCGTGCGCTTCCGCACCGTCGGCGACATTTCGTGCACCTGCCCGGTCGAGTCGACCGCGGCCGACACCGATGCGATCATCGCCGAGACCGTGGCGACCACGGTGACCGAGCGCGGCGCGACGCGGATGGACGACCAGACCTCGGAAGCGTCGATGGAGCGGCGCAAAAAAGAGGGTTACTTCTGATGGGCGCCACGGCCAAACTCGAGCGCGACGATACGCCGCGCGGCGACGCGATCGCCGACAACGGCGTGTTGCGCTTCATCACCGCCGGCAGCGTTGACGACGGCAAGAGCACGTTGATCGGACGCCTGCTGCACGACACGCAGGCGATCCTCGAAGACCAGCTGTCGGCGGTCGAGCGCGCCTCCAGCAGGCGCGGTGCCGGCGGGCTCGACCTTTCGCTGCTGACCGACGGCCTTGAGGCCGAACGCGAGCAGGGCATTACGATCGATGTCGCCTACCGCTATTTCGCGACGCCGAAGCGCAAGTTCATCATTGCCGATACGCCGGGGCACGAACAGTACACGCGCAACATGGTGACCGGCGCCTCCACCGCGAATGCGGCGGTGATCCTGATCGACGCCCGCAAGGGCGTGCTGCCGCAGACCCGGCGTCACACCTATATCGCACATCTGCTCGGCGTGCAGCACGTGATCGTCGCCGTCAACAAGATGGACCTCATCGATTACAGCCGCGAGCGTTTCGAGGCGATCCGCGACGAGTTTTGCCGCTTCGCCGACGCTCTCAGGATTTCCGACCTGCGCTTTGTCCCGGTGTCGGCGCTGAGCGGCGACCTCGTCGTCGAACGCAGCGCCGGCATGCCGTGGTACGAAGGCCCGACGCTGCTCGAGACGCTCGAAGCGATCGAACCGCGCGACGAGACCGAACACGCGCCGCTGCGTTTTCCGGTGCAGCTCGTGGTGCGGCCCGGTGCGGGCACCGACTTCCGCGGCTACGCCGGACGCATCGAGTCGGGCGTGCTGGTGCGCGGCAGCGAAGTGCTGGTGATGCCGGTGGAACGGCGCACCACGATTCGCGACATCTTTACCTTCGAGGGGTCCAGAAAGATCGCGGTGGCCGGCGATGCGGTGACGCTGTTGCTGGAGGGCGAAATCGACATCTCGCGCGGCGACATGATCGCCGATCCCGCGCAGCCGCCGCGCGCCGACAAGAACCTGGTCGCGACCGTGTGCTGGCTCGCCGCGGAGCCGATGCAGCCGGCCGGGCGCTACCTGCTGAAGCAGACGACGCGCAGCGTCAAAGCCAGGCTCGCAGCGATCGATTATCGCGTGGACATCCACACGCTGGCGCAACAACCGGCGCCGGCGGCGCTGGCGATGAACGATATTGCGCAAGTCAGGCTCGCACTGCAGCAACCGGTATTCGCCGATCCCTATGCGGCGAACCGCGCGACCGGCGCCTTCATCCTGATCGACGAAGTGACGAATCAGACCGTTGCCGCGGGGATGATCGAATGACGGGCACGCGGCCTGGTAAAGTCTATCTGATCGGTGCCGGCCCTGGCGCGCCCGACCTGATCACGGTGCGCGGCGCGGAAATCCTGCGCCGCGCCGACATCGTGCTGCACGACGCGCTGGTGCATCCGGATACGCTGGCGCTCGCCGTCAATGCCGAAAAGATTGCGGTTGGCAAACGCTGCGGCAAGCGCTCGACCGCGCAGCGCTTCATCAACAAGCGGCTGATCGATGCGGCGCGCCGCCATCGGGTCGTCGTGCGTCTGAAAGGCGGCGACCCGATGTTGTTCGGCCGCGCGCAGGAAGAAATCGCCGCGTTGCAGGAGGCCGGCATCGAATACGAAATCGTGCCGGGTGTGACCGCAGCACTCGCGGCGAGTGCCGAACTCGGCGTGTCGCTGACGCAGCGCGGCGTCGCGCGCAGCGTCGCCTTTGTCACGCCGCGCATCGGCGCCAACGAGCCGCAATCGGAATGGGTTCGAAGCGTGCTCGCCGCCGATACCGCAGTGCTTTACATGGCGGGCGGGCAGGCCGCGCAGATCGCTTCCGCGTTGCAGGGCGCCGGGCTGCCGGCGCAGACGCCGGTCGTCGCGCTCGAAAACGCGTCGCTGCCGACAGCGCGGCGCATCACCACCACGCTCTCCGGGCTGGCCGATGCAGTACCGCCGGAAAGCATTACCGGCCCGGCGCTGATTTTGCTCGGCGAAGTATTCCGCCCCGCCGATGCCGCGTTGGAAAATGAAGTGATCGAATTGATCCGCGCGGCGGGTTCCCGCCGCTGATTCCCGCCTGGCGCGCGCCCGCGCCACTTGCCGCTGGTTGATAGTGTGCGAAATCGCGCGTTAAAGCGCGCCACGTATATAACATAATAGAATAATACAATAACACAATATTATTTTTAATTATTTATGAGTTTGGGTAAATTGGCGCCCTCAAGCAATGCTGGCGATTACGGAGACATCAACAATGGCGGACGGCAATACCAGACAGGCGGGTTTCAGTCTTGCGCCCGAAGTGGAGCGCGAGATTGCGCGCGCGGTATCCGGCATCGAATATGGATCGGTAGAAATCGTGATTCATGACGGCAAGGTCGTGCAGATCGAGCGCAAGGAAAAGACACGTTTCCACAACGGGCAGCAAAACCGCGCGGGACGGCTCTCCAGCGCGACGGATGACGCATAACTCCATCGAGACAGGAATCTGATGCCGGCCGGGCCACCGGAGGCCATCAAATGTGCAGTCGATAACCCGGCCGGACAGCTGGAGGGTTACTGAAAACCAAACGAAAATACGGGAGCTTTACGAATGAAAAACGGTAACAGGAAGATATGGATAACGGCGGGTCTGCTGGCGGGCGCACTGTCGCAACCAGCCTGGTCGGCTGGTGATGACGAGATTCAGCAGTTGAGGCAGCAGGTTGAGGAACTGGATCAGAAGATCCGGATACTGCAGCGGCAGCAGGAGATCGACAAGGAGAACGCGGCGGCCAAGGCCAAGGAGACGCCGAGCGTTGCGGTCGACAATAAGGGATTTGGCATCAAATCGGGCGATGGCGCCAACGAACTGCGCGTCAATGGCTACCTGCAGGCGGATTCGCGCTGGTATAACGGCAATCTGACGCCGCCGATCGGTTCGGTTGCCGCCGCGACGGGCGGAGTGGACACCTTTCTGATCCGGCGTGCGCGATTGCAGTTTTCCGGCACCATCGGCAAGTATTTCGATTATTGGCTGGAGCCGAGCTTCGATAGCGGCGAAGCCGCCCTGCAGAGCGCCTATATCACCGCCAATCTGGCCCCTGAATTCAAGGTGCAGGTCGGCAAATTCAAAGTGCCGTTCGGCCTGGAGCGGCTGCAGTCTTCTGCCAACAACTCGTTCGTCGAGACCGCGTTCACGACGGGCCTGACCCCCAACTATGAAGTGGGCGCCCAACTGCTCGGCAGCCTGTTCTCCGGGACGACCGACTATCAGCTGGCGGTGATCAACGGCTCGGCGCTGGAGAACGTGAACACCAACGGCGTTGCCGGCGGCGGCAACAACAGCGGCAGCGAAGACGCCGACAACAACGACGCCAAGGGCATCGCGGCGCGCCTGTTCGTCCGGCCGTTCCAGGTCACCGATATCGACGCGCTGAAGAAACTGGGCATCGGCTTCGCCTATTTGCACGACAACAATCCGGTCCAGGCGACCGCCTACAACAATCTCGTATTGCCGACCACCATTACCAACGTCAACCTGGGTTCCTATCGCAGCCCCGGTCAGCAGACCTTCTTCGCCTACAACGGCGCCAATGCCACCGCCGTCATCAACACCAACACTACGGCGGCCTACGCAGTGGGCACGCGTGACCGCTGGTCGCCGCAGGCCAACTGGTACTACGGCCCGTTCGGTGTGCTGGCCGAGTACGTGAGATCCAGCCAGGACATCGCACGTAACACCCTATCGCCGGTGGCCACCATCACCCGCAATATCCAGTCCGTCGACAATCATGCCTGGCAGATAGTGGGATCATGGGTGATCACCGGAGAGGACGAAGCCTACGGCACCAGCTATCCCGGCAGCGCCGTCGTTCCGAAGCACCCGTTCGACTGGAGAAACGGCAACTGGGGCGCTTTCGAGGTGGTGGCGCGCTATGACGAGCAGGACAACGACCCGGACGTCTATCTTGCCCCCGGCGCGACGACGGCGGCCCAGGTTGCGGCATTGCAGCTCGCCAACCCGGCCACCGCTGCGCAGCAGGCGCGCGACATCGGTCTCGGACTGAACTGGTATTTCAACCGCTACGTCAAGCTGCAGACCAGCTACGATGTGACCAACTTCAGCGGCGGCGGCGGCACCCTGCCCGGCGCACTCCCGGGCACCACCCTCATCCTCGACCGCCCGCAGGAAAAAGTATTCTTCACACGACTCCAGCTCGCATACTGAAAATCATCAGGAGATTTGTCCCATGTCGCTCAAAAAATGGATATCCGCAGTCGCGGTCACCGTAGCTGTTTTTGCGGTCGGTCCGGCGCGCGCCGACGTCGAACTGCTCAACGTCTCGTACGATCCGACGCGCGAGCTGTATCAGGATTTTAATGCAGCCTTCGCCAAGTACTGGCAGGAGAAGAATAACGAGAAAGTGGTGATCAAAACTTCGCACGGCGGTTCCGGCAAGCAGGCGCGCGCGGTGATCGACGGACTGCAGGCCGATGTCGTGACGCTTGCGCTGGCTTATGACATCGATGAAATCGCCGATAAGGCGAAGCTGCTGCCGAAAGACTGGCAAACGCGGCTGCCCAACAACAGCACACCCTACACATCGACCATCGTGTTCCTGGTGCGCAAGGGCAACCCCAAGCACATCAAGGACTGGGATGATGTCGTCAGACACGGCGTATCGGTCGTCGTGCCGAATCCGAAAACTTCGGGTGGAGCGCGCTGGGCTTATCTTGCCGCGTACGGCTATGCGTTGAAGAAATACGGCAGCGACGCCAAGGCCCGCGAGTACATCACGCAGCTCTACAAAAACGTGCCGGTGCTTGATTCCGGCGCGCGCGGCTCAACGACGACGTTCGTCGAGCGCGGCATCGGCGATGTGCTGCTGTCGTGGGAAAACGAGGCCTTCCTCGCCGTCAAGGAACTCGGCCCCGATAAATTTGAAATCGTCGTGCCGTCGATCAGCATCCTTGCCGAACCGCCGGTCAGTGTTGTCGACAAGGTGGTCGACAAGCGCGGCACCCGCAAGGTCGCTGAGGCGTATCTGCAGTACCTCTACAGCGAGGAAGGGCAGGAGATTGCCGCACGCAATTTTTACCGACCGCGCGATCCCGGGATCTTCGCCAAGTACGCCGGGCAGTTTCCCAAGATCAATCTGTTCACGATCGACGACGTGTTCGGTGGCTGGCAGAAAGCGCAGAAAACGCACTTTGCCGATGGCGGGGTATTCGATCAGATTTACCAGCCGGGGAACTGACCGAAGCGGGATCCGGGACTTCGGCGTTTCTTTCTCATAGTGAGCGTCTTCTGATCCGGCTGCCCCCTCCCAGCCGGATTTGCAGGAGCGGGGCGGGTAATTCCCGCCCCGCATTTTTCAGGAATAACATGACTGCCGTCCAATTGGCATTCAAACGCTATAGCGTATTGCCGGGGTTTTCCCTGGCATTCGGCTATACGCTGCTTTATCTCTCGCTGATCGTCCTGATCCCGCTGTCGGCGACGTTCATCAAGACTTTCACGCTGACGTGGCCGCAGTTCTGGGCCGCCGCGACCTCGCCGCGCGTCGTCGCTTCCTACAGGCTCTCATTCGGCGCGTCGCTGCTGGCGGCGCTGATCAACGCGGCGTTTGGAACGCTGGTCGCATGGGTGCTGGTGCGCTACCGTTTCCCGGGCCGGCGCATCGTCGACGCCATCATCGATCTGCCGTTCGCACTGCCGACTGCGGTTGCCGGCATCGCGCTGACCGCGGTCTATGCGCAGAACGGCTGGCTCGGCGCGCCGCTCGCCACGCTCGGTGTCAAGGTTGCGTTCACGCCGCTCGGCGTGCTGGTGGCGCTGATCTTCATTGGCTTGCCGTTCGTGGTGCGCACCGTGCAGCCGGTGCTCGAGGACATGGAGAAGGAGCTCGAGGAAGCCGCACATTCGCTCGGTGCATCACCGGTGCAGACGTTCGCGCGCGTGATCCTGCCGACGATAACGCCGGCGCTGTTGACCGGCTTCACGCTCGCCTTCGCGCGCGCCGCCGGCGAGTACGGGTCGGTGATCTTCATCGCCGGCAACATCCCGCTGGTGTCGGAGATCACGCCGCTGATCATCATCACCAAGCTCGAACAGTTCGATTACGCCGGCGCGACCGCGGTCGCGGTCGTCATGCTGGCGGTGTCGTTCGCGCTGCTGCTGGCGATCAACGCGCTGCAGGGCTGGACACGCCGCCGGCACGCACAGGAGAGGGCAGTCTGATGACTGCCGCCGCGTTGCGTCTACCGGCGCTTGGCCGTAAAGCGGTGTCGTGGCTGCCGGTCGCGCTGACCGTGCTGGCGCTGGCTTATCTCGCGCTGCTGCTGGTGGTGCCGCTGGCTGCGGTGTTCACCGAGGCGCTGCGCAAGGGCGCCGCCTACTATTTCCAGGCCATCGCCGAACCGGACGCGCGGTCGGCGATCAGGCTGACGCTGATCGCCGCCGGCATTGCGGTGCCACTCAACCTCGTATTCGGCGTCGCCGCCGCGTGGGCGATTGCCAAGTTCGATTTCCGCGGCAAGACGCTGCTGATCTCGCTGATCGACCTGCCGTTCTCGGTGTCGCCGGTGATTTCGGGGCTGATTTACGTGCTGATGTTCGGTCTCCAGGGCTGGTTCGGGCCGTGGCTGTCCGATCACGACCTCCACATCGTGTTCGCCGTGCCCGGCATCGTGCTGGCAACGATTTTCGTCACGTTTCCGTTCATCGCGCGCGAGTTGATTCCGCTGATGCAGGCGCAGGGCCGCGAGGAGGAGGAAGCCGCGGTCGTGCTCGGCGCCAGCGGCTGGCAGACGTTGTGGCGCGTGACGCTGCCCAACATAAAATGGGGCGTGCTCTACGGCGTGATCCTGTGCAATGCGCGCGCGATGGGCGAATTCGGCGCGGTGTCGGTGGTGTCCGGGCACATCCGCGGCGAGACCAATACGCTGCCGTTGCACGTCGAAATCCTCTACAACGAATACAACTTCGCCGCGGCATTCGCCTGCGCGTCGTTGCTTGCGTTGCTCGCGCTGGTCACGCTGGTAGTGAAAACCGTTGTTGAACATCGTTACCTGAAGGAAAGCAGATGAGCATCCAGGTCCAGAATGTTTCCAAGCACTTCGGCGATTTCGTCGCGCTCGACAACGTTGAGCTGACGATCGAGCCGGGCGAACTTGTCGCGCTGCTCGGGCCATCCGGTTCCGGCAAGACCACGCTGCTGCGCGTAATCGCCGGGCTGGAGACGCCCGACAGCGGGCGGGTCTGGTTCAGTGGCGAAGATGCGACCGGCAAACACGTGCAGGAGCGCAACGTCGGCTTCGTGTTCCAGCATTACGCGCTGTTCCGCCACATGACGGTATTCGAGAACGTCGCTTTCGGGCTGCGCGTGAAGCCGCGCAGAGAGCGTCCAGGCGAGGAACAGATTCGTGACAAGGTGAATGATTTGCTGAAGCTGGTGCAGCTCGACTGGCTCGGCGACCGCTATCCGCATCAGTTGTCGGGCGGTCAACGTCAGCGCATCGCGCTGGCGCGCGCACTGGCGGTCGAGCCCAAGGTGCTGTTGCTCGATGAGCCGTTCGGCGCGCTCGACGCCAAGGTGCGCAAGGAACTGCGTGCGTGGCTGCGTCGGCTGCACGACGAAATCCATCTGACCAGCGTGTTCGTGACGCACGACCAGGAAGAAGCGCTCGAAGTCGCCGACCGCATCGTCGTTTTCAACCACGGCAGGATCGAGCAGATCGGCGTGCCGGACGAGGTCTACAGCCATCCGGCGACGCCGTTCGTCTACCAGTTTCTCGGC
The DNA here is from genome assembly GCA_035524795.1 of Burkholderiales bacterium. Lineage (GTDB taxonomy): Bacteria > Pseudomonadota > Gammaproteobacteria > Burkholderiales > SG8-41 > DATKOF01. Next base: position 53,300 of record DATKOF010000021.1, read on the forward strand.
GAGTTCAATCAGTTTCACGGCCGCGTCGACAGCGGGCTGGTGACTGTCGGCGACTGGACGGTGCCGGTGCCGGAAGGCGTCGGCTTCGGCGCCAATGGCGCGCTGATCTTCGTGCGTCCGCATGACGTCGAAATTCTGCGTGACCGGACTGACGGCGTGTTCAAGGCGACGGTCAAGGATTTCTTCGCGCTCGGGCCGCGGGTGCGCGTCGAGCTGAAGCGGGACGACAGCGGTGAAACGATCCAGGCCGACCTCAGCAAGGACCGTTTCCTCGAATTGCACATCGGCGTCGGCGACGAGGTCTATGTGCGCCCGCGCCGCCACCGCCTGTTCAGCGCCGCCTGACCGGCCCCGGCCCGCTCGTTTCCGCGACAGACACGCTACAATCCGACCTTTTGGTTCGGACTGTGCGTGCAGATTAAACGCTATTTTTCGGGTTCCGCCGCTCCAGCGGCGCTGACCATCGGCAATTTCGACGGCGTGCATCTCGGCCATCAGGCGATGCTGACGCGGACGGTCGAGGTCGCCGGCGCGCGCGGGCTGTCCCCGTGCGCGCTGACGTTCGAGCCGCATCCGCGCGAATTCTTCGCGCCGGACCAGGCGCCGACGCGACTGACCACACTGCGCGAGAAACTCGAACTGCTGGAGTCGCGCGGCATCTCACGCACGCAGGTGTGCCGCTTCGACTACCGTTTCGCGCAGATCGCCGCCGCGGAATTCATCGAGCGCATCGTCGTGCGCGGCCTGAATGCCAGATGGGTGCTGGTCGGCGAGGACTTCCGCTTCGGCGCGCGCCGCGCCGGCGATCTGACACTGCTCAGGCAGGCCGGCGCGCGCCACGGTTTCGAAGTCGAAGTGCAACCGATGATCACGGCGAACGGTGTGCGGGTGTCGAGCACCGCGGTGCGCGAGGCGCTGGCGGCCGGCGACACGGCGCGCGCGCAACGTCTGCTCGGCCGTCCCTACAGCATCAGCGGGCGCGTCGTGCACAATGACAAATTCGGCCGCAAGCTCGGCTTTCCGACAGCCAACATCCTGATGAAGCATAACCGGCCGCCGGTATGGGGTATCTACGCGGTCGAGGTGTCGGGCGCCGGCGACCGGCCGTGGCCGGGAGTGGCGAGCCTCGGCGTGCGGCCGACGGTGCGGCGCGAAGCGCGGGCGGTGCTCGAAGTGCACCTGCTCGATTTCGACCGCGAGATTTACGGCGCCCACCTGCGCGTTGATTTCCTGCACAAATTCCGCGACGAGGAAAAATACGCCGACGTCGAGACGCTCAGGCGCCAGATCGCGCGCGATGTAGAAAATACCAGGGATTATTTTCACCGCAGAGACGCGGAGACGCAGAGAACGGCACAAAATTCATAAAATCGCGACCCCGAAAACAGCTTGCTGAATCCTGCTTCTTTATTTTATTTTTGTCAGCGCCTCTGCGTCTCCGCGGTTCATTTCTGATTCTATGGCAGATTATAAAAACACCCTGAATCTTCCCGATACGCCGTTTCCGATGCGCGGCGACCTCGCCAGACGCGAGCCGCTGATGGTGAAGCAGTGGCAGGAAGGGAAACTCTACGAGCGGATCCGCGCCGCCTGCCGCGGGCGGCCGAAGTTCGTGCTGCACGACGGCCCGCCGTACGCGAACGGCGACATCCACATCGGCCACGCGGTCAACAAGATATTGAAGGACATCATCGTCAAGTCGAAGACGCTGGCCGGCTTCGACGCGCCGTACGTGCCGGGCTGGGACTGCCACGGCATGCCGATCGAAATCCAGATCGAAAAACAGTTCGGCAGGAATCTGTCGGTCGAGGAAGTGCAGCGTAAATCGCGCGCCTACGCGGCGGAGCAGATCGAGCGCCAGAAAAAGGATTTCATCCGGCTTGGCTTGATCGGTGACTGGGAGCATCCCTATAAAACGATGGACTTCGGCAACGAGGCCGACGAAATCCGCGTGCTTGGCAGGATTATCGAAAAAGGCTATGTCTATCGCGGACTGAAGCCGGTCAACTGGTGTTTCGACTGCGGCTCGGCCTTGGCCGAGGCCGAGGTCGAGTACATGGACAAGACCGATATTGCGATTGACGTCGGTTTCCGGCTGGTTGATGAAGATCGGGAAAGGCTTCGTCAGGCCTTTGCACTGGATGAGTTGCCCCCGGGACCCGTTTACGCGGTTATCTGGACAACAACACCCTGGACGATACCTGCAAACCAGGCGCTCAATGTTCACCCGGATTATCTGTATTCCCTGGTTGAAACCAATCGGGGCACGTTGCTGATGGCGAACGATCTGAAGGGACGCATCGAAAGTGAAGACTACGCTTCCATGGGCGTCGTGAAAAAGGATGCTGCGAGCGTCTTTGCCTCCAGCGCTCCCGGGAAAGCATTGGAAGGGCTTCGCTTTCATCATCCATTTTATGGCCGGGCATCGCCGATTTATCCTGCTGACTATGTAACGCTCGATACCGGCACCGGCATCGTCCATGTGGCGCCGGCCTATGGTGTCGAAGACTTCAATTCGTGGCGCAAAAACGGCGGGACCGACGATGAAATCCTGACGCCGGTGCAGGGCGACGGCCGCTACGCAGAGTCGCTGCCGCTGTTCGGCGGGCTCGGCATCTGGAAAGCCACCCCGAAGATCGTCGAAGTCATCAGGGAGAAGGGCGCGTTATTCGCGCAGAAGCAGTACCCGCATAGTTATATGCATTGCTGGCGGCACAAGACGCCGATCATCTACCGCGCCACCACGCAGTGGTTCGCCGGCATGGACAAGGTGCCGGGCTTCAACGGCGCCAGGCCGGACGAGACGTTGCGCGTAACCGCACTGCGCGGCGTGGATGCCACCCGTTTTTATCCGGATTGGGGGCAGGCGCGGCTGCGCGCGATGATCGAAAACCGCCCGGACTGGACGCTGTCGCGCCAGCGCCAGTGGGGTGTGCCGATGCCGTTGTTCGTCGACAAGCAGGCCTATCAGCTTCATCCGCGTACGCTGGAATTGATCGAAACGGTTGCGCAAAAGGTCGAACAAGGGGGCATCGAGGCGTGGCAACGGGTGGATACGCGTGAACTGCTGGGCGCCGACGCCGACCGCTATGAGAAGATCCGGGACACGCTCGATGTCTGGTTCGATTCCGGATCGACGCACGAGACCGTGCTGCGCGGTTCGCACGCCGCCGAACTGAAATTCCCGGCCGACCTCTATCTCGAAGGCTCCGACCAGCACCGCGGCTGGTTCCATTCGTCGCTGCTGGTGTCGTGCATGCTGAACGGGCGCGCCCCGTACGACGCGCTGCTGACGCACGGCTTCGTGGTGGATGGTCAGGGGCGCAAGATGTCGAAGTCGCTCGGCAACGTGATCGTGCCGCAGAAAGTCGTGGACACGCTGGGCGCCGACATCCTGCGGCTGTGGGTCGCGCAGACCGATTACTCGGGCGAGCTGTCGATTTCGGACGAAATCCTGAAGCGCGTCGTCGAATCGTACCGCCGCATCCGAAACACATTACGTTTTCTATTGGCGAATACTTCCGATTTTGATCCGGAAGAAAACAAGTTGCCGGTTGAAGATTGGTTTGAAATTGACCGATATGCCTTACATTTTTCGAAGTACTATTTTCAGGATGAATCAAAAGATTATTTCGACAAATATGAATTTCATTTTGTCGCGCAGAAACTCCAGACCTTTTGCTCGGAGTTCCTCGGCGGATTTTATCTGGATATTCTCAAGGATCGGCTCTATACGGCTCCTGACAACTCAAAAGCGCGGCGCTCCGCCCAGAATGCGCTTTACCACATCACGCAGAGCCTGGTGCGTTTAATGGCGCCGATCCTGAGTTTTACTGCTGAAGAGGCTTGGCCTTACATCACGTCTTCCAACTCATCAAGTGTATTTCTTTCAACATGGCACGAGCTTCCGGAGGTTGTCGATAAAGTAAAGCTGCATGACAAATGGGAAATCATTCGGGCTGTTCGCGGAGAAGTGTTGAAGGAACTCGAAGTGAAGCGCATTTCCGGGCAGATTGGCTCATCACTCGCTGCTGAAGTAGAGCTGGCTTATTCGGGAAGCAAATATACGGCCTTGAAATCGCTGGGCGATGATTTGCGTTTTGTTTTAATTACCTCCAAGGCAACGGTCCGGGAGGTTGCGGGACGCAACGAAGAGAGGATCGAAGTTATCCCCAGTCCGTATTCCAAATGCGAGCGCTGCTGGCATTATCGCGAGGATGTGGGCAGCGATCCGGCGCACCCCGAAATCTGTGGACGCTGCGTCAGCAATCTCTACGGCGCGGGCGAGCCGCGCCGCCATGCATAGGCCGGCATGAAGCGCTGGCTGGCGTTGAGCGCGCTGGTGGTGGCGCTCGATCAGGCTGCGAAATTTGCGATAGCGCGCCTGTTCCTGCGCGGAGAAGGCGTTGAAGTCGCGCCGTTCTTCAATCTGGTGCTGACCTACAATCGCGGCGCCGCGTTCAGCTTCCTGGCCGACGCCAGCGGCTGGCAGCGCGGTTTTTTCATCGCGCTTGCGCTGGCCGCCGCCGCGCTGATCGTATGGCTGCTGCGCAGGCACACCGACCAGCCGCCGTTCTGCCTGGCACTGGCGTTGATTCTCGGCGGCGCGGTCGGCAATCTGATCGACCGCGCGCTGACAGGCGAGGTCGTCGACTTTCTCGATTTCCACGCGTTCGGCTGGCACTGGCCGGCGTTCAATCTCGCGGATTCGGCGGTCACCTGCGGCGCGGCGCTGTTGATCTGGGACGGGTTGCGCCGCAAGTAGAATGCAGGATGCGGGATTCAGAACCCGGAAAAACCTCGTTAGCGACAGAGGACACAGAGATCACGGAGAAAAACCCGCCTTGCCCAGTCTTTAATTTTTCTCTCTGTGCGCTCTATAATCTCTGTGGCTGATAGATTTTGCTGAATCCCGAATCCTCGATCCTGTATCCTTTATAATCCCGCCTCATGCAGGTTCTGCTCGCCAATCCACGTGGTTTCTGCGCCGGCGTCGACCGCGCGATCGAGATCGTCGAGCGCGCGCTGCAATTGCACGGCGCGCCGATCTACGTGCGCCACGAGGTCGTGCACAACAAATTCGTGGTCGATGATCTGCGCGCGAAGGGCGCGCTGTTCGTCGAGGACCTTGATGAAGTGCCGCCGGGCAGCACTGTCGTATTCAGCGCGCACGGCGTGTCGCAGGCGGTGCGGCAGCGGGCGCGGGATCGCCAGTTGCGCATATTCGACGCAACCTGTCCGCTCGTCACCAAGGTCCATATCGAAGTGGCGAAAATGCGCAAACAGGGGCGCGAGATCGTGATGATCGGCCATCGCGGACACCCCGAGGTCGAAGGCACGATGGGTCAGTCCACCGGCGGCATGTATCTGGTCGAATCGCCGGCTGACATCGCCCGTCTGCATGTCAACGACGAGAACAACCTCGCGTTCGTGACCCAGACCACGCTGTCGGTGGATGACGCGAGCGCAATCACCGCCGCGCTCAGGCAACGTTTTCCGAACATCGTCGGGCCGAAGAAGGACGATATCTGCTATGCGACGCAGAACCGGCAGGACGCGGTCAAGGCGCTGGCGCGGCAGTGCGACGTCGTGATCGTCGTCGGTTCGCCGAACAGCTCGAATTCAAACCGGCTGCGCGAGGTCGCGGCGAATCAGGGCGTGCCGGCTTACATGATGGATAACGCGCGAGAGTTCGATCCGCTGTGGGTCGCGGGCAAATCGACGGTCGGCGTCACCGCCGGCGCGTCGGCGCCGGAGCTGCTGGTGCGGGAAGTCGTCGCGCGCCTGCGCGCGCTCGGCGCGACCGAAGTCTCGGAGCTTCCAGGCATTACCGAGAAGGTCGCTTTTCCCCTGCCCAGAGATCTGGCCACCCACGCAATATAACGCCCTGCATTGAAGAAATAAAAATCCCCGCCGCGGCGGGGATTTTATCGTGACGCCGTTAAGCCCCGGTTATTGTTCCGGCTCCAGGTACCAGTAGATTTTGGTGGCGCCGCCGATCGTGCCGATCTGTATGAACTTGGTGCCCGATTCCGAAATGATCGGCAGGAAGATCGCCCTGAACCCGGCGCCCTGGTTCTGTTCCGAGTTGGTTCCTCCGACAACACCTACCGTTGTGCCGGCGCCGCCGGTATTGACGACGATCGTGGAACCGATCGAAATATAGCCGCGCGCCAGAAAGTCGGCGTAGTAGCGCGAGGAGGCGGATATGGAGCTGCCGTTCAATGCCTCCAGGCTGCCATACAGCGAATTGATCTGGTTGACCCGGCCCTGGCCGGGCGGCGTGCAGGAGTTGTTCTGCGCCAGCGGTGCGTAAGTGCCGAAGCGCAGTTCGTTGAAGAACACTGTCGGCTGGGTACTGACTTTTTCGCCATTGTCCAGTGACCGTTTCCAGCCCTGGCTGCCGGTCAGCGTCGTGTCGGTGGCTCCGTTCACATTGGTGTCCGAAAGGTTTACCAGCGTAGACTGGGTGATCGGCGTCGAAAGTGCCGAAGGACCTGCGGGTGTCGGCGTGCCGCCGCCTGAATTCAGGCTCGGATCGTCCATCAGCATGAAGACCTTATCCGAGGCGGCATAGGCGGGACACGGATTGTTGCTGCCGCTTGACGTGCACAGCGGATGTTCCTTGTCGCCCGAACCGACGTAAACCGCGTCAAAACGGAATGGCCTGTATGACGGCGCAACCGCCGGCGCATAAAAGAACTTGCGTTTCTCGCCGGTGGCGTCCGACAGGGTGGCGAGCTGTTCGCCCCTCCAGTTCGACGGGCTGCTGTCGTCGATATCGAACCGCCAGACATTGCCGCCGAGGTCGCCGACATAGATGCGGTCGAGGTAACCTTGGGCGTCCCCGTCCATGTTGAGCGCCGCGACGTCCGAAGGGATCGCAGAAGTGGTGATCGTATTGCCGGTGCGGTAACTGCCGCTCTGGCCGACGCCCCACGAGTTGATGATATTGGCGGTATCGGCATTGATCACATACACCGCGCGCCCCATGGTGTCCTTGTGGGTGACAGGATCGCCCACCCAGGGCATCACATCCTCCAGCGGGTCATAGCCGCCGGCGAAGATCAGCGCGGGTATGTGTCCGGTCGCAGCCCCCAGATTGCGGATGGTTCCCACCATCGGCGTTGACCAGGTTTGCCCCAGCTCGTTGAACTGGGCATTGGGGGTGCATGCGGCATGCCCAAGGCAGACCATGCCGCTGCCGCTGTTGGCGGTGATTTTCCACTTGAACAGCGGACGATCCTTGTTGGTGATGTCCAGCGCGTAGAGGACGCGGCCGCCACGGCGCAGGCCGAAGAACAGCCAGACGCGGTCGCTGCCGTCGATTATGCCGTTGTTGTTCTGATCATCGAAAAATACCGCCGGATTGCCGTCCGCAACGTAGATTTCAGGCCCCTGCAGGTTGGCCTGCAATGCGCTGAGCTGCGGCAGCGCTTCCTCGATCAGGAACGACCATTTTTCCTGGCCGGTGTTGGCGTCCGCCGCCGTCACCATGCCGTTATCCTGCACGTAGTACACGTACTGGATCGGCGGGTCCTGCGTTGAATCATAGGTTACGATCGCCGGCGCTGCGTGCTGCACGTCGAAGTGCGGCCAGGAGGCCCAGGTGGTGCAGAGCGTGGAGGCGTCGCCGTCGGTGCAATTGGGGTCGGTCGTGGAGCCGCCTAGGATGTAATTGATCAGCGTTTCACGGGTGGCCGCCGAGCCGGTGCCGAGCATCGCCCCGGTGATCGCCGTGTTCCCCGGTTGCACCAGATTGCCGGAATCAGTCAGATCGGTCGTCGTCGAGACGCCGTTGCTGAGGAAGGTATAGACCTTGCGCGTGCTTGGCGTGTACGACGGCGTGTTGTTGATCAACTGATAGCCGGTTCCTCCCTTGTTGGGCGAGGATCCGTCCTGCAGATTGGAGGGACCCCAGAAACTGGTCGAGGTCGGGTCGATGACCGACTGGCCAGTCAGGGGGTCGATATCGTTGATGTTGTAGTTGCCGGTCGCAAGCACGGTCTGTCCAATCAGGCAAACCGTAACCCCGGTGCCGCATTGGGCATCGCCGACGCCGATCTCGAACTTCTTGACCGTTCCCTGCCAGGTATCGTTGGGGGACGGGCCGAAGAACGAGATGAAGATATCGTTCGAACTCTGGCCGCGATTCAGCGTGTCGAGCGGCACCGCGAATCCGGTGCCGGTGGGGTTCCAGTTGCGGATTGCGTTGAGTACTGCGGTCAGCGCCTGCGAGAGCTGGGCGGCGTTCTGCGCAATGTAGAAATTGCCGTTCGCCTGCTGGGCCGCATCCTGCACCACCGGCGAACTGACGCCGGCGAAGCCGATGGTGTAGGTGTTGATGGTCTGCTGTCCCGGCAACAGGTCGGTGATGCTCTCGCCGACATAGTTCTGCGCGCCGGGGCTGACGTCCGCGTACGACAGGAAGTAGGACAGCTCGTCGAGCCAGATATAGCCGCCGTCGTTGGCGGTCGATGCCAGATCGACCGGGCCGTAAGGATTGCCGCCGGCGACCGCCGGTATCTGGTTGTACGACGTGCCGTTCGGCCAGTTGGAGTCGAGATCGGTCCGCGGCGACACGTATTTGTTGAGCGCGACGTTATGCCATCTCATCGTCTTGATGGCGGCATTGGCGGAAAAATCATCTTCCGGCTGGCCATTGGTGATCAGCACGATGAAGTTCTTCTGACAGCCGGCGGGGCCGGCGACGTTCGGGTTGTTCATCATCGGCGAGTTATAGGTGCCGCCCGAATTTCTGAGGTAGATCGTGTTCGGCGTGGAATCGCTGTTGGTGCCGACGCTGGTATCGTAGCCGGCGGACACCGTGCCGCCGCTTTGCGCAGTGGTGGTCAGGGTGCCGAATACCGGCGTCCGCCCGGAAAAGTAGCGGTACGCTTCATACAGGCTTTCCGTCAGCGGTGTGCGCGAAGACGCGACCACGCCCTGTATCGCGTTGACCAGCGTGGTGCGATTGCCGTAATAGGGGGTATCGGTCGAGTTGCTGCCCATGCGGTGGATCGCATAGGCAATGTTGCCGCCCTCGCTCGCCAGCGTGGTGTCGGTCTTGTTGAAGACCTCCAGGCCCGCACGGATACCGTCAGTGGTGCTGACCAGTGTGGACAGCGCGTCCTTGGCGACCTGCAGCCGCGTCTTGCGGCCGATCGGGCTGCAGGTTGCGCTGGACGAGATCGTCCCGCTGATGATCAGGGCGCCGCTGGTGTCGCGGCAGGCCTTGGCGCCGAACAGCCAGTTCAGATAATTGACCGAATAGACGTCGATATTTTTCGTGGAATCAGCCGCCACCCGGTACGAGGTATTCGCCGAAGTCGTATAGGCCTGGGTAAGAGCGGTGTTCGGCGTCGCGGTGGTGCTGGTGTTGGCGGCAGTGGCGAACGTACGGTTGACCGAAGTCGGATAGCTGTTGGCGCCCGGGTTGAACGACGGCCCGTCGTTCAGGCACTCGTGATACAGGTTGGCCTGCGTTGCGTTCTGCTTGTAGGCTTGATAATAATAAGTCGAAGCACTTACTCCCGGAATCGCAACGATGGTAGTCGTCTGATTGGGGCAGACCGCGGTGTTGACGCCGGTGGTGATCGTTGTCGAGTTGTCGCAGGCCACGCCATAACGCGTCGCGCAGGTCTGATCGGTGTTCGATTCCGTCGTCGCGCAACTGCGGTTGTAGGTCTGGCTGTTGCCGCGGATCGTCAGCGATGTGCCGCCCGAGAACGCGCAAGTCGTCAGCGGATTGGTCGTGGTGCGCGTGGTGTTCGGATTCGGCGCGGCGGTCGGTGCGTTCGGCCGCGTGCCGGCGGTATAGGTGGTGGCGACATTATATTTGAGGCCGCCGCTGCAGGTGCCGCCGTAAGTGTAGTTGCCGGCGCTGATCGAGTTAGTGCAGCCCGCGCTGGCGAAAGTGCCGGCGGCGAACTGCGCCGGCGTGTACGGGCCCATTACGAAGCTCTGGCTGACCCCGTTAAGGGTTTTCGGATTGGTGGTGGCGGCAGTCGAGCAGCTGGCGGTCGAGCCGGACTCCGTGCAGGTGCCGCCATAGTAGAAATAGCCCTGTCCCTCGATGTTGACACTCGATCTGCCGGACCATGCGCAACTGCCGACGGTGATCGTGCTCTGGCTGCTTGCCGAGCAATTGGTATTGATGTACTGGGTCAGAAAGCTGGTCTGTGTTACCGGTGTGCCGCAGCTGGCGGGCGGGGAGAAATCACCGCAGGCCAGATGCGGCGCGCTGTAGCCGAGCGCCACCGTGCGCGGATCCGAGCAGCTGGGAGAGCCATTGGTCGAGCAGTTGCCGCCGCCGACACGCAGAGTGCTCTGGGCATCGCGCTCACTCCAGCCCGCGGTGTATTTGCATTGCTGAGTCCAGGTCGCATTCTGGGCAGAGACCGCGCCTTGTGAAATGGCGACGCAGGTGCTGGTGGCTGCCGGACCGGTGCTGGAATTGCAGGCGGCAGTTGTGTCGTAGTAAGCGGGAGTTCCGGTCGCCATGCCAAACGCAGACGAAGCATCACGGTTGCCTTTCCATGCTGTGAAATTCCAGGCGCTGCCGATCTGAGAGGTGATCCCGTACCAACCGAGCACTGTTTGCAGTACCGCATAGCTGCCGGATGTGGAACCGGTCAGGTTGTAGCTGTAGGGATAGCCGTTGATGATAGATTGATAGGTGTAGCCGCCGAGGTCGGCTTGGGGATTGGCCCAGCCGGCATAACTGGTGGTACTGCTCTGCTGAACGCGGATCGGCTGCCCCTGGCTGCCGGTCGGGCTGCCGCCGACGTTGTCGCGGTAGGGCGCGCCGAGGTAGCTCGGCAGAGTAACTCCGGCCGCCGGTACCGGAAAGCCGTTGGTGGGCGGCACCAAGGAGCCATCGAGGTAACCCTGCGCGTAACCGTAGCTGTTGTAATTGGTGCTGCTGCCGGGGTAGCTGCCGACGCCTATCGTCGCCAGATTCAGATAGGGTTCGTAACGTATCCATTGCTGATTCAGCACATAGCCGTTGTTCTGCGCCACGGTGCTGGGCGCCATCACGGTCGAAGGCGTCAACTGCGGGGTCAGCGACGAACATAGATTGAAGCTCGCGTAGTTGTTGACGGTGGAGTAGTTGTACGGACTGGTGGGACCCGTCGGTGGATAGGTTATGCCGCCGCGGGTGCTGGAAACATAATTGACCGAGCCGGCACGGAAGCGGTTGAATGACGGTGACATCAGGCGCGGGTCGCTGGTCGCCGTGCCCGTGGGCAGCCAGTACAGCCACGATTCGTCGTTGTAGTAGTTGCGGAACATGTAGCGCGGCCCCGGGTCGCTGACGCCGCCTTCGATATCGGTGGCATTTGCATAAAGCTTGACTGCTTTCCACAGGTTCTGGCGGTCGGTGAGGGCGGTGCCGTCCCACGTGCCCCACGGGCTGTACGGGTTGACCGGCGCCGCGGTATCGGAAATCGCGCTCGCGCTTTCCGCCGTGACCTCGGAATTGCTGATGATGTTGATGTCGTTCCACAGATATTCGATGTGAGAATCGTAAGCGCCCGGATATTCGTGCCACGGCTCGGGAATGTTCATCCGGTCATTGGTGCCGAGGATGAACAGCACGTTCGGTTCGGCGGTGGTGTTACCGGTGGTCACGCTCAGATAAATGTCGGTGTCACGCGCGAATGTCGGGGCCACCGCGACTGGATTGATCAGCGCAGCGATCAACATCCAGACGACGATTTTCGTGAAAGGTCTAAGAGCGTTCATAATGCCACCTCATTAGTCCGACGATGCATTCAGGTTCAAACCGGAGTTTTACCCGGTTGCTTAACAGGATCCCGCCGGCGCCAGGGTTTGTACGCCGGTATGGACTATGGTAGTGCCGCCGATCGCCCCGGTTGCAGTGGCCTGGACGTCGAACTGCGCCGCATCCCAGGTTTGAGAGCCGACCATGCACTGATACTGGGGAGGGCATTGATAGGGTTCGCATGCGGTCTGGGTGGCCTGTATCGCAACCTGGTCACCGGCATAGAGCAGGTTGGCCGGCGGACTGTTGATCTGGGCGCCCGGTGCGCCTTGCGCCAGCCCCAGGAATCCGGGCGCGAAGCGACCGTTATTGTCGACGATGAATTTATTGATCGCGAGCTCCGCATTCGAAAAATTGATCGCCTGAATGTGGCTGACGCCGCCGATCTTGAGCTCGATGCTCGACGTCTTGAGCATCGAGATCACGAACAATGTCATGACGGCGAGCATGATCAGTCCGACCACGAGCACCGCGCCCCGTTGATGACTCCGGGAATGAAGGTTCTGTTGCATCATCATGGTCTTCATGCGCCTCTCCTTAATGCGATATTGCGTAGCTGGAAAATCTGTGTAAAAACCTTGCGTTTGTATTTGCAGGCATTGGCGTAGCTTGCCGTGCATGCATAGTCAGGCACGCCGTCTCCATCCAGGTCATATTGCTTGCTGCTGTCATCGTAGCTGGAGCTCAGGTGCGGCGAGCGCACCAGCACGCTGACCCTGACCGCAACCACATTGCTCCAGTCACCAGCCGCGGGGGTGGTCGTGAAAATATCGGCCACCCCGTCGCCGGGGTTCGGATTGTTGTCGATCCCGTACTGGAAGCTGATCAGATCGACGCCTTCCACCAGCGGCACTTCCGTCATCGCGCTGCCGACTAGTTCTTGGCGCGCCAGTGTCGGGATCGGAAAGCCAGCGTCATCGGTGACGCCGTCGCAGGTTGTTCCTGCTGCGGGCCGGCTGCACGGCCGGATGTAATAGACGTGAGCATGGTATTCAAAAATGTCGGAATCGCTGCCGTTCGGTTGCAGGGGCGTCTGGTTGGAGGCCCGTAGCGCTGCGAAATCGTTGCCGTAGAAAAGCAGTCCGGCAAAGCCGCCGGTCAGCACTTTGGCGGGGGCTGACTGAACATAGATCGTGGTGTTGTAATTCGGCTGCTCGGCAAGCCCGTCGGTGAGATTGCCGTCGTTGTTCGGGTCGGGTATGCGATAGCCGCCGGCGCCGCGTGTCACCAGAATCGGACTGTAAGACTGGAAGTTCGTCGCGATAATGCAGGGGAATACGCCATGCACTGTCAACTGCGTCAGCGCGCCCGCTCCGGATCCCGGTATGCCATAGATGGGAACCTGCATATTGAGCGCCCAGTTTGCTGTCGGCGGATTGGTTGCCGACCCACAATCCGTGGTTGTTGCGACGCCATCGCTGGCGGCGTTGATCAGCGCCGGGTCCTGCGCATAACCGACGAACCCTGCCATCCGTATCGAATCGCCCATGTAGCGCAGTGCAGCCGTCGCATTTTCCTGCATGCGCGAGAAATCATCCTGCACCTTGAAAGACTGCGATGAGTTGGCGATCAGCGTGAACAACCCCAGCGTAAGAAACAAGCCGATCGTCAGGCCGACCATCAATTCAACCAGCGACAGCCCGGTCTGGCGAGCTGCCGGGCGGCCAAGTATCCGGCGGGGGGCGTTCATCATGGCGATCATGGGCATTTCACTATCAGCGTTTCGTCCAGCGCCACGACCCGCCGTTTGGTTTCCGCGCCGTAAAGTCCGGTGCCGCAGGTCAGCGCGCCAAGCGGGGCAACCGTATCGTCGTTACCCTGCCATGCCACGCTGACGCGGACGGATTGATTGTAGGTATAACCAAGGGGAGCGGGCGCAGCAGGGCAGGCGGCGACGGTATTCCCTATGTCCTCTACGCAGCCGCGCGCGCTGATGATGCCGCCCACCCGGTTGCCGCCCGCGACTTGGGATTCGGTGTAACCGTTCAGCAGGCCGTCCCATAACGCGAGGTCATAGGTCGCCATCTGATTTCCGTCGCAGGCACTGGTTGCGCAGTTGGTGATCGCGCCGGTCAAAAGCTGGTTGTAAGCGACGCCGTCGCCGAGGGGGGTGGCCACCGGTGCTCCCGCGATATAGGTGGAAACCGGGACGGGGAGGGTTCCGTTAAGGTTGCTGTTTGCGCGTATCCGCTCGGCCATGTCGTTGGCGAATGAGAGCGCTTCCTGGCGCTGAAACGCCTCGAACGAAGCGCGTTGCCCCTTGGCCATCAGGCCGGCGATGCCGAGCAATCCGAACAGCAGGATCACCAGCGTGACCAGCACTTCGATCAGGGTGAAGCCGCGACTCAGCATGGCAGCGGTACCGCCTGATGGTTGGGATTGAAATCGACCACGGTTGCCCTGCCTGAAAGCCCGAACAAAATGCCGCGGATTTTATTATTGCTGAGGTCGGTGTCGCCCATGTCGTCGATGACAAAGACGCCGTCGTTGGTGGTGGGTACGCCGGTGCGGACGACGCGGCCATCGGGACGGAAGATAATGTCGCTCGCGAAATCATCGACGTTGGTGCACACCCTGATATTGCCGGACAGGCCGTTAACGATCTTGATCTCTTCGCCGACGTCGTAGGCGGCATTGTCGTTCCTGTCTACATAGATGCGCCAGCCGTCTGTCCACGTGGTGCCGGTCCTTTCGAAATAGACGCGACGGCTGCTTTCGATTGCTTGAGCGCGCGCCAGAGCGAAGTCAGCCATGATGTCGGATGCGGTGGTGCGTACACGCTGGGTCGCGACAAAATCGTTGAATGCGGGAGCCGCCAGGGTGATCAGAATGGCCGCAACGAGCATCACGACCATCATTTCGATCATCGTAAACCCCGTCAATGGGCGGGATCGCGCTGTCAATGCGGAGTGCATCCGGTGTCTTCCCAGAGACAATCACCGCCGGTGTTGTAAGTCAGATTACCGTCGGTCTCGCGCCAGTGCTGTTGCAGATTGTTGATGACCAGCGTTCCGTCGCCGTCCAGCGGTCCGCCCGATACCGGTGCCAAGGATATCGTATACGTTGGTGTAACTCCTGCGGCCTGCGCCGGGACGGTGAAACGCAGCCCGTTTGAACTGGTATCGTATTTGCCGGCAATTTCGGTGGGAGGCTGCATATTGAGCGTGGCGAGATCGGCGGCATACCACCGCTGATCGAGCAGGTACTGTTCCTGCCGTTGCGCGATATCCATCAGAAATTGTTGACCGGCTGAGCGCAGCCCCTTTCTTACCTGATTCTGATACGAGGGATAGATCAGGGTGACCAATATCGCGAGGACGGCGACGACTATCATCAGCTCGACGAGGGTAAAACCGGAAAAGGAATGACGGCGCATTGTTTAAGCTCTCCCTAGAGTTGGCATGTTAGTGATGGCTATTGATCAAATCTACTTGCCTCCGACAAACGGCTACTTTGCTGGAATAAGCGGAAGACCGCGTTTTTATGGTTATTCGACGATCCGGCCTGCAGCTTCAGGCAATGATTAGACAAGGTCTAATTATTAATTTAATATTTCAAATATGGTGAAAAATGAATATAGCCTTAGCCGGGATAATTTGCCCGAAATGTTGCGCAGTCATGGCATAACGCCGACTCATCAGCGCATCGAGATTGCTCATGTACTGTTCTCCCGACAGGAACATCTGTCTGCCGACCAGATCCTGGCGATAGTCAATGGCCGCACGCCTGAAACTTCGAAAGCGACGGTTTATAACACGCTGAATTTGTTTCTCGACAAAAAGTTGATACGCGAAGTCATCGTGGATCCCAGCAAGGTTTTCTATGATCCCAACACGAAGCCGCATCATCATTTTTATAATGTTGATAGCGGGGAATTGATGGATATCGATGCCAGCGGCGTTCACATTTCCGGATTGCCGCCATTGCCTGCGGGCATGGCCACCGAAGGCGTTGATGTCATTGTCCGCATTCGTTCCAGCAGTGCCTCCTGATACAATTACCGACCTTCCCGCGCTGGTGTAGCTCAGTTGGTAGAGCAACTGATTCGTAATCAGTAGGTCGGTGGTTCGAGTCCACTCACCAGCACCGTTATTACCGTTTTATTTCCCAGTCGTTTCAGGCCGGCTCCAGCGGTGTTTTCGATGTTTTTCTCTGCCTAATTTTTGGGCAGTTTTCCGTGTCTTAACAATCGAATCCATGCAATTTTGCAAGTAAAAACTAGGAGGTAAAAAAAGTTTCAAAAAGCTATTGACGCCGATTAATTTCGAACACTAGAATTAGTCGTGACATCTGTTTTACATACAACATATAGTGGTTTCAGATATTACAAAGACCAAGTAAAAATTTTAATGAAATGAAAGAGTAAGGAGAAAACCACTCATGCAACTGGCTGCCAATATTTCGCGTGCTGCTACCTCGGTGCGGTTTTCAGCGGAAGAAAATATAACGAATCCAGCTCCCTACAGCGATTACAAAATCATCCGACGTAACGGCGCCGTCGTTGGTTTCGAGCCAGCCAAGATTTCGATTGCGATGACCAAGGCATTCATCGCCGTCAATGGGGGGCAGGGGGCTGCTTCAGCCCGGGTGCGCGAGGTGGTCAGCGCGCTGACGGATGCAGTGGTGAGCGCTTTGCTGCGGCGACGGCCGGGCGGCGGCACCTTCCATATCGAGGATATCCAGGATCAGGTCGAGCTTGCATTGATGCGCGGGGGGGAGCACGAAGTCGCGCGTGCCTACGTGCTGTACCGCGAAGAGCGTGCGCGCGCCAGGCAGCAGGAAACGCAGACACAGGCGGCGGCCGTGCGTCCGCAACTCAACGTCACCGAAAATGGCGCCACGTGCCCGCTCGATATGGTGCGGCTTACCGCGCTGGTGCATGAGGCATGCGACGGGTTGGGAAGCGCCGTCGACGCTGAACTAATTCTGGAAGGAACGGTAAAGGACCTCTACAACGGCGTGCCGATGACCGAGGTGCGCAAATCGCTGATCCTGTCGGCGCGCGCGCTGATCGAGAAGGACCCCGCCTACAGCTACGCTACCGCGCGCCTGCTGCTGCATTCGTTGCGGCTCGAAGCGGTCGGCGAAGAAATCACGCAGGCCGTGATGCGGTCGCGCTATGCGGATGTCTTTCCACGGCTGATCGCAAAAGGCATCGAGGCCGAGTTGCTTGATGAACGCATCGCTGGCTATGACCTGGCGCGTCTCGGTGCGGCGCTTGATGCAAGCCGCGATTTGAAATTCGGGTATCTCGGGCTGCAGATTCTCTATGACCGTTATTTTCTGCACACGGGTGGACGGCGCATCGAATTGCCGCAGACCTTTTTCATGCGGGTCGCAATGGGGCTTGCGCTTAATGAGCCTGAAGGGTCGCGCGAAGCCCGCGCCATCGAATTTTACGATGTGCTGTCATCGTTCGATTTCATGAGCTCGACGCCGACGCTGTTCAATTCCGGCACGCGCCGCTCCCAACTCGCCAGCTGCTACCTGACCACGGTATCGGACGATCTCGACGGCATTTATGAGGCGATCAAGGAAAACGCGATGCTGCAGAAGTACGCGGGCGGACTCGGCAACGACTGGACACCGGTGCGCGCGCTGGGATCGCATATCAAGGGCACCAACGGCAGGTCACAGGGTGTAGTGCCGTTTCTGAAAGTGGTCAACGATACCGCGGTGGCGGTCAATCAGGGCGGCAAGCGCAAGGGCGCGGTGTGCTCGTATCTCGAAACATGGCACCTCGACATCGAGGAGTTTCTCGAACTGCGCAAGAATACTGGCGACGATCGTCGTCGCACCCACGACATGAACACCGCAAGCTGGATTCCCGACCTGTTCATGAAGCGCGTGATGGAAAACGGCGAGTGGACGCTGTTCTCGCCGTCCGATGTGCCCGACCTGCACGACAAATACGGCAAGGCCTTCGAGCAAGCCTATATCGCCTACGAAGAAAAGGCCGCCGATGGCAGGATCAAGCTGTTCAAGAAAATCCCGGCCACGCAGTTGTGGCGCAAGATGCTGACGATGTTGTTCGAGACCGGACACCCATGGATCACGTTCAAGGATCCCTGCAACGTCCGTTCACCGCAGCAGCACGTCGGCGTCGTGCACAGCTCGAATCTGTGCACCGAAATCACCCTGAATACCAGCGACGACGAGATTGCGGTCTGCAACCTGGGATCCATCAATATGCCGGCGCATCTGGATGCGGCGACCGGTCAGTTCGATCTGGCAAAACTGAAAAGCACGGTCGGCACCGCGATCCGCATGCTCGACAACGTGATCGATCTGAATTATTACTCGGTCAACAAGGCGCGCAGCGCCAATTTCAAGCACCGGCCGGTCGGTCTCGGCATCATGGGATTCCAGGACTGCCTGCACCTGCTGCGCATTCCGTACGCGTCGCAGCAGGCGGTTGAATTCGCCGACCGCTCGATGGAGGCGGTCGCGTATACCGCATACTGGGCGTCGACCGATCTTGCCGAAGAGCGCGGTTCCTATTCGACCTTCAGGGGGTCGCTGTGGGATCGGGGGATATTTCCGCACGAGTCACTCCGGTTGCTGGCCACCGAACGCGGCGGCTACCTGGAAGCCGACATGTCGGTAACACTCGACTGGGAGGCGTTGCGCGCGCGGGTCAGGCAGGTCGGCATGCGCAACTCGAACTGCCTTGCCATCGCGCCGACGGCGACGATCGCCAACATCACCGGCCTGTCGCAGAGCATCGAGCCCACTTACCAGAATCTCTATGTGAAATCGAATCTGTCGGGAGAATTCACCGTCACCAACGACTATCTGGTCGCCGACCTGAAGAAACTCGGCTTGTGGGACGAGGTGATGATCGCCGATCTCAAATATTTTGACGGCTCTCTGGCAAGGATAGATCGCATCCCGCCCGAAATCCGCGATCTTTACGCGACGGCGTTCGAGATCGAGCCCAAGTGGCTGGTCGAATGCGCGGCACGCCGCCAGAAATGGATCGATCAGTCGCAGTCGCTCAACATCTATATGGCGGGCGCTTCGGGCAAGAAGCTCGACGAAACCTACAAGCTCGCCTGGGTACGCGGGCTGAAGACGACCTATTACCTGCGCACCCTGGGCGCCACGCACGCCGAGAAGTCCACGGTCAAGGCCGGCGCGCTCAATGCGGTGCCGAGCGACGGCGGGGTCGCGGCCGAACCGAAATTCTGCTCCATCGACAATCCCGAGTGCGAAGCCTGCCAGTAAAGCCGGAAGCCGAGAGCGCCGGATTAAACGTGACGGGCGGAGCCAATCAATGCAATGGATAGGAACACTGCATCTGTTGCCTGTCGTCCACCCATAAAACCTATAAAGGAGACTCATCATGTTGCAGTTTGAAGAGAGTGCGGCTCGCGCCGGCAGCGTAGTGCCGGTGCCCGGTGCCCCGCAATCCCCGGCCGACTTGGATCCCGCGGAGACCACGACTTCGTCACAGTTTCGGCGCGTGAGCGCCGCTGACAAGCGGGTCATCAACGGACAGACCGACGTCAACCAGCTGGTGCCGTTCAAATACAAATGGGCATGGGAAAAATACCTGTCCGCCTGCGCCAATCACTGGATGCCTCAGGAAATCCAGATGAGCCGCGACATCGCGCTGTGGAAGGACCCCAACGGGTTGACCGAGGATGAGCGCCGCATCATCAAGCGCAATCTGGGATTTTTCGTGACCGCCGACTCGCTGGCGGCGAACAATATCGTGCTCGGCACCTACCGGCATATCACCGCGCCGGAATGCCGGCAGTATCTGCTGCGTCAGGCGTTCGAAGAGGCGATCCACACCCATGCCTATCAGTACATCGTCGAGAGCCTTGGTCTCGACGAGGGCGAGGTGTTCAATGCCTATCACGAGGTCGGTTCGATACGCGACAAGGACGAGTTCCTGATCCCGTTCATCGACACGCTGACAGATCCTGCATTCAGGACCGGCACTCCGGAAAACGACCAGAAGCTGCTGAAGAGCCTGATCGTGTTCGCTTGCATCATGGAGGGACTGTTCTTCTATGTCGGTTTCGCGCAGATTCTCTCGCTTGGCCGGCAGAACAAGATGACCGGCGCCGCCGAGCAATACCAGTACATCCTGCGCGACGAGTCCATGCACTGCAATTTCGGCATCGACCTGATCAATCAGATCAAGCTCGAAAATCCCCAGTTGTGGACGGCGGAGTTCCGCGACGAGATTACGGATCTTATGCGCAAGGCAGTTGATCTCGAATACCGTTACGCGGAGGACACCATGCCGCGCGGCGTGCTGGGACTCAACGCGCCGATGTTCAAGGAGTATCTGCGCTATATCGCCAACCGGCGCTGCCAACAGATCGGGCTGGATCCGATGTTCGAGGGGGCGACCAATCCGTTCCCCTGGATGTCCGAAATGATCGACCTGAAGAAAGAGCGGAATTTTTTCGAAACCCGTGTCATTGAATATCAAACAGGAGGCGCACTCAGTTGGGACTAAGCTTGCTCGAACGCAGATACCCACGGAACCGACGTCGCATGCATACCATCACCGAATGTCACGCTGAAGAAAACTATACGCTGTGGTTGCGTTTCAACGACGGGCTGGAAGGCCGCGTCTACCTCGGTGATCTGGTTTACACCAAATACTTCCGGATGCTATG
Organism: Burkholderiales bacterium; assembly: GCA_035524795.1. Taxonomy (GTDB): domain Bacteria; phylum Pseudomonadota; class Gammaproteobacteria; order Burkholderiales; family SG8-41; genus DATKOF01. The sequence continues at coordinate 73,727 of DATKOF010000021.1, forward strand.
CGATGTCAACACTTTCAACCGGGTCGTGCTTGATCCGGTCGAGAACACGGTGATGTGGGAGGGCGGCATCAAGCTCGATCCGGAGGTGCTGTACCGGGATTTGGCGAGCAAGATGCAGTCCGCGCTGCACTAGCAGCCGCGCCAGCTGTTTCAGTGCAGGTGGCGGTTGCGGGGGTTCGGCTGAAAGCTGGCTGACGGCGCGGTCTGCTCTTCGGCCGCCGGGCGGGTCCGGCGGTCTTCCTCGAACAACTGGTTCACCAGCGAAGTTACCTGCGCCACCCTGTCGGCGTTGAAGTGCGCGGACAGCAGCGAAGCAAGGTCTTCCTCCATGCACTGGCGCCGGATTTCGTGGATCGATTCCGGAGTCGGCCCGACGAAGATTTGCCGGAACTCCTCCTTGCCGCTGTCATCGTAGTAGGTGACGGTGATTTCCGAGGCATGCTGAGTGAGCGGCCCCAGCGCCTGAAAGGCTTCCTTCAGGCGGTTGTGAAAGCTGCGCCCGACCATGCCGGTCCAGCAGATATCCAGAGTCTGTTCCTTGGCATCGAGGCGGATGCCGGGTTCTTCGCGCTCGATGCTGTGCGCCTTGGCGATGGTTTCGACTTCAATATAGTCGAGCCAGTTGCGCAACGCCTCTTCGACCTGCAGCAGGTGAACTCCTTTGCACAGGAACGCCGTGCCGTGAACGTGGACTTCCATTTGCATAATGAACTTTCGGTATCAAAGGCGGTAGGTGCCGCACATGATTTTGAAATGGCAAATGATATCACCTGTGGATTAAGGCATCGGACTGAAAAGGCTTTTTTCGGCAACCTTTCGCCCGCCTTCCGATTTCTCCGTTAACATTTGAACTGCATCACTCCCCACTTGCGTTTTCATGCATAAAGAACTAATTTAGCATATACTCTGTCAAACGTCGTGCAATGCAACGTTTTGTGCCGAACGACAGAAGATCGATGGCTTATTCTATATAGAGAGAATGAGCGCGCTATGGCAAAAATTACTTTCAAAATGACTGTCCCCGCAGAAGTGCATCAGGAAGGGGCTTGGTTCTATTCGTCCTGTCCTCTGCTGGATGTTCATAGTCAAGGCAGAAGTGAAAAAGAGGCCTTGCACAACTTGATTGAAGCGTTGCAGGTATTTATCGAGACCTGCTACGACGCTGGTACTCTCGATCAGGTATTGCGGGAGCGCGGATTTGAAACTGATCACGAAAATGTGAAAATCCCGGCTGGGCAACGTGCGGTGGATGTACCGTTCGCATTAATCGCTCGCCGCCATGCCGAAGCTCACGCCCGTTGATTGGAAAACGCTCGAAAGGATATTTGTTGACGGAGACGGTTGGACACTGAATCGTCAAAAAGGAAGCCACCGAAGCTATACGAAACCAGGGCATCTCCGGCCTGTCATCATTCCAACTTATGACGAAATTGGTGTAGACATTATTAAATCTAATATGCGTACCGCCAATATGAGTCGAGAGCGGTATTTTGAGCTTCTAGCTATTCATGGATAACCCGCTTCGGCGGGTTTTTGTTGTACTAATGTTCAAAATTTGAACGGTACTAGAACAGCAAATCCAAGTTGGCATCGCGGATCGTTGTAAGACCGGGAAGGAAGGCCGAGAAATCAGCCTTTTTTGTTGCCCATTTCTAACCACGGTTAGCTAATTAACCTCGGTTAATCTCGGTTTTCGCTCGGGCGTCCCTGTTACATTCAAAGGGATGCACTACCCCCCCTACTAATTATTTGACAGCAATCGTAAAACACCGCAAAATCGCGAGTTTCGTTCGGAGGGGTTCCCGAGCGGTCAAAGGGATCAGACTGTAAATCTGACGGCTCTGCCTTCGAAGGTTCGAATCCTTCCCCCTCCACCATAAGTTTCAGTGGTGGTGGCGCGGGTATGGCGAGTGAGCGGAGCGCGGGTGTAGCTCAATGGCAGAGCAGAAGCCTTCCAAGCTTACGACGAGGGTTCGATTCCCTTCACCCGCTCCAGGAATGGCGGCAAGGTCGAAACGGGAGTTGCGCAAGAGCGTGGGGGAAGCGGGCGAAGGTTTCGCCCATGTAGCTCAGTGGTAGAGCACTCCCTTGGTAAGGGAGAGGTCGCGTGTTCAATCCACGCCATGGGCACCAGACAGACAGTGAGTAAAACGAGGAACGGTATTTATGGCCAAGGGTAAATTTGAGAGGACGAAGCCGCACGTGAACGTGGGGACGATTGGGCACGTGGATCACGGGAAGACGACGCTGACGGCGGCGCTGACGCACGTGCTGTCGAAGAAATTCGGTGGTGAAGCCAAGAACTAC
>DATKOF010000022.1:0-53944 GCA_035524795.1 Burkholderiales bacterium
CGTCAGCGTCACGCTGCGACCCGTCGTATACGCGCTCCAGTCCAGCGTGTTGGCGCCCGCCGCGCCATCGATCACGCCGCTGACTCCGGCGCCATCACTGAAGGCAAAACTGTCACTGTTCGCATTACCGGTCAGATTCTGAAAGCCGCCGAAAGCCAACGCATGAATGCCGTTCACATAGCTGCCGCTGTTGCTGCCGGTGATGTTCCAGGTCGCCACGACGTTGGCGCCGGTCAACGTATTGCCGCCGGTACCAGCGCCGGCGATCGAATTGATATTGCTGAAACCACCGCCGATGCTCGCTTCGTTGCCGGCAAAGCCCACCGGGGCCGTTGCGGTCAGTGTTACGCTGCGTCCGGTCGTGTAGGCGGTCCAGTTGATGGTATTGGTGGTCCCCGCACCTCCATCGAGCGCGCCGCTCAGACTTCCCCCATCACCAAACACAAAGGTATCGTCGCCGGCGCCCCCGGTCAGATTCTGGATGTTGCTGAACGTACCGCCTATTCCGGTCACCGTCCCGCTGTTGCTGCCGGTGATGGTCCATGTATTGGCGACGTTGTCCGCGGTCAACGTGTTGGTGCCGCCCCCGCCGTCAATGTTGCCCGCCAGTGTGCCGCCGTTCAGCGTGAAGCTGTCCGCCCCGCTGCCGCCGGTCAGGTTCTCGACCGACGAAAAACCATAACCATTCAACGTGCCGGAATTGCCGCCGGTGATCTGCCAATTGTTGGCGGCATCGGGTCCGACGATGGTGTCGCTGCCGGTGCCGCCGGTCAGCGTCACGCTGGCCGCGATGACACTGCCGCCGAAGCTGAGCGTGCTGCCGCCGCCGTTTTGCCCGAAATTGAAGGCGACCGCGCCGGAACCGCTGATGCTGCCCTGGAAGTTGATGTCATTGCCGGCGGTAAATGTCAGATTGCTGGTAGTGGCCCATGAAATCGCGATGCTGTTGCTGAGAAAATCGATGTCTTCCGCAGCGCCATTGGCGCCGCTCGCAGCCGCGGTCGAAATCGTGATATCGGCGGTGCCGAGCTGAGAGCTGATATAACTGTCGGAAAACGTGTCAGCGCCGCCATTCGCGATAGTGCAGGTTGTGCCGTTGTCATGACAGATATCTACGGTGCCCGGATCAAACAGCACCGTTCCCCACACACCGTTGGGCGCGCGCAAGTCCGCAAAACCGGTGACGGACAATTGTTGCTTGCCGGAAATTTCCGCGTACCCGCCGTTGCCGCCATCCGCGCCGCCGCGCGCGCTGATATGGCCATCGAACTGCGTCGTGTCATCCGACCAGACGATGACCTTGCCGCCGTTGCCGTTTTGAACCGCATCCGCGACCAGACTCGCCCCGTTGTCAACCGTCGTGAATTGCGCGTTCTGCACGGCGGGATTCGCTCCGTGTGCGTCGCCGCCGACCAGTATCGTACCGCCGCCGGTCTGGCCGGAAACATTCACCGACGCCCCCGCCGCAACATCGACGGTGTCACCGAGCAACTCCGCCGTACCGCCCTGGACAGCACTTCCCTTCGCCTCCACGCTGCCGGCGATGGTGGTGGCGCCTCCGGACTGCACCGTTATCGTTCCGCCTTGCGCGCCGCTGGCAGTGGTCTGGCTGCCCGCCTCCAGCGTCACGTCCTTGACCGCCTTGAACACGATCTTGCCGTTCGGCCCCGTCACCGCGCTGTTGGCGCTGACCACGCCGCCCTGCCGGATCAGCCCGCCATAAATGCCGACGCTGCCGCTCTGCGCAATGATCTGGCCGAGGTTGACTGCCTGATTGTCGGGCGCGGTGATCTCGACGCGCAGATCAGGCGAATCCGGATTGACCAGCTCGACGCTTTTGCCGGCGGCAAGAATGATTTCTCCACCGTCGTTGCGGATCACTCCGCTGTTCTCGATGCTCGGCGCAACGATGTAAACGGGGCCGCCGCTCGACGTGATCGTGCCCTGGTTGACGATGCCGCCGGCGCCGGAAATTTCGGCGAAGCGGTAGCGGCCGGCGAGAAAATCGGCGTCCGACAATCCCAGCGTGGACACCACCAGTCCCGCGGTATTGATCGACGCGCCGCCGCCGAACGTGATGCCGTTGGGGTTGATCAGCACGACGCGGCCGTTGGATTCGAGCGCGCCGAGGATCAGCGACGGGTCAACGCCGGTCACGCGGTTCAGCACCGCGCTGACCGCCGACTGTTGAATGAACCGGGTGACCTCGTTGGAAGCGATTGAAAAACTGCGCCAGTTGATGATCGCGCCCGGCGAATTGGTGATCTGCAGCAGATTGCCGTTGCCATTGAACGACACCTGACCGTTGACCACCATCGGATCGGTCGGATTGGCGTGCGCAATGCCGGAGGAAAAGCACGACGCCACCGCCAGCGCCACGATGTTGTGGCGCCGCCTCCCGCACCATCGTCCACGGTCAGCGTTTCGCATCTTCCCCTTCTTCCACCCCACGGACCGGACACGGGCTCCCCGGCCATCCCATCGGCCCGCGGATGTTCCCGACCCCGTTTTGTCCCAAGCGTAGGCTATAAACAAAGCATAATCAAATCGCCGCCAGATAACCGTGCTAAAAGACCCAGACCGCGCTGGCGTGGAGCGTGCTGGAGCCGCGCCGGCCATCGGGTTCGCCGGCGGTCGCATCGCCGCCGCCGTCATGCAATACGTAGGCGAAATCGGCGCGCAAACTGAATACCTCGCGCGTCAGAAAACGCAGGCCGACGCCGACGCTGTCCACGCTGATGCCGTATTTCTCGTTCGGCTGCAGGAAATTGCGGCTGATCGTGCCGGTATCATAGAAAACCAGAAACCGCAGGTGGCCGCCGGCATAGCCGATTTTCCTCGCGATGTCCGGTGTGTAGATTTCAAAATTCGACTGATAGCCCTTGTCATCGGAATACTGGCGCTCCTCGAAACCGCGCACGTTGTTCGCGCCGCCCAGGCCGAATTGCTCGCCGACCACCAGTGCATCATCGGTGTACTGGCCGTTGAGTTCGGCGCGCAACTGCCAGTCGCCGAGCGTGCGCGAATAATCGGCGCCATACCGCCAGATCCGGTAGCCAGCCCTGGCGCCCTTGCGCGCGCCGTCGGGAAACTCCGGCGTCGGTCCCTGAAAATCGCTCGGTGCGCCGTCATTGCCGCCGGGAAAAATATTCTGCGCCGGACCGGCATAGAAACCCAGCTCCCAGTTCGGCCGGTGCAAAGTGCCGTTGTAAACAAGACTGGCGGGATGCACCGTGATGTCCGGCACCAGCGCGACGGTCGAGCCGACGGTCGTGACATTGTTCTGATAAGCGCGGTAATCGAGGCCGAACACCAGTTTGTGTTCGTAATCGCCGCGGCGATCGAAATTATGGTTGTAGCGCGCCGCCAGAATCAAGCCGGCGCCGCTGACGTTGAACAGATCCTGCACCGTTCCCGAATCCACGTTCGAGTAACCGGCGACGAAATCCAGTGAATCGCCGAGACGGTAGAGCGGGATGTGATAACCGGCGCCATATACCTTCACCTTGTCCTGGTGCTCGGGATCGGTGATGTACTGAAAGGTCAGGGTGTGGTCGCGGTTCCACAGATTGGCGTGCTGATAGCCGAGACGCAGACGGAAACGGCCGGTCTGGTCGGTGCCGGTATTGTCCATGCTCACGCTGTATTTGGCCGGGCTGTCGTCGCTGACCTTGAGCACGGCCTCGACTTCGCCGTCGTTCTCGGTTGCGCGCAGCACGACCTGCGTCGACTTGGCCGGATTTTCGTTGGCGACCTTCAGGTTGCGGGCGATCTCGAGCGAATTCGGAGTCGCGCCGACTTTCAGGGCCGGGACGCTGCCGCGGATATTGCGTTCCGAATGATGCTTGTTGCCCTGGACGGCAACCTTGACCAGCCTGGTTTCGATGACTTCGAACCGGATCTCGCCTTTTTCCAGTTCCTGCTCCGGCAACGTCACCTGCACCACGCCGTAGCCGGCATCCTGATAGGCTTTCTGCAGCGCCTCGAGCGCATGCTGGACATCGCTGAAATCCTTCTGTGCGCCCAGATGGGGCCGCAGTACCCGTTGAATGGTACGGACCGGGAGCAGTGTATTGCCCTCGACGCGGTAACGCCGGACATCGAATTTCAATGCCGCCTCCTGTCCGGCGGGGACGGAAGCCGGCGCGCCCCCGGCCGCAGGCTGCGCGGCCTCGACAATGATCGGCGCGGCCTGCTGCGCGATCGCCAGAACAGGCATTACTATCCCCGCCGCGACCCACGCTGCTTTAAACAGCTGACACGCCATCGGGCTCCCCGAAATTATTTGCCGCCGGTTGCTGCAGAACAACTTTGGTTCTTATTATATCCTGATGAATTAAAAATATATTTCCACCCTCGCCGGCTCGACAACCTTGGACTCCGCTGCCAAAATGCTGTCTTTCTGAAAATCTGACCCCATTTATCCCGTTCGCCATGCTCAACCAGGCTCAACATCACCGCTTGCTGATTCTCGGCTCCGGTCCGGCCGGCTACACCGCCGCAGTCTATGCGGCGCGCGCCAACCTGCGTCCGGTACTGCTGACGGGACTGGCCCAGGGCGGTCAGCTGATGACGACCACCGACGTCGACAACTGGCCGGCCGATGCGATGGGAGTGCAGGGACCGGAATTGATGGAACGCTTCCTGCAGCACGCGCAGCGTTTCCACACCGAGGTCGTGTTCGATCAAATTCATACCGCCAGACTCGGCGAGAAGCCGATCACGCTGGTCGGCGACAGCGCCACCTATACCTGCGATGCGCTGATCATCGCCACCGGCGCCTCGGCGATGTATCTCGGCCTGCCGTCGGAGCAGGCTTATATGGGGCGCGGCGTATCGGGCTGCGCGACCTGTGACGGCTTTTTTTACAAGGGGCAGGATGTCGCCGTCGTCGGCGGCGGCAACACCGCAGTCGAAGAGGCGCTTTACCTGTCGAACATCGCGCGTCACGTGACAGTCGTGCACCGGCGCGACAAATTCCGCGCCGAACCGATCCTTGTCGACAAACTCAACGAGAAGACCGAGGCCGGCAAGGTCACGATCCTGTGGGATCACGTGCTGGAGGAAGTGCGCGGCGACAAATCGGGCGTGACCGGAATGCGCGTCAAAAATGTGAAGACCGGCGCGCCGGCCGAACAGCCACTGCAGGGCATCTTCATCGCGATCGGCCATCGCCCCAATACCGAGATCTTCACCGGCCAGCTGGAGATGAAGAACGGCTACATCATCACGCGCGGCGGCAGCGACGGTGCCGCCACCGCGACCAGCGTGCCCGGCGTGTTCGCCGCCGGCGACGTGCAGGACCATGTCTACCGGCAGGCCGTCACCAGCGCCGCCAGCGGCTGCATGGCGGCGCTCGACGCGCAGAAGTATCTGGAATCGCCGGCGGCGTGAAATGAAAAAGCGGCCCGACAAACCGACAGTCGACGTCGCTGACAGCCGTTTGTTCCGCGAGTCGTTGCCGCATGTCGTTCCTTTGTCTGGACACGGACGCGTCGAACACCCCCGCGTCCGCGTCAAACCTGTTCCGACGCAACGGCTGCGCGATGAACATGCAGCGCTCGCCGACAGCCTGAGCGACCACATCGCGTGGGACGCCGACATCGAAACCGGCGACGAACTGTCGTTTCTGCGTAACGGCATTCCGCGGCAGACGCTCAGGAAACTGCGCCGCGGCCACTGGGTAATTCAGGGCGAACTGGATTTGCATGGCAGCACCTCGATCGAGGCGCGCGCGCTGCTGGTCGAATTCCTCAACGATTGCCTGAGACGCGGCGCGCGTTGCGTGCGCATCATCCACGGCAAGGGGCTGCGCTCGAAAAACCGCGCGCCAGTGCTGAAAACCAAAGTCGCCAACTGGCTGATGCAGCGCGACGAGGTATTGGCCTTCTGCCAGGCGCGCCCCACTGACGGTGGCGGCGGCGCGGCGGTGGTATTGCTCAAATCAGGATCGAGGACTCGGGATCGAGGAAGCCGTCAATAGCGCGGGGCGTTGCCCTCAATCCTCGATCCTGCATCCTACATCCTGCATCCTGCATCCTGCATCCTGCTTTCAGACTGCTGCTTCGCCGCTCTCGCCGGTGCGTATCCTGACCACGCTGTCGACGCCGGTCACGAAAATCTTGCCGTCGCCGATCTTGCCGGTGCGCGCCGCCTTGGTGATCGCCTCGACCGCGCGTTCGAGCATATCGTCGCGCAGCACGACTTCGACCTTGATCTTGGGCAGAAAGTCGACCACGTATTCGGCGCCGCGGTAAAGCTCGGTGTGGCCTTTCTGGCGGCCGAAACCCTTGACTTCGGTCACGGTCAGCCCGGTGACGCCGATTTCCGACAGCGCGTCGCGCACGTCGTCGAGCTTGAACGGTTTGAAAATCGCCTCTATTTTTTTCACGGTTACCCTCCCCCGGCGCATGCCGGCGCGCCAGTATAGCGTAAGCACGCCGGCGCGCGGCATCGAGCCTGCAGGCACGGCCGCCATTTCGCTAATATAGCAACCGTGAAATCACCGCCCGCCACCGTCGAGATCGCCGACTCGATCGCCTCGATCGGGGCGTCCGACTGGAACCGGCTGGCGGGAGACGATCCGTTTCTGTCGCACCAATTCCTGAACGCGCTGCACGCCACCGACTGCGCCAGCGCGGCGAGCGGCTGGCATCCGTGCTACGCGCTGCTGCGCGAGGGCGGCAAACTCGCCGCCGCGATGCCGCTCTACCTGAAATCGCATTCGTACGGCGAGTATGTGTTCGACTGGGCGTGGGCCAACGCCTATCACCACAATGGCCTCGACTACTATCCCAAACTGCTGAACGCGGTGCCGTTCACGCCGGTCACCGGCCGCCGCCTGCTGGCCGACACTCTTGAACGGCGCCGGCTGCTGCTCGACGCCGCGTTCCGGCTGCTGCGCGAAACCCGCGCTTCTTCGCTGCACTGCCTGTTTCCGACGCCGGAACAAGCCGGGGAAATGCGCGTGGCGGACATGCTGCTGCGGCACGGCGTGCAGTTCCACTGGCGCAACCGCGATTACCCGGACTTCGACGCGTTCCTCGCAACGATGAACCATGCCAAGCGCAAGAAAATCCGGCAGGAGCGCCGCTACGTGCGCGACGCCGGCATCACCTTCGAGTGGCTGGACGGCAACGCAATCAGCGAACGGCAGTGGCAATTCTTCTATCGCTGCTATTGCGGGACCTACCGCCGGCACGGCTCGACGCCGTACCTGAACCTCGACTTTTTCCAGACCATCGGCCGCGATATGCCCGCCAACATCCTGCTGGTCGTCGCGCTGCGCGACGGGCAGCCGATCGCGGCGTCATTCAATATCCACAACGGAAAGCGCCTGTGCGGCCGCTACTGGGGCACGCTCGAATACCACCCGTCGCTGCATTTCGAGACCTGCTATTACCAGGTCATCGAATTCTGCATCGCGCGCGGCATCGAAATTTTCGAAGGCGGCGCGCAGGGCGAACACAAAGTCGCGCGCGGCCTGCTGCCGGTGCAGACCTGGTCGGCGCACTGGCTCGACCATCCGCAGTTCGCCGCAGCGGTCGAGCAGTTTCTGGAACGGGAAAAAGACGGCATCACGGAATATGTGGACGAGCTCAACGAGCATAGCCCGTTCAGATCGAAGCTAGACTAACGTATATAGTGGCCAGACCTAAACTTTAAAAAGCACTAAAAGCAAACTTCCCGACGCAGGTTTATGATAGATTTCACTTCGTAATCCTATTTCAAGTTAGACCTCGCCTTTGACCGTCCGCGTTGTATTCGATTCAAATATTTTTGATGTCGAGACCTTTGAGTCTCTCGAAAAAAGTCCGCTGCCCGCGCTATTCAGGCAACGCAGGATCATGCCAGTTTATGGGCACGTTTTCGTCGAGGAAACGTTGCGTGCATATGGAGCTGCGGGAAAGCGCGACTTCCTAGTAAATAGATGGCTGCCGTTTGTCGTTGCCACCTGCGATGCAATATGCAACGACTTCAATGGCATCTTCCACGAAGAGCTCGTCCGCGGGCGAGGTCCACACGCTCGGCGTTTGATGACACGACGGGATTATGAACGCTTCAAGAGTCGGTTGCCCGAGATCCCTCCGGACGGAACGTGGCATGCGTGGCACGCATCAAAGGCCCAACGCGATGTCGAAGATGGGAAACGTGCTGCTCAACGCGAAGTGTCAAAGGACATTCGCGCTGAGATCGCTAACTGGAAAAAGGCTGTCCGATATGACCCAGATAAGCACGGTATCCCTAATTTTTCGCGATATGTCCGAACTGAAATTGACTTTGCGGGGCGTGCGTTTGTAGGGTCGCTAATCCAAGCGAAGAACAAGATGGCTATTGCTGATCGTTGGGCACGGAACAAGTCTTCCTATCCGTATTTCACCGAGTTCGTCTATGACATGTTGTACATAGCTTACTATGCGATGACGAAGCCAAGCGCTCCAATTGATTTGAATGCGCAAGCAGATCTCAACATAATGGCTCACCTACTTCATGCAGAGGTCCTCGTATCCAACGAAAAAGGCTTTCTTCGTACCGCGTTTGAAGAAATATGGAAACCGCGAGGAAAGGTCCTAATGACTGGGCCAGAGTTCCTCCGATACCTCGGCAAGTCCTGATAGACGGCGAAGATTAACAACGCGTCGTTACTCGAAACCTTCAACTCGCTGCGCTGCACATGCAGCTTAGAAAAACCCTCAATGCGGCGAAACCTCTTTCTTCCCTGAGCACGGATAGAGCGTCTTCATCGCGGCCAGCACTTCACCGAGTTTCAGCGGCGGCCCCAACCGCAATCTTGTCGGGTTGGCGTCGGCGTAGGCGGTGAATTTCTTGATGGTGTCGTCCACGTTGTCCTTCGGACACACCTCTTTCTTGTAGACCGGCTGGATCGTCGCTTCGATGAAACCGTAGTAGTAGCCGTGCATGAATTCCTTTTCGCCGGGTGCTTCCTCGGCCGCCATCGCGGATGAAGCCGCCATCAAAATCGCCAGCGCAAGACTTCTGTTGAACATCGTTGACTCCTCTCAAACAAAAAATAACGCCGACCGCAGCCGGCGTTATCGGTTTAACAAATTATCCCGGTTTTATTTCTTCGCCGGGGCGGCAGGCGCAGCCGCTGGTGCCGCAGCGGGCGCGGCCGCAGCAGGTGCGGCCGCAGGCGCCATCGCAGGTTTTTCCGGCGGCAGTATGCCGAGGTCGGCGAGCAACGCATGGGTCGCGGATTCAAGCACCTTCTGCTTGTCCGGCCAGCCCTGCTGCAGCGATTGCAGCATCTGCTGCACTTTGTCGGGAGACATCTTCGGATTGCCGAGTTCGGTCGCCAGCGCGTCGAAATCGGAATCGGTCGCCGCGCGCACGCCGTCGAGCGAGGCGCGGATGCCGTCGCGCGCCGCGAGCAACGCGCGTGCGTTGTCCACCGCCTTCATCGGATCAGCTGCGGGCGGCGCGGCCTGCGCATCAGCCGTGCCCGCGGCGGGTGCCGCCGCGGGCACGGCCTCGGTCACCAGTTTGCCCAGCTGGTTGCCCCATTTCCTGACCGCGTCCTGGTTGGCTTTCGACAGACGGTCGGCGTTCTGCTGCGCCTGGTTCTTCTGCTGGGTCATCGCGGCCAACTGCTGGTTGACCTCGTCCACTTTCATCATCCCGAACCAGTAACCGCCGCCGGCGCCCACCAGCAGCCCCACTACCGCGATCAGGATCAGTTTCACCTTGCCCATTGTTCCCCTCCCGGTCTGAATTGATGCTGCAATAATATATATAAGATATCACAATACTATATGGAATTTTCTGACAGCCGGCAGGTCTATGCCGGTTCCTGCACATTAATTGGCGGCCTGGCGGTCTTGATCTGATGAAATTCTGCAGCGAATGCGGCGCGCCGGTCGAGCAGCGCATCCCGGACGGCGACAACCTGCCGCGCCATGTATGCCCGGCGTGCGGCGCAATCCACTACCACAACCCGAAAATCGTGGTCGGCTGCATCGTGGAGTGGGAGGACAAAATACTGCTGTGCCGGCGCGGCATCGAGCCGCGCCACGGGCTGTGGACGGTGCCCGCCGGCTTCATGGAAAACGGCGAGACCACCATCGAGGGCGCGCTGCGCGAAACGCGCGAGGAAGCCGGCGCGCGCACCGAAATCGGCCCGCTTTACGCGCTGCACAACCTGCCCTACATCAATCAGGTCTATCTGATCTTCCGCGCGCGGCTGCTCGATCTCGATTTCAGCCCGGGCGCCGAATCGCTCGAGGTGCGGCTGTTCAGCGAAGCCGAAATCCCTTGGGAGCAGATCGCGTTCCGCACCGTGCGCCACGCGCTGACGCGCTATTACGAAGACCGCCGCAACAACGGGGACTACCCGTTCCACATCGCGACGATCGGGCCGCCGGAGCGCTGACCGCGGTCAGAACTGCCGCACGAAACGCTCGACGCCGCGCAGCAGCATCTCGATCGCAATCGCGGTCAGCACCAGTCCCATCAGCCGTTCGAAGGCGATCAGAAAACGCTGTCCCACCAGGACGGCGATGCGTTCCGCGAAAACCAGCAGCGCCAGCGTGATCGCGGTGGCGATGGCCAGCGCGGCCGTCCACTCCAGCATGTGCTGCGGCTCGCGCGCGACGAACAGCATCACGGTGGCCAGCGCCGCCGGACCGGCGATCGCCGGAATCGCCAGCGGCACGATGAACGGTTCGCCTTCGGCCTCGGCGCCGAAAATGCCTTCAGGATGACGGAACACCATCCGCAACGCGATCAGGAACAGGATCACGCCGCCGGCGATCTCGAGCGAGATGTCGGACAGCCCGAACAGCGCGAGAAAGCGATTGCCGGCGAGGATGCACGCGAACAGCACGGCGAAGGCGATCGCGCATTCGCGCACGATCACGCGGATGCGACGCCGCGGTTCGACCCGGCTCAGCAGCGCAACGAACAGCGGAATGTTGCCGACCGGATCCATCACCAGCAGCAGCACCACGATCGCCGATACGAAGGACGGTTCCATTACGCCATCATGCCACGGCCGGCCCGCCGCTTCGAGTCATCGGCCGCGCTGGCGACAGCAGCCATGGAAAGTCGGTGATCACGCCGGCGCAGCGCAACGCGCGGCAGCGCTGATGCTCTGCCGCCGTCACCGCGCCGTAAACATAGTTGCGCCAGCCGGCCGTCCCGGCCGCATGCAGCACGGGATCGTCGACCGCGTCATAGTCCCAGACCAGGGATGCGACGCGGGAATGACGCTGGAATCCGGCGATGAGCGCGGCGATATCGAGCGGCCGGTGCGCGAACAGCAGTCCGCAATCGACTGCAAGCCGCTCCGCGTAGTCGGCGATGATGTCGTGCTGGAACGACGTCACCAGCAGGCGCCGCGATTCCCGGTACCCCGCCACCGCCGCCAGCATCGCCGGCGCGGCGGCGGGAACCTTGATTTCGATGTTCCACAGCAGGTCCGGAAAAGCATCGAGCGCATCGGCGAGCAGCGGAACCTCGTGTCCGAAATCCTCCGCCAGTTCGGCATGCGTCAGTTCCGCGACCGGGCGTCCGCGCGGCGTCACGCGATCGTGCAGCAGCACCAGCCTGCCATCGCCGGACAATCGCACGTCGGTCTCGATGCCGTCGACCCCGAGTTTTACCGCCGCTTCGAACGCAGGCAAGGTGTTTTCCGGGACGCCGGCATGGCAGCCGCGATGAGCGATCGACAGCGTGTCGGTAAGGGCCGCGGCAATCATCGGGACGGACAATCCACTCTGTATTTCAGATCACAATTGCGATACTATTCAGACAACAGAAATAACAAGGGAGACACCATGATATTTTATGCATTTTACGCAATCGCCTTCGTTATTCTAATCCTGCATTTCACCGGCTGGCTCAAGCGCAATAATCTCGAATGGCTGATACTGGTGCTCGCCGTCGCGGTGTTCCCGGTCGTCATCTTCGGTCGTCATCTTTAAATAGCAGGTCCCGCCACGGGCGGTGTGCAGCCGCCGCGTCGTTTCGCCGCCATGGTGGAAAGTATTAAACTAGCGGCACAGTGTATCTTCCATTCCTGTCAGCCCGATGACCCCGCAAACCATCTTCACCAAGACCGCCAAAGGGGTGCAGGAAGTCAAAAACCGCTCTCTGCGCCTGCCGCGCGACCTGACGCTGGTTTTCCTCGCGGTTGACGGCAAGTCCACGGTTGCCGATCTGCCGCAAAAAACGCGCCTCGATGCATCAGCCGTCCGCCAGGCAGTCGAAAAGCTCACGGCCGACGGCTACATCAAAATATTCCAGGAGCAGCCTGAAACCCATGGCTCCGAAGATTTAGACCTCGATTTCACCTCCCCCGCTGCAATCGCCAGGCTCAACGTCGAAGCAACGACACGCGCACAGGCCGAAGCCGAAGCCAAAGCGCGCGCGCAGGCCGCGGCGCGTGACGCCGCCGCCGCCAAAACGCGCCAGGAAGCCGAAGCACGCGCGCGCGCGGAGGCGGAACAGAAGGCCCGTGCCGAAGCGCAGGCGCGGCTCAAGGCCGAAGAAGCCGCGCAGGCGGCGATGCAGGCGCGGGCGAAAGCGGAAGCCGAAGCGCGCGCCGCCACTGAAGCGACAGCCAGGGCGGAAGCGGAGGCGCGCGCCCGTGCCGCCACTGAAGCGACAGCCAAAGCGGAAGCGGAGGCGCAGGCCCGCGCCAAAGCCGAAGCGCATGCCAGAAGCGAGGCCGAAGCCAAGGCGCAGGCTGAAGCTGCGGCACGCGCCGAAGCTGAGGCCCGGGCGCGCGCCGAAGCGGAAGCCAAAGCGCGCGCCGAAGCCGAAGCCAAAGCGCGCACCGCGCTCGAAGCCAAGATGCGGGCGATGGAGCGCGCGCTGCAGGAAGCGGAACAGCGCGCGCACGCCGAAGCGGAAGCCCGGACACGCGCCGAAGCCGAAGCCAAAGCGCGCGCTGAAGCCGAAGCCCGCGCGCGCAGCGAAGCCGAGGCGCGCGCCAGGGCGGCGGAGGAAACGGCGGCACAGGCGCGCGCACTGGCGGAAGCCGCCGCAACAGCACGGGCCGAAGCCGAGGCCAAGGCGCAAGCCGAGGCTGCCGCGCGCGCTGCTGCTGAATCACGGATCAAGGATCAAGCCGGCCGGGAGGATGCGGAGGCGATCGCGCGCGCCGCCGAAACCGCCAGACAGGAAGCGCTGACGCGGGCCGAGCAGGCGGCGCACGCGCTGGCTGCCGCCGAAACCAAGGCGCGCGCGGAAGCCGAGGCACGCGCCGCCGCCGAGGCGCGCGCGCAGCAGGCGATCGAACGGCGCACGCGTGAGGAAGCGGAAAAACTCCAGCGCGAAGCCGAGCTGCAGATTGCGCATGCGGAAGCCGAAGAACGCACCCGCGCCGAACTCAGGGCGCTGGAAGAAAATATCCAGCGCGCGCGCGCCGAGGCCGAAACCAGGGCCGAAGCCGAGCGCAAGGCGCGTGAGGAAGCGGAAGCCCGGATCGAAGCCGAGCGCAGGGCGCGCGAGGAAGCCGAAGCCCGGGTGGAGGCCGAACAGCGCGCACGCGCCGAAGCCGAAGCCAAAGCCAGCGCCGCGATCGAGGCCAGCGCGGCGGCCGAACGTCTGGTGCGCGAGGCCAGCGAGAAACAGACCAGCGCAGCGCAAAAGGCGCGTGAGGAAGCGGAAAAGTCGCTCGCCGCGACACGGCTGGCGCATGAACAGGCGGTCGCCAAGGCCCAGGCCGAAACTCTGGCGCGCGCCCACGCCGAACAGAAGGCGCTCACCGAAAAACGCGCGCGCGCAGCCGCCGAGGATCGCGCCAAGCAGGAAACGGTGGCGCGCGTAATGCAGGAACACCAGTTACGGCAGCGCGCTGAAAAAGAAATCCAGACCAAAGTCGAAGCTGAACTCAAGTCCCGTCAACAGGCGGAAATCGAGGCCGACGCACAGGCGCGGGCGGAAGCGCAGAAACGCGCCGAAGAAATGGCGGCGCAGCGCACACGCGAGCAGCAGGCACGCACTGCGCAAGCCGATGAAGCCGTCGTAATGCGCAAACCGGCGCGCTGGGGACGCGTCATCGGCATCGCACTGGTGGTTCTGGTCGTCGCCGCACTGGGACTGCTGCAGATCATCCCGCTGTCCGGTTATCTCCCGGGCGCCCAGCAATTGGTGTCGGAACGGCTGCAGCAGCCGGTGCTGATCGGCGACCTGCACTTCTCGCTGCTGCCGTCGCCGCAACTGCGGTTCGAACATATCGCGATCGGCCCTGCGGAAGAAATCAAGATCGATTCCGCCGTCGTGCCGGCCGGCTCGTCGCTGCTGTTCGACGAGCGCAAGGATTTCCCGGAAGTCAGACTGTCCGGCGTCGACATCGATCAGGGTGCGCTCGACTGGCTCGCCGGCTGGTCCCGGCCGCAGGGCGCGTCCCGGCTGCACATCGGACAGCTCGATCTCGCAAACGTCAAACTGGCGCTGCCCCAGGTCGATCTGCCGACATTCGACGCCACCCTGAAACTGGCGCAGGACAATGGGCTGCAAAGCGCAACCTTGCGCGATGCGGATCTCAACGTCGAACTGAAGCCGGCAGAAAACGGCCTGCGCGCCACTTTCAGCGCCAAGGGCTGGACCGCGCCGCTCGGCCCGCCGCTTCAGTTCACGGATCTCGACGGTACCATCCTGGCTGACCGCCAACAGGCCGTCGTCAGCGACCTCGCCGGCCGGTTTTACGGCGGCACGCTGAAAGGAAACGTCACGATCAAATGGGCGAACGGCCTGAGTGCCGACGGCGGATTCAGTCTCCACGGTGTTGATCTTGGTCAGTTGTTGCCGATCTTCACGCGCGATTTCATCGCCAACGGCGCGCTCGACACCGATGCGCAATTCACGACCCAGGGCAACGCCTTCGCCGACCTGTTCGCGGCGCCACGCGTGAACGCCGCCTTCACGCTGCAAAAAGGCGCAATCAACAATCTCGACATCGTGCGCGCGATCCAGAGCCCGGTCCGCGGCGGACTGCGCGGCGGCAGAACCCAATTCGACGAACTGAAGGGGGAAGTGCAGGCTGCCGGCGGCCGTCTCTCCTACCGCAACCTGAGGATCAGTTCCGGGCCGCTGAACGGCAGCGGGGCGGTTGATGTTTCGCCGTCGTCCGGATTGTCGGGACGGCTCAGCATCCAGGTCGGCACGGGGGCCGCGCCGGTCGCGCACGGAACGATCATTGTCGGCGGCAGCGTCAAGGATCCGCTGCTGGGCCAATAAGCCCTCCAATCCTGTGGGCCGCGGCGCCCAGGGTGCTCCGAATCGCGCTAGAATTACCAATAGTAGTCGGGAAAATTCCAAACATCCCTAACATAAATAAATAACCGATTCCCCTCTCCTCATGATAGCCAAGTGGACCCTGACGCCGGCGCTGGAAGCCGATGAACTGAAGGGCTTCTCGCGCACCATCGCGGAAATCGAATGGCTGCTCGTCATTCTGGTGCTGCTCTACCAGGTGGTGCAGCAGCCCGGCAGGCAGGACGCCGCGCCGGTCTACTGGGGTCTGTTGCTGTTTTCGGCTTTCGTGGCCGGCTTCCGCTACTTCAACGTCTACCGCACTGAATCGCGCTGGAAACTGGCGACTGAAACCTGGGCGATGATCGTATTCATCACCTGGACGATCTACCACACCGGCCGTCTCGACAGTCCGCTGGTCAACCTCTACATGCTGACCATCATCACCAGCGCGCTGGCGCTGGGAAAGCTGATCACGCTGCTCGAGGTCGCGCTGATCGCCGCCTGCTATGTCTTTCTCGGCTACGCCACGTCGCTGGATGAATTTTTCTCGATGACCCACCTCGGCGATTTCATGACACAACTGGCGCCGATGCTGCTGGTCGCCTACATCACGACCATGCTCTCCGCCGATATCCGCAACGCGCTGTCGCGCATCAAGCTGATATCGGAAACCGACGATCTGACCGGTGTCTACAACATGCGCGCTTTCATGGTGATCGCCGACCGCAGCCACAAACAGGCGGTGCGTTACGGCCAGACCTACGCGATTCTGATGGTCGATTCCGACGACCTGAAGAAAATCAACGACGCCTACGGCCACGAGTCCGGCAACCGCCTGCTCAAAATGACCGTCGGCTGCATCCAGCAGTCGCTGCGCGAAACCGACGTGTTCGCGCGCTACGGCGGGGATGAATTCATTGCGCTGCTGCCGCAGACCAGCAACGATGGCGCACTCGAGGTCGCCGAGCGGATCCGCAAGTCAGTCGAAACGACACCGCTCGAAACGCGCGGCAAACAGGTGACGACGACGGTCAGTATCGGCATCGCCATTTTCCCCGAGCACGGCGAGGAACTGTCCAGCGTCATGGATCGCGCCGATCAGGCGCTGTACGGCAGCAAGAAAGACGGCCGCAACTCCATTTCGATCGCCGGATAGTCGTCTCCTTCCGACCGGTCTGTCCAGCCGACTCCACGATCCTCCCTCCATGAATCTTGACCGCGTCGGCCCCGGCCGCGATCTTCCCGACGAAATCAACGTCATCATCGAAATCCCGATGAACTCCGACCCCATCAAGTACGAGGTCGACAAGGAAACCGGCGCGTTGTTCGTCGACCGCTTCATGACGACCGCGATGCGCTATCCGTGCAATTACGGCTATATCCCCCATACCCTGTGCGGCGACGGCGACCCGGTCGACGTGCTGGTCATCACGCCTTACCCGCTGATATCGGGCGTGGTGGTGCAATGCCGGCCGGTCGGCGCGCTCAAAATGAAGGACGAAGGTGGCGATGACGTCAAGCTGATCGCCGTACCGGTCGATGGGGCATGCGCGCTTTACAAAACCGTCCACGCGCCGCAGGACCTGCCGTCCTCGACGCTCGAACAGATCATGCACTTTTTTGAGCACTACAAGGATCTCGATCCCGGCAAGTGGGTCAGGATCGAGGGCTGGCAGCCTCCGGAGCAGGCGAAACAGGAAATTCTCGGCGGCATAAAGCGTTATCAACAGGCGGCCGACAAGCCGATGTTCTAGGGTCCCCGACATTCAGGGATTCTTGGCCACCGATGAGAAAATTGGCGCTGCTGGAATGTCTCGCAATGCTGTGCTGCGTGTCGGGCAGCCCGGCCGTCGCACAAAACAGCATGATCCCGCCGGGATGCGCCGGCAAAACCGGCGAAGCGCTGCGCGAGTGCGTGCGCGACGCAACGCCGGAGGAACAGATCGAGCAAATAACCCCCATCAAACCGGCGCCCGATCCGGCGCAGCCGATCAATTGCCAGCGGATGTTGTTTGCCGACCAGTCGTTCTGCGCGAGCCGCAACGAAGTCATCCTCGAGTGCCGCAAAAACCGGCATTCCGATTTCGAAGGGTGCTTCAATCAGTACGCGGCCAACATCCCGTTGCCCACGGCGGCCAATTGCGCGCGCGTTGATGCGAAATCGCGCCCCCGGTGCGTGCATCGCAATGCGGTGTACCTGAAATGCGCCGCCAATCGGCTGCGCTATTTCATGTGCCTCGAAGCTCCCGACGCGGAAAAATAGACCCCGGACGCCGGTTCGGCGTCCGCGGTGATGAACGCGTCCCGCCGGCGGGCTGCTGTCGTATGGTAATTTTCCATACCGGCCGGTAACATTCGGCCAGTTCACCCGGAAATGCACGGAATGCCACGAAGAAAACCACGGATATCGGCAGTGGCGACCGCGATGGTCGCCACCGATCCCGACTCGCGCCTGCGCGAAGACATCCGGCTGCTGGGACGCCTGCTGGGCGATACGCTGCGCGAACAACAAGGCGGGGAAATATTCGAACTGGTCGAAAAAGTGCGCCAGATCGCGATCCGTTTCAGGCGCGACCAGGACGCGGATGCCAAGCGGGAGCTCGAAATCCTGCTCGACGGACTCGACCCCGAATCGGGCATCACGGTGGTGCGCGCCTTCAGTTTTTTCTCCCAGCTTTCCAACATTGCCGAGGACCTGCATTACAACCGGCGCCGCCGCGCCAACCAGCTCGCCGGCCTGCCGCCGCGCGAAGGCAGCGTCCGGCGCGCGCTGGCGCGTTGCCGCGAAGCCGGGATCGGCAAGGACGACATGCTCACCTTCTTCGAGCACGCGCTGATCGTGCCGGTGCTGACGGCGCACCCGACCGAAGTGCAGCGCACCAGCATTCTCGAATGTCATCACCAGATCGCCCGGCTGCTGGCGGAACGCGACCTGATCGCGCTGACGCCGCAGGAATTGCAGGCGAACGAGGGAACGCTGCGGAGGCTGATACTGACGCTGTGGCAAACGCGCATCCTGCGCCCGGTGCGGCTGGCGGTAAAGGACGAGATCGAAAACGGGCTCGCCTACTACCACTACACCTTCCTGCGGCAGGTGCCGCGGCTGCACGCCGAACTCGAAGAACAGATCGCGGCCTACGCCGGCGTGGAACGCATCACGCTGCGGCCGGCGGTGCGGATCGGCAACTGGATCGGCGGAGACCGCGACGGCAATCCGTACGTGACGGACGAGATCACCCGGCACGCAATGCGCCGGCAATCGATTACCGCCCTCGATTTCTATCTCGAGGAAACCCACTTGCTGAGCCGGGAACTGAGCCTGTCGACGCGCATCGTCGGCATCACGCAGCCGCTCAGGCGACTGTCGGAACTGACGCCCGATCATTCCGAACATCGCAGCGATGAACCGTACCGCCTCGCGCTGAACGGAGTCTACGGACGCCTTTACGCCACCACGCGCCGGCTCAACGATCACGAGCCCGGCCGTCGCGCGATGGGCGCTGCGCCCCCTTATCACGATGCATCGGAGTTCATCGCGGAACTGGACATCATCATCGATTCCCTGGAGAAAAACGGCGGCCACCGCATCGCCGGGGGACGCCTCAGCCATCTGCGTCACGCAGCGCAGGTGTTCGGTTTCCATCTGGCGCCGCTCGATATGCGACAGCACAGTTCGGCGCACGAGATGCTGCTGGCCGAACTGTTCGCGCGCGCGGGAATCCACCCGGACTATGCGGCATTGCCCGAAGAGGAGCGGTGCCGGTTTCTGGCGCAGGAAATTTCGTCTGCGCGGCAACTCCGCGCGCACGACACGGATTACGGCGACGCCGCTCAAGGCGAATTGAGGATATTCGACGCGGCGGCGGCGATCCACCGCCACTATGGCCTGGCCGCGCTGCCCAACTACATCATCTCCAAGACCGACGGCGCGAGCGACGTGCTCGAGGTCGCGCTGCTGCTCAAGGAAGCGGGGCTCGTGCATGGCGGGAAAACGCCGCGAAGCGACGTCAACATCATTCCGCTGTTCGAGACGATTTCCGATTTGCGCGGCTGCGCGGCGGTCATGGATCGCCTGCTGACACTGCCCGTCTATCGCGCGCTGATCGCCAGCCGCGGCGACGAACAGGAAATCATGCTCGGTTATTCCGACAGCAACAAGGATGGCGGTTTCCTGACGGCAAGCTGGGAGCTTTACAAGGCCGAAGTCGAACTGGTCAAGGTGTTCGAGCGCCACGGCGTGCGGCTGCGCCTGTTCCACGGCCGCGGCGGCACCGTGGGTCGTGGCGGCGGTCCGAGCTATCAGGCCATCATCGCGCAGCCGCCGGGCAGCGTAAACGCGCAGATACGCATCACGGAACAGGGCGAAGTCATCGGCAGCAAATATTCCGATCCGGAAATCGGCCGCGACAATCTTGAAACCATGGTCGCGGCGACGCTCGAGGCGACGCTGCTGCACGGCGCGCTGGCCGGCACCGCCGCCTACCATCAGATCATGGATCAATTGAGCGCAGACGCCTACCGCGCCTACCGCACGCTGGTTTACGAAACGCCGGGGTTCGCGCGTTTTTTCCGCGAGGCGACGCCGATCGCGGAAATCGCTGACCTGCAGATCGGCAGCCGGCCGGCCGCACGCAAGCAAAGCGGAAAAATCGAGGATCTGCGCGCGATCCCCTGGGTCTTCAGCTGGTCGCTGGCGCGCATCATGCTGCCCGGATGGTACGGCTTCGGCAGCGCGGTCGACGGCTACCTGAAACGCGGCGGAAACGCAGCGCTGGCGCAGCTGCGCGAAATGTACCGCACCTGGCCTTTCCTGCAGGCGCTGTTGAGCAATCTGGACATGGTGCTTGCCAAATCCGACATCGGGATCGGATCACGCTACGCCGAACTGGTCACCGACGCCGGTCTGCGCGAGTCCGTATTCGAACAGATCAAGGCCGAATGGCACCTGACCGTAAAAAACCTGTTCGCGATTACCGGCCAGCACGAATTTCTGCAGGGAAACCCGACGCTGGCACGCAGCTTCCGCAACCGCCGGCCTTACATCGACCCCCTCAACCATCTTCAGGTCACGCTGCTCAAACGTTTCCGCGGTGGCGACCACAACGAGCGCCTGCAGACGGGAATCAAGCTCACCATCAACGGCATCGCTTCCGGGCTGCGCAACAGCGGCTGACTTGCCGCCGCCTCAATCCTTTTCAGCGAGGAAATTGCCGCGGCATTTCCTGCTGCCGCAGGAACAGGCGTAAAGACGCTTCAGCGCCGGGGTATAGCGCTCTTCGACAAAGAGCTGGTAATCGTAGGTCAGCTCCTCACCGGGCCTGATGTCGCGCCGGGCGTCGATGAACATGCGCCCGTTCTCTTCTTCCGGCTCGCAATTCGGATCGCAGCTGTGATTGATCCAGCGCGCCGAATTCCCCTCGCGATTGGCATCGATCACGGTGCCATCGTCAAGCAGGAACAGGAACGTGTGCGGTCCTTCGTCGTTGCCGTACTTGCGGTCGGCGGCTTCTCCGCTCATCCGCCGGCCCTTGTATTCGATGACGCGCGTCCCCTTGGATATGCGCGCGATCGCGAACACTCCCTTGCCATGGATGCCGGAATTGCGCACGACAATGCGCCGTTTGCCGGGAAGTTTGCGCGTTTTTTTCGGGCGCTGCGGGCGTTTTGAGTCCTGGGGCATGGTGATTTCCGCTTTCAAAAATCGCATATTCTATGCGACCGGATATGCAGCCGCCAATGGACGCGGGCAGCAGCGGCTAGTTCGACGGGGGCGTATCGGCGAGGTATTTTTCGATCTGCGTGGCATCGACTACGCCGGCGATCACGCCGCCGTCGGCAAAAACCAGGGTCGGCGCGGTATTGATGCCGAGCTTGTCCCCGACACCATCGATGCGGACGATCGGATCGCCGATGCAGGCCGCCGCTGCCGCGGCCGGCCTCTTGCGCCCCTGCATCCAGTCGTCCCATGCCCGGGCGCGGTCCGGTGAACACCAGATCTGGTGCGACAATTCGGTCGCGCCCGGATGCAGATGCTCGATCGGGTAAAGCATCACGTAAATCGTGACATCATTGACCTTGAGCAATTGCTGATCGAGCTGCTGGCAAAACGGGCATAGCGGATCGCTGAACACGATCAGCTTGCGGCGGCCGTTGCCCTGCACCCTTTTGATGCCAAGCTCGAGGGGGATCTGCCCGGCATCCACCGCGGTCAGCTTGCGCAGTCTTTGCAGCGTGATGTTTTTGCCGGTCCTGGTATCGGTCAGGTTGCCGACGATGATATAGCTCATTTTTCCGTCGGTATAAAAGATATTGCCGTCCATATAGACCTCGTACAGTCCACCGTACGGCGTCCTGACGACGCTTTCGATCCTGGCGCCCGGAAATTTGCTTGCGACGAGCTTGCGGACACCCGCTTCGTCGGCACAGGCGACGCCGCACGCAAATGCCAGTGCCAGCAGCAGGAATTTTCCCGGGTTCACGCATCGCAAGATCATGATGGCGCGCATTTTAATCAAACATCCCCAGTCTCCGTCAACCGTTTGTCGCCCCGTCCACACCACAGGTCAGCGCAAATCATGCGCAGCCGGTTGCGCGCCGATAAAACTGTGGTCGCAAAAACCGAGGTCGGCGTCGGCCCGCGTCGCTTCATAGACGCGATCCGGCTCGGTAAGGACGCTGGAATCGAAAGACATGGATTTGACGGCGCCGTATGTGACGCACCTGCCGTTCGCACCATATTCAAGACAGGAATATATCGTGGTCATGATATACATGCCGGCAACGTTGTCTATGAAATGCAGCGCCTTGCCGGTTCGTATCATGACGACGCTGCGCTGGCCGGCGATGCGGGTGTAAATCGCCCTGGCGCGGGCGTGCCCGATATCGATCCCCTCGAAAAACATCAGCGCATCGCCCTCGCCTTCAACCAGCAGGGGCTCGCCGGTCGCCGGATCGGTGTCGTAATGCCGGTAAAATGCGCAATGCACGAAGCTGGATCTGGCAAGGTCCGACAATGCAGCGGTGTCGTCGGCCGCGCACATCAGCGGCGACGTAACGGCCAATACGCAACATAACAGGCGGAAAAAGCGCGGTATGTTTTCGACCGGCCGTAACGACATGTGCGCCTCCTCCAGCGCGCCACTAGGCTGGAACGCCACGGTAACGCCGGCGCGCGGCTGTGACAATGGACAATATCAATCCCTGATAATCGGTGCCGGCCAGACATATGTTGCTGCCGAACGTATCCGGCGACAAATCGGGATTGGGATTGGCCTCGATGAAAACCAGCCGGTCGTCCGGCGCCAGCCGAAAATCAAGCCTGGCATAATCCCGCAGTTCAAGCGCGAGAAAAATCCGGCGGCTGGCCGCGGCGATGGCCGACAACAGCGACCGGCTGAGTTTGGCGCGCCGGTAAAAAATGCCCCACCTGTCGGCGTAGCGGTCATCGTTCTTGACCCGATAAGTCGCGAAACGCGGCGCTGCCGGGTGCACCTTGCCGATCACCATCTCGACCGGCGGCAACACCCGCGCCGGATTGCCAAGCATGGGGACATAGATATCGCGGCCCGCAATGAATTCTTCGCAGATCACCGGGCTGCTGCCGCGCCGGCACAGCGCGCGCACGCGGCGACGCAGCTCATCTTCGGTCGCGACCAGAGAAATCTTGCCGATCGCATCCGAGCCATCGCCGAATTGCGGCTTGACCAACAGCGGAAACGGCTGCCCATGAAGGCGAGCCGGCAGCCGGCCGGTGGAGGTGAAGTAGCGCGGTACTGCTATTCCCAGTTGGCCGACAATCTGCTTGGACAAAGCCTTGTCGCGGCACAAATGCAGACTGAGCGGACCGCTGCCGGTGTAGCGCAATTGCATGACCTCAAGCATTGCGGCAATACCCGCATCGAGCTGGCGATCGCCATCGAACCACTCAGTCAGGTTGAATATCAGTTCCGGCGACAGCCGGCGCAGCTCTGCAAGCGTATCGCATATGTCGGGCCCGAACGGCACGGCCTCGGTGTCGCGGTAGCGGCTGCGCAATGCCTTGAGCACATGCGCCTCCACACTGCCGCGATCAGGCACGAACCCGCCCGATCCGTTGCGACGGCCGGTTTCGGCGTCGACCAGCAGCACGACGGCGCGTTGCCTATTGTTCCGCCGCGATTTCTTCACCTTCACGGAGGTCAGCCCGGAAAACCGTTATCTTAGCAAGCGTGCCGGTGCGCCGCGCCGCTTTCCCATCCGTCACGGCCCGGAAATATCGTCGCAACTGTCGGCATAACGTCGCGCGGCGTCACTATGCCAGCGTGATTTTTTGCAGATTCAGGTTTCATCGAAATCACAAGAATTATTAAAACAACGGGTTATCGGCAGCCCGTTCGCCGGTAACCGACGCTTCCTGACTGGCCCGTAATTTGCTGTAAAGAGGACAGGAGCGCATCCATGGTAATTTATCTTGACCGCTATCGGGCAACCAGCACAGCGCCGGCCAGCGTTTCGGAAAACGGCGCTTATGGCGCCGAAATATCAAGTGCCGACTGGAATCCAGCGCCCGCATCACCGTCCCCGTCGGCGGCGAAAACATCGGGGGCATGGCTCGAAAGTCTGACAGCGGGTGATGCCGACGCCATGCTCGCCGCCATTTACGCGCTGGCAACTCTGGTCTGAACCCCCGCCGTACGGCGCGGCATTGCCGCCACGCGTCGCCGATCCTGACGCATCCCGGACTGTGTCACCCATTGCGACTCTTCCCCGGTCGCTCGTATTCACCGAAATTTGGGTCTATACTTTTAAATAAAGTGATAGTGGGAAAACAGTCGCATGGACGAGGCCGAAACACTGAAAAAACGGATACTCGATCTGCAACAGCAACATCGGGATCTCGATAACGCCATTGCCAAACTCTGCGAGCGTCCGGCTCAGGATCAACTGCAATTACAGCGGCTGAAAAAAAGAAAACTGGTCCTCAAAGACCAGATCATGGCGCTGGAGCGTCAATTGACGCCCGATATCCGGGCCTGATCGGAGCGGACTTCCCAGGCTACGCAGAACGCGGTCGACAGCGCCAGCGCAGCGAGCATGACAAACCAGATCAGCGACCATTCCGCTATCGACAGCCCGAGAAAACGCCAGCTGACATCCGCACACTCGCCGGATCCCCTGAGGATTTTTTGCAGTACCAGCGTCAGGGGAAATCTGTCCAGCATGTACTCGATCCCCGGACCGCATGCCGGAATACGGTCCGCAGGAAGATGCTGAAGCCATACCTGGCGCACCGCGACACTGCCGCCGGTCAATGCTATCAACACCAGCAACGAACAGTAAACGTAGGTTGCGGTCCGCCCCGGCCCATGCAATGCCGCGGCCACAAACACTATCAACAGGGCGATGAATGCGGTTCTCTGCAGAATGCACAGCGGACACGGATCCTGGAATTCGTAATACTGCAGATAAAGCGCGAATCCGAGCAGTCCGGCACAAATCAATGCGCCGAGCCCGTAGGCCGCGCGCCGTGAACAGACGACTGTTTTCAATAAATTTTGCATCGGCATTGAGGTCGGCGATTCTAACACGCGCCGGTTCCCCGCCCCATGCTTAAGATCACGCGCGGCATCACGCTCGGCCCGGATGAGATCGAGGAGCAATTCATACGCGCGCCCGGGCCCGGCGGCCAGAACGTCAACAAAGTCGCGACCGCGGTGCGGCTGCGTTTCAACGTGCGTGCCTCCACGTCCCTCTCACAGGAGGTGCGCGACCGCTTGCTGGCATTGGCCGCCGGTCGTCTCAATCAGGCGGGAGAAATCGTAATCATCGCGCGGCGATTTCGAACCCAGGCGCGCAACCGCGCCGACGCCCGCGCCCGTCTGGCGGCGCTGATCCGCGCGGCGCTGTCTGCGCCGAAACCGCGCAGGCAGACAGCCCCCGGCATTGCGGCAAAGCAACGCCGCCGTCTGGAAAAACAACACCGCTCGGAACTCAAGCGCGCGCGGGGTACGCGCGTAGATATGGACTGACAGGCAGGATGCCGCAGCGGGAGACACTCGGCAGCCACGATGTCGCCGGATTCAAAATCCGACCCAACGTTGGTCGGCGAACTATTAAGCGACCGGCAATAAATCAGAACAACTCGAACTATGGACCGCGGCACTTTCTAATTCCTCTAGTCATCCCAATGCAGCTCTCATACAGGGGGTGCTTAGGCCTGTACTTTCATGATGAGCCACTTGATGGCGGTTTCAAAATCGGTAAAAACCATGAGGCTCGCCCCTCTATTACGAACAACGGTTTCGAAGAACTCAGCCTCGGTGGCTTCATTGGAAGGTACCAGAAGGGCAACTTTGCCGAATGCAATGGTGGGTTGCGTTGCAACTGAGACGCCAAGTTCATAGCGGTCGGGTATTGAGAGGCAAACCTCGGCTTCCCGGGTATCGACGAGGACACAATCCTCTCCATTCGCGTTGATCATGGAGATGAGTTTTGTCAGAATAGCGCGGCTTGCTGCGAGGTCGATTGACCCCCGAGGATTAGCTCGAATGAAATCCTTGGTGCTGATTACCGTGATATTCGTGGGCATAGCAATTCCCCCTATCCTCCACCCCCGCAAATTGCTTGGATGGGCACAACAACAGGACGCCACTTGCACATGCTAGCGCACTATCCGTGATTTAGCGATTGCCCGAATGCTGTGCGCTGAATGTCGATCTGCCTTAGCGACAAACTGGTGCGACGCATACTTAACCCTTGCATGGCTGCGCGCCCGCCGCACGCAACAGTTCAGCGTTGTCGTGTTCAGGGCGCATGTTCGTTGAGAACAGCGAGGCTCTGGGCAGCCCGCTCCACCGCACGATATCCCTCCTCAATCGCCTCCTGCGCCCGATGAAAATCGAGCAGACGAAGGTTCGCCAGCCGGGGAGCGACGACTACATCTGGCGGCTCTCCAGCCATGCGATTGCGCGCAATCCTTACCAGCGCGATGTCCACACAACTGGTCAGGACGTCAAGCATCGGGGGCATTGCGGGCTCGTCAGGCGATTGTCCCGGCGCAAGCGCACTGAGATTTTCCTGCAGCTTGCGCATCCAACTCTGAACAGGGCCGGATGGTGGCGCTTCCAGCGTCGGAACAGTGGCGCGAAAGCGGCGGCCTAGGATGTCGGAACCGAGGTCGATCGCAATCACGATATCCGCGCCCATTGCGCGCGCCAAAGAAACCGGGACGGGATTGGCTAGGCCACCATCGACCAGCAACGATCCTTCCCATCGTACCGGGACAAATAGCCCTGGCAGGGCGATCGAAGCGCGGACGGCATCGAGCGTTGAACCGCTGCGCAGCCAGACTTCCGCGCCCGTGTTCAGCGAAGTTGCGACCGCGGCAAACGGCAATCCTAGGTGGTCAATCGAACGGTCTTCGAAATTACGACGGAAAAATTCCACCAGACGATCGCCTTTAAGTACCCCACCGCTCAGGCTTATATCGAAGAAACCCATCACGTCCTTGATTCCCAAACGGAGTACCCATTTCTCAAGGTGATCCAGTTCACCCGCCGCATAGGCAGCGCCGACCAATGCACCGATCGACGTCCCGCACACGATATCCGGTCGAACACCCGCCTTTTCCAGCGCGCGGATGACGCCTATATGAGCCCACCCGCGGGCGGAACCACTGCCCAGTGCGAGTCCCACGCGCGGCCTACGCGGCGCAGTCATACTCGGGATTATTGGAGAAAACCATTAGCGCCAAATTATTCTGCAATGGCGCCCACCCCTGGCTACCGGCGGCGCGCGTACTTATGATCGAGCGAGGAGTTGAACGAAACGACGCGCTTTAACCGCCAGGAACAGGAGCAACACGCCAAATACGATGGCATAGGAGGCTATCAGCCACAGTAAGGTGAGCGCACCTGCAGCCGGCTGCACCATGAGCAGAATGCCAAACACCACCGAGGCCAAGCCCGCGAGAACCAGCGCCCATTCACCCTTGATCTCTTTTTGCAGGCGCATTGCCATCATGATCTCAAGAAGGCCGGCGGCAATCGCCCAGATTGCGATATAGAAGACGAGGGCGAACACGGTAATGCCGGGAACTAGGAAAGTCAGGATCCCGACGCCGACTCCAAGCAGCCCTTGGAGAAGCATCACCCACCAGTCTTCATGATCTTTGCGTCCGATGATGGCGGTCCAGACGCCGAAAATGCCGTCTACCATTGAGTAAGCACCGAACAACAACACCAACGCCACAAGTGAAATCCCCGGCAGGAACCACGTCAACACGCCAAAGACAATGGCCGCGATACCACGTAGAAGCAGCAGCCACCAACCGCGTGAAAGAATTGAGGCAAAACTTTTTTCGAGGCCGTCCATAATGTTCCCCTCCTCAAAAGACCATCTAATGCCTTGTCAAACAACATCGATGGCGAGTGCGGCCACCTAAATCCGGCGCCGGCTGTACCCATCACCGGTTTTCGTTAAGACCGGCATCTAATATAGCACAAGCAGCACCGGCTGGTGATCGGACGCGTCGCTTTGCTGGTCAATCCGCGTTTCCAGTACGCGATCCCGCAAATCCTCCGTCACGTACACGAAGTCGCAGCAGTACGGCCGCGGCCATTGTCTGCGGTCGAACACGCCGATCGAAGGCGGATGCGGCGCGCCGGGATAAACAATCTCCCATGCGTCGCGAAACGCCGGCACCGGCCGCGAAAACGGCGCCGCCAGACGCGCGTGCAGCGGATCGCTTGGACGGAAATTGAAGTCGCCGGCCAGAACCGCGGAAGCCGTCCCCCTGAACGTGCGGAACGGCCCGCGCGAAGCGTCGCGCGTCGGTACCCGCGCCCGCAACGCCGCCGCGGCGTGCAGTTCGCGGATGCGCTCGACCTGCGCCCGCCTTTGCGCCGGCGAGTAATACTCGAGATGCGTGGTCATCACGCGCAGCGCGCCGAACGGCGCCATGACGATGGCTTCCACCAACGCGCGCTGCATGCTCGTGCGCCGCGCTTCGGCCGGCCATGGCAGCAGATGCCGGAATGCCTGCGTCACCGGTAGTCGCGACAGGATCATGTTGCCGAACAGGCGGCGCGAACCGTCGCCGGCCCGCACGTCGGTTGCCGCGCAAAACACCGGCGTGTATGCCGGCAGCAATTTCGCGAGCAGCGCCGGTTGATCTTCACCCTCATTTCCCCTTCTAATGCCCGGCAGACCCGGATAGTTGCTGGCGACTTCCTGCAGGCACAGCACGTCGAAATCGGCAAGCGCGCGCGCATGTCTGACGATACGCCGCAGATCGACCACGCCGTCGCAGCCGCGCCCCCACTGGATGTTCCAGCTGATCATCGCAAAACGTCTTCTCATAGCGAAAGGGCCAGCGAGCTGAGCTTCATGTAATCGGTCTTGCCGCTGCCGGAACGCGGCAGTTCGGCGACGTGTGCGATGCGGCGCGCCACCGCGAGGTGATGGCTGCCGAGCCGCCGCGCCGTCTGCAGCAGCAGTCCGCGCGACAGGGCGGGGTCGGTCGTGAACAACACCGTGCTTTCGCCGCTGCCGGGCACCACCTCCACGACGGCCGCGTGTTCGTGTTGCGGCGAGGCCCGTGCGGCGATCTGCTCGACCATGTCGAGCGCGATCATTTCTCCGGCGATCTTGGCAAAACGCCGGGCGCGTCCCAGGATGTTCACAAAGCCGTCCGTGGCCACCTCGACGATGTCGCCGGTATCGTGCCAGCCGTCGCCGTGTCCCGATCGTGGCGGCTGCAGTCTGCCGGGTTGTTCCAGCAGATAATAGCCAAGCATCAGGTTCGGACCGCGCACCAGCAGCCGGCCGCCGCGCTGCAGCCCGTCGACCGGGACCAGCCGGTGTTCGACGTCCGGCAGGAAACGGCCGACGCTGCCCGCCCGGCTGGCCGAAGGCGTGTTGAGCGCAATGACCGGCGCACACTCGGTGCAGCCGTAACCATCATAGATTTGCAGCCCGAAGCGTTGCTGCCACATCGCCACCACTTTTTCGT
The DNA here is from genome assembly GCA_035524795.1 of Burkholderiales bacterium. GTDB lineage: Bacteria > Pseudomonadota > Gammaproteobacteria > Burkholderiales > SG8-41 > DATKOF01. Next base: position 29,213 of record DATKOF010000022.1, read on the forward strand.
CGAGTTTCTCACCGCCGGATATCACGTATTTGACCGATGCGAAATCAGCCGGCTGTGCATGGCGCGCATATTGGCCGAGGAAGGTGCTGGTGCCGAACATCACCCGGCAGCGCTGTGCACGCACCACCGCCGGAATTTCGTGGTAGCGCAGCGGGCTGACATAAAGATGGAGCGGCGTGCCGGCCACCAGCGGCATCAGCACGCACGCCGTCAGTCCGTACGAATGATAAACCGGAAGCGGACTGAAAAATTTGTCACCGCGGTCGAACGGGAACACCTCGCGCATCTGCCGGATGTTGGAAAGCAGGGCGCGGTGGCTCAACGCAACGCCTTTGGCCGCCCCTTCCGAACCGGAGGTAAACAGTATCACCGCCGGGTCGTCGGCAACCGCGCCGGGAACCGGGCTCCGCCACACTGAAAACATCGTCCGTACGGCTTCGAGGCGATCGCGCCAGGTGAGTTCGCGGCGCAGATCCTCGAGATAAACGATGCGCATATCAGCAAGGGCAGGCAGACAGCGCTCGAGACCGGCCATGGCGACGAACCTGCGGGAGGTGACGATGGTGCGCACCGCGGCGGCAGTACAGGCATCGCGCATGGCTTCGGCGTCGGCCGAATAATTGAGCAGCGCGGGCACGCGGCGCCATGCGGTAAGGGCAAGCAGCAGGCTGACGGTGACGTTCAGGTTAGGCAGCAACACGCCGGTGTGCTCGAGCTCGACAGTATGCCGGGACAGCAACCGGCCGAGCACCAGACTGTTCCTGATCAGCCGGCGGTAGGTGTCGCAATTGCCTTGCGCGTCTTCGATGATGCGGATACGGCGTCCATGACACTCGGCCGCATCGACCACGGCGCCGAACAGCGTGCGGTCGGCAAATCCGCCGTTCATGAGCTTCGCTTTCCGGCGCCCTGACGGAAAGCAGTCCGGCGGCGGGGATCACCCGCTTTTTCGTGAGCCATCCGTACTTCTTGTAGTGAAATATAAATGACAAAACCGCCCGCGGATTCAGCAGGCACGCCAAAAAATGCAAAATCTATCAGTTTGTTAGATTTGCTTCCTGATAAATCTCTGCGTAGATTTACAACTGACCCAACTTTCACCTAACCGCCGCTCACTTTCAAGGAGATGATCATGGACATGACCGTTCCCCAGGAAATTCTACAGGTTCAGGAACCGCTGCCTAGGTTTCGGGATTCCGACAGGTTCGCGTTCCATTTTTCGCCGCAACTGATGGCCCAGCTCGACACCGCATCGGCATGCATGTGGCTGCGCTGGAACCCGGCGCCTCGTCCCTGCTTCAACCCGGCGTTGCTGGCAAGTCTGCGCGAGTATTGCGATTTCCTGTCCGCGAGCGGCGGCTGCATCCGTGACGGCGAGGAGACCTCCGGAATCGAATACGCGGTGCTCTCCTCACGGGTGCCGGGCATTTTCAACCTGGGCGGCGACCTCGATCTGTTTACTCGCCTGATCGAAACCAGGGACCATCAGGAATTGCTGCGCTACGGCCTGTCATGCGTCGACGTGCTGTACCGGAACTATATCGGGCACGGCGTGCCGCAATTGACCACCATCTCACTGGTCCAGGGCGACTGCATGGGCGGCGGCTTCGAATGCGCGCTGTCGAGCGATGTGCTGATCGCCGAAAAAAGCGCGCGTTTCGGGTTCCCCGAGATCCTGTTCAACCTGTTCCCGGGAATGGGCGCCTACTCTTTCCTGCAGCGCCGCGTCGGTCAAAAAACGACCGAGGATTTGATCACCAGTGGCAAAATCTACAGCGCGCATGATATGCTGGCGCTCGGTGTCATCGATATCGTGGTTGACGACGATCAAGGGGAGGCGGAAGTCGCAGCGCTGATCAAACGCCGCGGCCGCAGCCGGAATGCGCTCAGTGCCATTGCGGAAACAAGGCGGCGCGCGCAACCGCTGGAGTACAAGGAACTCGCCGATATCGTCGATATCTGGGTCGCCGCCGCATTCCGGCTCAGCGCGCGCGATGTCAAATTGATGCAACGACTGGTCCACCGCCAGAACACAGTCAGCGCTGGTGAGGGAGTGTCCCTGCACTAGGAAGGAATTTGATGTCCAAAGAGGACTTCGAATACAGCATCCAGGAAGCCGCGCACCGGCTCGGCGTCAGCATCCAGAAACTGCGGCGGTGGGATGACAAGGGCGCGTTGGTCGGCCGGCGCACCGAGGGCGGACATCGGCGCTACCCGCGCGACCTGATCGACAGCATCGCAGGGCGCGAAGCGGACAGCGCGCGCCCTGACGAACTCGAAAGCGTCAAGCAGACTCTCGAGGGCAAGCGGCGCATCATCCAGTTGTTGCTGCAAAGCGAGCGTCGCTACCGCGACCTGGTCGAGACGTCGCACGACCTGATCTGGGCGACCGACGCAGAGGGCCGCTTCACCTACCTCAACAACGCCGCGGTCGAGATCCTCGGCCTCGACCCCAACGATCTGCTCGGACGCTGTTTCTTCGATTTTGAAGCACAGCCCTCGCACGTATCGAACCGGCGCTTTCTGGCGCTGCTCAAGCGCAATGGCGAAGTGCGCAATTACGTATCGCACCTGGTGGCGATAGACGGTCGCGACCGGTGGGTCGGAATCAACGCGCGCCTGGCCCGCGACGACCGGGGAAAACTGGTCGGCATTCGCGGCACTGCGCGCGACATCACCGAACAGCATCTGGCGATGCTCGAAATCGAGCGCCTGGCGCGCCACGATCCACTGACCGACCTGCCGAACCGGGCGAGCCTGCAGCACGACATCGAATCCGCGATCAAAAACGGTGAATTCGGAGCCGTCCTGTTCCTCGACGTCGACCACTTCAAATACGTGAACGACAATTTCGGACACCGCGCCGGAGATCAGCTGATCATCGGCATCGGCAGCGCGCTACGCGGAGCGGTGCGCGATTTCTCCGGCACTCTTTATCGCATCGGCGGCGACGAATTTGCAATCCACCTGCCGGCCGCGCTGCGCCAGGAAGCATCCCGCGCTGCGGAATGTGCGCTGGAGGCCATCCGACGCTACCACTTCCAGCCCGGCAGCGGAAGACGCATCTCGAATCTTTCGGCTTCCGTCGGCATCGCGCTCTACCCCTTCCACGGCGCAAACATCGCGGTGCTGCTGTCGAACGTCGACATCGCGATGTATCAGGCCAAGGAACTGGGCCGCAACCGCTACGTACTGTTCGACCAGGTCGAGGGGGGTGTGCGCAGCACCCACCGGCGCATGCACTGGGCGAAAAAACTGCGTGACGCCATCGACGATGATCGCCTGGTGCTGTTCACCCAGCCGGTCGTGCGCTTCGCCGACCATGAGACCGTGCACCACGAAGTGCTGGTGCGGATGCGCGATGATGACGGAAAAATCATTCTGCCCGGAAATTTCGTGGAACTGGCGGAATCACTGGGGATCATCCGTGAAATCGACATGCTGGTAGTGCGTAAATTGATCGGACATCTGCTCGCCAACAACCGCCTTGACCAGAAAGTGCGGTATTTCGTCAACCTGTCCCGCGTCAGCATCTCCGATCAGCAGTGGGTCAAGGATTTCATATCGATGCTGGAAGAGAGCAAGGCCACCCCCAGTCAGCTGGTGTTCGAGATCACCGAAACCGCCGCGATGTCGGAAATCGACGTCACGCTGAACTTCATACGCATGCTGAAGGAAATGGGATGCCGCTTCGCGCTCGACGATTTCGGCGCCGGCTTCAGCTCGTTCTATTACCTGAAGCGCTTCGAGATCGACTATCTGAAAATCGACGGCAGCTTCATCCGGGATCTACCCACCGATGAAAGCAACCAGGTATTCGTAAAAGCGCTGAACGATGTCGCCAAGGGAATGAACAAACAGGTGATCGCCGAATGGGTGGAAACGCCCGAGGCACTCCAGCTGCTGAGCGCGATGGGCATCCAGTACGGACAGGGCTATCTGTTCCGGCAGCCCGAACCGCTGTTGAAGGAGGTCGACAGCACCTCCCGCACCAGATTCAACGTCGCCTGAACCGTCCCCGCTTCATCTACAGCCGAACATTCTGATCCAGGCAAGGCCCACCACCGTCTTGATGTCGGTGATGCGCCCGGCCCGCACCCACTCCAGCGCTTCGTCCACGCCGACTGCGATGACCTCAAGGAACTCCCCGTCATCGAGCGCGGAGCCGACATGGGTCAGCCCGCGCGCAGCGTAAAGCTCGATAAGTTCGTTCGAATAGCCGATGCACGAATACAGCGCCGTCAGGCGGTGCCATTCCGTCGCCCGATAGCCGCATTCTTCGACCAGCTCGCGCTGTGCGGTCTGCAGCGGAGTCTCGCCGGCGTCGATCTTGCCCGCCGGCAGTTCGAAAAAATGCCGCTGCGGCGCGTAGCGGAACTGCCGCTCCATCAACAATGTCTTTTCGTCGAGCAGGGGCACGATCATCACCGCGCCGGGGTGTTCGACATATTCGCGGCGGGCGGTTTTGCCGTCGGGCAGCCGCACGGTGTCTTCGCGCACCTTGAGCAGCCGGCCGTCATAGACCAGCCGCGTCGTCAGTTGCCGCTCGGTAAAGTCCCGGTCGTCCGGCATTTATTGCAGCGATAGCTCGATCGAATAATCGCACAGCGTCATCAACGGCCCCGGCAATACGCCGAACACCAGCATCAGCAAGCCGTTGAGACTCAGCACCCAGCGCGTGGCGGCAGGCGCCGTGATCGGACTCGGGTCAAGCGGCGGTTCGAAATACATCAGCCTGACGACGCGCAGATAATAGAAAGCGCTGACCAGGGAAAACAGCACCGCCACCACCGCCAGCCACAGGTAACCCGCGTCCACCACCGCCCACAGCACGGACAGCTTGGCGTAAAAACCGACCAGCGGCGGAATTCCGGCCATCGAGAACATTATCAGGAGCATCATGCCGGCGTACCACGGGCTGCGCTGGTTGAGCCCCCTGAAGTCATCGAGCGTATCGGCCTCGAAACCGGGACGCGCCAGCAGCAGGATCATGCCGAACGCGCCGAGATTCATCAGCGCGTAGACCATGACATAGAACATCGCGGAGGCGAACCCCTCGTCGCTGCCGCTCAGTATTCCGAGCAGCAGGAAACCCATGTGGGATATCGTCGAATAGGCAAGCATGCGCTTGAGATTGGTCTGCGCGATCGCGGTGATGCTGCCGATCGCGAGCGACAGCACCGCCATCACGATCAGCATCCACTGCCACTGCGCGACCAGCCAGTCGGCGCCCAGTCCGGTGACCAGGATGCGCATGATGAACGCGAACGCCGCAAGTTTGGGCACCGAACTGATGAACAGCGCAACCGCGGTCGGCGCCCCCTGATAGACGTCCGGCACCCACATGTGGAACGGCACCGCGCCGAGCTTGAAGCCGATGCCGGAAATGATGAATACCAGCGCGAACGCCAGCACCACCTTGTCGGCGGAATCGTTGGCAATCGCGTCGGCCATGTCGGTCAGCCCCAGGCTGCCGGTCGCGCCGTACAGCATCGACATGCCGTAGAGCAGCATGCCGGAAGCGAGCGCGCCGAGTACGAAGTATTTCATCGCCGCCTCGGTCGCCGCCGTTGAATCGCGCTGCAGCGCGACCAGTCCGTACAGCGCGAGCGCCAGCAGTTCGAGCCCCAGATAGAGGGTCAACAGGTGGTTCGCCGAGACCATCACCATCATGCCGAGCGTCGCGAACAGTATCAGCACGAAGAATTCGCCGCGGAACATGCCGCGCGCCTGCACATAGGGCCGCGCATAGACCAGCGTGACCGCGACCGCGAGGTAGATACTGAGCTTGATCAGCGCCGCCATCGGATCGGCGACAAACATGTCGTTGAACGCGTACTGCTCCTCGGACAGCCCGAGCCATGTCAACACGAAGCAGCCGGCAAGCGCCAGCAGCGTCAACGTATAACTGATGCCGCGTTGCGCGTCGTCGACGAACAGGTCGATCACCAGAATCGCGCACGCCGCGCACAGCAGAAACACCTCGGCGCAGGCGGGAGCGATGAAGGTAAGGAATGACATGCGTTCTCCGCCTATTGCATCGGTAATTTGCTGTGCACGTGCGCCAGCAGGTCGCTGACCGAGACATGCAGCACCGCGCCGAGCGGCGCCGGGTAAATGCCGATCGCCAGCACCAGTGCGGCGGTCACGCCCAGCACCAGCGTTTCACGGCCGCCGATGTCGTTGAGCGCCGCAATCTGCGGGCTGGCAGGGGCGCCGAATACGACGCGCTTGTACATCCACAGCGTGTAGGAAGCGCCGAAGATCAGCGTCGTGGCCGCCAGCGCCGTGTACCAGAAACTGGTTTTCACCGTGGCCAGGATCACCAGCCATTCGCCGACGAACCCGCTGGTGCCGGGCAGTCCGGCGTTCGCCATCGCAAACAGCATGAACAGCGCGGCGAACACCGGCATCCGGTTGACGACGCCGCCATAATCGGCGATCCGCCGCGAGTGCAGGCGGTCGTAGAGTACGCCGACGCACAGGAACAGCGCTCCCGAAACGAAACCGTGCGACACCATCTGCAGCACCGCGCCCTCGACGCCCTGCGCGCTGAACAGAAAAGTCCCGAGCGTGACGAATCCCATGTGCGAAATCGACGAGTAGGCGATCAGCTTTTTCAGGTCGGTCTGCACCAATGCGACCAGCCCGATGTAGACGACCGCGACCAGCGACAGCGCGATCACGAAACCGGCCAGCTGCTGACTCGCGTCCGGCACGATCGGCAGCGACAGCCGCAGGAAACCGTAACCGCCGAGCTTCAGCATCACCGCCGCCAGCACCACCGAACCACCGGTCGGAGCTTCGACGTGCGCGTCCGGCAGCCATGTGTGGACCGGCCACATCGGCACCTTGACTGCGAACGCGGCGAAGAACGCCACGAAAATCAGGATCTGCGCGCCGAGCGGCAACTGCAGGCCGTAGAAATCGAGCAGCGAAAAACTGCCGTCGGCGACGTTGAACAGATAGATCAGGGCCACCAGAAACAGCAGCGAACCGAGCAGCGTGTAGAGGAAAAACTTGACTGCGGCGTAGATGCGGTTGGGACCGCCCCAGACGCCAATGATGATGTACATCGGTATCAGCGTCGCCTCGAAGAACACATAGAACAGCAGCGCATCGAGCGCGCAGAACACGCCGTTCATCAGCCCGCCCAGAATCAGAAACGACGCCAGGTACTGGGCGATGCGCTCGCGGACACCCCAGCCGGCAACCACCACCAGCACGGTGATCACGCAGTTGAGAAGGATCAGCAGCAGCGAAATGCCGTCGATGCCGAGATGGTAGTTGGCGTTGAAGCTGTCGATCCATGGCGCGTTTTCGATGAACTGAAAGCCGCCCGCATCGCGGTCGAAATGCGTCCACAGCGGCAGCGCGACCAGCAATCCGGCGACCGCGCCCAGCAGCGCGATGTTGCGCGCGGCTGCCGGCCGCCGGTCGCCGACCGCCAGCACGACGAGGCCGGCGATGATCGGCACCCAGATCACGAAACTCAGAATCGGATAGCTGATGCTCATTTTTTATTCACGCCGTCCCGCCGCAGCCGTCATGGCAGCAACAGCAAAGTCAGCAGCAGCAGCGCGCCGCTGATCATCGCGAATGCGTAGTGATAGATATAGCCGGACTGGAGATGGCGGATCACCAGCGCGGCCCAGCCGACGGTCCTGGCCGAACCGTTGACCAGCACCCCGTCGATGATCGTAACGTCGCCGCCCTTCCACAGCCCGCCGCCGATCCAGCGCGCGCCGCCGGCAAAAAACCAGTCGTTGAAGCGGTCGAGGCCGTATTTTTCCTCCAGTATCCACACCGGCAGCCGCAGCTTCTCGCGTAATACCGCCGGCAGATCGGGACGCACGATATAAAGGAACCATGCGCCGGCGGCGCCCGCCAGCGCCAGCCATAGCGGCAGCTCGGCGAAGCCGCGTCCGATCATCGTCAGCACGCCCCCGAATTCCTCCCTCAGCGTGGCGAGCCCGCGGTGCGCCGCGCCGATCACTATCGAATCGCCGAAATAATCGCCGAACACGATGCCGCCGATCATCCAGCCGGCGCCGAGCGACGGCAGCGCCAGCAGCACCAGCGGCAGCGTCATCACCCACGGCGATTCGTGAGGATCACCGTGGTCGCGCGCGAACCGCTCGCGGCCGTGAAAGGTCAGAAACACCAGCCGGAACGAATAAAAACCGCCGACCAGCGCCCCGCCCAGCGCCGCCAGGTAGGCGAACACCGCACCCGGCACCTGCGACAGATGGACCGCCTCGATGATCGTGTCCTTGGAGAAAAAGCCGGAAAACGGCGGCAGCCCGGCGTTGGCGCAGGCGCCGATCAGCACTGCGATGTAGGTGACCGGCAGGTACTTGCGCAGACCGCCCATGTTGCGCATGTCCTGCTCGTGGTGCATCGCGATGATCACCGAGCCGGCGCCGAGGAACAGCAGCGCCTTGAAGAAAGCATGCGTCATCAGGTGGAAAATCGCGGCCGGATAGGCGGAGGCGCCGAGCGCCATCGTCATGTAGCCGAGCTGCGACAGCGTCGAATAGGCGACCACGCGCTTGATGTCATGCTGGACCATTGCGATCAGCGCCATGAAGAATGCGGTGATCGCGCCGATCACCAGCACCACCGACAGCGCGGTATCGGACAACTCGAACAGCGGCGACATCCGCGCGACCATGAAGATGCCGGCGGTCACCATCGTCGCGGCGTGGATCAGCGCCGAGATCGGGGTCGGGCCTTCCATCGAGTCGGGCAGCCAGACATGCAGCGGGAACTGCGCCGATTTCCCCATCGCGCCCGTGAACAGCAGCACGCAGATCACCGTCATCAGCGCCCAGGCGTGGCTGGGGACGATTTCGATCGTATTGGCGGCGACGGTACCGGCGCGCGCGAACACCGTCGCGTAATCGAGGCTGCCGAAATACAGCAGCACCAGCGCGATGCCGAGCAGAAAGCCGAAATCACCGACGCGGTTGACGATGAAAGCCTTCAGATTGGCGTAGATCGCGGTCGGCCGCGTGTACCAGAAGCCGATCAGAAGATAGGAAACCAGACCGACCGCCTCCCAACCGAAGAACAGTTGCAGGAAATTGTTCGCCATTACCAGCATCAGCATCGAGAACGTGAACAGCGACATGTAGCTGAAGAAGCGGTTGTAGCCGGGATCGCCGCGCATGTAGCCGACGGTGTAGACGTGGATCGCCAGCGAAACCGAAGTCACCACCACCATCAGCAGCGCCGACAGCCGGTCGATCATGAACCCGATCTCGAACCTGACCGAGCCGCTGGCGAGCCAGGTATAGACAGTGCCGTTGTAAGCGTGCCCCTGCAGCACGTCGAGGAACACCGCGACCGCGGCAACCGTGGAGATGATCATGCCGAGGATGGTCGCCGAGTGCGCGGCGCGGTTGCTGATCTTCAGGCACAACAGCCCGGCAATCAGCGCGCCGGCCAGCGGCGCCAGCGGCACGATCAGATAGACGATGGACATCGGCATCCGGTTACCCTTTGAGGCTGTCGAGTTGCTCGACGTCGATGGTTTTCAGGTTGCGGAACAGCACGACCAGGATCGCAAGGCCGATCGCGGACTCCGCGGCAGCGACGGTCAGGATGAAAAACACGAAAATCTGGCCGGCGGTGTCGTCGAGATAATGCGAAAACGCGACGAAATTCATGTTGACCGCGAGCAGCATCAGCTCGATCGCCATCAGCAGGATGATCACGTTCCGGCGGTTCAGGAAAATCCCGACCACGCTGATCGCGAACAAAACAGCACCCAGCACCAGAAAGTGCGACAACGAAATCAATTGCTCCCCCTTTATGCGCGAGGAAGTCGGGACAGCGCGCCTGGCCCGTCCCGTCCCCGCTCAATTCAGCCCCGCCTCTGCTCCTCGCGCTTTTCCGTCGCCATCGGAACGACGCGGATGCGCTGTTCCCTCCGCACTTCGACCTGCTGCGCCGGATCGACGTATTTGGTGACCTTGCGCCGGCGCAGCGTCAGCGCAATCGCCACGACGATCGCGACCAGCAGGATCGCCGCCGCGATTTCGAACGGATACACGTAATCGGTGTAAATCAGCCGGCCCAGCTCGCGGACATTGCTGTAGTCGGCGGGCGGCGGCGCCGGCGCCGCCGGTGCGCCGGCGGCGTAATGGAGCAGGATCAGCGTCGTCATTTCCGCGACCAGCAGCAGCGCGACCGTGGCGCCGAGCGGCAGATAGCTCCAGAACCCCTTGCGCAGCTGCGCGATGTTGACGTCGATCATCATCACGACGAACAGGAACAGCACCATCACCGCGCCGACATAGACGAGAACCAGCGTAATTGCCAGGAATTCGGCCTGCAGCAGTATCCACAGCCCGGCCGAGGTGAAGAACGCCAGCACCAGGAACAATGCGGCGTGCACCGGGTTGCGCGCGACGATCACGCCGATCGCGGCGAAGATCAGCACCGCCGAAAACGAGTAGAAAATGAAGGCTTGGAAGGTCATATCCGGAAAGGCGTCCTGCTAGCGGTAGGTGGCGTCCGCTGCGCGATCCTGCGCGATCTGTTCTTCGTAACGATCGCCGATCGCGAGCAGCATCGGCTTGGTGTAGATCAGGTCGCCGCGCTGTTCGCCGTGATATTCGAGAATGCGCGTCTCGACGATCGAATCGACCGGGCACGATTCCTCGCAGAAGCCGCAGAAGATGCATTTGGTCAGATCGATGTCGTAGCGCGTGGTGCGGCGCGTGCCGTCGGCGCGCTGCTCGGATTCGATCGTGATCGCGAGCGCCGGGCACACCGCCTCGCACAGCTTGCACGCGATGCAGCGCTCCTCGCCGTTGGGATAGCGGCGCAGCGCGTGCAGCCCGCGGAAGCGCGGCGACTGCGGCGTCTTCTCTTCCGGATACTGCACCGTGATCTTGCGCGCGAAGAGATGGCGGCCGGTCAACGCCATGCCCTTGACCAGTTCGAACAGCAGAAAGGTGCGGAAAAATTCGCGGACGCGGTCCAGCATGGCCGTCAGCTCCACCACACCCACCACGGCGTCTGCGTCCAGACGCCGAGCACGACGATCCACACCAGCGTAATCGGGATGAAAACCTTCCAGCCGAGGCGCATGATCTGGTCGTAGCGGTAGCGCGGGAAGGTCGCACGGAACCACAGAAAGCTCGATACGACGAGGAACAGCTTCAGCAACAGCCAGCCGGCGCCGCCCGTGGCCAACCATGGCGCGCCGATCGCAGCGGCCGCCGCGGCCGGCACCGGCGACAGCCAGCCGCCGAGAAACATGATCGAGCACAGCGCCGACACCAGCATCATGTTCGCGTACTCGGCGAGAAAGAACACCGCGAACGCCATGCCCGAGTACTCGACGTGGAAACCGGCGACGATCTCCGATTCGCCTTCGGCGACATCGAACGGCGCGCGGTTGGTCTCGGCAACGCCGGCGATCAGATAGACCAGGAACAGCGGAAACAGCGGAATGAAAAACCAGTTGAGCAGCCCGTAGCCGCCCTGCTGCGCATTGACGATCTGCACCAGGTTCAGGCTCTGCGCGGCGATCAGCACGCCGACCAGCGCGAAGCCCATCGCGATTTCGTACGACACGATCTGCGCCGCGGAACGCAGCGCGCCGAGAAACGCATATTTCGAATTCGACGCCCAGCCGGCGATGATGATGCCGTAGACGCCCATCGACGTGATCGCAAGGACATAGAGCAGGCCGGCGTCGACGTTGGACAGCACCAGATCGGAGGAAAACGGCACCACCGCCCACGCCGCCAGCGCCGGCACGATCGCCATCACCGGCGCCAGCACGAACAGGAACTTGTTGGCGCCGGTCGGCACGATGATTTCCTTCAGCAGCAGCTTGACGCCGTCGGCGATCGGTTGCAGCAGCCCGAGCGGCCCGACCCGGTTGGGCCCGAGCCGCACCTGGATCCAGCCGATCACCTTGCGCTCCCACAACGTCAGATAGGCGACCGCCAGCATCAGCGGCACCACGATGGCGACGATCTTGGCCAGCGCCCATACCGCCGGCCACGTCGGACCGAACAGTTGCGCGGCCTGGTCGAGATAGGCATTCATACCGCGACCTTCCGCTTTTGTTCGACGCGTTCCACGCTGACGGTGCCGGACAGCGCGCCCAGTTCCACCGTCAACGGATGCGCGGCCGGCACGCGTATGCAGTTTTCGGGCAGCCGGTCATCGCGCGCCGCCGCCAGCACCGCGCTGCCGCCGCCCTGCCCGATCCTGACGCTGTCGCCATCGCGCAGGCCGAGTTGCGCGAACAACGTGCCGTGCATCGCCGCAGCCGGTTCTGCCGCGTCGCGCGTCTGCTGCAGCGCCGGCGCACGCCGCGCCAATGCGTCGGCCTGATAGATCGGCACTTCGCCGATGCGCTCGACGCCGCCGGCCGCCGCCGGAATTTTTGCCGCTGCGCCATCGTTGAGCCGGTTGTCGAGACGCGCGGCGGGATCGCCGCCGCCCAGCGCTTCGCGCAGCACCGCTTCGCTGCTGTCGTAATCGAAGCCGGTGACGTCGAGCAGATTGCCGAGCACGCGCAGCACCTTCCATGCCGGCCGCGTTTCGGCAAGCGGCTGCACTACCGGCCGGAAGCCCTGCACGCGGCCCTCGGTACTGACGAAGGTGCCGGAGGTCTCGGTGAACGGCGCGATCGGCAGCAGCGCGTGCGCGTAATCGAGCGCGCGGTGCTGGTACGGCGACAACGCGACGACGAATTCGGCATCCTGCATCGCCGCCAGCGCCCGCACGCCGTCGTGGCAGTCGAATTCCGGCTCAACGCCGAGCAGCACGAAAGCCTTGCGCGGCTGCTCCAGCATCGTGCGCGCATTCAATCCCGTGTCGCCGGGCAATGCACCCGCCAGATAACCGCCGGCGCTGTTGGCGGCCTCGCCGAGAAAGCCGAAGCGCGCGCCGAGAACATCGGCCAGCGCCTGCGTGAGCAGGTGCAGCTGGGCGGCGGCCGGATGATGCTGCGCGAAATTGCCGAGGAAAATACCGACGTTGTTTCCCGACGCGAGACTGGCCGCAATGCGCTGCGCTTCGGCGCCGGGTTCGACCGCGGCAAGCGCGGCCCGGACATCGGCCGGCAGCGGCGTGTTCTTTTCAGCGGCGGCCGCCTTGACGATTTCAGCCAGCGCGCGCGGCAGTTGCGAAGGCGCGGCGATCAGCTTGTTGGCGACGCGCATCAGCAGATCGTCGTCAACCGCGTGCAGCACGTTGAGCTGCAGTTGTTTCTTCGCGGCCTGGCGGAAGCGCTGCGCCAGCAGCGGATGGTCCTTGCGCAGCGTGCTGCCGATCACCAGCGCGCGGTCGAGCTGCGGCAGCTCGGCGACTTTCATGCCGAGCCACGGCGCGCCGGATAATCTGCCGTCGGCGCTGAAGTCGGACTGGCGCAGCCGGAAATCGATGTTGCCGCCGCTGAAACCATGTGCGAGCTTCTGCAGCAGATAGAGTTCTTCGACGGTCTGGTGCGGGGTCGCAAGCCAGCCGGTTTGTTGCGCGCCATGGCGGTCGCGCACGCGCCTGAGGCCGGCGGCGACAAACTCAAGCGCAATCGGCCAGTCGACTTCGCTCCACCGCCCGTCCTGCCGGATCAGCGGCCGCACCAGGCGGTCGGCGCTGTTGAGCGCTTCGTACGAAAAACGGTCCTTGTCGGACAGCCAGCACTCGTTGATCTCTTCGTTGTCGCGCGGCAGCACGCGCATCACGCGGTTCTGCTTGACCTGCACCGTCAGATTCGAGCCAAGACCGCAGTGCGGGCTGACCGACGGGTGGCGCGTCAGCTCCCAGCTGCGCGCGGTGTAACGGAACGGCTTCGACGTCAGCGCGCCGACCGGACACAGATCGATCTCGTTGCCGGAAAGTTCGGAATCGACGGTCCTGCCGATGAAAGCGGTGATTTCGGCGTGCTCGCCGCGGCCGATCATGCCGAGTTCCATGATGCCGGCGATCTCCTGGCCGAAACGCACACAGCGCGTGCACTGGATGCAGCGTGTCATGTCGGTCGCGATCAGCGGGCCGAGGTTCTTGTTGGTGACGACGCGCTTCGGCTCGTCATAGCGCGAACCGCTGCCACCGTAGCCGACCGCGAGGTCCTGCAGATCGCACTCGCCGCCCTGATCGCAGATCGGACAGTCGAGCGGGTGGTTGATCAGCAGAAATTCCATCACACCCCGCTGCGCCTCGATCGCCAGCGGCGAATGGGTCCATATCTTCATGCCGTTGGCGACCGGCGTCGCGCACGCCGGCAGCGGCTTCGGTGTCTTTTCGATTTCGACCAGACACATCCGGCAGTTGGCGGCGACCGTCAGCTTGTCGTGATAGCAAAAATGCGGCACATAGATGCCGAGCCGCTGCGCGGCCTGGATCACCGTCGTGCCGTCAGGCACCTCGACCGGTCTGCCGTTAATCTCGATCTGGACCATGGCGAAATTGAATCACAAATACGGGGCGACGAGGCATTTTTTATGCTCGATATGGTGCCGGAACTCATCGCGGAAGTGTTTGATGAACGAGCGCACCGGCATTGCCGCCGCGTCACCGAGCGCGCAGATGGTGCGCCCCTGAATGTTGTCGGCAACGTTGTTCAGCAGATCGAGGTCCTCCGGCCGGCCCTGCCCATGCTCGATCCTGTGCAGCACGCGGTACAGCCAGCCGGTTCCCTCACGGCACGGCGTGCACTGGCCGCACGATTCCTCGAAATAGAAATAGGCCAGCCGCAGCAGTGAACGCACCACGCAGCGCGTGTCGTCCATCACGATCACCGCGCCCGAGCCGAGCATCGACCCGGCCTTGGCGATCGAGTCGTAATCCATGTCGGTCGCCATCATGATGTCGGCCGGCAGCACCGGCATCGAGGAGCCGCCCGGAATCACCGCCTTCAGCTTTCTGCCGTCGCGCATGCCGCCCGCCATTGCAAGCAGCTGCGCGAACGGCGTACCCATGCGCACCTCGTAATTGCCGGGGCGCGCGATGTCGCCCGACACCGAGAAAATCTTGGTGCCGCCGTTGTTGGGCCTGCCGAGCTCGAGGTACTTGTTGCCGCCGTTCAGAATGATCCACGGCACCGCGGCGAAAGTTTCGGTGTTGTTGATCGTGGTCGGCTTGCCGTAGAGACCGTAGGTCGCCGGAAACGGCGGCTTGAAACGCGGCAGTCCTTTTTTGCCCTCGAGCGACTCCAGCAGCGCGGTTTCCTCGCCGCAGATGTAGGCGCCATAGCTGTGATGGGCGTAAAGATCGAACGAGAAGCTGCTGCCGAGAACGTTGCTGCCGAGATAGCCGGCGGCGTAGGCCTCAGCGAGCGCCTCCTCGAACTGCTCGTAGATATCCCAGATCTCGCCGTGAATATAGTTGTAGCCGGTGGTAATGCCCATCGTATAAGCGCCGATCGCCATGCCCTCGATCAGCATGTGCGGGTTGTAGCGCAGGATGTCGCGGTCCTTGAAGGTGCCGGGCTCGCCTTCGTCGGAATTGCAGACCAGGTACTTCTGGCCGGTGTAGTTCTTCGGCATGAAGCTCCACTTGAGGCCGGTCGGAAAACCGGCGCCGCCGCGCCCGCGCAGCGCCGAGTTCTTCAGTTCGGCGAGGATCGCCTCCGGCGGCATGCGCTCGTTGAGCACCTTGCGCAGCGCCTGATAGCCGCCGCGCGCTTCGTAGTCCTTGAGCCGCCAGTTGAGGCCGTTGACGCCTTTCAGGATCACGGCGTCCGGGCCGAAGATGTCGCCGGCGAATGGCGGGATCGGCAGGCCCATCAGCGGTTCTCCTCGATCAGCCGGTCGATTTTGTCCGGCGACATTGCGCACAGCATGGTCTTGTTGTTGACGATCAGCACCGGCGCGTCGCCGCACGCGCCCAGGCATTCAGCTTCCTTCAGCGTGAACGCGCCGTCGGCGGTGGTCTCATTGAATCCGATGCCGAGTTTTTTCTTCAACTGCTCGGCGGTTTCGTTGGCGCCCTGCAGCGCGCACGGCAGGTTGGTGCAGATCGAAATCTTGCAGCGGCCGGCTGGCCTGGTGTTGTACATCGTATAGAAGCTCGCGACCTCGTAGACCGCGATCGGCGGCATGCCGAGATATTGCGCGACGAAATCCATCGTTTCGGTCGACAGCCAGCCCTTCTCGTCCTGTGCGATCGCCAGCGCCGCGATCACCGCCGACCGCTTGTGCTCCGATGGATATTTGGCGACCGCCCGGTCAATCCCGGCCAGCGCCTCGGGCGACAAAATCATGGGAGCGTTCATCGGTCCACCTCGCCGAACACGATGTCCTGCGTCCCGATGATCGCGACGACGTCCGCGATCATATGGCCGCGCGACATTTCGTCGAGCGCCGCCAGGTGCGTGAAACCGGGCGCGCGGATCCTGAGACGGTACGGCTTGTTGGCGCCGTCCGAGATCAGATAGATGCCGAACTCGCCCTTCGGCGCCTCGACTGCGGCATAGGTCTCGCCGGCGGGCACGTGCATGCCCTCGGTGAACAATTTGAAGTGGTGGATCAGTTCTTCCATGTTCTGCTTCATCAAGAAGCGCGACGGCGGCGCGACTTTGTGGCTGTCGGTCATCACCGGTCCCGGATGGTCGCGCAGCCACGCGATGCATTGCCGGATGATGCGGTTCGACTGACGCATTTCCTCGACGCGCACCAGATAGCGGTCATAGCAGTCGCCGTTGACGCCGACCGGAATGTCGAAATCCATCCGGTCATAAACCTCATACGGCTGCTTCTTGCGCAGATCCCATTCGACCCCCGAGCCGCGCAGCATCGGACCGGTGAAACCAAGCGCCCTGGCGCGCTCCGGCGTCACCACGCCGATGCCGACCGTGCGCTGCTTCCAGATCCGGTTATCGGTCAGCAGCGTTTCATAGTCGTCGACGTAGTTCGGGAAGCGGTCGGTAAAGTCTTCCAGGAAGTCGAGCAGCGAACCCTGGCGGTTCTCATTGATCTGGCGCACTGCGGCCGCGTTGTGGATGCGCGACGGCTGGTATCGGGGCATCGTGTCCGGCAGATCGCGGTAGACGCCGCCCGGCCGGTAGTAGGCGGCATGCATGCGTGCGCCCGACACCGCCTCGTAGGTGTCGAGCAGATCCTCGCGCTCGCGGAAGCAGTAAAGAAACACCGTCATCGCGCCGATGTCGAGCGCATGCGCGCCGAGCCACAGGCAGTGGTTCAGGATGCGCGTGATCTCGTCGAACATGACGCGGATGTACCGGGCGCGCAACGGCACCTCGACGCCGAGCAGCTTCTCGATCGCCAGCACGTACGCATGCTCGTTGCACATCATCGACACGTAGTCGAGGCGGTCCATGTACGGCACCGACTGCAGGAAGGTCTTGTGCTCGGCGAGTTTCTCGGTCGCGCGATGCAGCAGGCCGATATGCGGGTCGGCGCGCTCGACCACCTCGCCGTCGAGCTCGAGCACCAGCCGCAGCACGCCATGCGCCGACGGGTGTTGAGGCCCGAAATTCATGGTGTAGTTGCGAATCTCAGCCACGAATTTCGGGCCTCAACGAAATGTTCAAGGGGGCCACAATGCGCCGCACGCGCGGCGCATTGCAGTGCAGGCTCATGTGCCGCAGGCACGTGATGCCGAAGCTAAAGTTCATGGTGTAGTTACGAATCTCAGCCATGTATAACCCGCTTGGCCACGGAGTTCACGGAGAACACCAAGATTTTGCCTCCTGATTTTCTCCGTGACCTCTGTGGCAAATAAATGGGGTTCTTCATTCCGGAACTATCCCTTGCGGAAACCTTCGGTATCCGCGTAATCCTGTTCCCGCACGATGCGCGGCACGATCTCACGCGGCTCGATCGTGACCGGCTGGTAGATCACGCGCTGCTGGTCGGCGTCGTAGCGCATCTCGACGTTGCCCGACAGCGGAAAATCCTTGCGGAACGGATGGCCGATGAAACCGTAGTCGGTCAGGATGCGCCGCAAATCGGGGTGCCCGGTAAAGACG
This sequence comes from Burkholderiales bacterium, assembly GCA_035524795.1. Classification (GTDB taxonomy): domain Bacteria; phylum Pseudomonadota; class Gammaproteobacteria; order Burkholderiales; family SG8-41; genus DATKOF01. The sequence goes on from DATKOF010000022.1 coordinate 47,175, forward strand.
ACGCCGAACAGATCGAATGCCTCGCGCTCGAACCAGTTGGCCGATGGCCACACGCCGGTCATCGAGGCAAGGGCGGGGAACCCGTCATCGGCGGCGAACACGCGCACCCGCAGCCGCTGATTATGGGTCACGCTCAGCAAGTGATAGACGACCGCAAAACGCCGGCCCTCACGGACACCATCGCCATAGCCGGCGTAATCGACGCCGCACAGATCGATCAACTGCTCGAAGCGCAGTTCAGGGGCGTCGCGCAACACCGTCATCACCGCGACCAGATCGTCGGGCCCGAGGGTCAGCGTGACCTCGTCGAGCACGGCGGCGACGCTGACGGCTCCGGCGCCGAGCGCCGCCTGGACGTTCCCGGCGAGAGTTTCGGTGCGTGACATCATCTAACGCGCGATCGTGTTGGTGCGCCTGATCTTGTTCTGCAACTGGATGACGCCGTAGAGCAGCGCCTCCGCGGTCGGCGGACAGCCCGGCACGTAGATGTCGACCGGCACGATGCGGTCGCAACCGCGCACCACCGAATACGAATAGTGGTAGTAGCCGCCGCCGTTGGCACACGAGCCCATCGAGATCACCCAGCGCGGCTCGGCCATCTGGTCGTAGACCTTGCGCAGCGCCGGCGCCATCTTGTTGCACAGCGTGCCGGCGACGATCATCACGTCGGACTGGCGCGGACTCGGCCGGAACACCACGCCGAAACGGTCGAGATCGTAGCGCGCAGCGCCGGCGTGCATCATCTCCACCGCGCAGCAGGCGAGCCCGAACGTCATCGGCCACAGCGAGCCGGTGCGCATCCAGTTGATCAGCGCATCGACACTGGTCACAACGAACCCTTTTTCCATCACTCCGCCGTCAGGCATGATCCGTCTCCATTTTCGTTGGACTGATTTCCCGCCGCTTTATTCCCACTCCAACGCGCCCTTTTTCCATTCGTAGATAAACCCCACCACCAGAATGGCCAGAAACACGATCATCGATATCAGGCCGAACAAGCCGATCTCGCGCAGCACGACCGCCCACGGAAACAGGAACGCGATCTCGAGATCGAACAGGATGAACAGGATCGCGATCAGGTAGTAGCGCACGTCAAACTTCATCCGCGCGTCTTCGAATGCCTCGAATCCGCATTCGTACGGTGACAGCTTCTCGCTGTCGGGATGATGCGCGCCGAGCAGCCGGCTCAGAACGCCGCCCAGCATCATCGGCGCGGCGCCGACAGCAACGCCGACGAGAATGAACAGCAGAATCGGAAAATAATTGTCGAGCACGCCCTGCCTCCCAATCGCGGGGGACGAGAGCGCAGGACAGCCGCCTCCATCGCGGCCCTGCCACTCGTATTTGTCCCCTCCACTTCCAAGTTTATTCTAATAACGATCATGGTGCCGACGGAGAGACTCGAACTCTCACGGCTTGCGCCACCGCCCCCTCAAGACGGCGTGTCTACCAATTCCACCACGTCGGCGGTTCCAGCACCTGCCGCTACACATCATCATAGCAGCGCCGGGCCGCAACCCGGCGAACCGGCACCCGGAAACGGTTATTTCGGTATCTCCTGCGTCTTGCCCGTATCCTCAGCAGGGAGATTCTTCGCGGGTGCGACAGGCGCGGGGGCCGGCAATTCGGATGTGGTGGTCCGTTTGCTCATGACGCCGGCTTCCCCCGATTTATGCGACGAATACCAGGTCAGGCCGAGGCTGGTCGCAAAAAATATCGCGGCCAGGACCGCCGTGGTGCGGCTCAAAAAATTAGCCGACCCGGTGGCTCCGAACAGGCTGCCGGAAGCGCCGCTGCCGAACGCAGCGCCGACATCGGCGCCCTTGCCGTGTTGCAACAGCACCAGGCCGATGATGGCGAGCGCCACTAATACGTGAATTACCAGAATCAGGGTTTCCATATTGTCCTTGCTCTTCCTTTTCTACCGGCGCGCCGCCGCGCGACAGATCGTGATGAATTCATCCGCAACCAGCGAAGCGCCGCCGATCAGACCGCCGTCGATATCCGGCATCGCAAACAGCTGCGCGGCGTTCGCGGCCTTGACGCTGCCGCCATAAAGTATCGTCGTTCCGGCGGCCTGCGCGGTATGGGCCGCGATGCTGCCGCGGATAAACGCATGCACCGCCTGCGCCTGTTCCGGCGTCGCATTGCGGCCGGTGCCGATCGCCCATACCGGTTCGTAGGCGATGACCGCGCCGGCGACCGCGTCCGCGCCGCTGCGTTCAAGCACAGCCATCAATTGCCGCGCGACCACACTTTCAGTCACCCCCGCCTCGCGTTCCTGCAGACTCTCGCCGACGCACAGGATCGGCGTCAATTTCGCCTGCAACGCCACCTCGAACTTGGCGGCAACGATCGTGTCGCTTTCGCCGAACAATGTGCGGCGCTCGGAATGCCCGACGATTGCATAACGGCAGCCGAAATCGAGCAGCATGGAAGCGGCGACCGCGCCGGTATACGCGCCGGCGCCGTACTGGCTGACGTCCTGCGCGCCCCATGGAACCGCGCTTTCCGCGAGGACACGCTGCGTCTGCGCCAGATAAGGGTAAGGCACGCAGACGCCGCAGGTGACCCCGGCCAACTGCGCGGCTTCCTGCCTGATCCGCTCCAGCAAAACCTGGTTGGCGGCCAAGGCGCCATTCGATTTCCAGTTGCCGACTACCAGTTTGTCACGCATTTTTCCGCGATCTGCCCGAATAATCAAAAGACGGCGATTCTACCGGGGCGAAAATCGAGGGTCAATTTGAAATGAATATACAGGCTATTCCCTGAAGCTTATTGATTTAATGAAGAAATGACAGGCTCGATCACATTTCGTCGAGATATCGCGGAGACCCTGTAAGACGCACTAAATAAAACTGTAACAAAGCCTGTTTAGCATGCCCGGCATAATTCTCAATCAATTAGATCAACCAATCAGGAGAACCCCGATGCTGGAATCCAAATCTACGCGAAATAACGCCGTTGCCCTGTTCGCAGCAGTGCTGGCTTTCGCAACCACTGCTGTTCCCGCCGCCGACATCACCGGCGCCGGCGCGACTTTCCCGTACCCGGTTTATTCCAAATGGGCCGAAGCTTATAAGGCCAAGACCGGGATCGGCCTCAACTATCAGTCGATCGGCTCGGGAGGCGGTATTAAGCAGATAGAAGCCAAAACGGTTGATTTCGGCGCTTCCGACATGCCGCTCAAACCTGAAGTCTTGGATGAAAACGGCCTGATGCAGTTTCCGACCGTGATCGGCGGTGCGGTACCGGTCGCTCACCTCGATAATATCAAGCCCGGTGAATTGAAACTGACCGGCGCGGTACTGGCCGATATCTATCTGGGCAAAATCACCAAGTGGAACGATCCGGCGATCACCGCACTGAACCCCGGTGTCAAGCTTCCTGACGACGATATTACTGTCGTCCACCGCTCCGATGGTTCCGGCACTACCTTCATCTGGAGTAACTATTTATCCAAAGTCAGCCCAGAATGGCAATCTAAAGTTGGTGAAGGCACATCGATCTCTTGGCCGGTAGGCGTTGGTGGCAAAGGTAACGAAGGTGTTGCATCCTACGTGCAGCGAATTTACGCCTCTATCGGTTATGTCGAATATGCCTACGCGCTGCAAAACAAAATGACCACCATTGCGATGAAGAATAAGGACGGTCAATTTGTGCAGCCGAGCGCCGAAACCTTCGCGGCAGCCGCAGCTGGCGCGGACTGGAACAAGGCTCCCGGCATGTATCTGATCCTGACCGACCAACTTGGCAAAAATGCTTGGCCAATCAGTGGTGCCACCTTCATTCTGATGCACAAAGTGCAGGATAATCCTGAAAGTGCGAAGCAAGTGCTGAAATTCTTCGAATGGGGCTATTCCAGCGAAGGCGACAAGCTGGCGACGGATCTCGTCTACGTGCCCCTCCCCGATAGCGTGACCAGCCTGATCAAGTCGGAATGGAAAGAGAAAATCAAGGATAAATCGGGCAAGGCGGTTTACTGACGCAGTTGCTCTTTCATCACAGGCAGGGGGCGCGCGAGCACCGCGCCCCCTGCGTTTTTAAGGCGCACCCGACAGTAAAGTAAACGACCACATGACCCCGCAAGATTCGGCTTCCACCGTCAGCATTCCTGAAACATCGGGCGCGTATAATAGCGACACTTTCACCCCACACGCCCCGATTGTGGCCATATTCCCGCACAAGCCCCAGGAACACCGGCGTCAGCAGTTGCTGGATCTGCTGTTCAAGAACACCACCCGTTTCTTCGCGTTTCTGGTTTTCAGCATTCTCGCCGCGATTCTGATTTCGCTGGTCTACGGCAGTTCGCTGTCGCTGCAGAAATTCGGCCTGGGTTTCCTGTTCAGCGACAAATGGGACCCCGTTACCGGGGAGTTCGGCGCGCTGGTTCCGGTCTACGGCACGCTGGTCACCGCTGCGATTGCGATGCTGATCGGCATCCCGGTCAGCTTCGGCATCGCGCTGTTCCTGACCGAGCTGGCGCCGAACTGGCTGCGGCGCCCTCTCGGCATCGCGATTGAAATGCTGGCGGCGATTCCGAGCATCATCTACGGCATGTGGGGACTGTTCATTTTTTCGCCGCTGTTCGCCGACCATGTCCAGCCGTGGATCATCAAAACGCTCGGCAAGTGGCCGCTGATCGGCATGCTGTTCAAGGGACCGCCGATGGGTATCGGCATGCTGACCGCCGGCATCATTCTCGCCATCATGGTGATCCCGTTCATCACCGCGGTGATGCGCGACGTGTTTGAACTGGTGCCCGACATACTCAAGGAATCGGTCTATGGCCTCGGCGCCACGACCTGGGAGGTGGTGTGGAAAGTGGTGCTGCCGTACACCAAGATCGGCGTTGTCGGCGGCATCATGCTCGGCCTCGGCCGCGCGCTCGGCGAAACGATGGCGGTAACCTTCGTCATCGGCAATGCCCACCAGCTCAACGCTTCCCTGTTCGCGCCTGGCAACAGCATCGCCTCGTCGCTTGCCAACGAATTCACCGAGGCAGTCGGAGATTTGTATCCGTCCGCGCTGATCGAACTGGGGCTGATCCTGTTCCTGATCACGACCATCGTGCTCGCGTTGTCGAAATTGCTGCTGCAACGCCTCGCCCGGCAGGAAGGACAGCAGTAACCCATGGCCAGAAGCAGAGCGGCGATCTACCAGCATCGGCGCTTCACCAACGTGCTGATGCTCGTCATTTCCGGTCTCACCATCGTGTTCGGCCTGTTCTGGCTGGGATGGATCCTGTTCACGCTGCTCGACGAGGGATTCAATGCGCTGCGGCCGAGCCTGTTCACCCAGATGACCCCGCCGCCGGGCAGCGACGGCGGCCTGTGGAATGCGATCGCCGGCAGCCTGATGATGGCTGTGGCGGGCACCGTGATCGGCACGCCGATCGGCATTCTTGCCGGCACCTATCTCGCCGAATTCGGCCGCCGCGGCTGGCTGGCGCCGGCAACACGCTTCATCAACGACATCCTGCTGTCGGCGCCGTCGATCGTGATCGGTCTGTTCATTTATTCTGTCTACGTTGCGCAGGTCAGACACTTTTCGGGATGGGCCGGCGCTTTTGCACTGTCGCTGATCGTGATCCCGGTCGTGGTGCGCACCACCGACGACATGCTGAAGCTGGTGCCGGACAGCCTGCGCGAAGCGGCGGTCGCGCTCGGCACGCCAACCTGGAAAATGGTCACGCTGGTCTGCTACCGCGCTGCGCGCGCCGGCATCATCACCGGAGTGCTTCTGGCGATCGCGCGCATCAGCGGAGAAACCGCGCCGCTGCTGTTTACCGCGCTCAACAACCAGTTCTGGTCCACCAATATGAATGCGCCGATGGCCAACCTGCCGGTGGTGATCTTCCAGTTCGCGATGAGTCCCTATGAAGACTGGCAGCGGCTGGCGTGGGGCGGCGCGATCCTGATTACGTTCGGCGTGCTGGGGCTCAACATTCTCGCCCGCATCCTGTTCCGCAAAAAAACCTGATCACCTGACGGATTCCGAAAATGGACCAGACAAACGCGATCAACACCAAGATCAAGGTCAACAACCTCAACTTCTATTACGGCGGCTTCCATGCGTTGAGGAACGTCTCGATGGACATTCCTCCCAACAAGGTGACGGCTTTCATCGGCCCGTCGGGCTGCGGCAAGTCAACGCTGCTGCGCACCTTCAACCGGCTCTACGAACTTTATCCCGGCCAGCGCGCCGAGGGCGAAATCCGCCTCGACGGCGAAAACATCCTCGACAAGAAGCAGGACGTGACGATGCTGCGCACCAAGGTCGGCATGGTGTTCCAGAAGCCGACGCCGTTCCCGATGTCGATCTACGACAATATCGCGTTCGGCGTGCGTCTGTACGAAGACCTGAACCGCAACGAGATGGACGATCGCATCGAATGGGCGCTCAGCAAGGCCGCGCTGTGGAAAGAAGTGAAAGACAAACTGAACCAGAGCGGCAACAGCCTGTCGGGCGGCCAGCAGCAACGGCTGTGCATCGCGCGCGGCATCGCGATCAAGCCCGAAGTGCTGCTGCTCGATGAGCCGTGCTCGGCGCTCGACCCGATCTCGACCGCCCACATCGAGGAACTGATCCACGAACTGAAGGTGGACTACACGGTGGTCATCGTCACCCACAACATGCAGCAGGCTGCGCGCGTGTCCGACTACACCGCGTACATGTATCTCGGCGAGCTGATCGAGTTCGACGCCACCGACACCATCTTCATCAAGCCGAAGAATCAGGCAACCGAAGACTACATCACCGGCCGCTTC
>DATKOF010000023.1:0-25015 GCA_035524795.1 Burkholderiales bacterium
TCAGGATGTGTTCAATTACATTGAGATGTTCTACAACCCGGTCAGACGGCACAGCTACAGCAACGGCCTGTCCCCGGTAAACTATGAAAAGCAGTACTTCGAGAGGCTCGGAAGTGTCTAGGAAATCAGGGGCGATTCAAACGCCTTCTAAATTCACATTAAAGTCATTGTAATTCGCCATTCCTATCGGAATGGGCAATCTACGCGAGCTTATTACCTCTTTAATATCCACTTGTGATTGATTAGAAAACAATGGTGCAGGAATTAGATGTACGATCAGCTTGCAACCAGGATTCAAAGGAATCGGGGTTTCAGCGTTGGCGACGGCCAAAATTCTTTCAGCACGGAATGACCGGATTCTCTGCGCTAAGGTCTCCCCAAGCGAAAACGCTGTGCGCAATTCAGGAACATCTAACGGATAACTACCGCTGCCATTTCGCCCATAAAACTGACTATGTCCGCCGCTTGTCACGCGATGGGGAGCCATTAGGCTTTTGCGGACACGTATCAACAGAACAGCGTTTCCGTTGTCCAACGGAATGAATCCCGTGTATGGATGCGGCAACCTTTCTTGAACCCCATCACGGCAAAGATTATCTATGCGCTGTCTCAGCAAGTCTTGGCTTTCTATGGATATGCCTGGAAAATTAGTTGGCGCCCCATCTACTGTTTCCACTCCGTAAAGCAGGTCACCGTCCCCCGTGTTGGCAAACGATGTTATCGAACGCAATATTTTTACATTTCCCCCATCATTAGCGCCCGGTAACTCGCGCTTGTACTCAATAGTTTTCCCCTCCGCCACTCCATTTTCGCGAAGGCGGAAAAGATCATCGAGAGTAATTTCCTCGCCATAGCGTTTCGGGATCATGAATCATCGAATTGAAGTAAACAGGGGTGGATCACTATATATCCCAGAAAAACAAAAAGCCACCTCGCGGTGGCTTTTTGTTGTCTGAAACTCGGCTAACTCAATCCGCGCTACGCCGCCCGTAGCTGATCGCGTACGCGGCCGGCCGCGCGGCGAGGATCGGATCATCCGACGCGCCGATGCCGTCCACCAGATTGAGCGGACTGAACATCAGGCTTTTTTCCACCTGCGCGCTGTCCGGCAGTACTTTCTTCAAGGTCAGCGTGCCGAGCACGACCTGCGGCCGGTCGTCGGGCCATACTGCGGTGCCGTCATTGACGTTGTCGCCCTTGTCAGCCAGCTGTACCGAGATGCGGAATTTGATCGGCCCTTTCTTCAGCCGCGCCGGTAATTCCTTGAACAGATAATCGGGGGCCGCTTTCGCCACCTCGTCCGCGGCCAGCGACTTCTCGCCGGCAAGCGGCACGATGCGATAGCGGCCGTAGCGGGTATCGCCCTTGGCATTGGTAAAGGTGAACGCGTTGACGCCATAGAACGCCTGCGTGCCGAAGCTGACCGGCGCCGGCTTCGGCGTGGTGACGAACTTCAGCGTGGCCGGATGCGCGCCGAGGAATTTTTCGACCGGCGTCGGCTTCGGCACGTTGGGGCCGCTGGCGGCGACTGCGTTCAGGAAGCCCAGAAACTCCTCCGGCGTCGCGGCGGGAAAACCGTTGACCGAAATGCTGACGATGTCGGTGTATTCATCCTTCGGCAACTGAAAACGGATCGCCAGGCCGTGCGGATTGGCGTTGTCGCTGGCGTCCGGAATGTTCGGCACGCCGGTGGCGTCGGAGAAACGCACCAGCACCGGCACGCCTTTTTGCAGATGGGGTGCCTTGCTCAATGCTCTGGCGCTGGCCGCCGGCGTGAACGCGCCGCTGACCATGATGCCTTTCGCGTGGTTGGCGCGATAGCCCTTGTACGGACCGTGCGCGAGTTTGGTCATCGTATCAACCAGCTGCTCCGGCACCGACTTGTCGGCCGCCGCATCGTCGGCAAACGAAAGCCCTGCGCTGAAAAGACATCCCGCCGCAACGGCGCCCGCCGCCAATAACCTGAATTTCGGAATCTGCATTTTTCCCCCCCGTTGAAAATGGTTATACCGAACTTCCCGACTGCATCGATCTCCGGTTACGCCGGCTCGGGAATCCTGCCGAACTTCCCGACGCGCAGATCGACGAACGCCTGTTCGATCTGCTGCGGCGTATTCATCACGAATGGTCCATAACCGGCGATCGGTTCATCGATCGGCTTGCCGTTCATCACGAAGACGGTCGCATCGGCGTTCGCTTCGATCACCGCCTCGCCGCCTTCGCGCCTGAACACGACGAGTTCGGCCTCGTTCGCGGGTTCGTCGCCGTTGACGACGATCCCGCCTTTCACCACGAATAGCGCGGCGGTGTAGCCGTCGTGCAGACCGAACGTCACGCTGCGGCCCGCGCGCAGCCGCAGGTCGAGCAGATGAATCGGCGTGAACGTATGCGCAGGGCCCTGTACGCCGCCGAATTCGCCGGCGATCACGCGCACCGAGCCGCCATCATCGGGTAAATCCACGACCGGGATATCAGCGGCCGTCAGTGTCTGGTAGCGCGGCGCCATCATCTTCGATGCCGCCGGCAGGTTGACCCACAATTGCAGCACTTCGAAGCGGCCGCCGCGGCGCGCAAAATTATGGCCGTGCATTTCCTTGTGCAGCACGCCGGCGCCGGCCGTCATCCACTGTACGTCGCCGGGGCCGATACTGCCGCTGTTGCCAGCGGTGTCGCCATGATCCACCGCGCCTTCATAGACGATGGTGACGGTCTCGAAACCGCGGTGCGGGTGCCAGTCGACGCCGCGTTCCTTTTCGGCCGGCCCGAAATCGACCGGACCCGCGTGATCGAGCAACAGGAACGGCGTCATCTCCGCGCCCAGTTCCTGATAATGGAACACGGTCTGCACCGGAAAGCCGTCGCCGACCCAGTGCGGCTCGCCGCCGCGGTGAATGCTCAATACATTTTTTACCGCCATGGACGCCTTCGCGAATGCAGCATGCTGGAACTGGCATTCATTATGCGCCACTGTCGATGACAGGAAAACACATCAGCCGCGCGGAGGACGACAATGTCCTTGGAATAATTGTGGTTATGCGGAAGATACCGCATTCATTCCCGCGGCCGCCGTTCGTGCAGCGGACTCTGCGGACGAACGCAAAATGCCGCGCGGGAACGCGGCATTTTGCAGGCAATGACGAAGTTCAGCGCGTGATGAAGACGATCGGGCAATTGACCGTCGCCACGCCGGCGGCGAGGATTTTCGCCTTGGTCACGGTGTCGAGATCGCGCACCGCCGGCCAGTCGGCGTTGTCATAAACGATGACCAGCCACAGCGGTGAATATCCCGCGTCGCCCGGCAGCGTCGACGGCACGTTGTGCGTCTGCGTCGAATTCATCTCGGTGCGGAAACCCGAAGGCGGCCCGCCGTTCGGCTGGTCGGGATTGACGTTGAAGGTTACGTAGATCGGCGATACCGGCACTTCCGCTCCCGACAGCGCCGTTTCATCGAAGCTGAAATACTTCGCGACCTTGCCCTGATACCAGGCGCGTTGCAGTTCCGCGCTCTCGCCGTTCAGGCGCACGCGCGCGACCGAACCGTCGGGAACCACCGGCATGTTGCGCAGTGCATCAGTCTTTTCGATCCTGTAGCCGGCCTTGCGCAGCTTTGCCGCAGCGATAATCGTGTTGGCGACATAATTCTTCGGCACCCACACTTTCCACACCTGCCGGAAATCGTTGTAGCCCTTGTCGCCCGGCAGCGTGTCGATGATGTCGAGCTGGCCCGCGACCGGCTGATCCTCGCCTTTGCGGTACAGCACGTAGACCGGCGCCGGCGTCGTGCTCTGCACATCGAAGTTGTAATAGCGCACCGGCTGGCCGGTGACCGGCGATAACCCCTGTGTGATGAACGGGCCGCTGTCGAAATCGACCGGTTGATTGGGGCCGGGGATGCCGTTGCTTGCGGTGCGCAATTGAAGATGCGCCGCCTTGTCGCTGAACCGGTCGACCGCCGCAACCGGCGCTTTATCCGGATCCCTGCCGTGCATTGCCGCCTGCGCGACGCCGCTGCCGGCGGCGGCCAGCATTCCCGCCAATAACAATATGATCCTGGTATTCATGATGCATCTCTCCTTGTCCGTGGATGGGTAAACCGCCCGGTTCGCCGCCGCGTCGTACGGAACGCAGCGCGCAGGAACCGCCACCTTCTGTCGCAAGATGCAGAATTACCTTACAGACAAGTCTCGCCACGGCGTGTCGATCGACGATGAAAATGCCGCGCGAAGAACCGCAGCCTCCAAAAACAAAAGCCGCCTCGCGGCGGCTTTTGCATGGAATCGCGCCTTTCAGTGAATTTCGATCGGCAGGAACAGGCTGATTCCCGGTGACGGCGGCGGCGCGTATACCACCGGCGGCGGCGCCACCACCACCGGCGGCGGCACGCGGACATAAGGACGATGATAATGACGATAGTACATCGGGCGCCACGCATTATGCGGAGGCGGCGGACGGCGATGTCCCTGCGCGAAAGCGGAATCGGCCACCGCCAGGCCGAGCAACGGAGCGACCATTATCATCGCCGCCAGCAGCGCCCGCCCGCGCACGCCCGCTGCGCCGGCAATGCGTTTCAGAAAATATTTCATGATGGCATCTCTCAAGAAATGGATCGGTTGAAAGTTGCGGCTACTCGCCCTTCGGCGCCGCTTTCTTCGCCCCGCCTTTGTGATGGCGGTGCCCGAACAGCGCGTCGGCGGTTTTCTTCTGGTCATCCGACATCGTGTTGTACAGAGTTTCGAAAGCCGGGACCAGACTCTTCAACCCCTCCGCGTGCGTTTCTGCGATCGCCTGGTAGGATTTGAGATCGTCCACCGCGGTCATGCTGCCGGTGTTGGCTGATCTCTGTTCGGCGAGATCCTCCATTTTCGCGGCGTTGTCGCGCATCGCCTGGGCAACAGTCTCCCATTGCGTCTCCTGCTCCGGCGTGATCTTGAGCTTGCTGTGCAGGTCCTTGATCCGGATTTCCGCCCGGTCGGTCGCGCTCAACCTGGCGTGGGTCTTGTCCGGCGCAGCGGCCGGCGCCGGTGAGCCGGCCTGCGCCAGCACCATCGGCGTCGCTGCGACCGTGACGGCGGGCGCCGAAAGCAGCAGTCCCGGCAACAGAAATGCAGCCGCGGACGGGTAGCGGGAAAATCTGTTCTTCATGAGAATCTCCTTCCTTGTTGGTTGCCTGTTTGCAATCGCGCTGTCTCGATTGGGGAAAAAACCCCGGCATCGTGCCACTCACGCGGCATAATGCAAGCGCGCCAATATGATACGCGCCTTCAGGATTAGAGCGCGCAACCGGGTCGGAGTTTCCCGAAGCGGCGGGAACCGTAGCCGTTCTGTCATATCCGTGAAACGACGCGGTTTTGGCGTATCATGACAATCGCCTGTCCGCGGATACGGAGGAGACGCGATGAAATTGTTGCCCACTGCAATGCTCGCCGGCGCGCTCGCCGCCATTCCCGCCTACGCGGCGCTCAACACCGGCAGCCCGGCGCCGGATTTCACCGCGCAGGCTTCGCTTGGCGGAAAAACATTCACGTTCTCGCTGGCCGACGCGCTGAAGAAGGGACCGGTCGTGCTCTACTTCTATCCGGCTGCGTTCACGCCGGGCTGCACTGTCGAGGCGCACGACTTTGCGGAAGCGATCGGCCGCTACCAGGCGCTGGGCGCCACCGTAATCGGCATTTCGCACGATCCGATCGAAAAACTGGTCAGATTTTCTGTCAGCGAATGCCGCAGCAAGTTCGCGGTTGCGGCCGACACCGATAAAAACATCATGCGGGCTTACGACGCAGTGCTCGACCGCAATCCGGAATACGCAAACCGTATATCGTACGTAATTGCGCCGGACGGCAAGATTCTCTATTCCTATACCGACCTCAATCCCGACAAACATGTCGAGAGCACGCTCGCTGCGCTGCGGGAATGGAAAGCCGGCCACGCGCGCATGCAATAAACTGTTACGCATCGGCATGGATTTAAATCGGCCTGCACCGGTCACATGGTCATGGAACTCAGGAAAACCGCATTCGGCCTGATGGCCGCGCTTGTTCTCGGCGGCGCGAGCGCAAGCGCGTTCGCACAGCACCATGGCGGGGGCGGATTTCACGGCGGCGGACACGGCGGATGGCATGGCGGCGGACACTGGCACGGCGGCGGCGGTGTCGGCATCTATTTCGGCGGCCCGCTGTTCTGGCCGGGGTATTACGATCCCTATTATGGCTATCCTTATTATTATCCGCCGGTGGTCACAGTCCCCGCTGAGCCGCCGACCTATATCGAGCAAGGTCAGAACGAAGCCCCGGCTCCCGACCAGAACTCCGGCTACTGGTACTACTGCCCGGACTCGAAAACCTATTATCCATACGTGAAGGAATGTGCGAGCAGCTGGCAACAGGTCGTTCCCCAGCCGCCGCCGCAGTAAAGTCCCCGCTCTGCTCCGGGACAAAAGCCGCCGGGCGGCTTTTGTTTTTTGGAAGCAATACAGTACGGAATCGAAAACCCGCTGTCATATATAAAGCTGTAAACTGAGCGCCCATGAAAACCGGTGCGCTCCCGGCGATTGTTCGCGAGGAATGGTTGCTTGGCGTCAGCATCGCAACCGGCGGCGCATTTCTGGAGTTCGGCGACGTGCTGCTGGCCGAACCGCAGGCCCCGCTGCGGCTGACGGTGGTTTTCCTGTGGCTATTCGCAGTGATGCTGGGGTCGGCACTGGCCGTGGTGCGCCATGCTGAACGTCTTGCAGAGCGTCTCGGCGAGCCGTACGGCACGCTGATCCTGACGCTGTCGGTAACTTTCATCGAAGTGGTCAGCATTTCCGCGGTGATGCTGCACGGCGAGAACAACCCGACACTGGCGCGCGACACGCTGTTCGCGGTGGTGATGATCATCCTCAACGGCATGGTCGGCGTGTCGCTGCTGGTCGGCGGCTGGCGACACCGCGAACAGCATTACAACCTGCAGGGCGCCAACACCTATCTCAGCGTGATCATCCCGCTCGCGGTGCTGAGTCTGATCCTGCCCGACTACACGACAACGACCGCGGGCCCGACGCTGTCCTTTCTGCAGGAAATGTTTCTGGTGCTGATGTCGGTGGGGCTGTACTGCGCGTTCCTCGCGATCCAGACCGGCCGGCACCGCGCCTACTTCATCGCCGAAGAGGAAAAAGCGGATCCTCCCGCGCCGCAGTCCCCCTCCTCCCCGCTGCTCAGCGCAATCCTGCTCGCCGCTTACATGGCACCGGTGGTGTTTCTGGCCGAGCAACTGGCGCAGCCGATCGATTATCTGCTCGAAACGCTGCGCGCGCCAGCGGCGCTCGGCGGCGTGGTCATCGCGGTGCTGGTGGCGACGCCGGAAGCGCTCGGCGCAGTGCGCGCCGCGACCGCCAACCACCTGCAGCGCTCGATCAACATCTTCCTCGGCTCGGTGCTGTCGACGATCGGTCTCACGGTGCCGGCGATGATCGCGATCAGCCATCTGACCGGCCACAGCATTTCCCTCGGCTTGCAGAACGCCGACTTCGTGATGCTGCTGTTGACGCTGGCCGTCAGCGTGGTCACCTTCGCCAGCGGGCGCACCAACGTGCTGCAGGGCGCGGTACACCTGCTGCTGTTCGCGGCCTATCTGCTGCTGATCTTTCAAGGCTGAGCGGAAACGTCCTCGCCCTGTCACGAGGAATGTGCGGCCGCCGACATGCGGCTATGGCCAAGCGCTCCGTTTTCAGTTAAGTTAGGGCGCCTGTCAAATACCGGAATGCATACCGTGCCAGTCAATAAACTCATGATCATCGCGGCGCTGATCGCAGCTGCCGGCAATGTTTTTGCTGCGCCGGCCGACCCCGAACGCGGAAGAGCGCTATATGAAAACCACTGCCAGTTCTGCCACAGCATCAAGGTCCATTCGCGCAAGCAGCGCTGGCCGCAGAACCTCGACGACCTGCGCGCAATCGTCGATCTCTGGCAGAGGCAGCAGAACCTGAACTGGTCGAAAGAGGATATCGACGACGTGGTGTACTTTCTGAACACCACACAGTACAACTACTGAATCAGTCTCTCGATCGGTTGCGGTCGGCCGATGCCGAAGCCCTGCGCATAGTCGATGCCGAACTCGGCGAGTTTTTTCAGCACCGCGCTGCTCTCGACGAATTGTGCGATGGTCTGCACGCCGATCACATTGCTGACGCGGTTGATGGCCTTGACCTTGGCGAGATTGACCGGGTTATTCTCAATGTCGCGGATGATGCTGCCGTCGATCTTGAGAAAATGCACGGGCAAATGCTTCAATGCGTCGAATGATACCTTCCCGCCGCCGAAACCGCCGAGTGCAACGCGGCAGCCGATGCGTCGAAGATCGGCGATCAGGCGCGCGGTGGCGGCAAGCCGTTTGATGGCCTCGTCCTCGGACACTTCGAAACACAGCACCTGCGGCGGCATCTCGTCGCCGGCGAGTTGCTTCTGGATGAACGCGCTGAAGCCGGCGTCACTGATGGTCGATGCGAACAGATTGATGCTGTACATCGAACTTTGCCAGTACGGCGCCTCGCGCCGGTGCCGGCGATGCCAGCTGATGACATTGCGCACCACCCAGTAGTCGAGCTGGGTGGTCATATTATAATGTTCGGCGACGGGAATGAATGCGCCGGGCGGGGTCAGGTTATCCTCCTCCTCCTGCAGACGCATCAGGATCTCGTAGTAGGGCCGGGGCTGGGCGGGGTCGGCCACCGCCACGATTTGCTGGGAATACAGCCGGAATTCGTCACGGTCAAGCGCCTGACGCAGGCGCGCCTCCGGATTGTCCCATCCGGTCAACTGTTCGGTCATCGATTTCAGATACAGCGCCTGGCCGCTGGCGTCGGTCACAACCAGCGCCCGTCCTCCGATATCGCGCTCGGCGGCGACTTCGGCATCCGGCGCGGAAACCGCCGCCCCTGCCGCATGTTCAGCAGCATCGGCGATCAGCCCGAAGAAACCGATCACCCTGCCGGCTCCGTCGAAATGGGGAAGATAAGTGGTGCGCACACGGCGCGTGGCGCCATTCGCCATCGTCTGCGTATGCTCGTCGCTGACCTGTTCGCCGGCAAGCACCTTGAGTGCCCTGCTCCTCATCTCTTCGTCAAAACCACTGCCGAGCACGTCCCTTAAAAGCTGCCCGTTGATCTGCGCCTCGCGCAGGCCGTTCCATTCACGATAGGCGCGATTGTGGAAACGAAAACGCTGGTTCGCGTCCACGTAGATCAGCATCGTCGGCAGCGCATCCGACAGCAGACGCATTTTCTCCTCGGTCGCACGATATGCGTTTTCGGCGATCCGGCGGGCATCCGTCTCCTGCGCCAGCCGCTGCCGCAGCTGGTTGAGTTGCGCGTTACGTCGCGTGATCAGCCATTCCACACGCGACGAGCGGCTGGCGAGCGCGAGCAACGCGGCAAACAGGATGCCCGACAGGAAAGCCACCCACTGCCAGTCGAACCATGTGAAATAGATCGCGGCCAGCAGAATCGCGCCGAGCACGACGGTAAACAGTGCAGGCGCTGTCGCGAGCACCGCGCGTCGCGCCAGCGGCAGCCAGGAACGGCGCGCGCGCAGCGAGTCGGCGGCGGGAACGGCGTTTCCCGGGTTGGGCACGTCCATTTCCATTTGAACTATAGGGTCTTGGATCAAGATCCCTCCCCCTCACAATTGGCGAATATCCTCCTTTTCAACCGGATCGCCAATTAATTTAATGTCAAATGTGACTTTTTTCACGATTAGATATGCATTTCAGACAATTATAACTAGACCAATACAATATGATGTTTATCATATGGAAACCCTGCAATAAGTTAAGTAGGGAGGAGAAATGCAACCGATCAAAGTATTGCTGGTTGAAGACGAACCGACTGACGCCGAGTTGGCTCTGTATGAACTGAGCAAAGCCCAGATCGATTTCATATCGGCACGTGTGGATACGCGGGAAGATTTCATCCATGCGCTGGAAACTTTTGCGCCCGATGTCGTGCTGTCCGATTTTTCCATGCCCAGATTCAGCGGCCTGGAAGCGCTCAAAACGCTGCGCGAGAGAGACCAGGAGACGCCATTCATATTCGTATCAGGGACGATACCTGAAGATTTCGCTGTCCAGTCCCTGAAGGAAGGCGCCACAGACTATGTCCTGAAAACCAATCTGCGCAGACTGGCCGCCGCAGTCGAGCGCGCGATCATCGAAAAAAATGAACGGGAATCGCGGCGTCAGATGCAGGCCAAACTGCATGAAAGCCTGCTGCGCCTCAACCTGATCTCCAATTACGACGCGATAACCTCCCTTCCCGCCCATGGCGCTTTCCGTCAGCACCTGGACCAGGTGTTGACCGGCGGCACCGGCAGCCACGACGGAAAATCAGCGATGGTGGCGCTCGACATCGAACGATTCCATCTGATCAACGATTCGCTGGGCTGGGAAGCCGGCAATATCCTGCTTGACCTGTTCGCCAAACGACTGACGGAAACCCTGAACGCGCGGCAGGCCGTGTGCCGGATCAGCGCCGACGTCTTTGCGTTTTACTGCGAAGCGCCGGAGCAGGCGAACTCGGTCAACGATCATATCTATGATTACGTACTGAACGCGCTGCGCCGGCCGTTCCAGGTCATGGGCAATGAACTGAGACTCGCATTCAAATACGGCATCGCCAATTTTCCCGACCACGGCGAAAACGCGGACACCCTGCTGCGCAACGCGGAAATGGCCTTGGCAAAGGCCAAAAACTCGAGTGACCGCTACGTCATTTACTCGCCGGCGATGCACTCGCGGGCCAGCGAACTGCTCAGCCTCGAAAACAAATTGCGAATCGCGGTCGCCGACGAACAGTTCGTGCTGCATTACCAGCCCAAGTACGATATCAGCGGGAAACATCTGGACGGCCTGGAAGCGCTGATCCGCTGGGATAGCCCGGAATTGGGGCGCGTGTCGCCGGGAGAATTCATTCCGGTGCTGGAGGAAACCCAATTGATCATCGATGTCGGCAAGTGGGTGATTCAGCAGGCGGGCAGAGACTGGCGCGCCTGGCGCGAACAGGGACTGACTGTCCCGCATATCGCGGTGAATATCTCACCCCAGCAACTCTGCCAGCCCGACTTCATGCAGCAGATTACGCTCGCCCACCAGGCAGGCGTTCCCCTCGATCTTGAAATAACCGAAAGCACGATCATGGAGCAGATCGATACCCAGTCTCACAATCTGGCCGCCGCCAGGGAACTGGGGATCGGCATCGATATCGACGATTTCGGCACCGGCTATTCATCGCTGAGTTACATCGCCAATCTGCCGGTGACCGGGCTGAAAATCGACCGTTCGTTCGTTACGCGAATTTCCGAAAGCAGCGAAAATTCCAAAATTGCTTCCGCGATCATTGCGCTCGGGCGCTCGCTGGGGCTCAAGATAACCGCGGAAGGGGTCGAAACCCGGGAACAGTGGCTGCGGTTGAGAGAATATCAATGCGATGCAGTGCAGGGTTATCTCTTCAGCCGGCCATTGCCCCCGCAGCAGATGGCAGCCCTGCTCAGTCGTCCGGGCCAACTGGTCAATACCTGAGCCTGCCTTCGGCGGCATCCTCGAAGCAGTGCCGTCGCACCCTTTCGTGACTCAGCGCGATGCAGCGCGATTGACTGCGAGCCAGTAAAAACCGGCCTGCTTCGCAATCTCCTTCATCGAATCGAAATCGAGCGGCTTGACGACGTAACTGTTGACTCCCAAGTCGTAACTTTTGACTACATCGTTTTCTTCCTGTGAAGAGGTCATGACCACCACCGGTATGCGCCGGGTGGCTTCGTCGGCCTTGATGGTTTTCAGCACTTCGATACCGTCGACGCGCGGCATTTTCAGGTCGAGAAAAATAAGCCTCGGATCAGGACTCTTGCGCTGGGCGTACTCACCACGCCGGAAAATATAGTCAAGCGCCTCCTGCCCGTACCCCGCATCGCGATAAACGTGTCGCCACACCAGTTGCGTGACGGCGGCTTCATCGAACGGATAACCGCTGCCAGAAACGGAAATATTTCCCTGGATCTGGAAATCACCGAAAACACGCTGATGGAGCAGATCGATGAGCAGATGAAACGACTCGCCGCGATGCGCGAACTCGGCGTCGGAATCAAAATCGACGATTTCGGGGCCGGTTACTCGTCACTGAGCTACCTCACCCATCTGCCGGTGACCGGGTTGAAAATAGACCGCTCGTTCATATCCCGCATGCTGCTGAACGACCAGAACCTCAAGATTGTCATCGCCATCATCGCGCTCGCCGATTCGCTGGGGCTGCACGTCACCGCGGAAGGCGTCGAAACTGCCGCGCAATGGCAGCGCCTGCAGGAACTCGAATGCGACGCCGTACAGGGATATCTGCTGGGACGACCGTTCTCCGCAGATGATGCGGCCTCGCTGCTACGGACGATGCCGGTGGAAGAGCCTCACTAGAAAACAGGAACGCGGATAACGCGAAGCCGCATCGCAACCGGCTGCCGCGCAGCGTAGGCTTACGTCACATTCGGCCGTGCATCGTCTGGCGGACGAGACACGGAACACAGGGTGAAATGGAATGTTGCGCCCTGTCCCGGCGCGCCTTCGGCCCAGACCCGACCGCCGTGGCGAACGACGATGCGCTGCACCAGCGCGAGTCCGACGCCGGTGCCTTCGAACTCTTCGGCGGTATGCAGCCGCTGGAAAACGCCGAACAGCTTGTGCACGTATCGCATGTCGAATCCGGCGCCGTTGTCACGCACATAAAGCGTGACATCGTCCCCCGTCGCCTCCGCGACCCCGATTTCGATGCGCGCCGGATCACGATGTCGGCTGTACTTGATCGCGTTGCCGATCAAGTTGGAAAACACCTGTCTGAGCAGCGCCGGATCGCCCTGCACCGCGGGCAGCGGCCCGATATCCCATTCAATGTTGCGGCCAGCGGTGGTTACAGCCAGCCCCGCAATCACGCCGCGTACCAGCGCATCAAGTTCGACCTCAGTCTTGCGCATTTCAGCGCGTCCGACACGCGAAAATGCGAGCAGATCGTCAATCAGTTGCCCCATCTTGCGGCTCGATTCGTGGATCACCCTCAGATAACGCTGCGGCTCCGCGGCGAGCTGGCCGCGAGTATCCTCCTCGAGCATCTGGATGAAACCGTTGATCGCGCGCAGCGGCGCGCGCAGATCGTGCGACACCGAATACGAAAACGCTTCAAGTTCCTTGTTGGCGTCCGTCAGTTGCGAATTGGCGCGGACAACCTCGCGGTGCGCCGTCTGCAGCTGGCGCGCGAGCCGCTCGCGCCCTAGAATTTCGCCGCGGATCCTGAAGAACAGGACCAGCAGAAATACCGTCGCTAATGTCTGGGTCAGGATCAGCGAAACCAGGCTGCGCTGGCGGATGCCTGCGAAATCCGCGGTCCGCTGTTCGAGCAGACCGGCCTCCAGCGCATCCATCTGATCGATTGCGGCGCGCACCCGCTGCATCGCGTCGATGCCGCGGCCGGTGGCAATGAACTCGCGGACGGCGGCGAACCCGCGCGCCTCGTAAAGCCTGACGCCCTGATCGAGCCGGCCGAAGCGCTCGGCGACCAGCGGCTTGAGCGCTTCCAGGTTACGCGCCTGGACCGGATTGTCGGCGATCAGAACGGCCAGCGCGTTGATCCGGCTGTCCGCATCAGCGACGCGGTGCTGATAGTCGTCGCGATGGAACCGCTCGCCGGTCAGCAGGTAATCGCGTTGCGCGGACTGGGCGTCCATGATTGTCAGATAGAGCCGGGCCAGCGCGGCGCGCACCTGCTGGGTATGGGCAACCCACTCCGCGGTTCCGGCCAGCCGCACATTCGCCTGATAAGTATAGCCGCCGACCACCAGCAGCAACAGCAGCGCCGCGGCAAAACCGGACAACGTCTTGATCTCGACCGACGACAGCCGGATGCGCGCGCCGCGCTGCGCGAGCAGACGCTGCGGATCGGCCAGCACGAAGCCGCCGCCGAGCAGCAGGAAAGCGACCGCGGTATTCACCGCGACCGGCGGCAGCCAGCGGTCGGTCACCAGCTCGCTTGCATTCCACAGATAACCGTTAAAAGACAGCGCACCGATGCCGATTACGATGATGGCCGACGGCCACAGCAGCGCGCGCAGGCGGGGCGACGCCAGGGCGGCCACCGCCGCGCCGATGGCAATAAACGTGACGGCGCTGTACGGCGACATGCGCCCGGGGATGGCGCTGTAGGTCTTGGCGGTATCGCGGAACAGCAGCTCGTCGATGCCGAGGCGCCAACCGAACAGGTACTCGCCGAGCGTCGCAGCGCCGATCGCGCAGACGAGCGCCCCGATTATCAGCGCCGCATACCGCTGCCGAGGCGACGGCGCGCGGCTCAGCAGGAACAGCGCGATGCTTCCCAGCAGCAGCCCGGCCGCGGTGTTGACCTTCATTTCGACCGCGCCGGGCAATACGCTTTTCAGAAGCGGGTTCCCGATTGCCCAGCCGGTCAGCGCGATCAGCGCAGCCGCGGCGACCAGCAAAGCGGCCGTCCGGCTCAGCGCAGTGAGCCGGAGAGAAGCGACGGCGGCAAGCGCCGCGGTGTCCATTTCCTGCTCCGAATCCGGCGGAGGAAGGATCAACTATTTCAGACAGTCGCCGAGCCGTTTGCCGTTGTATTTCTGCGTCATGTTCATCGCCATGCCGCTGCCATCGACAACGCTCATCTGCGTGACGCCGGAATAGGAATTACTGCCATATGTGATGGTGCCGTTGCCATTCATCTTCTGCCGCCCGCTGCAACTCATCTTCCATGAAACCGTATTGCCCGACTCGCTGACATCGCTGACCCGGCATTGCTTGTCCTGCGGATCACCGGGCACGATGTTTTTTGCATCGGCAACATCGCTCGGCTTATAACAGTGCTTAATGGTGGTGGCCGGCAGCTGCATGCCGACGCCGCTCATTTCCATCGAAGTGGTGATCTCCCACAGCCCCGGCTGCATGCCGGCGGCGGACGCCGCCACAGGACATGCAATCAATGCCGTCGCCAGAATTGCCGATAATTTTTTTGACATGAATAACCTCCTTCTTTAATTCTGGGCAACCTGCGCGACTTCGTCAACGGCGCGCGAAAGCACGGCCAACCGGCCATGGAATACATGCGGGTGTTTCCTTTATGTCAAGAATTGCCAGCCGCCCGCGGGACGTTTAATGTGCGGGAAACCGCCCGTTATCTTCCATGCCGGAAACCACCCCGCCCGCTATCGAAACACTGCAGTTGACGCGCCGGTTCGGCGCATTCACCGCCGTCGACAAACTCAATCTCGAGATCCGGCCTGGCGCGATATTCGGACTGCTCGGCCCCAACGGCGCCGGGAAAAGCACCACGATCAAGATACTGACGACGTTGCTGGCGCCGACTTCCGGCAGCGCGAAAGTCGCCGGCTTCGACGTCGTCCGTTCGCCGACCGAAGTGCGCAGACGCATCGGCTATGTTCCGCAATTGCTGTCGGCCGACGGCGCGCTGACCGGCCGCGAAAACCTGATGCTTTCGGCGAAGCTCTACGGCATGCCGCAGTCGCAAAGGAAGGCGCGCATCGACGAAGTGCTGGACTTCATCGGCCTCAGCGAGGTGTCGCACAGACTCGTCAAAACCTATTCCGGCGGCATGATCCGCCGTCTGGAACTGGCACAGGCGATGCTGCACCGCCCCGCCGTGTTGTTTCTCGACGAGCCGACCATCGGTCTGGATCCGATCGCGCGCCGCAGCGTATGGGACCGCTTGCTCGATCTGCGCAAGACCAGCGGCATGACGGTCCTGATCACCACCCACGACATGGAGGAGGCGGACTGCCTGTGCGACGAGCTCGCGATCCTGCACCAGGGGAAGGTCGGCATCGTCGGCAGGCCGCTCGATCTCAAGGCTTCGGTGGGCCCGGAAGCAACGCTTGACGACGTGTTCGCTGAATACAGCGGCGGGATCATCCAGGAAAGCGGCAATTACCGCGACATTCAAAACACGCGGCGCACGCTGCGGCGGCTGGGCTGAGACCGGATGCGCGACTTTCTGAACCAGACCGGCGCGGTTGCGCAGAGCGAACTGAAGAAACTGCTGCGTGACCCGACCGAACTGCTGTCGCGCGCGGTGCAGCCGGTGCTTTGGCTGATGATTTTTGGCCAGGTGTTCAGCCGCGTACGGGGTATTCCGACCGGCGGCATCAGCTATCTGGCTTTCATGACGCCGGGTATCCTCGCCCAGAGCGTGCTGTTCAGTGCGATCTTCTACGGCATCGGCGTGATCTGGGAGCGCGACCTCGGCATCGTTCACAAGCTGCTGGTCACGCCCGCCTACCGCAGCGCGCTGGTGCTGGGCAAGGCGCTGTCGGCGGGACTGCGCGGCGTGATACAGGCCGTCATCATCTATCTGATCGCGTTTGGCATGCACATCGACATCCAGTGGAAATTTCAGGCCGTCGCCGGCGTCCTCTGCGCTGTCGTGCTCGGCTCGGCGATTTTTTCGACGTTCTCGCTGCTGATCGCGTGCATCGTGAAGACACGCGAACGGTTCATGGGTATCGGACAGCTTCTGACGATGCCGCTGTTTTTTGCCAGCAACGCGATCTATCCGCTGGAACTGATGCCGCCGTGGCTGAAAATCGCCGCCATCTTCAATCCGCTGACTTATCTGGTCGATGCGCTGCGCGGACTGATGATCGAGGGCGGGCAAAGCAGTTACGGTCTGCCCCCCGACCTCGGGGTCATGCTCGGCACTTTCGTGGTTTTTCTGCTGATCGCCGCCCGACTTTATCCGGAACTGGCGCGCTGACCGGTGCACGCGGGGCGCCGGACCGCGTACCGCCGTTCAAGTTGCCGAATTGCAGGGCACACGACACCGGCAAATTGCGGAAAAAACGGCCGCTACCCGTTCTTCAGAAATCCGTGTCAACATAGCCGGCGCAATTCCAATCAAGGAGGATGACATGAAAAATTTCTGCCAATGGCTGGCCGGCTGCGCGCCGCGGCTGCTGAGCATCCTGCGCATCTTCACCGCGTTCACGTTCATGCAGCACGGCGGGATGAAACTGCTCGGATTTCCCGCGCCGTTTCCGATGGGAGATGTGCATCTGTTCTCGCTGATGGGTCTGGCCGGCGTGCTCGAACTGGGCGGCGGGTTCCTGCTGCTGATCGGACTGTTCACGCGGCCGGTCGCCTTCATCCTGTCGGGAGAAATGGCGGTCGCCTACTTCATGGCGCATGCGCCGCACGGGTTCTGGACCTCGCTCAACGGCGGCGAAGCGGCAGTGCTCTACTGCTTCATATTTCTTTATATCGCCGCGGCCGGTGGCGGCAACTGGAGCGTTGACCACGTCTGCTGCAAGCGTCATCAACCGCCTGTACCCGCTGCCTGACCCAACCAGCCTCCTCACGGCGGCAGCGAGCCCCTATCAGGAGGAAAACATCGCGTGTCCTGGGGTATCATTGCGGTTCCGGAAGCGCTGCTCGCAGCAGCATAGTCATTCATTTATCGGGGAATCGAAAACATGGCCAAGCGCAAATCTTCAAGCCCGTCTTTCCTGTCCGACATAAAAACCATCCGCGCACGCGCGCGCAAACACATCGCCGACGGCGCGGTGACGCCGGGTTATGCCGCCGACCGCAAGACCGTGCTCAAGCTGCTGAACGAGGCGCTGGCGACCGAGATCGTCTGCATCCTGCGCTACAAGCGCCATTATTTCATGGCCACCGGCATCAATGCCGACCCGGTCGCCGCCGAGTTCCTGCAGCATGCAAACGAGGAACAAGGGCATGCCGACCGCATTGCGGCGCGCATCATCCAGCTCGGCGGCGAGCCGAACTTTTCTCCCGACGGATTGGCGAGCCGCAGCCACGCCGAGTACATCGAGGGCGAGACGTTGCGCGAGATGATCGAGGAGGATCTGGTCGCAGAACGGATCGCGATCGAAAGCTACGGCGAAATGATCCGTTATCTCGGCGACCGCGACGTCACCACGCGGCGCATGCTGGAAGACATCCTGGCGATGGAAGAAGAGCACGCCGACGATCTGGCCGACCTGCTCGCTCACAGCTAACCGCAGGCATCCGCCCAATTGGCACCCGGCAGGCGCATCAATTTTCAGGCGGGCCGACCAGCGTGCGGTGGAAAACCAGGCCGAGCACTCCGCATATCGCAATCACTGCCGCCATCGGCAGCGCAGTCTGGTCATGGATCGCCCCGATGGCGATGGCGGTGACAGCGGCCAGCGCGAACTGCAACGCGCCGAGCAATGAAGACGCGGCGCCCGCGTTCCTGCCGTGCGGCGCCATCGCCAGCGCGGTTGCGTTCGGCATCACCAGTCCGATGCAGGCGATATAAATAAACAGCGGCACCAGCATGCCGGCCAGTCCGCCGGCGCCGGTCAGCACCGCCGCCAGCAGGGCGATTCCCGCCAGTGTCTGCGCCAGATTCGCGCCGTAGAGCACGGCGTCGCCGCCAAACCGGTGGTGCAGAAAACGACCGTTCAGCTGCGAGGCGAGGATCAGTCCGAATGCGTTGCTGCCGAAAATCCAGCCGTAATGCTGCGGCGGTATCCGGTAAAGATCGATCAATACGAACGGCGAGCCGGCGATGTAGGCGAACATGCCGGCCGAACTGAAGCCGCCGGTCAGCGCGTAGCCGAGATAGCGCCGGTGCGCGAGCAGCCGGCCGTAGCCCGCGAGAATGTGGCCAAGTTCGAATGGATGCGGCGCTTCGCCGCTGTGCGTTTCGGGCAGCCGGAACAGCGCGAGCGCAAGACAGATCACGCCGAAGCCGGCGATCACCCAGAAGATCGCGCGCCAGCCGAAACTGACCAGAATATGGCCGCCGAACAGCGGCGCCAGGATCGGCGCTATACCCATCACCAGCATCAGCGCCGCATAGACGCGCACTGCCTGATGCGGTTCGAAGCGGTCGCGCACGATCGCACGCGCGATCACGATGCCGGCGCACGCGCCGAGCGCCTGCGCGAAACGCCATGCTGCGAGCGCCTGGATCGACGGCGCCAGCGCACAGCCGACGGAAGCGGCGATGAACAGTGCGAGCGCGGCGTACAGCGGCGGCTTGCGGCCGAAGCGGTCGGTGACCGGCCCGTAGAACGCCTGTCCGAGCGCAAAGCCGACGAAAAACGTCGCCAGCGTGAGCTGGACCTCGATCGCGCCGGCGTGGAACGCCTGCGCCAGCGTCGGCAATGCGGGCAGATACATGTCGATCGACATCGGCGCGAACGCGGTCAGCACGCCGAGCACGACGATCAGCTCACGATGTCTGCTGTCCACCTGGCCCTCCGGCACGCGTCAAATCTCGACGTGCGTACCGAGTTCGATCACGCGGTTGGCGGGAAGCCGGAAGTAATCAGTCGCACGCGTGGCGTTGCGGCTCATCCACGCGAACAGATGGTCGCGCCACAGCGCCATCCCGGGAAGCTGGCTGGGAATGATGGTTTCGCGCGACAGGAAGAACGAGGTTTCCATCGCGTTGCAGTCCAGTCCGTAGCGGGCGCGGCATGACTCGAGCAGCTTCAGAATGTCGGGCTCTTCCTTGAAGCCGTAGTTCGCTTCAAGCAGATAAAAACCCTCGCCGAGTTTTTCGTAATGCAGGCGCTCGTCCTCCGGCACCGCCGGCACGTCGCGCGTCACGACCTTGAGAAAAATCGATCTCTCGTGCAGCACCTTGTTGTGCTTGAGGTTGTGCAGCAACGCGTGCGGCACGCTGTCGACGGTGCTGGTCATGAAGACCGCGGTGCCGGGCACACGCTGCGGCGGGTTGGCAAGCAGACTCTCGATGAACGGCTTCAGCGGAATCCCCTGCTCGGCAAGCCGCTGGAACAGGATCACGCGGCCGCGTTTCCATGTCGTGAACACGATGTAGCAAACGGCGCCGACTACCAGCGGCACCCAGCCGCCTTCAAGAATCTTGGCCATGTTGGAAACGAAAAATCCCGCATCCACGACCAGAAATACGCCGAACACCAGCGCCACTGTTGCCAGACTCCATTGCCACAGGCGCCGGGCAACGATCGCCAGCAGGAACGTCGTGATCACCATGGTTCCCGACACCGCAATGCCGTAAGCAGCGGCCAGCGCGGTCGAGGACCTGAAGCTGGCCACCAGCAGCACGACCAGAACGAACAGCATCCAGTTGACGAACGGCATGTAAATCTGCCCGATATGTTTGGTCGAAGTGTGATCGATCTCGAGTCGCGGCGCATAGCCGAGCTTGATCGCCTGGCTGGTCATCGAATAGGTGCCGGAGATCACCGACTGCGACGCGATCACCGTGGCGCAGGTGGCAAGCACGACCAGCGGCATCACCGCCCATGCCGGCACCATCATGTAAAACGGGTTCTTGATCGCGTCCGGGTGCGCGAGCACCAGCGCGCCCTGCCCGAAATAATTGAGCAACAGCGCCGGCCAGACGAAACCGAACCAGTCGAGGCGGATCGGTCCGCGCCCGCAGTGTCCCATATCGGCATACAGCGCCTCCGCGCCGGTGACGGCGAGAAACACGGACCCGAGCAGAAGAAAACCGTGCGCCGGATTGGCTTCGACCAGTTGCAGCCCGTACGCGGGATTGATCGCCCGCAACACCCCCGGATTGCCGATCACCATGACGAGGCCGATGCCGCCGATGACGGCAAACCACAACGTCATCACCGGCCCGAACAGACTACCGATGCTGGCGGTGCCGCGGCTCTGCAGCAGGAACAACGCGCCGAGAACAACGATCGTCGCCGGCACCACGTAATGTCCGAACGCCGGCGCGGCGACTTCCATTCCCTCGACCGCGGACAGCACCGATATCGCAGGAGTGATCATCGCGTCGCCGTAGAACATCGCCGCGCCGGCAATGCCGCAGGAAATGATCAGCCAGCGGACGCGGCTGTGCGGCTGGGTGCCACGCAGCGCCATTGCCAGCAGCGCAAGTATGCCGCCTTCTCCTTTGTTGCCGGCACTCATCACGAACGCGACGTACTTGAGCGATACCACGATGGTCAGCGTCCAGAACAGCAGCGACAGGATGCCGAGCACGCTGGCCTCGCTGAGCACAAAACCGTGCTGCGGATCGAAACAGACTTGCAGCGTGTAAAGCGGGCTCGTGCCGATATCGCCGTAAACGACGCCGATCGCCGCAAGCATCAGCGGAGTGAATTCCCTAGTCTGCGTACGAGCGGCGGACACTGTGTCGTTCCGGCTTGAGGATCTGCAAGATCTGCTGAAAGAAGCGGAATGGGCGCGCACTATACGCCGGTCTGCTGCGCCGCGCAATGATGCCGATCCGTCGAACCGTCCCGGGAGTGGCCGAAAGATATGACTTCTCTCCGCCGGCCCTGTTTATTTACTGACGGGCCTGAAGCCGGCTTGATTGACGACGCCGATTACGCACTCTAGAATTTCGAGCATGCTGCGCGCTAATTGCCGAAAATATATCAACTCCTTAGCGCTGTCCGCCATGCTGTTCGGCGCGCTGTCGCCGGCGTTTGCCTCGCTCGTGTACCGGGCACAGCCGGCGGTACTTGCACAGATTTGCAGCCTTCATCAACCGGGACATAGTGCACGAGACGGACATTCGTTTCCGGAAAAATCGCCCGATGCACATCAGATCCACTGTGCCTGGTGCTCTCCAGGCTCGGCCCAGCCTGCCATCGTCGCCGCCCCGCCCCCGACTGTCGTTGCAGAATTCTTCGATTACATCAGGATCAGCAGCATCGACAACCGGCCGCATTCTTCCGAATCGGCCGCCTCGTATCAGTCTCAAGCCCCTCCCGTTCCTGCCTGAGTTCCCGCAGTAAATGCCCGGCCATATGGCCGGGCCATAACGCGCACCGGAAGGAAATCGCGCGGCAACCAATCAATAATGGGAAAGGCAAAGCGAACACCATGCACAAGATATTGATGAACCGGGCTAGCGCCCCCTTGGCGGCGATCTCCGCCACACTGCTCCTGTCGGCAACTCCGTTGCCGGCCCTGGCCTGCGCAACCTGCGGCTGCAGCCTGAGCAGTGACGCCGCAATGGGCTACTCGGCGGCTCCCGGATGGCGCATCACTGCCGAATACGACTACATCGACCAATCCCAACTGCACTCGGGAACCCACAGCATATCGCCGTCACAGGTCGCAGCCATCAACGATGCCGGCGGCGATCAGGAAGTGGAAGACAACACCACCAATCGCTATTTCACCGTGGGCATCAGCTACGCGCCCAATGCGGACTGGAATTTTAAATTACTCGTTCCATACGTTGATCGGAGTCATACGACATACGGCTCCTCGCCGAACCCGCTGACCCCCGACGAAATCAGCGGCGCGAACGTTTCCAGTCTCGGCGACATGAAGTTCATCGTGAGTTACCAGGGATTTTTGCCGACG
Source organism: Burkholderiales bacterium (assembly GCA_035524795.1). Classification (GTDB taxonomy): domain Bacteria; phylum Pseudomonadota; class Gammaproteobacteria; order Burkholderiales; family SG8-41; genus DATKOF01. Next base: position 22,363 of record DATKOF010000023.1, read on the forward strand.
CACAATTTCGGCGTCCAGCTCGGCGTGAAACTGCCCACCGGCAACTACGGCGGGCCCAATGCCGACGACACGGGCACGGTCGGTCATAATCCCGTTGCCTTCAATTCCGGGCCCAACGCATTGAACGCTTCGCCGGACAACCTGCTCGATACCAGTCTGCAGGCCGGCACCGGCAGCACCGACATAATTGTCGGCGCATATTATTATCGGGCGATCAGCCAGAATTTCGACGCCTTCATCAATTGGCAGTATCAGTCGGCGGTAAGCGAGAAACTCGATCAGGCCGGCGCAGACTTCCGTCCCGGCGACCAGTCCACCGTGAGCTTCGGCGTGCGCTACGAATCCGATCCCGAACTGGTGCCGCAGTTGCAGGTAAATCTGACGAGAAAGAGCCCTGACGAAGGCGTATTGGCCGACACCATAAGCACGGGAGGTACCGTGGCCTACCTGAGTCCGGGGATTACCATCATGCTTTCCCACAACGTACACGTGTTCGGATTCCTTCAGGTGCCGTTTTACAGCAACCTTGACGGCTATCAACTGTTTCCGCACTGGACAGCATCGGTTGGCGCAAGCCTCGCGTTTTGAACGGGTGAAACGAAACCGCCGCATAACTGCGAACATGCAGCCGGCCTCCGGACCGTAAATCGATATGCCGCCATCGAGATTTCTGTCGGTATCCTTGTTGCTGATGGCATCGGTTACAGCATCGAATGCCCATGCGCTGGACGCCGGCAAGCCGGCCCCGCCACTGACGGCCCGGTTGCTCGATGGCACGCCGTTTTCCCTTGCGTCCGAAACCGGCAAGGTCGTCATCGTCAATTTCTGGGCGACGTATTGCGCACCCTGCCGCGCCGAGATGCCGGCGCTTGAAGCCTACTACCTGAAACACCGTAGCGAAGGTCTCGTACTGCTCGGCATCAGCATCGATGACCCCGGCGACGAAGCCAAGGTGAGAAAAGTGATGGGGGCTTTTGGTTACCCTTCCGCGCTCGCGCAAAATGCGAACTTCGAGGGATACGGCAGGATCTGGCACATCCCGCTCACCTTCGTGATCGACCGCCGCGGCAACACGCGCAAGGACGGCTGGTATGTCGAAAACGGAATCGACGCGCCGCTTCTTGAGCAGGTCGTCACGCCGCTGCTTCAGGAAAAATAGGTGGGGTCGGTACGCATCAATATTTGATACGGTGATTTTATAAACTTAAATCAAGATTTATTTTCATCAACCACAGGAGACCATCATGAAACTCTGTAATGCTGCTGCACTGGCCATCGGCATCATCGTCGCCATGCCTGTTTACGCGGGTGTCACCGTATCCGATGCATGGATCCGGGCCACTGCGCCGGGACAGACCTCGGCCGCCGTTTACCTGCAGATCAAGAGTGATGCCGCGGCCAAACTGGTCGGCGCCAGTTCGCCGGCAGCCAAAACCGCGCAGATCCACGAAATGAGCATGCAGGGCAACGTGATGAAGATGCGTCCCATCGATGCGCTCGATCTTCCGGCCGGCAAGACCGTGGAGTTGAAGCCGGGCGGCTATCACGTAATGCTCGAAAATATCGCCAAGCCGTTGAAGAAAGGCGCGACGGTCCCCGTCACGCTCACCATTGAGGGTGCGGACAAGCAGCGCCAGTCGCTCGAAGTCAAGGCCGAAGTGCGCGAAGCCCAACCTGAAAAGCATGACGACATGAAAGGCATGGGAGACATGAAGGATATGGGGAACATGAAAGGCATGTAAAAAAGCAAAACGACGCACCGCGCCATCGCCGCTTATTGATTGGAATCAATAAGCGGCGATTGACTGTAGATGACATCGTATCTTAGAATCGGCGCCATCATGAAAAGCACCGGCCATCGCAAACGCATAGCCGCCGTCGCGCTATTCGCGGTTCTGTTCAGCGCGTTGTCGCCTGCGTTCGCCGCGATCCAGTATCGCGGGCACCCCGAAGTGCTCGCCCAAATTTGCACTTCGCACGGGCTGGAACGCGTTTCTCTCGACGGCAAATTTCCTCCCGCCGCCCCGCACGACCACTCGATCCACTGCGCATGGTGTTCGGCAGGCACCGCGCAACCCGGGATCGGCGGCGCTTCGATCCCGACCGTCGTCGTCCCCGTCGTTTTCACGCAGGCCCCGCCTGCATTCATCGCAACAGCGCCGGCATTCTCTGTGCCGGTCGCTTTCTATTTCTCGCAAGCACCTCCCCTCGCCGCTTAATTTCTGAAGCGGACACCCGGCGTCATTGCGCCGGGCGATGTCGCGTGTCCCACAAGGGAATACGCGACTTCAATCAACGATTCCTTTTGGGGAGGCGGTGGTTCCATGGTTCGCGCGGCATATTGCACGCGCAGCCGTAACACCACCTGGCAACTTGATTTACAGGCAACTGGCGCCGGCTGAGACAGCCGGCGAAAAAGCGTTCAAGCTGGTCTTTGTCGGCGGGCTGCACGTGGCGCTGCTTCTGGCGGCCGCCACCATCACGCTGCGGCCGCAGCTTACCGAAATGCTGTCGCATCTCGACGTCCGCCTCGTTGAAGAAGCACCGCCCCAACCCAAGAGGGTGCCGCCGCCACCCAAACCGCAGGTAATTCCGCAGCAGCAGGAAGTCCCTCAGCTTCCAAAACCAGAAGTCATTGCAACCACCGCGGCAA
>DATKOF010000024.1:0-96979 GCA_035524795.1 Burkholderiales bacterium
GTCCGGAAGCCAGTGCCATTCCTTGACCGCATTGGTAAACGCCTTACTGAGTGCGGAGAGGTAGCGATTTACAGTGCCCGGTGAGAAGCGTTCCACTGTCTGTAGACGGTCGCGGTGCTGGCCGAGCAATTCCGGCGTGACTGTAGCAAGTGTGTGTGCGCCGAGTTTTTCTTTCCACCATCCTAGAAGGACACGCTGACGGTTGTAATCGTGTGGGCGGTCCATTTGGACGGCCTCAAGCTGGCGATCCACCAAATCAGCTAGTGTGTGCCTCTCGGCCTCATGCTGTGGGAAGTAGATACGACGGCGCATATCCGCTTCGGTTTGCTGTCCCCAATTCGCCGCGTCTGTCTTTCGCTCGAAGGTTGCTGTTGCTGGTGGAAAGCCGCGTTTCCGAACTTGCACGCGGTAACTAGTGCGCTGCTTGCCCTCTTGGTCTGTCCAAGTGCGCCTCTGAATACTTGCCATGATGTGCCCCTTTGCGCTTGGTTACTGACAATTACAATTCCTGTGGCCTATTGTGCCGTAAATGTGCCAGTGAACGCAAACAAGAGGTTACAACTTAATGTAACATCTTGATTTATATGGTGGGTCTGGAAGGACTCGAACCTTCGACCAAGGGATTATGAGTCCCCTGCTCTAACCGACTGAGCTACAGACCCCCGGCGCGATTGTACAGAAAGCCCCTTCTTCACGCCGCAGCGCGGGACAGAAACTCCGCGATCAGTTTTCGGTGTCGAGGAAACTCTTCAGACGATCGGAGCGCGTCGGATGGCGCAGCTTGCGCAGCGCTTTGGCCTCGATCTGGCGGATGCGCTCGCGCGTGACGTCGAACTGCTTGCCGACTTCCTCCAGCGTGTGGTCGGTGTTCATTTCGATGCCGAAACGCATGCGCAGCACCTTGGCTTCGCGCGGCGTCAGCGTATCCAGCACGTCCTTGGTCACGTCGCGCAGGCTGGCGTAAACCGCGGAATCCGACGGCACCATCGTGGTCTGATCCTCGATGAAGTCGCCGAGATGCGAATCGTCATCGTCGCCGATCGGCGTTTCCATCGAGATCGGTTCCTTCGAGATCTTCAGGATCTTGCGGATCTTGTCTTCCGGCATTTCCATTTTCTCGGCCAGCGTCGCCGGATCGGGTTCCTGCCCGGTCTCCTGCAAAATCTGGCGCGAGATGCGGTTCATCTTGTTGATGGTCTCGATCATGTGCACCGGGATGCGGATGGTGCGCGCCTGGTCGGCAATCGAACGCGTGATGGCCTGGCGGATCCACCACGTCGCGTACGTCGAAAACTTGTAGCCGCGGCGGTACTCGAACTTGTCGACCGCCTTCATCAGGCCGATGTTGCCCTCCTGAATCAGATCGAGGAACTGCAGGCCGCGGTTGGTGTACTTCTTCGCGATCGAGATCACAAGCCGCAGGTTGGCCTCGGTCATTTCGCGCTTGGCCTTGCGCGCCTTGGCTTCGCCGGTCGCCATCTGGCGGTGGATCTCCTTGAGGTCCCTGATCGGGATGCCGACGCGCTTCTGCAGGTCGATCAGTTTCTTCTGCTGCTCGACGATCGCCGGCATGAAGCGCACCAGCGTTTCGCTCCACGGCCGACGCGCGTCGATTTCGTTCGGGATCCAGCGCATGCTGGTTTCACGACCGGGAAATTCCTTGATGAAATGCTGGCGCGGCATCTTCGCCTTGTTGACGCAGATTTCCATGATCTGGCGCTCGTGGCGGCGCACTTCGTCGACCAGGTGGCGCAGGCTGTTGCACAGCGCCTCGACCTGCTTGGCCGAAAAGCGGATGTTCAGCAGTTCCTCCGAAATCTGATCGCGCGCCTGCAGATAGGCCTTGCTGCGCGGGCCGTTCTTGGCGAGCGCGCGCAGCATCTTGTTGTAGATCGCGCGGATCACGCCGAAATGCTTGAGCACGTCTTCCTTCAGCTTCAGCATGTTGGCGTTCTGCAGCGCGGCCGCGGCTTCCTCGTTCTCCTCTTCGGCTTCGATTTCTTCCTCGACCGCCTCTTCCTCCTCGCCCGGCTCCTCGACCAGTTGCTCGGCTTCCGGATCGGCCAGACCGTCGACGACCTCATCCACGCGGATTTCGTCTTTCTCGATCTTCTCGGCCAGCGCGAGGATTTCGGCGATCGTGGTCGGGCACGCCGAAATCGCCTGGATCATATGGCGCAGGCCGTCCTCGATGCGTTTCGCGATCTTGATCTCGCCCTCGCGCGTCAGCAGCTCGACCGAACCCATCTCGCGCATGTACATGCGTACCGGATCGGTAGTGCGGCCGAACTCGGAATCGACAGTGGATAGCGCAGCCTCGGCCTCTTCGACCGCGTCTTCGTCGGCGACCGGCGGCGTCGCTTCCGACATCAGCAGCGATTCGGCGTCCGGTGCCTCGTCGTAGACCTGGATCGCCATGTCGTTGATCATGCTGATGATGTTCTCGATCTGGTCGGCATCCAGCATGTCGTCCGGCAGGTGGTCGTTGATTTCGGCATAGGTCAGGTAGCTGCGTTCCTTGCCGAGCATGATCAGATTCTTGAGCCGCGTGCGGCGCGCTTCGAGTTCCTGCGGCGGCAGTTCGCGCCGTTCGAGTTCCTTGACGAACGCCTTTTCCTTGGCGGTCAGGCGCGGGCGCGCTTTGGATTTGGCGTCCGGCGCGGCCTGCGGTTCAGTCGCTTTGCCGGCCTTGAGCCGGGCTTCTTTTTCGGCGCGCAGCTTTTCCGCGAACTCCTTGGGCGTGAGTTTCTGCGGCTTCCTGGCGACAGCGGCCTCCGGCTTGCGCGCGACGGGCGCGCGGGCGTTTTTGCGCGCCGCGGGTTTCGCCGCCTTGCGCGCAACTTTCTTCGGCTGTTTCCGGAGCGCCGGTTTCCCAGCCTTCGTCTTCGCCGCTTTCTTACTTTTCGCCATAGCCAGCCTCACGGGTTGCGAAATCAAAAAACGTGCGATTGTATCTCAAAGTCATTGCCTTATCACCTGTTCGCCGCCGCGCTTGCCGCGCGTCAACTCTTTGTATTCGGACTGTTCTTCTCCACTAAGGTTCTGTTTTTGGCGCTTTTCCTGCAGCACCTTCAGCCGCGCGGCGCGCGCGCCATCATGGATCCGGTTGCTCAGGGTTTGCCACGCGGTCGCCAGCTGCGCCTCCTGTTCCTCTTGCTGAAATCCCGCCTCCGGACAGGTCAGCAGCGCGGCTTCTACTTCCTGCGCAAGCGCTGCAAAACCGGTGTCACGAAAATATTCGCCGATCCTGGTCGTCGGCGCCCGCGCGAACGTTTCCAGCAGTTCGCCGAGAAATTCGATTTCATGCTGATTGACGCCGGCCATGCCGCGCGCAACAACCAGATCTTCGCGTCCGATCAGGGGCACAAGGTCGGGGCGCAGCACCAGCAATTCAATGGCCATGCGCTCCGGGCCGCGCACCGGTGCGGCAGCCGCGCGTGGCAACGCGGTGCGCGGGACGTTCGATTTGACCCCGTACGCGCGGTCCAGCTCCTGCTGGGTGATGCCGGCGAGACGCGCCAGATTCTGCCGCAGCATGCCGCCCAGGAAACGCGCCTGAATGCGGGTGACCAGCGGCTGCGCCTCCCGCAGCAACCGCGCGCGGCCTTCGTCGGTGGCAAGGTCAACGCGCGCGCTCAGCTCGCGCAGCAGGAACTGTGACAGCGGCTGCGCGTCGCGCAGCAGCGTCTCGAACGCAGCGCGGCCGGCCGTGCGCACAAAAGTGTCGGGGTCTTCGCCCTGCGGCAAAAACAAAAATGACAGTTGCTTACCGTCGGCCAGATGTTCGAGGCTGTTTTCGAGCGCGCGCCAGGCGGCACGGCGCCCGGCGTCGTCGCCGTCGAAACAGAACACCACTTCATCGGTCTGCCGCAGCAGCTTCTGCACGTGGACCGGTGTAGTCGCGGTACCCAGCGTCGCCACCGCGTAGCCGATGCCGGCCTGCGCGAGAGCAACGACGTCCATATAGCCCTCGACCACGACCACGCGGCCGGCATCGCGGATCGCGCGCCGCGCCTGATACAGCCCGTACAGCTCACGGCCCTTTTCGAACAACGTCGTTTCCGGCGAATTCAGATATTTGGGCTCGCCGGCGCCGATCACGCGCCCGCCGAATCCGACGATATGTCCGCGCGCATCGACAATCGGGAACATGATGCGGTCGCGGAAACGGTCGTAACGCCTGCCTTCCTCGCCTTCGATCACCAGCCCGGCAGCGACCAGCGATGCGGCGTCGTAGTCGGGAAACGCCGCCTGCAGATTGCGCCAGTCGGCGGGCGCATAACCGACGCCGAATTGTTTGGCAATTTCCCCGGACAACCCGCGCTGCTTCAGGTATTCGATCGCCTGCGGCGCAGCTTTCAGCTGCTGCCGATAATACTGTGCGGCCTTCAGCAGCACCTCGTGAAGGTCGTCGCCCTGCTCGGTCCGGCCGCGCGGACGTTCGTCCCTGACATCGGGCACCTGCATGCCGACGCCCTGCGCCAGCTCTTTGATCGCTTCGACAAAACCGGCGCCACTGTATTCCATCATGAAGCCGATTGCGGTGCCGTGGGCACCACAGCCGAAACAATGATAGAACTGCTTGGAAGGGCTGACCGTGAATGACGGCGTCTTTTCGCTGTGGAAAGGACAGCACGCGACATAGTTGGCGCCAGCGCGCTTCAGCGGCAGATAGCGCTCGATCACGCCGACGATGTCGACGCGGTTCAGCAGGTCCTGAATGAACGATTGGGGAATCATCACACACGCCCGCGCCGGCTGGCGCGGACGCATGCATTATAGGATGTTTGCGGCGCAGCGGGACGCCGCGCGCGACGGCCGGTGCCGGCCGGCGTCAGCCGGCAAGCCTGGCCCTGACCAGCGCCGATACCTTGCCCATGTCCGCCCGGCCGGCCAGTTGCGGCTTCAGCGCCGCCATCACCTTGCCCATATCGGCGATGCCCGTCGCGCCTGTGGCCTGCACCGCTGCATTGACCGCAGCCGCGATCTCGTTTTCCGACAGCGCCTGCGGCATATAGGCCTGCAGCACGTCGATCTCGAATTTTTCGGCGGCGGCCAGATCCTGGCGGCCGCCTTTCTCGTACTGGATGATCGAATCGCGGCGCTGCTTGATCATCTTCTCGACGATCGAGACGATATCGGCGTCGGTGAGCTCGATGCGTTCATCGACTTCCCTCTGCTTCAGCGCCGCCAGCAGCAGCCGGATTGCGGACAGCCGCGGCGCATCCTTTGCGCGCAGCGCGGCCTTCATCTCTTCGTTGATTTTGACCCTTAATGACACGTGAAGGGTAAAGGGCGAATGCGTGAAGGGGAAAAAGCAAAAAGGCAAAGGTTCCGCCCTTCACCCTTCGCTCATTCGCTCTTCACTGAGTATCAGTACAGCTTGGTCGGGAGCGTTTGCGAGCGCAGGCGCTTGTAATGGCGCTTGACTGCCGCGGCCAGCTTGCGCTTGCGTTCGGAGGTGGGTTTCTCGTAGAACTCGCGCGCGCGCAGTTCGGTGAGCAGCCCGGTCTTTTCGATCGTGCGTTTGAAGCGGCGCATTGCCGCCTCGAACGGCTCGTTTTCCTTGACTCTGACGGTGGTCATGTTTTGCGGTGATTTTCGAAAAGCGCGTATTATATCAACGAACGATTTAAATTCAAGGAATTGGATCAGGTGCGGGTACTGGGCATCGAAACCTCGTGCGACGAGACCGGAATCGCGCTTTACGATACGGCGCACGGCCTGCGCGGCAACACCCTGCACTCGCAGGCTGCGTTGCACGCCGATTACGGCGGTGTGGTGCCGGAACTGGCTTCGCGCGACCATATCCGGCGCGTGTTGCCGCTGGTGCGCGCGACGCTGCGCGAGGCCGGCTGCGCGCTCGCCGCTGTCGATGCAATCGCCTGCACTGAAGGGCCGGGGCTGGCCGGCGCGCTGCTGGTCGGCGCTTCGATCGCGCACGGGCTCGGCTACGCACTCGGCGTACCGGTGCTCGGCATCCACCACCTCGAGGGTCATCTGCTGTCGCCGCTGATGGCCAAACCCGCGCCGACCTTTCCATTCGTCGCGCTGCTGGTCTCCGGCGGCCACAGCCAGCTGATGCGAGTATCCGGCGTCGGCGACTACCAATTGCTCGGGGAGACGCTCGACGATGCCGCCGGCGAGGCGTTCGACAAGACCGCGCAATTGCTCGGACTCGGCTATCCGGGCGGACCGGCGATTGCGCAACTCGCCGCGCGCAGCCGCGCCGGCCGCGTCAATCTGCCGCGGCCGATGCTGTCCCAGCTCGAAAAAAGCGGCGATCTCGATTTCAGTTTCAGCGGGCTCAAGACCGCGGTGCTGACCTTGCTCAAAACACACCCCGTCAGTCCGCAACTGCAGGCCGACGTCGCGGCCGAACTGCAGGCGGCGATCGTCGACGTGCTGGTCGAAAAATCGCTGGCCGCGCTGCAGCGCACCGGCCTGGACCAGTTGATTGTCGCCGGCGGCGTCGGCGCCAACCGCGAGCTGCGCGCGCACTTGACCGCCGCTGTTCGCCGCAACGGCGCGCGCGTGTTCTATCCGGCACCTGAATTGTGCACCGACAATGGCGCGATGATTGCGTTTGCCGCTGCGCTGCGTCTTCACCATCTGCCACCGGCGGCGCCGGTAGCAGCACTCGATTTCAGCGTGCGGCCGCGCTGGGAGCTGACGACGCTGCGGCCGGTCAGCGCGTGAGCGCGTAAGGAGAGGGATCGAGCACAGGCGCGGTTCCCGACATCAGGTCCGCCAGCAAATGCCCCGAACCACACGCCATGGTCCAGCCGAGCGTGCCGTGGCCGGTGTTGAGAAACAGATTGCGATAGCGCGTGCCGCACACGTACGGCACATTCGACGGCGTCGCCGGCCGCAGGCCGGCCCAGCGCTCAACCCGGCTGAAATCGCCGGCGTCAGGGAACAACTCGGCGGCGCGCCGCATCAGCGCCTCGCAGCGAACAGGATTGATCGCGGTATTGTAGCCGTCAAGTTCCGCAGTGCCGGCAACGCGCAGGCGCGCGCCGAGACGAGAGAATACGATTTTGCGGGCGTCATCGGTCAGACTCACACTGGGGGCAGCGGCGGAATCGGTAACCGGAATCGTCACCGAATAACCTTTGACCGGATAGATCAGCGGCCGCAAACCGAGTGGCCTCAGCAACAGCGGACTGTAGCTGCCGAGCGCGACAACATAGGCGTCAGCCTTCACGACGTCCCCGGCACCACCGGCGTGACGGACGCACGCGCCTTCGATCGCATCGGTTACAGACACGAAGTGCTCGAGCGTCGTGTCGTACAAGAACCGCACGCCGCGCGCGGCGCACAGCGTGGCAAGCCGCTGCGTGAACAGTAGCGCGTCGCCGGATTCGTCGGCCGGCGTGAAGTCGCCGCCGACGATGCGCGCCTGCAGCGGCGCCAGTGCCGGTTCGATCGCGACGATTTCCGGCGGCGTCTTCGGCACCCGATCGCAGCCGAATTCAGCCAGCAATGCCGCTGCGGCGCGCGCCGCCGCCAGTTGCGCGCGGTCGGTGTAAATATGCAGGATGCCGCCGCTGCGCTGGTCGTACTCGATCGCGGTATCGATGCGCAACGCCTTCAGCGCGTCGCGGCTGAAAAGCGCGAGCCGCAGGATCGCAGCTATGTTACGGCGCGTGCGCGCGGGCAGGCATTCGGTCAGAAAACGCAGACCCCAGCGCCACTGCGCAGGATCGGCGCGCCAGCGGAACAGCAGCGGCGCGTCTTCGCGGCCCAGCCACTTGAGAATCTGCAGCGGCGCCTGCGGATTCGCCCATGGCATCGCGTAGCTCGCCGAAATCTGGCCGCCGTTGGCGAAACTGGTTTCGAGCGCCGCGCCGGCGCGGCGCTCGACCACCGTCACGTCGTGCCCCAGCGCACGCAGATACCACGCGCTGCAAACGCCGATCACACCGGCGCCGAACACGGCGATCTTCATCGCTCAGGTCCGCTTGCCGCCGATGCGGCTTTCGGTGCCGGCCAGCAATTTTTGAATGTTGCCGCGATGCCGCCAGATCACCAGCAGCGCGATCGTCAGCACGCTCCAGAAATACGGATGGTCGGGACGGTACCAGTACGCGCACCATGCCGTCGCCGCGAGCACTGCCACGATCGAAGCCAGCGACGAGATCCGGAATGTGCCGGCCGTGACCAGCCACACCGCAAGCGCCACCAGCCCGAGCCAGCGGTCAAGCCCGATCAGTACGCCGAGCGCGGTCGCCACTCCCTTGCCGCCGCGGAAACGGAAGAACAGCGGATACATATGTCCGACCACGGCCGCCACCGCCGCGGCGCCAATCGGCGTCACGGCGTTCGGCACCGGCACCAGATGCTGCGCAAGACAGACCGCGAGCCAGCCTTTGCCGCCGTCGCCGAGCAGCGTCAGCACGGCGGCGGTCTTGCGGCCCGAACGCAGCACGTTGGTCGCGCCGGGATTTCCGGAACCGAAGGTACGGGGGTCGGGCAGCCCCATCGCGCGGCTGACGATCACCGCAAAGGAAATCGAACCGATCAGATAGGCGCCCAGCGCCGCTGCTATCGTCGTCAGCATGAATGCTCTACAATGCGCGCAATTCTAGCGGAATCCGTCGTCCGTTCACGTCCCCCACGCTCCGCCCCGATGGACATCATTTTCATCCACGAGCTGAAAATCGAAACGCGGATCGGCGTTTACGCGTGGGAGAAAAAAGTGCCGCAAACGATTCAGCTTGACCTCGAGGTCGGGCTGCCCGGCGGCCGCGCAACCGGCAGCGACAACATCGGAGACACCATCGACTACAGCCGGGTCGCTGCGCGCGCCGAGCGCCTGTTCCGCGAGCAACATTTCCCGCTGCTTGAGTCCGCCGCGGAAGCCCTCGCCGCCGCGATTATGCGCGAATTCAAGACGCCGTGGGTCAGGGTCAGCGTCGCCAAACTCGGCCCGCTGCGTAATGTCAGAAAGCTTGGCGTCATCATCGAACGCGGCGAACGGGAATGATCGCCGCCGCTAGCCCCGCGGGTGATGCCGGGCGTGCAATTGCTTCAGACGTTCGCGCGCGACATGCGTGTAGATCTGCGTCGTCGAAATGTCGGAATGGCCGAGCAACATCTGCACGACACGCAGGTCCGCGCCATGATTCAGCAGATGCGTTGCGAACGCGTGGCGCAGCGTATGCGGTGAAATCGGCCGGCGGATGCCGGCGCGCGCCGCGTAGCGCCTGATCAGCTGCCAGAACATCTGGCGCGTCATGGCGGCAGCGCGGCCGGTTACGAACAGCGCATCGGACGCGTGGCCGGCGAGAATCCGTTTCCGCCCCTTTTCCAGATAACGGCGTGTCCAGCCGAGCGCCTCTTCTCCGAGCGGCACCAGCCGCTCTTTCGAGCCCTTGCCGACAACGCGCACCACGCCCATGTCCTGGCTGACCTGTGCAACCTTCAGCGTCACCAGTTCGGATACGCGCAGACCGCTTGCGTACAGCATTTCAAGCATTGCGCGGTCACGCAAACCACGCACATTTTCGACGTCGGGGGCAGCCAGCAGTTTTTCGACGTCGTCCTCGGTCAGGCTCTTCGGCAATCCGCGCGGCAGTTTGGGCGCCTCGATGTTGAGCGTCGGATCGGCCTTGATCCGGCGCTGTCTCAGCATGAACTGAAAAAACCGCTTGCAGCTCGACAGCTGGCGGCCGGTGGTGCTCGCCTTGGCGCGCCCGGCGGCGCGGTGCGCGAGGAATTCGAGCAGGTCGCCGCGTGCCGCGGTTATCAATTCCTTGCCCCGATTCCGGACGAGCCATGCCGAAAATTGCGCAAGGTCGCGGCGATAGCTGTCGAGCGTGTTGCGCGACAGGCCGTCTTCCAGCCACAGCGCATCGCAAAATTCATCGAGGGCAGGATCGTCAGTTCCCTTCATGGGCCAGCAGCCAGCGCTTGATTTCGAGCGGCCGCCCGCCGCGCGCGTGCATGAAACCGCCAATGCCGCCGCTCGCGACCACGCGATGGCATGGAATCAGCAGCGGCAACCGGTTGGCGCCGCAGGCGCCGCCGACCGCACGCGGTGCGCTGGCGACCTGCCGCGCGATATCGCGATAGGTCCGGGTGCCGCCGGACGGAATCGCCGCGATCGCCTGCCATACCCGGCGCTGAAATGGCGTGCCTTCGATCATGATCGGCAAATCAAACCGGTAATCGGGGTCGTCCAGATAACGCTCGATCTGGCGGCACGCTTCGGCGGCAAGCGTGTTGCCGGGGGCGAGCGCGGCAGCCGAACGCGGCAGATATTCGATGCCGGTCAGGTAATCGGCAGTGGCGCGGATGCCGAGTATCGCGAACGGTGTCAACAACTTGGCCTGAAAACCGGACGCGGCAACAGGCCCGGAAAACGCGGTCATTCCTCGGCAATCGGGTTGCAACATTGCTTGACCTTAGTCAAGAAAGTTTTTTAATTATCCAATAATTATATAAATAGCGTCATCAGGGGATAATCAGATTTGGACTATATTTAGACTTAGTATAAAATAGCGTCATTAAAGCCCGTTTTGATTTTCATCTGAAAAAATCATTTAAATTCATTTTCGTGGAGGCCGTATGAACCATCGTTCGAAATTTATTGCCATCATTTGTTCCGCATTGATTGGACTTTCCTCGGCCAGCCGCGCCGCCGACGATTTGTCCCAATGGAAACTTCCGCCGGTGCCGGTTCCGAAAGACAATCCGCAATCCAAAGCCAAAATCGATCTGGGTCGCCAGTTGGCGTTCGACACGCGCCTGTCCAAGGACGATGCGCTGAGCTGCGCCGACTGTCACCTGCCTGCCGCCGGCGGCGGCGGCCCGACGCCGCGCGCGTTTGGCCACGGCGGCGAACTCGGCCGCTGGGCACCGTCATGGGTCAATTCCGGCTATTACACCTCGCTGTTCTGGGATGGCCGTGCGGCTTCGCTCGAAGAGCAGACCGGCGCGCTGCCCGGCCATATGGGGCCGATCACCGCTCCCGGTGAAATGGGCGGCAACATCAACGAGGTGGTCGGAAAACTGAATGCAATTCCGGCCTACAAGAAGCAATTCAATGCGGTGTTCGGCAGCGACGCCACCCCACAAAATGTCGCGATGGCGATCGCCGCTTTCGAGCGCACGCTGGTCGCGAAAAATTCGCCGTTCCAGCGCTATGTGAACGGCGACAAGAAGGCGCTGACGCCCGCAGCCAAGCGCGGCCTTGAAATCTTCCGCGGCAAAGCCGCGTGCATCACCTGCCATGCGCCGCCGTTATTGAGCGACAACGCTTTCCACAACATCGGTGTACCGCAGGTCGGGCCGCTGAAAGAAGACCTCGGCCACTACGAAGTGACCAAGGATCCCGCGGACAAGGGTAAGTTCAAGACCCCGTCACTCTACAATTCCGGCTCTTTCGCGTTCTCCATGCACGATGGCGCATTCGCAACCCTGCAACAAGTCGTGGAGCATTACAACATGGGAGGCGATCCGAAGAACAACCCGAATCAGGACAGCCTGATCTTCCCGCTCAATTTGAGCAAGCAGGAACAAGCCGATCTGGCGGCCTTCCTCGAAAGCCTGACCGACGAAAGCCTGAATCAGATCAGGCGGCCGGAATTGCCCTAACCTTGGCGGCGCAACAGCCGTGCTTCCGGGGGCGCCTGCGGGCGCCCTCGCCTTTTCAGGGCTGCCGCAACTTGCTTTCGGCGTCGTCGGGGCGCCGTGAGTCCTTGACGTTCCGGCGCAGCCATTCGAACTGCGCATGCGCATCGTCCCGCAGTCCTGCGCGATCGAGCGCGCTCACCGCGCGCAACCGCGCAGCCAACCTCAGCGCGTCCGGCGGTTTTGCGCCGTCCGTCAACGCGGCTTCCAGGTAATAATCGGCGGCGCGCCGGAAATCGCGCGAGCTTTCCGCAAACAAACCGAGCGTGTACAGAACCGCATTGCGGCGCGCCGCCGGCGCGGCGAGCAGCGTACGGCTCTGGGCGTCGACCTGCTCATTCGACAGTTGCACGCCGTCCAGCAGCCGCGCCGCGGCAAGCGGCAGACCGCTGTCAGCCAGCGATAGCACCAACTGTGCCCGCGCATTGTCGCGCGTCGCTGCCGTCCCTCCATGATCGACCATGAACGCGTACAACGCGCGCGCGGCGCTCGGCGGTGCCGCGGTATTGCCCGCGTAATTCATCCACGCGTCGTCATCGCCGCGCAGCAGTTGTCCGCGATTGGCGACGTCCTGTGCTGCCGCTTCGTAGGCCTGCCGCAGCTTTGCCGTCAACGCGGAAATGTCGTTTCCGTCGTCGGCGAGATCGAGCAGGTTCTCCAGCGCTTCGGTTTGCAGCACGAGGTCGGCGTTGATGATTCCTGCCTGCTCGATCACCCTCCACCACGCCGCATCGGGCTTCCTCACGAGCGCCGCACGTGCCAGTGCGACCGCGGCATCCGGCGTCAGCAGCCCGGTTCGCATGCGTAACCAGGCTTTGGTCGGCCCTTTGTCATCGAGCTGCGCCAGCCAGTTGACCGCCTCCTTCGCCATCCCCGCTGCGAGCAGCGCCGTGGCGAAATGCTCGCCGGCAGCGCGGTCGAGCGGCTGATAATCCTGCTGATAACGCAATATCAGCAGATAGGCATCGGCGGGCCTGCCGTCAGCGAAATAACTGTCGATCACGAGCAGCCGCGCGCGACGCCAGTCATCGGCGGCGGGTTGCCGTTTCCAGATCAGTTGCGCGAGCAGCGCGCGTGCCTGTCGGCCCTGGCCAAGCTCGACCGCGGCATGCGCGGCGCCGAGCAGGCAATCGCCCACGAGCGCCTGCGGCGCGTCGGCCGGCAACTGCGCAGCGCGCTCGATCAGCGCCTGGCCGCGCCCGAGCCGCGCCAGCAGCGAGCAGCGCAGTTGCTCCCAGTCGCTCCATCCCGGCGCGGCGGGCGCCGCCGGTTGCAGCCGCTCGACGCGCGTGAGCGCGAGCTCCAATGCCCCGGCATCGACGTAACGCCGGGTAAGGTCCAGCGCATCGGTGACTTCCTGGTTCTGCGCCGAGGCCATTGCCGCCGCGAACATCAGCAGCGCAAACAAAATGAACAAGGTGCGCATCGGCATATTATGCGACGCGTACAATAAAAAAGGCGACCGTAGCCGCCTTTCTCCGGACCATGCCCGATTTATTTGTGTTCCGCCACCGATGTCGCAGGCGCCGGCGCTTCGTCCTCGAGCGGCGGCAGAACATCCTCGGGGCCGATTTCGAGCCGCTCCTTGATGCGCGCAGCCTTGCCCGACAGCTTGCGCAGATGGTAAAGCTTGGCGCGCCGCACATCGCCCTTGCGTTTCAATTCGATCGAGGCGATCAGCGGCGAATAGGTCTGGAACGTGCGCTCAACACCCTCCCCCGACGAAATCTTGCGCACGACGAACGACGAGTTGAGGCCGCGGTTGCGCTTCGCGATCACCACGCCTTCGTACGCCTGCACGCGCTTGCGGTCGCCTTCGACCACATTGACGTTGACCACCACCGTGTCGCCGGCCTTGAAATCGGGAAGGGTCTTCCCGAGCCGCGCAATTTCTTCCTGTTCCAGCTGCTGTATCGTATTCATTGCAAGCTCCGCTCCATCTTATTTCACTGTTGCGCGCATTCCTGCTGGAACTCCGCCAGCAGTTTGCGCTCGTCCTCCGACAACGCGCGCCGTTCGATCAGCTCCGGCCGCCGCCGCCATGTCCTGCCCAGCGCCTGCTTCAGCCGCCAGCGTTCGATCTCCGCATGGTTGCCTGACATCAGCACAGCCGGCACCGGCTGCCCGGCGTATACTTCGGGCCGCGTGTAATGCGGATGATCGAGCAATCCCTCCACGAACGATTCACGCGCTGCCGATTCCGCATCGCCCAGCGTACCCGGCAATTGCCGCACGACCGCATCGATCACCACCATCGCCGCCAGCTCGCCACCCGACAGCACGTAATCGCCGATCGAAATTTCCTCGTCGATCTCCGCGACCAGCCGCTCGTCAACGCCCTCGTAACGTCCGCACAACAGCACCAGCCCCTGCTGCGCCGCCAGCGCCCTGACCCGCTCATGCGTCAGCACCCGGCCCTGCGGTGACAGATGCACCACGTGCAGCCGCTTTATCCCGGCGCTGCGCTGGCGCCCGCGCGCCGCCTCCAGCGCGCGGGCCAGCGGTTCGGCCATCATCACCATGCCGGGACCGCCGCCATAGGGCCGGTCGTCCACCGTGCGGTAGCTGTTGGCCGCGAAATCGCGCGGATTCCACGTCACCAGCTCGTACAACCCCTTTCCCCGCGCCCGGCCCGTCACGCCGCTTGCGGTCACCGCCTCGAACATGCGCGGAAACAGCGTAATCACATCGAACTGGAGCATTTCAGTAGTCCTCACTCCAATCCACCTCGATCCTGCCCGTCGCTGGATCCACGCTGCGGATCACGTTCGCGATGAACGGGATCAGTGTTTCCTTGCTCTCCGTCCCCACCACCACCAGCACATCGTTGGCACCGGTCTGCATCACTTCGGTCACCCGCCCGAAACCGCACCCATTCCGGTTTTCCACCCGCAGGCCGATCAGATCGGCCCAGTAAAATTCGTCCGGCGCCGGCGCCGGCAACGCAGTGCGCGGCACCGCGATATTGCAACCCCTGAACGCCGCCGCGGCATCGCGGTCGTCCATTCCGGCAAAGCGCGCCACCAGCCCCCGTCCCTGCACCTTTGCCGCCGCCACCGGCGTTTCCCGCCAGCCATCCGTCCCGTCGCGCGCCAGCCACCACACCGGGTAATCGCGGAGGCTGCCGGCCCGCGCCGTCAGCGTATGTATCCTGACCCAGCCGTGGACGCCGAACGGGGCGGTCACTCGCCCCATCATCACCATGCGTCCGTGCGCGGCAGGGGCCGCGGCCCTAGGCCGCAGCTTTTTGCTGGTGGAACTGCTTGACGAGCCGCGCCGCCGTGTCGCTGAGTTGGGCACCCTTACCCTGCCAGTAAGCCAGACGTCCGGCTTCGACCCGGAAAACTTCCTGACCTTCCGGCGCCTTGGGGTTGTAGAATCCAATGCGCTCGATGAAACGCCCGTCGCGCGCGCGCTGCGAATCCGCGACCACGAGATTGAAAAACGGCCGCTTCTTGGCGCCGCCGCGTGCCAGTCTGATCACCACCATAAACCGACCCTGAAAATTCAGAAAGGGCGTGATTCTACGCTAGTTTTCGGAGCCGCGGCAAGAAATCGTGCCACTTCCGCCGCCGCCCGATCCGGGCTTGTGCGTATCCGCAACCGGCCTTATCTTCCTGTTGCAGGATAGTCTCTGCCACCGCATATTCTCCCATCGATGAACCCTGATCTGTTTCATCCTGCTATCGCCGCATGGTTCCAGCGCGCGTTCGGCGCCGCGACCGAGGCGCAGCAGGGCGCGTGGCCGGCGGTGCTGGCCGGACGTGACGTGCTGATCGCCGCGCCGACCGGCTCGGGCAAGACGCTCGCCGCGTTTCTCGCCGCAATCGATGCGCTGGTGAGGGACAGTGCGCGCGCGCCGCTATCCGCTAAGACAACCGTCGTTTATGTCTCGCCGCTGAAGGCGCTGTCGAACGACATCCGGCGCAACCTCGAACTGCCGCTCGCCGGCATCCGCGCCGAACTGCGCGCGCGCGGCGAAGCCGACGCCGAGATCCGCACGCTGGTACGCACCGGCGACACGCCGCAGACCGAGCGCGAGAGCATGCGCCGGCGCCCGCCGCACATCGTGATCACGACGCCGGAATCGCTCTACATCCTGCTCGGTTCGGAATCGGGACGGCGCATGCTGGCGACCACACGCACTGTGATCGTCGACGAGATCCACGCCGTCGCCGGCACCAAGCGCGGTAGCCATCTTGCATTATCGCTCGAGCGCCTGCAGGCGTTGTGCGCGGCGCCGCTGCAGCGCATCGGCCTGTCGGCGACGCAGAAGCCGGTCGACGAGATTGCGCGCTTCCTGGTCGGCGCCGCGCGCGGCGCCGCGAATTGCACGATCGTCGACAGCGGACACGCGCGGCGGCGCGACCTGCAGATCGTGGTGCCGCCGGCGCCGCTCGAAGCGGTGATGTCGAATGAAGTCTGGCAGCAGCTCTACGATCAGCTTGCCGTGCTGATCGGCGAGCATAAAACGACGCTGATCTTCGTCAACACGCGCCGCCACGCCGAGCGCGTCGCGCGCCATCTGTCGGAACGCATCGGCAAAACGAACGTAACCGCCCATCACGGCAGCCTTTCCAGGGAACGCCGTTTCGATGCCGAACAGCGGCTCAAAAATGGCCGACTGAAAGCGCTGGTCGCGACCGCCTCACTCGAACTCGGCATCGACATCGGTGATGTCAACCTGGTCTGCCAGATCGGCTCGACGCGCTCGATCGCGACCTTCCTGCAGCGCGCAGGCCGCGCCGGCCATTCGGTGAGCGGCACGCCGAAGGCGCGGCTGTTTCCACTGTCGCTCGACGAGCTCGCCGAGTGCGCGGCGCTGCTCGACGGCGTGCGCCGCGGCGAGCTCGACCGCCTGATCATTCCGCAACAGCCGCTCGACGTGCTCGCGCAACAGATCGTCGCTGAGGTCGCGACAAATGAATGGGACGAGGACGCGCTGTTCGCGCTGGTGCGCGGCGCCTGGCCATACCGCAATCTTGCACGCGCGGAATTCGACGCGGTGGCGCAGATGCTGGCCGAAGGCTACGGCATGCGGCGCGGCAAGACGCGCCATTACCTGCACCGCGACGCGGTCCACAAAAAACTGCGCGGTGCGCGCGGCGCGCGGCTGACCGCGCTGACTTCGGGCGGCACGATACCCGACAACGCCGATTACGACGTCGTGCTCGAACCCGAGGGACACGTGATCGGCAGCGTCAACGAAGACTTCGCGGTCGAAAGCCTGGCCGGCGACATATTTCAGCTCGGCAACGCATCGTACAAGATCCGGCGCGTCGAAGCCGGACGCGTGCGCGTCGAGGATGCGCACGGCCAGCCGCCGAACATCCCGTTCTGGCTCGGCGAAGCGCCGGGCCGCAGTGACGAACTGTCGTGCGCGGTGTCGCGGCTGCGCGGCGAAGTCGAGGCGCGCGACAGCGATGATGCGCTGCGCTGGCTGACGGCGGAAGTCGGCATCGCTGAAGCCGCGGCGGCGCAGCTTGTCGATTATCTGGCCGCAGCGAAAGCCGCGCTCGGCGTGCTGCCGACGCTGGAGACGGTAGTGTTCGAGCGCTTTTTCGACGAAACCGGCGGCATGCAGCTGGTGATCCACGCGCCGTACGGCAGCCGCATCAACCGCGCGTGGGGGCTCGCGTTACGCAAGCGCTTCTGTCGCAAGTTCAACTTCGAACTGCAGGCGGCGGCGACCGAGGATTCGATCATCCTGTCGCTGTCCACCAGCCACAGCTTTCCGCTCGACGAGGTCGCGCGTTACCTGAACGTGAAGACGGTGCGCGACGTGCTGGTGCAGGCGCTGCTCGCAGCGCCGATGTTCGCGGCGCGCTGGCGCTGGGACGCGGCGATCGCGTTGGCGATTCCGCGATTCCGCGGCGGCAGGAAAACGCCGCCGCAGCTGCAGCGCATTTACGCTGAAGATCTGATCGCCGACCTGTTCCCCGACCAGATCGCATGCGCCGAAAACCTGAGCGGCGATCGCGAGATTCCCCGTCACCCACTGGTCGATCAGGTGATCCGCGACTGCCTCGAAGAAGCGATGGACATCGACGGCCTGGAACGCCTGTTGCGCGCGATTGAAAGCGGCGCGGTGCGCGTGATCGCGCGCGACCTCACCGAACCGTCGCCGCTCGCGCTGCAGGTGCTCGCCGCGCGCCCGTACGCGTTCCTCGACGACGCGCCGCTCGAAGAACGCCGCACCCAGGCGGTGATGAGCCGGCGCTGGCTCGATCCGGCGCAAGCCTCCGATCTCGGCAAGCTTGATGTGCAGGCGATCGAACGCGTGCGCGAGGAAGCGTTCCCCGATACCGCAAGCGCCGACGAACTGCACGACGCGCTGATGTGGTGCGGCTTTCTGACCGCCGGCGAAGCCGCCGCGCGCAGCGCCTGGTGTGATCTGCTCGACGCGCTCGCCGCGGCACGCCGCGCGACGCGGCTGGAAACTCCCGCCGGCGCGCTGTGGATCGCGACCGAACGGCTGCCGCGTTTTCTCGCGCTCGATCCCGCGCTCGTCGCCGCGCCGCCGGTCACGGTGCCCGAGCCGTACGCGAGCGAAACCGTGTCCCACGCCGCGGCACTTGTCGAAATCGTGCGCGGCCGGCTCGAAGCACTCGGCCCGGTCACTGCCGATCAGATCGTCGCATCGCTCGGCGTCGCCGTCGGTGATGTGGAAATCGCGCTCGCCGCGCTCGAACAGGAAGGCTATGCATTGCGTGGCGCGTTCACGCCGGATGCAGGCGCAGCTGAATGGTGCGAGCGCGGCCTGCTCGCGCGCATCCACCGTTACACGGTCAACCGGCTGCGCCGCGAAATCGAGCCGGTCACGACGCAGGACTTCATGCGCTTCCTGCTGCGCTGGCAGCACGTCGCGCCCGACGAGCGCAAGGAGGGGCCCGACGCGCTGGCCGGCGTGATCGCCGATCTCGAAGGCTTCGAGGCGCCGGCCGCGGCGTGGGAAAGCGAAATCCTGCCGGCGCGCGTGCGCGATTACGAATTCGCCTGGCTCGATGAACTGTGCCTGTCCGGCCGCGTCGGCTGGGCGCGTCTCGCGCGGCCGAAAACCACCGGCGACGCGGGGCGCGGGGCGCGGCGCGCGGGACCAGTGCGCACGACGCCGATCGTACTGGTCGCACGGCGCAATCTCGCGCTGTGGAACGCCGCGGCCGGCACCGCAGCGGCGGTGCCACTCCATGCCAGCGCACGTGCAGCACGCGTGCAGGAATTTCTCGAACGCCATGGCGCTTCTTTTTTTGATGAGATCGCGCACGGCGCGCAATTGCTGCCAACCGAAACCGAGGACGCGCTGGCCGAGCTGGTCGCGCTCGGCGGCGTCACCGCCGACAGCTTCGCCGGCATCCGCGCGCTGCTGCTGCCGCCGGAGCGGCGCAAATCGTTCTCCGGCCGCCGGCGCACGCGCACCGCGGCGTTCGGCATCGAAGACGCCGGCCGCTGGTCGGTCACGCGCGCGCGCGTCGAAGCGGCTGATACCGTCGTTGACCACGTCACACGCACGTTGCTGCGGCGCTACGGCGTGATCTGCTGGCGGCTGCTCGCGCGCGAGGGCGCATTCCTGCCACCGTGGCGTGACATCCTGCGCGTGCTGCGCCGGCTCGAGGCGCGCGGCGAAATCCGCGGCGGGCGTTTCGTTGCCGGCATCACCGGCGAGCAGTACGCACTGCCGGAAGCGGTGGAAATGCTGCGCAGGACGCGCGCGCAGCCGCTGGAACAGACCCTGGTCAGCGTCAGCGGCGCCGATCCGCTCAATCTTTCCGGCATCGTCGTGCCTGGCCCGAAAGTGCCGGCGCTGCGCGACAACCGCGTCGTCTACCGCGACGGCATCGTGGTGGCGACAGTAATCGCAGGTGAGGTGCAATGGCTGGCGACAGTCGAACCCGCCGCACGCGCCGGGGTATTCCGCTGAAACCCTGTTACCACGTCATCGGCTTTTTATCGCGGAAAAAAGAACCGCTCGGCGACCCGTCGGGCAGGGTTGCGAGCCAGACAATGGTCTCGATGCCCTGTTCGATCGAGCGGGTCGCACCCTTGCCGCCCATATCGGTCCTGACCCAGCCGGGACATACCGAATTGACCAGCACGTTGCTGCCGCGCGTTTCGTCGGCGAAGATGCGGGTGACGGCGTTGAGCGCTGTCTTCGACATCCGGTAGCCGGGGTAGCCACCGTTCATCTCGGATAACTGCCCCATGCCGCTGCTGACGTTGACGACGCGGCCGTAGCCGTTCTTCACCATCGCCGGCACCAGCGCGCGGCACAGCAGGTACGGGCCGAGCGCGTTGGTGATGAAGGTGCGTTCGATCACCGACGCATATTCGGGCAGCGTAGTCGGCCGTTCGCCGTCGATCATGATGCCGGCATTGTTGACGAGCACATCGACGCGGCCACGCTCCCTGAGGAGGGCTGTGGTGAATTGTTCGATGCTTGAAGTATTGGCAACATCGAGCAGGCGAAATTCGGTTTTGAGGCCTTCCCCGACGAGTTTTTCCTGCGCCGTTCCGCCGCGCGCGGCATCGCGGCCAGTGACGATGACCTGGTAATCCCGCCGGGCAAGCTGGCGCGCGACCTCGAAACCGAGGCCCTTGAGCGCGCCGGTAACGACAGCGACTTTCGACGACACGCTTTTCTCCTTCGGCAGCCGCGTCAATGGCGCGGTTAATATTCGTTTGGCGATTTTATCCCGATTGCTCGGAAGAAGCAGCAGGGGTCAGCGCAATGCCGCGGCGCGGAGAATGACGCTAGGCTAGGGGTGGGAAACGCGCAGTTCTTCGAGCATCGTGCCGAGCAGGCGGTTGGCGCTGCGCGCGCGTTCATCCGCTTGCTCCCCGGTTTCACCAAGGCATTTGCGTTCGAATGCGGCAACCGCCAGCAGCGCACTCAGATAACGGATCGCGAGGTTGTGTGCTTCGGTCGCCTTGTCGGTGCCGGTGATTTCCCCGGTGTAGCTGACCTGGATGCCGAAGGCGCCGACGATCTGGATCACTTCATACCAGGCGCTTGGGCCGGAAGTATCGACGCCGTGGCCGGCCAGATGGAACAGGATGTCGCCATTGTCGGTCATCCGCACGCCGTCCTCGTTGCGCTCGATATAGAACCGGATCGGGTTACCGCCCGCAAGACGGAAAGGGGTGCTGACTTCGACCACGCCCTTGCCGCTGGGGCGCAGCACGCATCCCATTTTGTCGGCAAATTCGTTGATCATTGAAAAATTCTCGCCAAATCCCAGATTGCTGCAATGCAGTAAATATACTGCCTTTGGAAAGGATTTTCAATATGTAATCCATTTTTTACCAATGCATTTTTATAAGTGTGTGCTAACTATTGTTATGGTGCGATTGCGGAAAACCAGTCGGAATTGAACGGCGGTCGATCACCGGCCGGGAAATATGCCTTTCATCGAGCGCACCATCCTGGCCATGCCGCCTTTGCTGATCATTTTCATCATCTTTCGGGCCTGCTCGAATTGCGCAAGCAGGCGATTGACTTCCTGCACGCTGACGCCGGCGCCGGCCGCGATGCGGCGCTTGCGCGAGGCCTTGAGAATGTCGGGCTGCGCGCGTTCGTACGGCGTCATCGCGTTGATGATGCCTTCGATGCGACGGATATGCCGGTCGTCCATTTGCGCGTTGCCGGCCGCCTGCGCCAGCTGGCCGGGCAGCTTGTCGAGCAGCGCGCCGACGCCGCCCATCTTTTTCAGCTGGGCGATCTGCGCCTTGAAGTCATCGAGATCGAAACCCTTGCCGGTCTTGACCCTGTGCGCGAATTTCTCGGCCTCTTCGCGATCCACCGTGCGCTGTGCCCGCTCGACCAGCGACAGGATGTCGCCCATGCCGAGGACGCGCGACGCCATGCGGTCGGGGTAAAATGCTTCGAGGCCATCGGTTTTTTCGCCGACGCCGACGAACTTGATCGGCTTGCCGGTAATTTGCCGCACCGACAGCGCAGCGCCGCCGCGTGCGTCGCCATCGAGCTTGGTCAGCACGATGCCGGTCAGCGGCAACGCCGCGCCGAATACTCTGGCAACATTGACCGCGTCCTGCCCTTGCATCGCGTCGACGACGAACAGGGTTTCAACCGGCTTGAGCGTCGCGTGCAGCGTGCGGATTTCCTGCATCATCATCTCGTCCACCGCGAGCCGGCCCGCGGTATCGACAATCAGCACATCGTGATAGTGGGTGCGCGCGTAATCGAGCGCAGCGCGCGCGATCACCTCGGGCTGTTGAGCGGTTTCCGCAGGAAAGAAATCGACGCCGACCTGGGCGGCCAGCGTCTTCAATTGTTCGATCGCAGCCGGCCGATAGACGTCGACGCTGACGACCAGCACCTTCTTTTTATGCTGCTCGCGCAACAACCGCGCAAGTTTGGCGCTGGTCGTGGTCTTGCCGGAACCCTGCAGGCCGGCCATCAGGATCACTGCCGGCGGCGTAGTCGCGAGATCGAGCCCCGTGTTGGTCTCGCCCATCAGCGCGGTCAACTCGCGGTGGACGACGCCGACCAGCGCCTGCCCTGGCGTCAGGCTGCCGATAATTTCCTGGCCCTGCGCCTGTTCCCGGACATGCGCGATGAAATCGCGCACCACGGGCAGCGCGACGTCGGCCTCGAGCAGCGCGACGCGCACTTCGCGCAGCGCATTCTGGATGTTGGCCTCGGTCAGCCGCGCCTCGCCGCGCAGCGTCTTGATGACCTGTGACAGCCGGCCGGTCAGATTTTCAAACATTGCGCTGCATAGGGATCGACAAACGTCCTCTGGTAAACTTGTGGCGGGTTTTCCCGATCATGCGGTCATAACGGTCTTGTGGATATGCCGGACGTCCTATTTTATCTAATTACCTCGGCAATGTACGCGGCGCTCGCCGTCTATTACTGGCGAACGCGCTGGGTCACCGTGCCGCAGGCGGAGGCAGTAACGCCAAACGCGGCGCGCATCGAACATCTGCTGGTGCTGGCGCCGCTGCTCGCACACGGCATGCTGCTCTACCAGTCGATGCTGGCGGGCGATGGCATACGCCTCGGTGTCGGCAACACGATTTCGGTCGTGGTCTGGCTGACGGTGCTGATCCACTGGGGCGGCGCGTGGTTCTACAATCTGCAGGGGCTGCAGTCGATGGCGATGCCGGCGGCGGCAATCGCAGTGCTGATGCCGCTGGCGTTCCCGCCGACGCATCCGCTGGTCAACACGGGGGCGCCTGCGCTCGAAATTCATCTGTTGATCGCAATCATCGCCTACAGCCTGTTCACGATCGCGGCGCTGCACGTGGCATTGATGGTGCTGCTCGAGCGCCACCTGCACGGTGGTGATCTGCCGCTGATGCTGCAGAAGCTGCCGCCGCTGCTGACGATGGAAACGCTGCTGTTCCGCATCATCGCCGCCGGCTTCGCGCTGCTGACGCTGACGCTGGCGACCGGCATCTTTTTTTCGGAGGAGCTGTTCGGCCGGCCGCTGCGCTTCGATCACAAGACGGTATTCAGCATCCTGTCATGGATCGTGTTCGCAGCGCTGCTCGGCGGGCGCTGGCTTTACGGCTGGCGCGGACGCGTCGCGGTGCGCTGGACGCTGACCGGGTTCGTGATGCTGGTGCTCGCCTACATCGGCAGCAAGTTCGTGCTCGAAGTGCTGCTGGGACGGAGTTAGCCCCGGTTTGGACGACATCCCGTTATCGGCGCAGCTCATCGCGCTCGGTATCCTGCTGCTGATCGCCGGTTTCTTCTCGCTCGCCGAAACCAGCATGATGGCGCTGAACCGCTATCGGCTGAAGGCGCTGGTGCGGCTCGGCAGCCATGGCGCCAAGCTCGCCACTGAACTGCTGGCGCGCACCGACCGCCTGCTCGGCATGATCCTGCTGTGCAACACACTGCTCAACGCGGCGGCGGCGGTGCTCGCCAGCGTGATCACGGTGCGCCTGATCGGCCAGGACGAGATCGCGCTCGGCGCCGGCACCCTCACCGTCACCTTTCTGATCCTGGTGTTTTCGGAGATCACGCCGAAGGTGATCGGCGCGAATTACGCCGACCGCATCGCGCCGCTCGCCGCCTACGCACTGCGTCCGCTGCTGACCGCGCTGTATCCGGTCATCTGGTTCGTCAACGTATTCGTGCAGGCGCTGCTGTGGCTGCTGCGGCTGAAGTCGAAAGCCGCGCAGGAGTCGCGGCTGACGCCCGAGGAGCTGCGCACGCTGGTGCTCGAAGCCGGCAACTACATCCCGAAAAAGCACCAGAGCATCCTGCTCAATCTGTTCGAGCTCGAAAGCATCACGGTCAACGACGTGATGACGCCGCGCAGCCAGATCGAGGCGATCGATCTCGATGCCCCGCCCGCGGTGCTGCATGAGCAGATTTCGACCGCCCACCACCGGCGGCTCGCGGTCTATCAGGGCCAGCCCGACAACCTGATCGGCGTGATTACCGTGCGCCACGCGCTGATGGCGGGCGCCGGCGGCGAAATCACCGCCGAACAATTGCGCGAACTGATGCGTGAGCCCTATTTCGTGCCGGCCGGCACGCCGCTGTTCACGCAATTGCAGGAGTTTCAGGAACACCAGGACCGCGTCTGCTTCGTGGTCGACGAATACGGCGAATTGCTGGGCATGGTCACGCTCGAGGACATCATGGAAGAACTGATCGGCGAATTCGCGACCCAATCGCCGCTGCAGACGACGCGCTTCGAGCGCCAGCCCGACGGCAGCTACCTGGTCGAAGGCGGCAGCCTGCTGCGCGCGCTGAACCGCAAGCTCGGCTGCCGGTTCCCGCTCGACGGGCCGAAAACGCTGAACGGCCTGATCGTCGAGTACCTGCAGGACATTCCCGAGCCCGGCGTCAGCCTCAAGATCGCCGGCCATGCCATGGATATCGTCCAGACCCAGGATCGGATCGTGAAGTCGGTGCGCTTGTTTCCGCCGCCGGCGCCAAGCCCCGAAACGGCGTGATTTTGCGGCTTTACAAAGCTCCGACGCGCGGGCATTATTGCCGCATCGAACCGTCAGTCTAAGTTTATGGTTAGATTGAAGTTATGGGAGAAACCTGATGGCAACCGCAACTGCGACCGCCGCCAAGAAAGACGTCAAGGAGTTCACCTTTTCGTGGATCGGCATGGACAAAGCCGGCAAGACGCTGCGCGGCGAGATGCGCGCCGGCGGCGAGGCCGTGGTCAACGCGATGCTGCGCCGCCAGGGCATCCGCGTACTGAGGGTCAAGAAACTCAAGCTGGGCAGCGGCAAGAAGATCACCGACAAGGACATCACGCTGTTCACCCGCCAGCTGGCGACGATGATGAAATCCGGCGTGCCGCTGCTGCAGGCGTTCGAAATCGTCGGCAAGGGCCACAGCAATGCCTCGGTGCAGAAGCTGCTGATGCAGGTCAAGACCGATGTCGAGTCCGGTTCCAGCCTGAAGCAGGCGTTCGAGAAACATCCGCTCTATTTCGATGCGCTGTTCTGCAATCTGGTCGGCGCCGGCGAAGCCGCCGGTATTCTCGACAGCCTGCTCGACCGGCTCGCGACCTACAAGGAAAAAATCCTCGCGATCAAGAGCAAGATCAAGTCGGCGTTGTTCTATCCGATCGCGATCATCGTGGTCGCGGTCGTGATCACCGCCGTGATCATGATTTTCGTGATCCCGGCGTTCAAGCAGGTGTTCAAGAGCTTCGGCGCCGACCTGCCGGCGCCGACGCTGATAGTCATGGCGATCTCGGATTTCTTCGTCAAGTGGTGGTACCTGCTGCTGGGCGCGACCGTCGGTTCGGTATGGGGATTCTTCTATACGTGGAAACGTTCGAAGCCGATGCAGATAGTGATGGACCGTCTGACGCTGCGGCTGCCGGTGTTCGGCGAACTGATACGCAAGGCGACGATTGCACGCTGGACGCGCACGCTGTCGACGATGTTCGCAGCGGGCGTGCCGCTGGTCGAGGCGCTCGAGTCGGTCGCTGGCGCCGCCGGCAACTACGAATACTGGGTGGCAACCAAGAAAATCCAGGCCGACGTCGCGACCGGATCGAGCCTGGTGGTCTCGATGCAAGCCACCGACATCTTCCCCAACATGGTGCTGCAGATGGTCGCCATCGGCGAAGAGGCCGGCTCACTCGATTCGATGCTGAGCAAGGTCGCCGATTTCTACGAGGCGGAAGTCGACGACGCGGTGGAAGCGCTGTCGTCGCTGATGGAGCCGATGATCATGGTGGTGCTCGGCACGCTGATCGGCGGCATGGTCATTGCGATGTATCTACCCATCTTCAAAATGGGCCAGGCGGTATAAAGCAGGATCGAGGATTGAGTTTCCAGGATTGAGTGTGGCTCGATCCTCAATCCTCGCCCCTCGATCCCGAAATGCTGCTGCTTCAGACTTTTCAGTCTTCCCCTGCGCTGTTCACGGCGGCAGTCGCGCTGTTTTCGCTGGCGATCGGCAGTTTCCTGAACGTCGTGATCCACCGTCTGCCGAAGATGATGGAGCGCCAATGGCGCGCGGAGATCGCCGCACACGACGGCAAACCGCCGGCGGCGGAAGAGCGCTACAACCTGATCGTGCCGCGTTCGCAGTGCCCGGCGTGCGGCCACGCCATCACCGCTTTCGAGAACATCCCGGTGCTGAGCTACGTCGTGCTGGGCGGCAAATGTTCGGCCTGCAGTGCGCGCATCTCGCCGCGCTATCCGCTGATCGAGTTGCTGACCGGCGCGCTGTCCGGCTACATCGCGTGGCGTTTCGGCGTCAGCTGGACCACCGCCGCGGCGCTGCTGCTGGCATGGGCGCTGATCGCGCTGGCCTTCATCGACCTCGACACGTTTTACCTGCCCGACGACATCACGCTGCCGCTGACGTGGGCCGGCCTGCTGGTCAATCTCCACGGCGTCTTCGCGCCGCTCGAGTCGGCTGTGATCGGCGCGGTCGCCGGCTATCTTTCACTGTGGACCGTCTACTGGGCGTTCAAATGGGCGACCGGCAAGGAAGGCATGGGTTATGGTGACCTCAAACTGCTGGCCGCGCTCGGCGCCTGGCTCGGCTGGAAGATGCTGCCGGTCGTAATCCTGCTGTCGTCGTTTGCCGGCGCCGTGGTCGGCATCGCGTTGATCATCTTCGCGCGCCACGGCCGCAACGTGCCGATTCCGTTCGGGCCGTACCTGGTACTCGGCGGGTTCGCCGCGCTGTTCTGGGGCAACGGTCTGACCCGGCTCTACCTGCAGAACTTCTGAGTCGTGCCGTTCATCATCGGCCTCACCGGCGGCATCGGCAGCGGCAAGTCGAGCGCCGCGAAAATCTTCCGTGAACTCGGCGCCGGCGTCATCGATACCGACGAGGTTGCGCACCGGCTGACTGCAGCCGGCCAGCCGGCGACTGCGGAAATCCGCGAACAGTTCGGCGCGGAATATTTGCAGCCCGATGGCGCGCTCGACCGCGCGCGCATGCGCGCACTGGTTTTTTCAGACAGTGCGGCGCGCCGCAAACTCGAGGCGATCCTGCACCCGCGGATCCGCGCCGAAGTCACCGCGCTGGCCAGCGGCGCCGTGGCGCCGTACGTGGTCGCCGTGGTGCCGCTGCTGGTCGAGACCGGCGCCTACCGCGGTCTGGTGCAGCGCGTGCTGGTCGTCGACTGCGACGAAGCAACGCAGGTCGCGCGCGCGTTGCAGCGCGGCGGAATCGCCGAGCATGAAGTGCGCGCAATCATCGCGGCGCAGGCCGGCCGCACGGCGCGGCTCGCCCACGCCGACGATGTCGTGCGCAACGACCGCGATCCGGCCGCGCTGCGGGAGCAACTCGTCGTGCTGCATTGGCGATATCTGGAGCTGGCGCGCAGCGCCGCCGTTTCCGGAAACCGCGGCTAAGGCCTTTATTTTTTTCGGGTTCTGTAGAACAATGCCCGCATTCCTTATGGACGCGGCCGCAGGCACCGTGATCAGTTACGAGTACCCGTTGAGCGAGCGGATCCGCACCCTGCTGCGGCTGGAGGACCTGTTCGACCGCGTCCAGTACTTCACCGCGAAGACCGATCCCGAAGAGCATCACGTCGCGCTGCTGTGCCTGTTCGAAATCCTCGAAGTGATGGGCCGCGGCGCCGATCTCAAGTCGGATCTACTGCTGGAACTCGAGCGGCAAAAGCAGACGCTCGAGTCGCTGCGCGAAAATCCCGAGGTATCGCAGACCGCGCTCGACAACGTGCTGTGGGAAATCGACCACGCCGCCGGCCGGATGCTGCAGATGTCCGGCAAGGTCGGACAGGAACTACGCGCCAACGAATGGCTGATGAACATTAAGCAGCGCACCGACATCCACGGCGGCGTCTGCGAATTCGACATGCCGTCATATCATTACTGGCTGCATCACAGCGCGGATCAGCGCCGGCGTGATCTCGAGAGATGGCTCTCGCTGTTCCTGCCGATCCGTGACTGCATCACGATCGTGCTGCGACTGTTGCGCGAAAGCGGCAAGGTCTCGAACCAGACTGCGGTGCACGGCGTCTATCAGCAGATGATGGCCGGCCGCATGGCGCAGATGCTGCGCATCCGGCTGCGCGCCGACTGCGAATGCGTGCCCGAAGTCAGCGCCAACAAGTACGCGCTCAACATCCGTTTCGTCACCCAGGGGAATCTCGAACGTCCGAAAGCGGTCGAGGACGACATCGAGTTCGAGCTGACGTTCTGCAACCTGTGACCAGCATCGGCGCGCGCATCGTCAACTGCCCGCACTGCGGCAAACCGGTGCCGTGGGACGCCGGCCATCCGTACCGCCCGTTCTGCTCCGAACGCTGCCGGCTGATCGATCTCGGCGCGTGGGCGAGCGAGAGCTATCGCGTGCCGGCCGCCGAAACGAAGGACGAACCGGAAGCGGCGTCGCCCGACTCCGGCGAACAGTAGCTACAATCCCCGCAACAGCGCGACGCCGTGCGCGCCGCTGCGCCACGCGGCCGGCAGATCCTCGCGGCGCATGCCGCCGATCGCGTAGACCGGCAGCGGATAATCGGCAACCCATTCAGCAAATCGTTCCCAGCCGAGCGGCGGCGCGTCCGGGTGCGTCGACGTCCGCTGCACCGGTCCCAGCACCGCAAAATCCAGCCCCAGCACCGCCGCGCGCGCGAGTTCGTCCGGACCATGGCACGAAGCGCCGCACCAGGCGGCTGCGGGCCGCGCAGCGGCGGCCATCAGATCGGCCGCCGTCAGATGCAGGCCGTCGGCGCCGGTCTCCAGCGCGAGCGCTGCCGCTTGCGCCGTGCCGGCGACACTGCCGCTGTTGAGCAGCACGCGCGCGCCGTACGGGCGCGCGAGCGCGACGGTTTCGGTAAGAAAGGCGCGCAGTTCCGGCGACGGAAAATTTTTCTCGCGCACCTGCAGCAGCCGCAGGCCGTGGTCATGCAACGCATGCTTGAAGCGCGCCAGAAAAGCCGCCGTTGCGGCCTGATGCCCGCCCTCGGGCTCGAACACGCCGGCGCTGCTGATGCCGTAAACGGGCGGCAGCGCAAGCGCGCGCAATATCGGCGCGTTGGCCGGCAGCAGCGGCGCGACCGTGACGTTGTCGACCGACTGCCACGCGAATGCCTGATTTTCCCGGCCGTGGAGTTCGCCCTGCCACGCCGCCACGCGATGGAAATGCAGTCGCACTGACGCATGGGTGTAGTCGTGATCGCGCGTGATCCACGGATAGACAGCAGTCGCGCGAATGCCGAGCTCTTCCTCCAGCTCACGCGCCAGCGCCTGCGGCGCGGTCTCGCCGGATTCGATCTTGCCGCCGGGAAATTCCCAGTAGCCAAGATAGGGTTTGCCGGCCGGCCGCTGTGCAAGCAGGAATTCGCCGCGCTCGTTGATGATGACGGCGGCGGCGACCGCGACGCGGCGCATTATTTCCGCCGGCTGCGCGCGCGACCGGTGTCCGCGGACGCGGCGCGACCCGCGTAGTCGCGCGCGAACTGCCAGGCGACGCGCCCGCTGCGCGAACCGCGCTGCAGCGCCCATTGCAGCGCCGCCTGTCGCACCGCGCCGGAGTCGGCGTCGGCGACCTCGAAGTGGCGCAGCCACTGGCCGACGATGTCGAGGTACTCGTCCTGGTCGAACGGGTAAAACGACACCCAGATGCCGAAGCGCTCCGACAGCGACACCTTTTCCTCGACCGTCTCGCCGGGATGGATCTCGTCGCCGACGCGTCTGGCGTCGAGGTTGTCCGCCATGGACTCGGGCATCAGGTGGCGGCGGTTCGAAGTCGCGTAGATCAGGCAGTTTTCCGACGCCGCCGCGATCGAACCGTCGAGCACGACCTTGAGCGCCTTGTAGCCGGGCTCGTCGGCTTCGAATGACAGATCGTCGCAATAAACGATGAAGCGCTCGGAACGCGCGGCGATCAGGTCGACGATTTCCGGCAGGTCGATCAAATCGGCCTTTTCGACCTCGATCACGCGCAGCCCCTGCGGCGCGTACTTGTTGAGCAGCGCCTTGACCAGCGACGACTTGCCGGTGCCGCGCGCGCCGGTCAGCAGCACGTTGTTGGCCGGCACGCCGGCCACGAACTGGCGCGTGTTCTGTTCGACGAGCTCCTTCTGGCGGTCGATGCCACGCAGGTCGGCGAGCGCGATGTCATGCACGTGCTCGACCACGGCAATCGCGCCGCGGCCGTGACGTTTGCGCCAGCGGAACGCGATTGACGCCTGCCAGTCGGGCGGCTCCATCCGTTGCGGCAGCAAATGCTCGAGACGATCGAGCAGCGCAGCGGCGCGCGCGATCAGTTGCTGGACGGCATCGTTCATGACCGGTAGTCGGCGTTGATCCTGACGTAATCGCCGGACAAATCGCAGGTCCACAGCGTGGCGTCGGCGCGGCCGCGGTTCAGCACCACGCGCACCATGATTTCGCTTTGCTTCATCACGCGCTGGCCGTCCGCCTCCCGATAATCGGGATGACGCCCGCCGTGGGCGGCGACCAGCACGTCGTCGAGGTAGAGTTCGATTTTCGAGACATCAAGGCCGGCGACGCCGGCGTAGCCGATCGCGGCGAGGATCCGGCCGAGATTCGGGTCGGAGGCGAAGAACGCGGTTTTGACCAGCGGCGATTGGGCGATCGCATAACCGATCCTGCGGCATTCGTCCTCGCTGGCGCCGGCCTCGACGCGCACCGTGATGAACTTGGTCGCGCCCTCGCCGTCACGCACGATCGCCTGCGCCAGTTCGGCCGCAACTTCGGCAAACGCCTCGCGCAGCGCCAGATAGTCCGGGCTGCGCGCGTCGTTCAATTCGCCCATCGCGGCCCGCCCGCTCGCGATCAGCACGAAGGAATCGTTGGTCGAAGTATCGCCGTCGACCGTGATGCAGTTGAACGATTTGCGGGCGGCATAGGCGACGGCGTCCGTGACGAGGGGCGCGCTGAGCCGCGCATCGGTGGCGATGAAGCCGAGCATCGTCGCCATGTCGGGGCGGATCATGCCGGCGCCTTTCGCGATCCCGGTGATCGCGACCGTCGCGTCGCCGACCCGCACCTCGTACGACGCGGCCTTGGGCAGCGTATCGGTGGTCATGATCGCCTGCGCGGCGGCAAACCAGTTGTCCGCGCGCAGGTCGGCGACGCACGCCGGCAGCCCGGCTGCGATGCGTTCGACCGGCAGCGGCTCCATGATGACGCCGGTCGAAAACGGCAGCACCTGCGCCGGCGCGCAGCCGAGCAGCGCGGCGAGTTCGGCGCAGGTGCGGCGCGCGGCGGCGAGACCCGACTCACCGGTGCCGGCGTTCGCATTGCCGGTATTGACGACCAGCGCGCGAATGGTTTTACCGGTTGCCAGATGCTCGCGTGCGACGATTACCGGCGCCGCGCAGAAGCGGTTCTGCGTGAACACGCCGGCGACCTGCGCGCCTTCATCAAGAGCGATGACCAGCAGGTCCTTGCGATCGGCCTTGCGTATGGCGGCCTGCGTGATGCCAAGTGTGACGCCCGCGATCGGCAGCAGTGACCGGGGGTCGGGAGCGGACAGATTTACCGGCATGGGCCAGCGCCGTCAGGTAAGTTTGCCGTGGCAGTGCTTGTATTTCTTCCCCGATCCGCACGGACACGGATCGTTGCGGCCGACTTTCTGGCCCTGCCGGACGAAGGTCTGCGCCTGGGCGTTTTCACCAGCGGCCGCGCCATCGCCCTTGTCGAGCGCCTCATCGTAGTCGGCGTGGTGGTACTGGACGTTTTGCGGCGCTTTCGGCTCCTCGACCTTCTGCAGTTCGGTTTCGCTTCTGAACTGCACCGTCATCAGCACGCGCGTGACCTCGCTGTTGATCGAGTCGAGCATCGACGCGAACAACTCGAACGCATCCTTCTTGTATTCCTGGATCGGCTGTTTCTGCGCGTAGCTGCGCAGATGGATGCCCTGGCGCAGATGATCGAGCGCGGCGAGGTGCTCGCGCCAGTGGGTATCGATGCTCTGCAGCATCAGCGTGCGCTCGAAATGGCGGATCGCCTGCGGATCGAGGTCAGCGGTCTTGTCCTGATAGCGACGGTCGGCGTGATCGACGATGCGCTCGCGCAGCTTCGCCTCCTCGAGGTCGGATTCGTCGGCGAGCCACTGCTGGAGCGGCAGAGCAAGCTGAAACTCGGCGGCCAGCGTCTTCGCGAGTCCGTCAACCTCCCACTGTTCCTCGATGCTGCCGGGTGGAATGTGCTGCGTGATCAGGCTGTCGATGACCTCGCGGCGCACCGCGCTGATGCGGTCCGAAATATCGGTCATTTCGAGCAACTGGTTGCGCGATTCGTAAATCGCGCGGCGCTGGTCGTTGGAAACGTCGTCGTATTCGAGCAAGTGCTTGCGCATGTCGAAGTTGCGTGCCTCGACCTTGCGCTGCGCGTTTTCGATCGCGCGCGTGACCCACGGGTGCTCGATCGGCTCGCCTTCCGGCATCTTCAGCCGCTGCATGATCGCGGCAACGCGGTCGGAAGCGAAGATGCGCAGCAGCGGGTCTTCCAGCGACAGATAGAAGCGGCTTGATCCCGGGTCACCCTGGCGGCCGGCGCGGCCGCGCAACTGATTGTCGATGCGCCGCGATTCATGGCGCTCGGTGCCGATGATGTGCAGTCCGCCGGCGGCGACCACCTGCTCGTGCAGTTGCTGCCAGCGTGCGCGGATGGCGCCGGTCCGCTGCCGCTTCGCGGCATCGTCGAGCGCCGTGTCGGCCAGCGCCTGATTGATTTCCGGCTCCGGATTGCCGCCGAGCACGATGTCGGTGCCGCGGCCCGCCATGTTGGTCGCGATCGTGATCATCTGCGGCCGTCCGGCCTGCACCACGACCTCGGCCTCGCGCGCGTGCTGCTTCGCGTTCAGCACGTTGTGCGGCAATTTCTCCCTGTCGAGCATCTTCGACAGCAGCTCGGAGTTCTCGATCGAAGTGGTGCCGACCAGCACCGGCTGGCCGTGCGCATGGCAGTCCTTGATATCGTTCAGCACCGCCGCGTACTTGTCCTTCATCGTCATGTAGACCTGATCCATCCGGTCGTCGCGGATCATCGGCTTGTGGGTCGGAATCACCACCGTTTCGAGCCGGTAGATGTGCTGGAACTCGTAGGCCTCGGTATCGGCGGTGCCGGTCATGCCGGCAAGCTTCGAATACATCCGGAAATAATTCTGGAACGTGATCGACGCCAGCGTCTGGTTCTCGCGCTGGATCTTGACGCCTTCCTTCGCCTCCACCGCCTGATGCAGGCCGTCCGACCAGCGCCGTCCCGGCATCAGCCGGCCGGTGAACTCGTCGACGATGATGACCTCGCCGTTCTGCACCACGTATTGCTGGTCGCGGTGGAACAAGCTGTGCGCGCGCAGCGCCGCGTAGAGATGGTGCATCAGCGCGATGTTGGCCGGATCGTAGAGGCTGCCGCCGTGCGGCAGCAGCCCGGCGCCGGCGAGCAGCGCCTCGGCGCGCTCGTGGCCGTCTTCGCTCAGCAGCACCTGATGCGCTTTCTCGTCCACGCTGTAATCGCCGGGGCTCTTGTCGTCCTGCTGGCGCGTCAGCCGCGGCGCGATTTCGTTCATCCGGTAATACAGCTCGGTGGTATCTTCGGCCTGGCCCGAAATGATCAGCGGCGTGCGCGCTTCGTCGATCAGGATCGAATCGACTTCGTCGACGATCGCGTAGTTGAGGCCGCGCTGATAGCGCTCCGACGGGTGCGTCGCCATGTTGTCGCGCAGATAGTCGAAGCCGAATTCATTGTTGGTGCCGTAGGTGATGTCGGCTGCATACGCGGACTGCTTGTCGGCAGGATTCATCTGCGACAGGATCACGCCGACGGTAAGGCCGAGGAAACGGTAAATGCGCCCCATCCACTCGGCGTCGCGGCTCGCCAGATAATCGTTGACCGTCACCACGTGCACGCCCTTGCCCGACAGCGCGTTCAGATAGGCGGGCAGCGTTGCCACCAGCGTCTTGCCTTCGCCGGTGCGCATTTCGGCGATCTTGCCCTGATGCAGCGCGATGCCGCCGATCAGCTGGACGTCGAAGTGGCGCATGTTGAGCACGCGCTTGCCGGCTTCGCGCACCACCGCAAACGCTTCCGGCAGCAGATCGTCGAGGGTTTCTCCGGAGGCGACGCGCTGCCTGAATTCGGCGGTCCTGGCTCGCAGCGCCTCATCGGACAGCTGCGCAACCGCCGCTTCCTGCGCGTTGACCGCGCGCACGCTCCTCGAATATTCCTTGAGCAGCCGCTCGTTGCGGCTGCCGAAAACTTTTTTAAGCAGACCTGTAATCATCAACCGTCCATCATAAACAAAAGGGGGTGGGGAAACACCCCACCCCCTTCAAACCTTGCGTCCGGCCGAAGCAGTCAACCGGCGGTCAGCCGGGCAACCTCAGGAAGCGTGCGGGATTCAGCGGCGCGCCGTTCTGGCGGACTTCGAAGTGCAGATGCGGTCCGGTTGCGCGTCCGGTGCTGCCCACCTTGCCGATTTCGCCGCCGCTCAACACCACATCGCCGACCTTGACCAGACGTTGCGACAAATGCGCGTAACGCGTACTCAAACCGTTGCCGTGGTCAATCTCGATCATATTACCATACTGGGGATGCAGGTCGGAATAGACGACCACGCCGCCGGCCGCCGCGTGCACCGGCTCGCCGACCTCGGCCATGAAATCCATGCCTTCGTGAAACGCGCGCAACCCGGTGAACGGATCGATGCGCCAGCCGAAATTCGACGAATACCAGCCGCCGGTCACCGGAATCACCGACGGCGTCAGTTTCTTCTGGGCGCTGTCGAAGATCATCAGCGAATCGAGCACGCTCAGTTTCTCGCTGCGGTCGTCGAGCTGCTGGTTCAGCCTGTCGAGTTGCTGGCCGAGATCGGGCAGCGACATCTGATAGGCGGGCAGGGCCGAGACCGCGCCGCCTTGGGCCGGCGGCTGATCGAACATGAAATCCTGCGGCTTGAAGCCGGCGACCTTGGCCAGCCGCTCGCCGAGCGTGTCGAGCCGCAGCAACCGCGCCTGCATCTCGCCGAGCTTGATCGCCATCGCGTCGAGGTTCTCGCGCAGGTAGGTTTCCAGCTTCGCGTTCTGCTTCTGCTGCGTGCTGAGGATCAGCCGGTCGAGCAGCGGGTTGTCGAGATGCGACGCGTAGCGCAACATCACGTACTGGAGTCCGAAAGCCAGCGCGACGACCAGCGCCAGCAGCGCAAAGCCGGCGGCCATCAGATGCGGCAGCGCCAAGGTGATATTGCGCGCCTTGGTCAGCTTGCCGGAAACCAGAATAATATTCATAGTTCTCCCTGACGATATCAGCCGTGTCTGCGCATAAAATCGAGTTCTACTTTGCCGCCCCGGGCCCGCTGCGCGCACTCGCCGCGGAATCCCGCCGGCTTGCCGAGCTGCAACAGGTGTTCCTGAAAACCGCTCCGCCGGCGCTGGCGCAAAGCTGCCGCGTCAGCGCGCTGCGCGGAGACACCCTCGTCCTTCTGGCTGATAACGCGTCGGTTGCGGCAAAACTTAAGCAACTGACGGCAAGATTGTTAACTTCTTTTCGAAAACAGGGCCTTAAGGCTACTTCAATTCAAATCCGCGTGCAAGTTGACCGTCCCTGGGCACCCGCGCCCGTCCGACCCAAGCGCAGCAAGTTGAGTGCTGAAGCCGTTGAAAACTTGGAAAAACTTGCCGAAGCGCTTGAAGATTCGCCGTTGAAGCAGGCGCTATATACAATGGCGGCGAATCAGAAAAAGCCGGATTCATGACGCTGCTTGACACCAATTAATGCTGACCCGAGACTATTTTGCGGAAATGTATGTCGCTGGCTCCTTTGCCGACGCGGGATGGAATATTTATTTCCCTCACCGAGACAAAGGTTTTGACTTTATTGTCTCAAAGCCGGATGGTCATGGCGGACAGACTCTTCGACCAGTTCAAGTAAAAGGTAAGTACCCTACAAGCGCAAAAACAGACAAGACAGTTTATGGCATTAATACCCGGCTATCTCAGTTGCATCCAGAAATGGTCTTGGCCATACCCTTCTTTCCTTATGGGGCCTCCCCAGCTCCGACCTGTATTGCGTACATGCCACGATCACAGATTAAAGCTAGTTCACGAGGCCATCGTTGTTCTCCGGCATCGTTCAAGAATGGTATTGCAGTACCACGCCGCCACTATGCAGAGTTCTTTGATGAGGCCGGTCTTGCGCGTTTAGAGTCGCCGCATTGGAAAAGCAGCAAAATCTAGTTACACCCCACTCCGACGTTAAACCACTAGCACCACCCGCTCCAGCACCATGAACGCGAGCACGACGATTGCAATGAGGATTCCGTATTTGAGCGCCTGCCGGGTGAAAGTCAGATAGCGGCGGTCCCGGGTGACGACGAACATCACGATGCCGCCGCCGATCGTGATCAGCAGCAGAAAACCGAGGATGCGCAGCAGCAGCATGTTGCCTCACCCCTTCCTCTCCCGTCGGGAGAGTGCGATGGAATCAGGTATCAGGCGGACGCCGGCTGCAGTTGTGAAGCGAGGAACGCCGGCGCGTCTTCGGCGCGGTCGAAGCTGACGAATTCCCACGCGCTCTTCCGTTCGAGCAGCTTGCGCAGCAGCAAGTTGTTCAGCGCGTGTCCCGACTTGTGCGCGTATAACGCGCCGATCAGCGGATGGCCGAGCAGGTAGAGGTCGCCGATCGCGTCGAGCACCTTGTGCTTGACGAACTCGTCGTCGTAGCGCAGCCCGTCGCTGTTGAGCACGCGGTATTCGTCGAGCACGATCGCATTGTCGAGGCTGCCGCCGAGCGCCAGTCCCTGCGACCGCATCCATTCGACTTCCTGCATGAAGCCGAAAGTGCGCGCGCGGCTCACTTCCTTCACGTACGAGGTTTGCGCGAAATCCACGGCCACGTCCTGCGCCGAATGTTCGAACACCGGATGGTTGAAATCGATGCTGAAGGTGATCTTGAAGCCGTTGTAGGGTTCGAAGCGCGCGCGCTTGTCGCCGTCGGTGACTTCGACCGGTTGCACGATGCGGATGAATTTTTTCGCCGCCGGCTGCTCTTCGATTCCGGCCGACTGCAGCAGGAACACGAACGGTCCGGCGCTGCCGTCCATGATCGGCACTTCGCCGCCGGACAGATCGACGTAGACGTTGTCGATGCCGAGGCCGGCCAGCGCCGACATCAGGTGCTCGACGGTGGCCACGCGCACGCCGCCCGTTTCCGACTCGATGCACGAACACAGGCGCGTGTCGACGACGCGGTACGGATCAGGCTTGATGTCGACCGGTTGCGGCAGGTCGATGCGGCGGAACACGACGCCGGTGTCCGGCGCGGCCGGCCGCAGCGTCATGTAGACTTTTTCTCCGGTGTGCAGACCGACACCGGTCGCGCGGACGGTGTTTTTGAGGGTGCGTTGTTTGATCACTTCAACCCTTTATTTTCGTTGTGGATTCTAGCATCCCCTTGGGGAACTACCAAGCTGTTTGACCGTCGGTTACATCATCAGGCCCTCCCGATCGCGCGTTTCATCCGCCGGATTCAATCGGCCTGCTTGCGCAGAAACGCCGGAATATCGAGCACTTCGACGCCGGAGCGCCGCATCGCCTCGATGGTCTCGGCGCGGTTGTGGCGGATCACCGCAGGCCGGTCGAGTTCGCTGTAGTCCACGCTGTCCGGCGCCGGCGCATGGTCGTCGGTGCCGGTCGCTGCCGCCGGCATCACCAGCATCGGCTTCGCCTGCGGACGGCTCGCCGACTGCTTGCCGCCGAGACCGGTGGCGACGATCGTCACCCGCAGCTCATCGCCCAGCAGTTCGTCATAGACGGTGCCGATGATCTTGGTCGACGATTCCGAGGTGAACTCATCGACCACGCTCATCACGTCATAGACCTCCTGCATCTGGAAGCTGTCCTTGCCGGCCGAGATGTTGACCAGCACGCCGCGCGCGTCGGCAATGTCGATGTCGTCGAGCAATGGACAGGCGACCGCCTGTTCCGCCGCGAGCCGTGCGCGGTCGGTGCCGGCGGCGCGCGCCGAACCCATCATCGCGACGCCGGTCTCCGACATCACGGTGCGCACGTCGGCGAAATCGACGTTGATCATGCCGGGGCAGCTGATGATCTCGGCAATGCCGGCAACCGCGCCGTGCAGTACGTCGTTGGCGGCGCGGCATGCCTCGTCGAATTTGACCTGGTTGCCGAGCACCTGGATCAGCTTGTCGTTCGACACCATGATCAGCGAGTTGACGTGCGGCGCCAGCGCCTCGATGCCCTGCTGCGCGATCTTCCTGCGCTTGCCTTCGAATGCGAACGGCTTGGTGACTACCGCGACGGTCAGGATGCCGAGCTCCTTCGCGATCTCGGCGACCACCGGCGCGGCGCCGGTGCCGGTGCCGCCGCCCATGCCGGCGGTGACGAACAGCATGTCGGTGCCGGTCAGCAGTTCGATCACGCGTTCGCGGTCTTCGATCGCCGCCTGCCGTCCGACTTCCGGATCGGCGCCGGCGCCGAGGCCGCGCGTGATGCCGGCGCCGAGCTGCAGCTGGGTCGGCGCCTGGCTGCGCCGCAGCGCCTGCATGTCGGTATTGGCGCAGATGAATTCGACGCCCTTGACGCCGTTCGCGATCATGTGGTCGACCGCGTTGCCGCCGCAGCCGCCGACGCCGACCACCTTGATCACCGCTCCGCTGGGACGAATCTCTTCCATGACTTCAAACATGATGACCTCCTGTGACTGAGTTGAAAATGAATTGCGATTGCACGATGCCGCCCTGCATTCCCGCGTCTCCTAGAAATTGCCGGTAAACCATGATTTCATCCGCTCCACCACGCGCCGCGCCGCGCCGGTCTGCGTGTGCATCTGCTGGTGCTGGCGCTGCTGCAGGCCGAGCAGCAGCAGGCCGACCGCCGTCGCATAGCGCGGATGGCGTATGTATTCCTCCAGGCCGCCGTGATAGCGCGGCACGCCGATCCGCACCGGCATGTGGAAGATTTCTTCGCCGAGCTCGACCATGCCGCGCATCGCGCTCGAGCCGCCGGTGATCACGATGCCCGACGACAGCAGTTCCTCGTGGCCGCTGCGCCGCAATTCCGCCTGCACCAACGAATACAGTTCCTCGACGCGCGGTTCGATCACCTCGGCCAGCGTCTGGTGCGACATCTGGCGCGGACCGCGGTCGCCGAGGCCGGGCACTTCGACCATGTGGTGCGCATCGGCGATCTGGCGCAGCGCGCAGCCGTGGCGCTGCTTGATCTCCTCGGCGTCGCGGGTCGGCGTGCGCAGCGCCATCGCGATGTCGTTGGTGATCTGGTCGCCGGCGATCGGGATCACGCCGGTATGGCGGATCGCGCCCTGCGTGAACACCGCGATGTCGGTAGTGCCGCCGCCGATGTCGACCAGGCACACGCCGAGTTCGCGCTCGTCGTCGGACAGCACCGCGGTCGCCGATGCCAGCGGCTGCAAAATGAGATCGCGCACTTCGAGGCCGCAGCGGCGCACGCACTTGATGATGTTCTGCGCCGCCGACACCGCGCCGGTCACGATGTGCACGTTGACTTCCAGCCGCACGCCGCTCATGCCGAGCGGTTCGCGCACGTCGCCCTGGCCGTCGACGGTGAATTCCTGGTTCAGGATGTGCAGCACCTGCTGGTCGGCCGGGATGCGGATCGCCTTCGCGGTCTCG
Organism: Burkholderiales bacterium; assembly: GCA_035524795.1. GTDB lineage: Bacteria > Pseudomonadota > Gammaproteobacteria > Burkholderiales > SG8-41 > DATKOF01. The sequence continues at coordinate 39,716 of DATKOF010000024.1, forward strand.
ATCACGCGGTCGACGTCCTGCTGTGTGACTTCGTGATCCTTGATCGCGGCGGCGCCGCGCGAGTTGATGCTCTTGATGTGGCTGCCGGCGATGCCGGTATAGACCTCGCGGATCTTGCAGTCGGCCATCAGCTCGGCTTCTTCCAGCGCGCGCTGGATCGCGCTGACCGTGGCCTCGATGTTGACGACGACGCCCTTCTTCAGGCCGCGCGACGGATGACCGCCCATGCCGACCACTTCGAGCGTGCCGTCCGCCTTGACTTCGGCGACGACCACCGCGATTTTCGAGGTGCCGATATCGAGCCCGACGATCAGGGGCCGGTTGTCCTTGGCTTTGCTCATCACTCGGTCTCCATGTTCATCCCGGCATGCGCGCCGCAAAGCCGTTCGGGTAGCGCAGGTCCACGTAATCGGGCCGCCGCGGCAGGTGGCCGACGCTGCGCGCATAAACCGTAACAAAACGGTCGAGCCGCGCTTCGATATCGTCGCGCCCCAGCTCGAGCGTCGTTCCGCTCGCCAGCTTCAGCTGCCACGCGCGGCGCGACGACACATTCACCTCGGCCGGAACTTCGTTGACGGCGGCGAGGCTGCGGCGGAAATAGTCGTACTGGATCGCGATTTCCTTGGCGCTCGCCGCATCCGGCCCGACGAACACCGGCAGCGCGCCGTCGAGCGTCGCCGCGAACACCTCGCCCTCGACATTGACCAGCGCGCCGTCCCCGGGCGGGCCCCAGCGCGCGAGCGGCACCTGCTCCTCGAGCGCGACGTCGACGCGGTCCGGCCACGCGCGCCGCACGTCGGCGCGGCGCACCCACGGCAGCCGCTCGAAGCCGGCGCGCAGCCGCACCAGATCGAGTGTGAAGAAGTTGCCCGCGAGGTCGCGCCGGACCACGTCCTCGATCTGCTCGCGTGTGACATGGGCGAGCGGGTTGTCGATCCGCACCTCGTGCAGCGCGAACGCCGGCAGCCGCGTAATGAACAGCAGCGCGCCGGCGGCGGCGAGCGCGAACGCCAGCACGAACAGCGCGTTCGCGACGCGATCGAGCAGCTCGGGCTTATCCCACATCGGCAAGCTCCAGTATCCGCAGCACCAGGTCGTCGAAGCCGATGCCGGCGGCGCGCGCCGCCATCGGCACCAGCGAGTGGGCGGTCATGCCGGGCACGGTATTCATCTCGAACAGGAACGGCGCGCCGTCGTCGCGCAGCATCAGGTCGGCGCGCCCCCAGCCGCGGCAGTCGAGTGCTTCGATCGCACCCATTACCATGGTCTGGATCGCCTCCTCCTCCGAGGCAGGCAAACCGCACGGACAGTGATACTGCGTGTCGTCGCTGAAGTATTTGTGGTGGTAGTCGTAGTTGCCGCCCGGTGCCTCGATCCGGATCAGCGGCAGCACGCGGTCGCCGAGGAACGCTGCGGTCAGTTCCCTGCCGGCAATGAATTCCTCAGCCAGCACCAGCGTGTCATGGCGCGCCGCGAGTTCATAGGCGGCCTCGAGTTCGTCCGCGGCGGCGACTTTGGTGATGCCGATGCTGGAGCCTTCGCGCGCCGGTTTGATGACCAGCGGCAGCCCGAGCTCGCGCGCGACCGCGCGCCAGTCGCTGGCCGCGGTCAATATCAGGTGGCGCGGCACCGGGACATCGCTCCCCCGCCATACCAGCTTGGTGCGCAACTTGTCCATGCACAGCGCGGACGCCATGACGCCGCTGCCGGTGTACGGAACCTCCATCAATTCGAGCGCGCCCTGCACCGTGCCGTCCTCGCCATGGCGGCCGTGCAGCGCGATGAACGCGCGCGTGTACTGCTCCTTTGCCAGATCGAAGATTGGATGCGCGGCGGGATCGAACGCGTGCGCATCGACCCCTTTGCGCTTGAGCGCCGCCAGCACCGCATTGCCCGACAGCAATGAGATCTCGCGCTCGGCGCTTTTGCCGCCCATCAGCACCGCAACCTTGCCGAAATCACTCATGCAGGATCTCCGACGATGCGCACTTCGCGCTCGAGCGCGATGCCGAATTCATCGCGCACCGCGTTTTCAGCAAGCACAACCAGCACCTCGATGTCAGCCGCGGACGCGCCACCGCGATTGACGATGAAATTGGCATGTTTGTCGGAAATCATCGCGCCGCCGCTGACGCGGCCCTTCAGTCCGCACGCTTCGATCAGGCGCGCCGCATGATCGCCGGGCGGATTGCGGAATACCGAGCCTGCATTCGGCTGATCGAGCGGCTGGCTTGCGATGCGCCGTTCGAGCAGTTGCTTGATCATCATCGACGCTTTTTCGGCATCGCCGCGCGGCAACGCGAAACGCGCCGCGACAAACCACTCCTCGCCGCCGGTGGTCAGCCGCACGCGACGGTAACCGATCTCGTAGTCGAGTGCGCTGCGCCGATGCAGGCGGCCAGCGCGATCGATGGTAGTCACGGTTTCGACGATGTTCCAGGTTTCACCGCCGTAGCAGCCGGCGTTCATTGCCAGCGCGCCGCCGACCGAGCCCGGAATGCCGGCGAGAAACTCGGCGCCGGCGTAACCTTCGGCAGCGGCAAGACGCGCGACCTTCGGACTCGGCACGCCGGCCTCGGCGTAAATCACGCCGTCTTCCCGCCGCAGCGCCTTCAGCACGTTCTGCGTCAGCACCACGGTGCCGCGCAGGCCGCCGTCGCGCACCAGCAGGTTGCTGCCGAGGCCGACGAAATACAGCGGCTCGGCGGCCGGCCGCGCCGCAATGAATGCGCGCAGGTCGTCGAGATCGGCCGGGAAATAGGCGCGGTCGGCGCTGCCGCCGGTGCGCCAGCTGACGTGGCGCGCCATCGGTTCACGCTCGCGCAGTTCGCCGCGCAGTGAAGGATGGTCGGCCATGTTCACCGCGCGCCTTCCGTCAACAGCGCCGGCACCGCGCCGATCGAGCCGGCGCCCATCGTCAGCACCACGTCGCCGTCGCGCGCCGCGGCGCGGATCGCGTCCGGCAGCTCGGCGACCTGCGGGACGAACAGCGGCTGAAGCTTGCCATAGGCGCCGATCGCGTCCGCCAGCGTACGGCCGTCGGCGCCGGCGATCGGCGCCTCGCCCGCCGCGTAAACCTCGGTCAGCAGCAGCGCGTCGGCGCGCGACAGCACGCCGATGAAATCCTCGAAACAATCGCGGGTGCGCGTATAGCGGTGCGGCTGGAACGCGAGCAGCAGACGGCGGCCGGGAAAAGCGCCGCGCGCGGCGGCCAGCGTCGCCGCGATTTCCGCCGGATGGTGGCCGTAATCGTCGACCAGCGTGAACCTGCCGCCGTCGATTGCAACCTCGCCACAACGCTCGAAACGTCGGCCGACGCCCTTGAACTCGGCAAGCGCGGCGACGATCGCGGCGTCGGGCGCACCGACCTCCATGCCGACCGCGATCGCGGCCAGCGCGTTGCGCACGTTGTGTTCGCCGGCCAGGTTCAGCGCGATATCGAGTTCGGGCAGCCGCACGCCGTGCGCGTCGCCGCGCAGCACGCGGAAGCGCATGCGCCCGCCGTCGGCGCGCACGTCGACTGCGCGGATGCGCGCGCGCTCCGACAGGCCGTAGGTGACGACGGGCCTGTCGACCGCGGGCAGGATTTCGCGCACGTTGGGATCGTCGACGCACAGCACCGCGCTGCCGTAGAACGGCAGCCGCTGCACGAAATCGAGAAACGCCTGGCGCAGCCGGCCGAAATAATGGCCGTAGGTCTCCATGTGGTCGGCGTCGATGTTGGTGACCACCGCAATCACCGGCGACAGGTGCAGGAACGAAGCGTCGGATTCATCGGCCTCGGCGACGATGAACTCGCCGCGGCCAAGCTTGGCGTGGGAACCCGCGGCCTCGAGCCGGCCGCCGATCACGAAGGTCGGGTCCATGCCGGCTTCGGCCAGCACGCTGGCGATCAGGCTGGTGGTAGTGGTCTTGCCGTGCGTGCCGGCGACCGCGATGCCCTGCTTCAGCCGCATCAGCTCGGCCAGCATCAGCGCGCGTGGCACTACCGGAACCTTGCGCGCGCGCGCGGCGGCGATCTCCGGATTGTCGTCGCGCACCGCGCTCGATATCACGACGACGTCGGCATCGGCAACGTGATCGGCGGCGTGGCCCTGCGTCACTTTTGCGCCGAGCTTGCACAGACGCTGCGTGACCGCATTGTCGCTGAGGTCCGAGCCGCTGACCGTAAAGCCGAGGTTGAGCAGCACTTCGGCGATCCCGCTCATCCCCGCGCCGCCGATGCCGACGAAATGCACGTGTTTGACCTTATGCTTCATCGCTGTCGCCGCTTCCACCGAAATCGGCGGCCGATGCCGCTCGCGGACGGTCGCATCCCGCCGCGTTGCGCGCGTCGGGCCCCTGCTCACTGCTCGCGTCAGTCCCGTCTCTGCCGACGAAATGCACGTGTTTGACCTTATGCTTCATCGCTGTCGCCGCTTCCACCGAAATCGGCGGCCGATGCCGCTCGCGGACGGTCGAAAACCTTTTCACCGCAGAGGCGCAGAGGCGCAGAAAAACTCGCTGTAAAAGATTTACTCTGCGTCTCAGCGTCTCTGCGGTCCAATTTCATCCTCATGCCGCAAGCTCCATGCACGCCTCGGCGACGGCACGTGTCGCGTCAGGTTTGGCCGCGGCGCGCGCGCGTTCCGCCATCGCAAGCAGCGCGTCGCGCGTAAATCCGCGCAGCAGATCGGCCAGTGTTTGCGGCGTCAGCTCGTGTTGTGGCACCAGCACCGCGGCATTACGTTCGACAAGAAAGCGTGCGTTAAGGGTCTGATGGTCGTCCACCGCGTGCGGGAACGGCACCAGCACGCTGGCGACGCCGGCGGCGGCAAGCTCGGCGATGGTCGAGGCACCGGCGCGGCAGACGATCAGATCGGACTCGGCGTAACGGCGCGCAATGTCGTCGATGAACGGCACGATCTCGGCGCCGACGCCGGCGGCGCGGTAATTGGCTTCGACCTGCGGCAGATGACGGACCCCCGCCTGGTGCGTGACCTGCGGGCGGATACCCGCCGGCAGCAGTGCGAGCGCCTGCGGCACCGTTTCATTCAGCGCCTGCGCGCCGAGGCTGCCGCCGATCACGGTCAGCTGGAGCGGGCCGCTGCGTGCGCGGTAGCGCGGCTCGGGTGTCGCCAGCGCGGCGACGTCGGCGCGCACCGGGTTGCCGGTCCACACCGTTTTCCCATGGCCAAACGCATCGGGAAAACCGGCGAGCACGCGATCGGCGACTTTGGCCAGCACGCGGTTGGCGAGACCGGCGACCGAGTTCTGCTCGTGGATCGCCAGCGGCCGGCCGAACAGCGCCGCCACCATGCCGCCCGGAAACGACACGTAGCCGCCCATGCCGAGCACGACGTCGGGACGGTGCGCGAAAATCGCACGCGCGCTCTGCCAGAACGCGACCACCAATTGCAGCGGCAGCAGCGCAAAGCGCAGCGCGCCCTTGCCGCGCACGCCGGACATCGCCACCCACGCCATCGTGTAGCCGCGCGGCGCGACCAGCTTGGCCTCCATACCGGCCGGCGCGCCGAGCCACACCACGCGCCAGCCCTGCGCGCGCAGATAGTCGGCGACCGCGAGACCCGGAAAGATGTGGCCGCCAGTGCCGCCCGCCATGATCATGATGGTGCGGCTCATACCGCCAGCCCCCGCATCAACTGCCGGTTCTCCCAGTCCACGCGCAGCAGCAGCGCGAGCGCGCAGCAGTTGACGACGATCGAACTGCCGCCGAACGACATCAGCGGCAGCGTCAATCCCTTGGTCGGCAGCAGTCCCATGTTGACGCCCATGTTGATCAGCGCCTGCACGCCGAGCCACAGTCCGATGCCCTGCGCGACCAGTGCCGCGAAATTGCAGTCGAGCAGCGCCGCCTGGCGGCCGATCGTGAACGCGCGCGCAACGACGATCGCAAACAGCGTGATCACCGCCGCAACGCCGAGGAAACCGAGTTCCTCGGCGATCACCGCCAGTAGAAAATCGGTGTGCGCCTCCGGCAGATAGAACAGCTTCTCGACGCTCGCGCCCAATCCGACCCCCAGCCATTCGCCGCGCCCGAACGCGATCAGCGCGTGCGACAGCTGATAGCCGTTGCCGAACGGATCGGCCCACGGATCCATGAAACCGATCACGCGCTGCATCCGGTACGGCGAGGTCCAGATCAGCAGCACGAAACCCGCCGCGAGCAGCGTGAGCAGCCCCGCAAACCAGCGCCAGTTCATGCCGCCGAGGAACAGCACGCCCATCGCGATCGTGACGATCACGACGAACGCGCCGAAGTCCGGCTCGCGCAGCAGCAGCCAGCCGACCGTCATCATCACCGCGAACAGCGGCAGAAAACCCTTTTTCAGGCTGTGCATGAACGCCGCCTTGCGTGCCGTGTAGTCGGCCGCATAGAGCACCGCGAACAGCTTCATCAGCTCCGACGGCTGGAACCCGGCCACGAAAAATGACAGCCAGCGGCGGCTGCCGTTGACCTCGCGACCGATGCCCGGGATCAGCACCACTACCAGCAGCGCGGCGCCGAGCAGAAACAGATAGAGCGCCGCGCGCTGCCAGACGCGCAGCGGGATTTCGAACAGCGCAGCGCCGGCGACCACGCCGATGCCGACGAACACCGCGTCGCGCCACAGGTAATAGAACGGCTGATAGCCGGTGGCGCGACTGTCCTCGGCGATCGCGATCGACGCCGAATAGACCATCACCAGTCCGAACGCGAGCAGCAGGATGCAGCTCCATACCAGCGCGTGGTCGTAGCTGGCCGGCGGCGGCCGTTTCTTCACGTCGGAATAGAACAACGCGCCGCTAGCCATGCGCCGCCTCCAGTTTTTTCGCCGCCGCCGCAAACGCCTCGCCGCGGTGCGCGTAATTGCGGAACATGTCGAAGCTCGCGCACGCCGGCGACAGCAGCACCGCGTCGCCGGCGCGGCCCGCCGCGAATGCGCACGCGACCGCCTGCTCCATGCTGTCGGCGCGTTCCAGCGGCACGCCGCAGCCGGCAAGCGCCCGCGCGATGCGCTCGCGGTCGCGGCCGATCAGCACCACCGCACGCGCGCGGCGCTTGACCGGTTCGCGCAGCGCCGCGAAATCCTGCCCCTTGCCGTCGCCGCCGGCGATCAGCACCACCGGCTGCGTGAAACCGTCGAGTGCGGCCGCCGTCGCGCCGACGTTGGTGCCTTTCGAATCGTCGTAAAACGCGATGCCGTCGATCTCGGCGACCTTCTCGACGCGGTGCGGCAGCGCATGGAAAGCGCGCCATGCCGCGACGATCGGTTCATCGGCGACGCCGATCGCATGGCACAGCGCACCCGCAGCGAGCGCGTTGGCGGCGTTGTGCAGCCCGGCCAGCGGCAGTTCCGCAGTCGGCAGCAGGCGCTGCGCGCCGCGCGCGAGATGCGCTGCACCGTCTGCGCGGACGACACCCCATTCGCGTTCGCCTGCGGGCGCCTCGAGGCCGAAGCGCTGCACAGCGCGGCCCGGCAGCGCCATCGCGGCGACGCGCGCATCGTCGCAGTTCAGCACCTGCGCGCCGTCGCCGCGGAACACGCGCGCCTTGGCAGCGGCGTAATCATCGATGCCGTGGTAGCGGTCGAAATGATCCGGTGTCACGTTCAGCACGGTCGCCGCATCGGCGTCGAGGCTCGCGGTACTTTCAAGCTGGAAGCTCGACAGTTCTAGCACGACTGCCTGCGGCCACGGCGCGCCGTCTTCGATCTCGATCAGCGCGTCGAGCACCGGCGTGCCGATATTGCCGGCGACCATCGTGCGCAGGCCGGCGGCGATGCAGATATCGCCGGCGAGGCGCGTGACGGTGCTCTTGCCGTTGGTGCCGGTGACCGCGATCACGCTGGGCGCATCTGACGCCGGCAGCGCCTGTGCAAACAGCTCGATATCGCCGGCGACCGGCGTGCCGCGCGTAATGGCGGCGGCGACTTCCGGCGCGCGGCGGTCGACGCCGGGACTGATCGCGATCAACTCGGCCGCACGCAGCGTCCGGCCCCGGAAACCGTTCGTTTCGATCCCGACGTCGGGAAATTCACGCGCAAGGTCGGCGGCGCGCGGCGGCGCCGCGCGCGTGTCGGCGACGGTGACCGTTGCGCCGCGGCGATTGAGCCAGCGCGCCATCGACAGTCCGCTGTCACCAAGTCCGAGCACGATTACCTTCTTTCCTCTTAAGTCCACCATTGGCGGCCGCGTTCATCGCAGTTTCAGCGTGGACAACCCAACGAGCACCAGCATCATCGTGATGATCCAGAAGCGCACCACGACCTGGTTTTCTTTCCAGCCTTTCAATTCGTAGTGGTGATGCAGCGGCGCCATCCGGAAAATCCGTTTGCCGGTCAGCTTGAAAGACGCGACCTGCAGCATCACCGACAGCGTCTCGACGACGAACACGCCGCCCATGATGAACAGCACGATTTCCTGCCTCACGATCACCGCGATGGTGCCGAGCGCGGCGCCCAGCGCGAGCGCGCCGACATCGCCCATGAACACTTCCGCCGGATAGGCGTTGAACCACAGAAATGCAAGGCCGGCGCCGGCCAGCGCGCCGCAGAACACCGTCAGTTCGCCGGCGCCGGGAATGTACGGAAACAGCAGGTATTTAGAATAAACAGCGTGGCCGGCGACGTAGGCAAACACGCCGAGCGCGGCGGCGATCATCACCGTCGGCATGATGGCGAGGCCGTCGAGGCCGTCGGTCAGGTTGACCGCGTTGCTGGTGCCGACGATCACGAAGTAGGTCAGCACGATGAAACCGGCGACGCCGAGCGGATAGGTCACGCTCTTGAAGAACGGCACGATGAATTCGGTCTGCGTCGGCAGGTGGGTGCTGAACGCGATCACGCACGCAGCGGTGACGCCGATCAGCGATTGCCAGAAAAATTTGGCCTTCGCCGGCAGCCCCTTCGGATTGCGGTGCACGACCTTGCGGTAGTCGTCGATCCAGCCGACTACGCCGAAACCGAGCATGACCGCGAGCACCACCCATACGAAGCGGTTGCTGAGGTCCGCCCACAGCAGCGTGGTGACAGCGATTGCGACCAGGATCAGCGCGCCGCCCATGGTCGGTGTGCCGGCTTTCGGCAGATGCGATTGCGGGCCGTCGTCGCGCACCGCCTGGCCGATCTTGTACGAAGTCAGTTTGCGGATCATCGCCGGCCCGACCAGAAACGTGATCAGCAGTGAAGTCAGGCACGCCAGCACCGCGCGCAGTGTCAGGTAGCCGAACACGTTGAACGCGCGATAATCCTGCGCCAGCCATTGCGCGAGTTTCAGCAGCATCAGTGCGGCTCCGCCGTCGCGCCGGTCAGCGCCTCGACCACGCGTTCCATTCGCATCAAACGCGAGCCCTTGACCAGCAACGTCGTCTGCGGCGTGAGCAGCGGCGCAAGCGCCGCGATCAGATCGTCGCTCCGCGCGAACGACTGCGCCGCGGCGTCGAACGCATGCGCCGCATGCGCGCTCAACGCGCCGAGCGTGTACAGTCCGTCGAGACCGGCGTTGCGCGCGTAGTCGCCGATCGCGGCGTGCAGCGTTGCCGCCTCGCCACCGAGTTCGCCCATGTCGCCGAGCACCAGGATTCTGCCGCCCGGCTGCGCCGCCAGCACGTCGATCGCCGCGCGCACCGAATCGGGATTCGCGTTGTACGTATCGTCGATCACCGTCGCGCCGTTGCGGCCGCGCTTGCGCTGCAGGCGCCCCCGGCTGCCGCCGAAGCGCGCAAGGCCGGCGGCGATCGTCGCCGGCGGCACCTGCAACGCACTGGCGGCGGCGCCCGCCGCCAGTGCGTTGCGCACGTTGTGCAGTCCCGGCGCCGGCACGGTGGCAGCGGCGGCGCCGAGCGGCGTGTTCAGCACGATCTCGCTGTCAAACTGCCGGAGTCTGTAGCGCGCAGTGACCGCTGCGGCCGGCGTTTCGATGCCGAACTCGAGTCGGCGCCGGCCAGCCGCGAGCTCGCGCCATAGCGGCGCGAAACGGTCGTCGGCGTTGAACACCGCGGTGCCGTCATCCTTCAGCCCTTCGAAAATCTCGCCCTTGGCGCGCGCGATCGCTTCGACCGAGCCGAGATATTCGAGATGCGCGCTGCCGGCGTTGGTGATCAGCGCAACATCCGGTTCGGCAAGCCGCGTCAGGTAACGGATTTCGCCGGCGTGGTTCATCCCCATCTCGACCACCGCGTAGCGGTGCCCATCACGCAATTCGAGCAGCGTCAGCGGCACACCAATGTGATTGTTCAGATTGCCGCGCGTCGCCAGCACCGCGTCATCGCTGGCGGCGGCGCGCAGGATCGCGGCCAGCATTTCCTTGACCGTGGTCTTGCCGCTGCTGCCGGTCAGCGCGACCAGCACCACCTTGAAACGGCGGCGCCAGAAATTGCCGAGATGGCCGAGTGCCTGGGTGGTGTCTTTGACCACGATCTGCGGCAGCGCAAGCGCGTCGTCGGCGTGCTCGACCAGCGCCGCGGCGGCGCCGCCGGCGGCGGCGGCGGCGAGAAAGGTGTGGCCGTCGAAACGCTCGCCCCTCAGTGCGACGAACAGTTCGCCGCGATTCAGCGTGCGGCTGTCGGTGCCGACCGCGCTGAACTCGGCGTCGCCGCCGTGGAACGATGCGCCGAGCGCCTGTGCCGCCTGCGACACGCGCATCATGCGCGCCACTCCCGCAGCGCCGCGCGCGCTTCCGCCGCGTCGCTGAACGGACGCCGCACGCCGCGGATTTCCTGCCAGATCTCGTGGCCCTTGCCGGCGAGCAGCACCACGTCGCCGCGCCGCGCGTGCATGATCGCGTGGCGGATCGCACGCCGCCGGTCGGGGGTTGCAACCAGCGCCTCGCGCACGCCATGGATGCCGTCGAGGACGTCGCCGATGATCGCAAGCGGTTTTTCGCCGCGCGGATTGTCGCTTGTCACATAGACGACATCGGCGAGTCGTGCCGCGATGCGTCCCATCAACGGCCGCTTGCCGCGGTCGCGCCCGCCGCCGCAGCCGAACACGCAGGTCAGGCGCGCGTCGGCGGCCACCGCGCGCAGCGTAATCAACACTTGCCCCAGCGCGTCCGGCGTGTGCGCGTAGTCGACGACCACCAGCGGCCGCCGACCGCCGCCGAATGTCTGCAGCCGGCCCGGCGGTGGCCTCAGTTGCGCGAGCGCCGCCGCCGCGCGGCGCAGGCCGATGCCGTGGGTCAGCAGCACGGCCAGCGTCGCGAGCAGGTTGTAGACGTTGAAGCGGCCGAGCGCCGGGCTCGCGATCCGCGCCGTACCCCATGGCGTCGCGACGTCGAAGCGCACGCCGCGCGCATCGGCAACCAGATTGGCCGCGCGCAACTGGGCAGCGCGGCTGAAACCGTAGCCGAGCACCGTCAGTCCGTGGCGCGGAATGCGGCGCGCGAGTTCGGCACCGAACGCATCGTCGACATTGACGATCGCGTGCTGCAGCGATTCCCAGCCGAACAGCCGCGCCTTCGCCGTCCGGTAGCGGTGCAGCGTGCGGTGATAATCGAGGTGGTCGCGTGTCAGGTTGGTGAACAGCGCGGTGTCGAAATGCACGCCGGCAACGCGGTCCTGGTCGAGTCCGATCGACGACACTTCCATGCTGACCGCGCGCGCGGCGCGGCGCGCGAACGCCGCCAGCTGCTCGTGCAGCCAGATCGCGTCCGGCGTGGTGTTGGCGAGCGGCCGCAGCCGGCCGCGCATCCCGTAGCCGAGCGTGCCGATCACCGCGGTCGGTGTGCCGGCCGCGGTCAGCGCCTGCGCGATCCACTGATTGCAGGTGGTCTTGCCATTGGTGCCGGTGACGCCGATCACGCGCAGCCGCGCGCTCGGCTCGCCGTTGACTTCGCTCGCGATGCGTCCGATGCGCGCGCGCAACTGCGGCACGCCGAGGTTAGGTACCCGCCACGCCGGATTCCATCCGAAACCGCGGCTGTCCCACAACACCGAGCGCGCGCCGCGCGCAATCGCCTGCGCGATAAAGCGCCGCCCGTCGTGTGCTGCGCCAGGATAAGCGACGAAGGTGTCGCCGCGCCGCACGCGCCGGCTGTCATTGCACAGGCGCCGGATGCCGAGCACGCGCCAGTCTTTCTCGGCGATGCCGCCGCCGCGCACCGCATGGGTGGACACCGTCATGTTTCCTCGCGCACCGTCGGTGCGCCGGGCGGCGGCAGCACGACGTTGTTGAGCGGCGCGTCGGGCGGCACCGCCAGAATGCGCAGCGCGCCGGCGGTCACCGCGCCGAACACCGGCGCGGCAACCGCTCCGCCGTAATACTGACCGGCTGAAGGTTCATCGATCGCAACCGCGACCACCAGCCGCGGCGCAGAGGCCGGCGCCAAACCAACGAACGATGCGATGAATTTGTCGGTCGCGTAGCCGTCGCCGCCGAGTTTGTGCGCAGTGCCGGTCTTGCCGGCGACGCGATAGCCGACGATCTGCGCGTGCGGCGCGGTGCCGCCGGGCTCGACTACGCGTTCGAGCATCTGGCGCACTTCGCGCGCAGTTGCGGCATCGATCACCCGCACGCCGGGAACCGGTGCGTCCTGTTTGAGCAGCGTGACCGGCCTGATTTCGCCGTCGGTCGCAAAGATCAGGTAGGCGCGCGCGAGCTGCAGCAGGCTGACCGAGATGCCGTAGCCGTACGACATCGCCGCCTGATCGATCGGCTGCCAGTTGCGGTAAGCGCGCAGCCGGCCCGCCACTTCTCCCGGAAAATCCGAGCGCGGTGCGGCGCCGAAACCGGCATCGTTGAAAATTTCCCACAGTTTCTGCGCCGGCATCGCCAGCCCCATCTTGGCAGCGCCGACGTTCGACGATTTCTGGATCACCTGCGTTACCGTCAGCGCGTTCGACGGCTCGACGTCGTGTATTGTGCGGTTGCCGACCCTCATGCGGCCGGGCGCAGTGCGGATTACGCTGTCGGGGCTGAACAATCCGCTTTCGAGCGCCGCAGCAACGGTGAACGGTTTCAGCGTCGAGCCGGGTTCGAACAGATCGGTCACCGCACGGTTGCGCGTGCGGCGCGGATCGATCTGCTCGCGGTTGTTCGGGTTGTACGACGGGAAATCCGCCATCGCCAGCACCTCGCCGGTACTGACGTCGAGCACGACGGCGCTGCCGGCGCGTGCGCGATTGGCGACAACCGCCTTCTTCAGTTCGCGGTAGGCGAGGTACTGAATGTTGGCGTCGATCGACAGCGTCAGATCCTGTCCCGGCTTGGCCGCGCGGATGCTGGCGACGTCCTCGACGATGCGGCCACGCCGGTCCTTGATCACGCGGCGGCTGCCGGGCAGGCCGGAAACCCGGCTGTCGAAGCCGAGTTCGAGTCCCTCCTGTCCCTTGCCGTCGATATCGGTGATGCCGACCACCTGCGCGGCGGACTCGCTGGCCGGATAGTAGCGGCGGTATTCGCGCTGCAGAAAGATCCCCGGGATATCAAGCGCGGTCGCCTGTTGCGCCTGCTCCGGCGGCAATTGCCGCTTCAGATAAACGAAATCGTGGCCGCCCCCGGACAGGCGCTGCGCGACCTCGGCCGGCGTCAGCTCGAGCAGGCGCGCGAGCTGCGTCATCTGCTGTGAAGTGATCGCGACATCGGCCGGGCTTGCCCACACCGACTCGACCGGCGTCGAGACCGCGAGCGGCTGCAGGTTGCGGTCGGTGATCATGCCGCGCGTCGCGGGAATCTCGACGATGCGGCTGTAGCGCGATTCGCCCTCCTGCTGCAGGAAGTCATTGTGCAACCCCTGCAGATAAGCAGCGCGGCCGGCCAGCAGTACGAAACCGGCGCACAACAGCGCCAGCAGTCCACGCGCGCGCAGCGCCGACAGCCGCAACGGCTGCGGTTGCGGCGACGTCATCGCGGCGGCTCCATGGTGATCACCCGCACGCGCGACGGCGGCGGCAGCTGCATCGCCAGTTCGCTGCCGGCGATTTTCTCGATCCGCGCGTGCTGCGCCCAAGTGCTCTGTTCGAGTTGCAGCTGCCCCCACTCGACTTCGAGCTGGTGCGCGGCATCCTGCTCCTGCTGCAATTCGGCGTAAAGCTTGCGCGCCTTGTACTGCGAGGTCACCAGCGCCAGCGCGCATGCGATCAGGCCCGCGAGCAGCAGCAGATTGAGCCGTGTCATCTCAGGCCGCCTCCCGCCACGGCGCCGCGCTGCGCTCGGCGACGCGCATCACCGCGCTGCGCGCGCGCGGATTGCGCGCAGTCTCTGCGTCGTCCGCACGGTGCGCGCGGCCGATCAGCCGCAGCGGCGGCTGCGGCAATTCCGCCGCGCGCAGTGGCAATTTGCGCGGCAATTCCGGCGGCTGCGACTGTTCGCGCAGGAAACGTTTGACGATGCGGTCTTCGAGTGAATGGAAACTGATTACCACGAGCCGCCCGCCGGATTTCAACGCCTGCACGCATTGCGGCAGCGCCTGGCTCAACTCCGCGAGCTCCTGATTGACGTGAATCCGTAGAGCCTGAAAGGTGCGTGTCGCCGGGTCCTGCCCGGGTTCGCGCGTGCGAACGGCCTGTGCGACGACGCCCGCGAGTTGATGGGTAGTGCGAATCGGGCGCTGTATCCGCTGCGCAACAATCGCTGCTGCAATCTGCTTAGCAAACCGTTCTTCGCCATAGTCGCGGATGACCTCCCCTATCTCGCGCTCGCTGGCCTCGGCCAGCCATTCGGCCGCGGTGACGCCGCGCGTGGCGTCCATCCGCATATCGAGCGGCGCATCGAAACGGAAACTGAAGCCGCGCGCCGCATCATCAAGCTGCGGCGACGAGACACCGAGGTCGAGCAGCACGCCGTTGACCCGCTCCGTTCCGTGCGCGCGCAAGATTTCCCGCAAATGGCTGAAACTGTCGTGCACCAGCTGCAACCGCCCATCCCCGATCTCCCTGCCCGCCGCAACCGCCGCCGCATCGCGGTCGATGGCAATCAGCCGCCCATGTTCACCCAGCCGCCGCAAAATCTCGCGGCTGTGTCCGCCGCGGCCGAACGTCGCATCGACGTAAATGCCGTCCGGCCGCACCTGCAACGCTTCCACCGCTTCGTCTAACAGAACAGGTACGTGTGAGCCCCCGCTCACAACGAAAAACCCTCCAGCTCCGGCGGCAGTTCACCATCGCCGAAGCCCGAGCCACGCTCCAGCACCTGTTCCCACTTTTCTCTGTCCCACAATTCGAATTTGTTGCC
Source organism: Burkholderiales bacterium (assembly GCA_035524795.1). Taxonomy (GTDB): domain Bacteria; phylum Pseudomonadota; class Gammaproteobacteria; order Burkholderiales; family SG8-41; genus DATKOF01. Next base: position 54,868 of record DATKOF010000024.1, read on the forward strand.
CTGGCCGGCAAGCACGATATTTTTTTTGAGGCTCGCGTAGGCGCGCAGCGCCGACGACACCAGCACGCGGCCGGCGGCATCCATCTCGACATCCTCGGCGTGACCGATCAGCAGACGCTGCAAATCGCGGATGCGCGGATTGAAGCCCGACAGTCCCATCAGTTTTTGCTGGATCGGCTCCCAGTCGGGCAATGGATAAATCAGCAGACATTTGTCGGAATCGGCAGTGACCACCAGCCGCCCCGCGCAGCGCGCGTGTAATGCCTCGCGATAGCGCGACGGCACCGCAAGCCGGCCTTTGCTGTCGAGACTGAGATGCGCTACACCGCGGAACACCGCTTCTCCCTGAACATGGGCTGAAAATCCTCTTAATCCCACTTTTTCCCACGATTGCCCACTATAGAGAAAAAAGGAGGGAGGGTCAAGCGGTCAAAGCGACTTTTCTTTTTTCAGGACAAAGACTTATGCGGATTAATTCACAAACGCACAAAGCAAAAATCTATTTCCCATAATAAACAATGGGTTTTAATTAAATTCAAAGGTAAAACTTTAACTTTTATTGCGGGAGATCAAGGAGTTACTGCGTCAAATGCGAATCATCAGGCAACGCTTGGAGCGGGAGCCGGCCAATAAGCCGGGTTCTGTGCGGAAGCTTGCGCTCCCGTGACAGTCATTCCTCTTGGCGCGCGGTTGCCCGCGCGCTCCAGCCACCTACCCGCAAGCTCGGTGGGTCACGTCATCGCTTGCCTATTCGGTGTTGCTCCGGGTGCAGGTTGCCGCGTTTCACCCCATCACATCTCTACGCCGATTAAAGCGCGAAACATGACGGACTCGTCTCTGTGGCCCTGTTGCTCGTCTCACGACGGATGGCCGTTAGCCACCACCCTACCCTGTGGAGCCCGGACTTTCCTCTGGCCGCGCATAAAGCACGGACAGCGACTGTCTGGCCGACTCCCGGAACCAATTTTACTCCTGCAGGAAATGGGGCGCTGAAAGGAAATTACAACAGCCGCCAGCCGACGCGGCCGCCGGCGCGCAGCGGCACCAGCACGTCGTCGTGAAATGGCAACTCCGCCGGCACTTGCCATGTTTCTTCAGCGAGCGTGATGCGCTCGCGGTTGACCGGCAGGCCGTAGAACTGCGGGCCGAACACGCCCGCGAAATTTTCGAGCCGGTCGAGCGCATTGGCAGCGGCAAATGCTTCGGCATACAGCTCGATGCCGGCATGCGCAGTGTAGATGCCGGCGCAGCCGCATGCGGCTTCCTTCGCGCCACGCGGATGCGGCGCGCTGTCGGTACCGAGGAAAAACTTGGGATTGCCGCTGGTCGCCGCTGCGACCAGCGCGACACGGTCTTCTTCACGCTTCAGCAGCGGCAGGCAATAGTAGTGCGGACGGATCCCGCCGGCGAACAACGCGTTGCGGTTGAGCAGCAGATGATGCGCGGTGACAGTCGCCGCGACGGTCGCCGGCGCGGCGGTCACGAATTCGACCGCCGCGCGCGTCGTGATGTGCTCGAATACCACACGCAATTTTGTAAATTTCCTGAGCAGCGGGACCAGCACGCGCTCGATGAAGACCTTTTCGCGGTCGAACGCGTCCACCGCGGGATCGGTGATTTCGCCATGTACCAGCAGCGGCAGGTCGTGCTTTTCCATCGCCCCCAGTGCCGCGTCACATTTGACAAGATCGGTGACGCCGGCCTCGGCATTGGTGGTCGCACCGGCCGGATAATATTTGACCGCGTGCACGAAACCACTTTTCTTCGCGCGCTTGATTTCGTCAGCGCCCGTCGCATCGGTCAGATAAAGCGTCATCAGCGGTTCGAATTTCGCGCCGGCGGGCAACGCGGCGATGATGCGCTCACGGTAGGCGAGCGCGGCCGCGACGGTCGTCACCGGCGGCTTCAGGTTCGGCATCACGATTGCGTGCGCGAAACGCCGCGCGGTGTCGGCCAGCACCGCGCGCATCTGTTCGCCGTCGCGCAAATGCAGGTGCCAGTCGTCGGGGCGGATAATGGCGAGATGTTTCATCGGCGGGCGACAAAAGAGCGTCTAGTTTAACAAAGCCATCGTCATGATTTCTTTTTCAGTTGCAGCGCGCGCGAATAAGCGTCATTTCTCCGCGCGCCGCTGATCTCAGCCGTCAGCCTGGCCGCCTGCTTGAGCGGCAGTTCGCGCAGCAGGATTTCCAGCATGCGGTCTGTTTCAATTTCGCCGGCGGCCTGCCATTGCGCGCCTTCGACGATCAGCACGAACTCGCCTTTCATGCGGGCGGGATCGGCGGCGAGCCATGCCGCCGCATCGCCGAGCGCGCAGCTGTGCACAGTCTCGAACAGCTTGGTCAGTTCGCGCGCGATCGTGATCCGGCGCTGCGCGCCGAACGCCTGCGCAATATCGGTGACGCTTGCCAGCACACGGTGCGGCGCCTCATAAAATATAAGCGTGTACGGCAGGGCCTTGAGCGCATCGAGTTCGCGCCGGCGCGCTGTCGCCGACGCCGGCAGGAAGCCGTAGAACAGCCAATGCGATGCGTCGAACCCGGCGACCGACAGCGCACAGACGACGGCGCTGGCGCCCGGCAACGGCACCACCGGATGGCCGGCCGCGCGCACCGCGGCGACTGCACGTGCGCCGGGATCGGAAACCGCCGGTGTGCCGGCGTCGCTGACCAGCGCGACGGATTTGCCTTCTTCAAGCAACCGGATGATTTTTTGCGTGGCGTGCTGTTCATTGTGCTCGTGTAGCGCGAACAGCGGCGTGGCGACGCCGTAACGGTCGAGCAGCCGGCGCGCCACGCGCGTGTCCTCGGCGGCGATCGTATCGACGTTTTTCAGCACCTCGAGCGCACGCAGCGTGATATCGCCGAGATTCCCCAGCGGGGTCGCGACTACATATAATGTCGGCAGCCCTGACGTTCGTTCCCCATGATTCCGCGCCTGCGTCATGTTCCGAAAATCGCCCCGCTTTTATGCTGGGCGCTACTATACGGTGCCGCCCCGCTATGCGCCACCTCGGCGGCGCCCGCGGCCGACCTGCCGACAGTGAAACTGACCCCGCACGTCGCGCTGCTGCTGCCGCTCGAATCGCCGACCTTCAGCAGCTACGCCAACGCAGTCAAACAGGGCTTTCTCGCAGCCGCGCAAGTGCAGGGACAAAACGTACCGCCGATCCGCGTCTATGCCACGAACGAAGATCCGCAGCGCCTGCTGACGGTTTACCGGCAGGCGACCGACGCCGGCGCCGAACTGATCATCGGCCCGCTGACCCACGAGGGCGTGACCGCGGTCGCCACCAGTGGCCTGGTCAGTGTACCGACGCTCGCGCTCAATTTTCCCGATCCCGGCACGCCGCGGCCGCCGCTGCTCTATCTGTTCGGGCTTGCGATCGAATCCGAAGCGCGCCAGATTGCGCGGCTGGCGCGGGCGGACGGCTATCATACGGCGCTGATCATCAGCGATGACACACCGCTCGGCAAACGGATGCGCGACGCGTTCGTCGAGGCGTTCGCCGCAGCGGGCGGCAGCGCGGTTGCCGATCTCAAATACAGCGACGACCCCGCTGACCTCGACAGGTTGCGCCGGGATTTCGCTGCCGCCGGAGCCGACGCGGCGTTTCTCGCACTCGACGCCGGACACGCGCGCACGGTCTGCCCTTATCTGCCGAAGTCCGTCCCGCTCTATGCGACTTCGCAGATCACCGCCGCCGGCAGCGGCCCGCTGATTGCGCACGACCTCGACCGCGTGATCTTCATCGACATGCCGTGGCTGCTGCTTCCCGATCATCCGGCGGTGATGGTCTACCCGCGCGCCGATTTCAGCGGCGCGCCCGACCTCGAGCGCATGTACGCGCTCGGCATCGACGCGTTCCGCATCGGCGTCGAACTGGTGCGGCAGAACCCCGATCCGGCGCTGGACGGCGTGACCGGCGGCATCCGGCTGAACGGCAGCGACGGTCAGTTCGTGCGCGAACTGACTGCTGCGCAATTCGTCAACGGCAAAATCGTGGTGCGCGGCCAGTAACCATGGCGCACCGCGGCGAACCGGCCGAGGCACTGGCCGCGGAATTCCTGCAAAGGAGCGGCTTGGAAATCGTCGCGCGCAATTACCGCTGCCGGTTCGGCGAAATCGATCTGATCGCGCGCGACGGCAGGTCGCTGGTGTTCGTCGAAGTGCGCATGCGCGCCAGCGACGGATTCGGCGGCGCAGCGGCCAGCATCACCGCCGCCAAGCGCGGCAAACTGGCGCGTACCGCGCGTCATTATCTGTCCGCGCTGCCGCGTGCGCCGGCGTGTCGCTTCGATGCGCTGCTGATCGCCGGCGACGGCGCAATCGAGTGGATCAAAAACGCGTTCGAGGAATAATCCGGCCGCGGACTTGTGCGATAATCCGGCGTCGTGTTCCGGTCCGACCCATGGATATCATCAGCAGAATCAGCCAGAATTTTTCGGAAAGCGCGCGCCTCAAACTGCAGAGCATGGACGCGCTGGCGGCGCCGATCGCGGCGGCGGCCGAATGCATGGTGCAATGCCTGAAGCTCGACGGCAAGATACTGGTCTGCGGCAACGGCGGTTCGGCGGCCGATGCGCAGCACTTCGCTTCGGAAATGCTGTGCCGTTTTGAAATGGAGCGTCCCGGACTGGCGGCAGTCGCATTGACCACCGACACTTCGACGCTGACCTCGATCACGAACGATTACGATTTCGAGCAGGTGTTTTCAAGGCAGGTGCGCGCGCTCAGCCACAAGACCGACGTGCTGCTCGCAATTTCGACCAGCGGCAATTCGAAGAACGTGCTGGCTGCGGTGCAGGCCGCGCATGAGTGCGAAATGGGTATCGTCGCGCTGACCGGCAGGAACGGCGGCCAGCTGGCCGAGGCGCTGACGCCGGACGACATCCACATCTGCGTGCCGGCGGAAAGCACCGCGCGCATCCAGGAGGTGCATCTGCTTACGCTGCATTGCCTGTGCGACGCGATCGACTGTCTGTTATTGGGAGTTGAATGATGCGTTACCCGATTCTGTTCATCCTGCTGGCGGCAGTGCCGCTGCTGCACGGCTGTCCGGTGATGGTCGCGACCGGGGTCGGCGGCGCGCTCGCCGCCGGCGAAGATCCCCGTACCATCGGCACCATCACCGAGGACGAAGGCATCGAACTCAAAGCCGAGCAGCGAATCAGCCAGAAATATCCGGAATCGCACGTCAACGTGACCAGCTACAACCGGATGGTGCTGCTGACCGGCGAAGCGTCGGATGAAACCACCCGCGGCGGCATCGAGAGCGCCGCGCGCGCGGTGGAAAACGTGCGCGGCGTCTACAATGAAATCGCGGTCGCCGGCGTCAGTTCGCTGACCTCGCGCACCAACGATACGCTGCTGACGACCAAGGTCAAGGCCGGGTTCGTGAATTCCAAGGAAGTCGATTCCCTGCACATCAAGATCGTCACCGAGGCCGGCGTGGTCTATCTGTTCGGCTTGGTCAAGCATAAAGAAGCCGACGCCGCGACTGAGATCGCGCGCACCACCAGCGGCGTGCGCAAGGTCGTCAAACTGTTCGAATATCTGGATTAGCGCCCGCGCCCCCGATCGTCGGCGGCGGCCGGGTTTCAGCGCCATCAGGCACCCGCCGAACGGCGATTAAATCTGTAACAATCAATCGCTATAGTCGGGCGATAATTCCATTTACGCCGCCGGCGAAGGCGGCGGAGCCGGATATCGCGATGCTCTACCCTGAACTCTTCAAATCCTTCGAGTGCGTGCGCTGGGACATGGCGGATGACGTGCCGTGGGGCCAGTTCGACGCCAGCCGGCTGTCGACCGAACAGGCGCTGACAGTCAAGATGAATGCGATCACCGAATGGGCCGCGTTGCCGGCAACTGAAATGTTCCTGCGCGACAATCCGCACGACAGCGATTTTTCGGCTTTCATGTCGGTGTGGTTCTATGAAGAACAGAAACACGCGCTGGTGTTGATCGAATACCTGCGCCGCTTCCGTCCCGAGCTGGCGCCGACCGAGCAGGAACTGCACGCGGTGCGCTTCAGGTTCGATCCGGCGCCGGCGCTGGAAACGCTGATGCTGCATTTCTGCGGCGAGATCCGCCTCAACCACTGGTATCGCCGCGCGGCGCAATGGCACACCGAACCGGTGATCAAGGCGATCTATGACCTGATCTCGCGCGACGAGGCGCGCCACGGCGGGGCTTATCTCCAGTACATGAAGCGCGCGGTCGCCATCGACGGTGACGAGGCGAGACAGGCGTTCGCCAGGATCGGCGTACTGATGGCCAGCTCCGGACGCAGCGGCAAGCCGCTGCATCCGACCAATCTGCACGTCAACAAGGATCTGTTTCCCAACGACACCGTGCAAAGCAAGCTGCCCGATCCGGTCTGGCTTGAACACTGGCTGACGCGCCAGATCCAGTTCGGCAAGGACTGGGAATCGAAGGTCGTCGCCGCCATCCTGCGCAATCTGTCGCTGCTGTTTGGCCGCACCATCTCCAGCGTGGCCGAACTCAACCGCTACCGCAAACAGCTCGGAACCGCCACCGTCGCTGCCTGACGCCGGCGCTTCCGCAATTTGAAGCGCTGCCTGACCGCGGGTTACACTGACGGCGTGCTGCCCGTTACTGCCTCACCCGCATTCGAAACCAAGATCTGCGCGCCGGAGGAACTTGTCCAGCGCGCGGTTGTGCTGCCGCGGCCGCTGGTGTTCACCAACGGCGTATTCGACATCCTGCATCGCGGTCACGTTACCTATCTGGCGCAGGCGCGCGCGCTCGGCGCCAGCCTGCTGGTCGCCGTCAACAGCGACGCATCGGTGCGCAGGCTGGGCAAGGGTCCCGACCGGCCGATCAATACGCTGGCCGACCGGATGGCGGTGCTGGCGGCGCTTGAGGCGGTCGCCCTCGTCACCTGGTTCGAGGAAGACACGCCGCTGACATTGATCAACCGCGTCAGGCCCGAAGTGCTGGTCAAGGGCGGCGACTGGCGCGTTGAGCAGATCGTCGGCGGCGCCGAAGTCAGAAGCTGGGGCGGCACCGTCTACTCGATTCCGTTCGTGCATCCGCATTCGACCACCGCGACACTCGCCCGAAATCGCGGCGGTTAATCGTTCCTGGCAGCGGGCGTAGCGGCGGACGGCGGTGTGGCGGCGCAGGCAAGCGCTTTCAATTGCGCGTTGGGAAAATCGGTTTTCAGCGCTGCCAGCTGGGCTGCGGCTGCGTCGCCTGGATCGCGGATCACGAAAGTACTGGTTTTCGCGCCGCGCGGCCCGGCGATCGCCGACCGCACGTTCTTCTGTCGCAGCTGCGCCAGATAGCCGTCGGCGGCCTCCTCGGTCTTGAACTGGCCGAGCGATATCGCGAACTGCCACGGCCCGGCGTCCTGGATCAACACGAAATCCGCGACACCGCGCGCTTTCAACTCGGCTGACTTCTTCTCGGCATCGGCGCCGCTCTTCAGCGGCGGAATGTAAACCCAGTAGCCGGGGTCGTCGTCGCGTTGCGTAAACTTGTCGCCGAGCTGCAGTTTGGCAAGCGCGGCGCCGGCGCGTGCGACATCGTCGCCGGTGAAACTCCCCCACTCCAGACAGGCCGCCGGATGCGGGCGCGCGCCGTCTTTTACCAGCTTGACCTTGTCGGAATTGATCTCCAGCAATCCGAGCTGGGCGGTGGCCCCGGCATCGGCGCGGCTCTTCGCATACTGGAAATAGCCGAACAGCAGATTGGCGAACAGCAGTATCAGGAACAGAAATAATTTCATCGGGGCCTGTCGTGGGCGATCGTCAGCAGTCCTTCGAGCACCAGATTATCCACCACCCTGACTTCGAGGTTAAGCTGCGGCGCCAGCGAGGCCGCGGCGCCGCCGCTCACTACGCACACCGGCGCACGGCGCGCGTGCCGGTGCAGCAGGCGCGCCATGCGTTCGACCGCGCCGGCCAGCGCGTGCAGGGCGCCGCTGGCAATGGCGTCGCCGGTCGTCCGCGGAAAACGCCGGATGCGGCCCGGCCGCCGGCCGAGCGCAGCGGTGTTGGCAGCCAGCGTTTCCTTCATCAACGTTGCGCCCGGCACGATGACGCCACCGAGGAAAACGCCGCTCGCGGTCAGCGCATCGGCCGTCAGCGCGGTGCCGGCGTTGACCACCAGCAGCGGTCCGCGGTAGCGGCGGCGCGCGCCGATCAGCGCCGCCCAGCGGTCGCTGCCGAGCCGCTGCGGCTGCCGGTAGTCGTTTCTGACTCCGCATTGGATGCGTCCGCTTTTGATCCAGCGCGCGCGCGGCGCAGGCGGCAACGCGGCGCGCAACGCCTTGCCCGCTGCGGCGCCGGCGACGTTCGAAATCACGATTGCATCGCAGCGCGGCAGGCGTGCGAACGCGGTTTTCAGGTCGCGCGCGGTCGCTACCTCTGCGCGCCGACGCCAGCGCGCGCCGTCGTGCCAGCCCCATTTGATGCGGCTGTTGCCAACGTCGATCGCGAGCACTTTCACGCCGCGGTCCTGAGCAGGCTGATGTCGCCGCCGTGGAAACGCCGACGGCCGGCCCTGGTCATCAGCAGCAGCGCGCCGTTGTCGGCGACGCCCTCGACCGTGCCGCTGACCATGCCGCCGTCGGGCAGTTTGAGTCTGACCGCCTTGCGCTGATAAACGTGCTGCTGCTGCCACTCGTCGCGCAGCGGCGCGAAGCCGTCGCGCGCAAACGTCCGCAATACGCGGTCGAGTTCGCCCAGCAACAATGCCAGCAGGCGGTTGCGATCGACCCCGCGGCCGACGATCTGCCCGAGGTCGGCGACCGGCTGGTCGATGTGCGCGCGCACCGCATCCGGCAGCCGGCAGTTGAGTCCGATGCCGATCACCGCGGCGCTCGGCCCCAGCATGTCGCCCTGCATCTCGATCAGGATGCCGGCAAGCTTGCAACCGTGCCATACCACATCGTTGGGCCACTTGACCTTGCAGTCGGCGACGCCGATTCCGGCCAGCACCCGCGCCACCGCCACGCTGACCGCAAGACTGAGGCCGGCCAGAAATCCCGCGCCCTGCTGGAAGCGCCACAGCAGCGAAAACGTCAGCGCGGAACCGGGCGCCGCGTGCCAGCTGCGCCCGCGGCGCCCGCGTCCACGGGTCTGCCATTCCGCGGCGATCACGCTGCCGCTCGGGGCGCCGCGCTCCGCACGCTGCATCAGCAGCGTATTGGTCGAATCCGCGCAGTCGAGCAGGTCTATTCTGAAATGCGCGGCGCGGGCGCCGAGATGGCGTTTGACCGCCGCGTGATCAAGCAACGACAGCGGTTCGGCCAGCCGGTAGCCGCGGCCGCGCACCTTGAAGATTTCGATGCCGGTGCCGTCGAGCGCATGCAGCGCGTTCCACACGCTGGCGCGCGACAGACCGAGCCGGCGGGCGATGTCCTGTCCCGAGCGGAACTCGCCGTTGGCGAGCAGCCGCAACGCGGCGAAGGTGGTCGCATTCATCGCCCCTAGCATAGCAGTTCGGGGCGTGCAGTAACGCCGTGATGCGGATCAGGACCCCGCTTCGGACTCGCCGATCTGGGACTGGATGAAGTTCTGGATGCCGACCTTGCCGATCAGTTCGAGCTGGGTTTCGAGGAAATCGATGTGCTCTTCTTCCGATTCCATGATGTCCTCGAGCAGTTCGCGGCTGATGTAGTCGGCGGTCTGTTCGCAGTACGCGATCGCCTCTTTCAGCAGCGGATAGGCCGCCATTTCGAGCTTGAGGTCGCACTCCAGGCATTCCTGCACGTTTTCACCGGCCAGCAGCTTGTTCAGATCCTGCAGGTTCGGCAGGCCGTCGAGAAACAGGATGCGTTTGATCAGTTCGTCGGCGTGCTTCATCTCGTCGATCGATTCGTGTTTTTCGTAATGCGCGAGCCGGCCCAGCCCCCAGTTGTCGAACATCCGTGCGTGCAGAAAATACTGATTGATCGCGGTCAATTCATTGGTCAGAACCCGGTTCAGATATTCGATGACTTTCCTGTCGCCTTTCATTGATCTCTCCTGACGTCGATCATCTGCACGACAGAATACCACTAGCTCAGGCGCGCCATGGAAATGAAAACGAGAACGACTTGGATTAACGACCTGCGCCGTTTATGCCGGAATCCCAAACAGACGCAGCGGGGCTGATTAACAATGTTATTTACACATTGGGCCGCCCACCCATTGTCGAAAGTCTTTTATTCGGGATGTCGGCCAGCCCGCTGCGGCAACACAAATAGACATAAAAGAATGAACGCCGCAATTACAGCTGATGCCAACGGACGGCTTAACGCAAGACCACCATGATCAATTGGCTTGTCAAGAAAATCTCCGAGGGTGGCGCCGAACGGCCGGGTCAAGATGAAGGCCGCCCAGAATAGAAAAACACGGGACAGATCGGTCCAGCGATAGAGCGCCAGGACCACGGCGAGACACGCAGCAAAAACAAGCGCTCCACCTACGTAGCCCAGACCATCGGTATCGGCCATCCAGTCTCCCAGCGCGGTGCCAAGTGTCTGGGAAAAAGTGATTGCCGCCCAATAGAACATCTCTGTCTTCGGTGTATTTACAGTGTTCACCGAAATAGTGCCCTGCGACCAATACCAAAAAACAAGTGCGACAAGGAGGCAAATGAATAACAAAACGGAACCCCCGGCATAGCCAATACCAAGAGAGCGATCGGCGAAATCAGCCATCGTGGTGCCGAACGTTGTAGAGGCGACAATCGTGGCCCAATAGAGAAGGGGGTGGAATTTCTTTGCGAGAATTTGCGAAACGACGAGCACGATGAGCAGTGCGAAAAAAAGGATGGTACCGGCGAGATAACCCCAGTTCAACGTCATGGTAATAGAATCGCCGCCGGTTTCGCCCAGTGTAGTCGCGGCGATCTTGATGATCCAGAAGACGAGGGTGACTTCAGGAACCTTGCTCAGCGCCTTCCGTTGCGATATGTCCATCACCGATGGATCTTATTCACGCAAATTGTCTGATTACGTCTATCTACATCACCCACTGCCGAGTCTCCAAAATCGAAGGTGGCGAAGAATTGGCAGCACCATCGAAATTGACTCAAAATGCTCCGGAGATTAGAAGACGGATTCTGAATGTACCGATTTTCTGTCCGGGAGGACGACGTCTCGCGTTAGGTCGGCGGTTGAAGATGCCCTCACTCACAACTCTGCCCAATAACGAATAAGGTTGTGATAAATGTTCGTTAATCTGCGAACTTCAACATCGTTGCGCCCCAAGCGCTCGACGAGTTTCTGCACCACATTGTCCATTTCGAATGTCAAGTCCCGCGCGTGTGAATCCTTGATCATGCTTTGCAGCCAGAAAAAGGAGGCAACGCGCACGCCCCGCGTAACCGGTGTCACCATATGCAGGCTTGTCGATGGGTAGAGAACCAGATGCCCTGCGGGAAGCTTGACTCGATGTGAACCGTAGTAATCGTTAATGATCAACTCGCCGCCGTCATATTCATCAGGCTCCGAGAGGAAAAGGGTGACGGAGAGATCGGTCCGAATGCGCAAACCGGTCAAACGATCGCCCCTGATGCAATTATCGACGTGCTCGCCGAAGAACTTTCCCGGACCGTAACGATTGAACAACGGCGGGAAGATATGCAGCGGCACCGCGGCCGAGATGAATACCAGATTGGTGGCGAGCGCACGGATAATGCGCTCGCCCAACTCCCGCGCGGTCTTGCCATCCGGCGGAAGCTGTTCGTTCTGCTTCACTTCCGCCGATTGCGCTCCGGCGGTCGAACGGCCGTCTTCCCACTTCTCGGCGTCCATGATGCGGCGGAACTCCGCCACATCATTTTTGCTCAGAACATCGGGTATGCAAATCAGCAATTGCCACCGCCTAGAATTTCAACGTCGCTATCAACGATATGTCGCGACCCGGCGCCACCTTGATGAACGGCTGCCCGCTCTGGTACAGGGAATCATAGTACGTCTTGTCGAAGATATTCTCCGCATAAAGTTTCAGGTTTACATGGTCGTTGATTTTCGCCTCAGCGAAGGCGTCGAAGCGCCAATGCGACGGCAGCAGAGTCGGATTCGGCGTGCCCGGATAGGGAATGCCGCCGTTCGCGGCAAGCAGCGAGCCGCCCTTGATCTCGGAGGCGTAGATACTCTGGCCGCCCAGTTCCAGCCAATGGTTCACCTGATATTTCGTTAGCAAGTTGAACGACTGATGCGCGATGTTGGCGAGTTGAAGCCCGACATTGGTCGGCACGATCGACTGCGTCACCTCGGAGTGCATAAGCACGAGCCCCCCCATGACACTCCACCTGTCCGTGACCTTGCCTGCGACCTCGAAGTCGAGGCCCTGGACGGTATAAGCCGCGCCCGCGACGATCTGGCCGCTGACATAACCCGGCAGGCCGGCCGGCGCCGTTTCACGCGCGTTAGTGACGTCGGTGCGGAAAGCCGCAGCGGTCGCCAGCAGGTGTTGATTGAACAACTCCCATTTCGTGCCAAGCTCGTACGCCTCGCTCTTCTGCGGCCCGAAAATCTGCGTCGAGGACTGGGTTGGCGCAAGACCGCCGTAGGTGCTGGATGTCGCATCCAGTTCGTCGCCAACAGGCTCTGCGGCAGTCGCATAGGCAGCATAGATACTGCTGATCTTCGACGGCTTGACGACCAGTCCGACATTATAGCTAGTGATACCGTCGTCGGCGGATTGAGATCTCGTATTGTTCGCGGCGGTAATGCCGTAATCGTCGTACCGCACACCGCCGTTGACAATGATGAAGTCGTTGTAATTCGCGGTGTCGATCAGATACCCGGCATTGGTGTCCACTTCGTATCTCAATGGATTGCCGGTAAGCGTAGCCCCTGGGCCGATCGATGGATTATAGTTGACGATCGGATTTAAAACGCTCACCACCGGCGCGCCGGTTGAGGCAAAGGCGACAGGGCCGGTCGTAATTTCAGAGGTCAATCCATTGTAGCTGTCGATGCTGACCTTTTCAGTGGAGAATTCCCCTCCCAGCACCATCGTGTGGTGTAACGAGCCGGTGTCGAACTTGAATGTCGCCTGCGGCTGGTCGGCAAAAACATCGACGGGTTCATAGCGACTTTGCGCGTTGAGCTGCACGTAGCCCGAGAAGGTGAACGGCGGTACCGTCGATGAAGAAACTATCAGCCCCGGTTTGTTGAGGGTGGCGGCGGGATTCTCGGGAATCGTTCCAACGTAGTTGAGGAGCGAATGGCTCTGGCGGATCTTGTTCTCGAGCGTGAGCCACTCGGTGGCTTTCCATTCCGCGTCCAGCGTTCCTATGCTTTGGGTCGACTTGGTGAAGTCCCGGCCGATGACGCCGTAGTATTCGTCGCGCGGAACGTTTCCTTCCGTGACAGGCATGCGCGTCACCGGGTTGGAAGGAACGCCAAAATCCGGCAAGCCGTACAAGTCGGTGTATGAATAGCCGGCTTTCACCGTAAAGTTCGCGGTGGGTTTGATTGTCATGGCACCGGCAATGCCGTTGCGATTATCGGTGGTGAAATCACGGCCAGCGACGCCGGCTTCCTGAACCATGCCGTTAATGCGCACATCCACTACCGGGCTGATCGCCGTATTGACGTCGAACGTCCCGCGCTTCGTGGAACTCTGGAAGCCGTAGGTGCCCTCGGCCTGGTAAAAGTTGGTATCTTGGGCCTCTTTGGTCACGATGTTGATCGCGCCGCCAGTCGTGCCGCGGCCGGCGAAAGAGGAGGCGGGCCCGCGCAATATTTCGACTTGTTCGGTGTTGAAATTGTCGCGAATGCTGGTACCCGGATCGCGGACGCCATCGACGAAAATATCGTTACGAACGTCAAAACCACGAATGAAAAAACGGTCGCCGAAGGCATTGCCACCTTCACCAGAACCCAATGTGACGCCGGCCGTCGAACGTCCGATCTCGCGAAGCATCGTCGAATTCTGGTCTTCCAGAACCTCCTTGGTCAGGACCGTCGTTGAGCGCGCCGTGTTAAGCACCGGCTCGGTGAACTTGCTCGACGACAGGCGATCCGCCTTGTAGGGCGCATCCGGGTCGGCATAGGGATTGGCACCGGGCTTGGCCACCTCGGCTTGTACCTTGACTTCCGGCAGGGTCTGCACGGAAGAAGGCGAATATGATTCTCCGCCTTCTCCAGCCATGATCGTAATGTCGGGCGCGCGTGGCGATTGATCGGATATCGACTGGGCAGATGCGCATGGCATTAGCGCCATACTCGTGAGCGCTACTCCCAGCGGCAGTATTGATGATTTCGCAGATTGCGCTTGCAACAGCGCGGCAGCCAGTGAACGCAGTTTCGGTCGGAAAGCCATTGTAGTTTCTCCTTTGAGTTTGATGACTTTGGCTGGCTGCCGGCAGCGCGACCGGACGGGGCTGGCTATTAAAAACATCCAGATACGGATGCAATTCTAAACAACAATAATTCGTATTTATTGAAATAAAAACTTTTATGAATTAATGGCCTGCCGTATTCATATTTTGAAGTTAGCGCCCGCTTATCGAGCGATTATTGCGTTTTGCCGGATTCCCGATCACCGAGGCTCAGGCCGGCCCAAACGCTAATTGCCCATGGTACGGCGGGATTTGTTTTCCCATCTCTTCGCTCAAAACCTCATGGGCGCAGGACACGCATTTGCCGCAATTGCTGGCGATACCGAGGCCGTGCTTGAGATCGCATAACGAACGCGCGCCCAGCTCGACTGCCTGCCGGATCTCGCGTTCGGTTACCGCATTGCATACACAGACATACATCTGAATCCATGCCTCGATATCGTTGTAACGCGAATCATTCTTATTTATAATCTCTTCCATGTCAAGTACCGTTGTGGAATGGCGCGACAGCGGGTTGCGTCTGCTGTTCGTAATCGGCCTGCACATCATCAGCCTGGCGCTGCTGATGCGCTATGGCGCGGCGCATTCCGAAATCACCCTTGCGCCGATCATGGTCAGCATTATCGCGCCGCCGGCGCCGGACATCATCGAGCAGCCGCAGCAGCCGCCGAAGCCGCTGCCGGTCAGGAAGATCAAGGAGCCGCCGAAGAAAATCGTCACTGCGGAAACCAAGGTGCCGTCCGAATTCGTTGCGCCGCCCCCGCCGCCCCAGGAAACTCCGCCACCGCCGGCCGCACCGCCGGCGCCGGTGGTCGCCGAGGCGCCGATCATCCCGCCTGATTTCAGCGCCGATTACCTGAGCAACCCGGCGCCCGAATATCCGCAGATGTCGAAACGCCTCGGCGAGCAGGGCCGCGTGGTGCTGCGGGTGCTGGTCGACACCGTCGGCCAGCCCGAGCAGGTCGAGGTCGAAAAAAGCAGCGGCTACCCGCGCCTCGACGCCGCGGCGCGGCAGGCCGTCGAACACTGGAAATTCAAACCGGCAAGCCAGGGCGGCCATGTGGTCGTCGCTGCGGTAAACGTGCCGGTGCTGTTTTCACTGAAGGAAAGGTAATCCGATGGATTCAACCACTGCCATAGGCTTCAACGCCTTCCTGTCGCAGACCGACTTCGTCAGCAAGACCGTGCTGCTGATATTGCTCGTGATGTCGGTCACGACCTGGTATCTGATACTGACCAAGACCCTGCGCGTATGGAGCACGCGCACCCGCAGCGCGCGCTTCCTGCAGTCTTTCTGGGATGCGCCGTCGCTGCAAGTCGTCGCCGCCCAGCTCGAGGAGCAGCATTCCGACGAGCACCATCCCGAGGAACCGTTTTCACACCTCGCCTATCACGCCGTCGTCGCGGTGCGTCACCATCAACGCCACGGCGCCAATCGGCTCAACGAGGCTGGCTCCGGCGCGGAATTCCTGACGCGCGCGATGCGGCGCGTGATGGACGAGGAAACCGCGCGGCTCGAATCCGGCCTCACCGTGCTCGCCTCGATCGGCAGCACCGCGCCGTTCGTCGGCCTGTTCGGCACGGTGTGGGGCATCTATCACGCGCTGATCGCAATCGGCATCTCCGGCCAGGGCACGCTCGACAAGGTCGCCGGCCCGGTCGGCGAAGCGCTGATCATGACCGCATTCGGTCTCGCCGTCGCGATACCCGCGGTGCTCGCCTACAACGCATGCGTGCGCTGGAACCGCGTGGTGCTCGCCCAGCTCGATTCGTTCGCGCACGATCTGTTCGCGTTCCTGACCACCGGCTCGCACCTGAATGACCTCGCGCCGGTGACGCCGCTGAAGCCCGCGGCCGCCGCGAAGGGAGTGTGAGATGGCCTTCGGCGGATTCAGCAAAAGCGGCGACAACGCGCCGATGGCGGAAATCAACATGATCCCGCTGATCGACGTGATGCTGGTGCTGCTGGTGATCTTCATCATCACCGCGCCGCTGCTGACCAACGCGGTCAAGATCAGCCTGCCGACCGCGGCAAGCAGCCCGACCATCACCAAGCCCGAGCATCACGACCTCGCGATCGACGCGGCGGGCGTCACCTACTGGGACGGCGCCGCGCTGGACCGGCCGCAACTGGTCGCGAAACTGCACGAGGCCGCGCAGCAGAACCCGCAGCCGGAAGTGCATCTGCGCGCCGACCGCACCACGCAGTATCAGGTGATAGACGAGATACTGTCCGAATGCGCGAAGGCCGGCGTCACCCGCATCGGCTTCATTTCCGACCCCAACCGGGAGAACCACTGATCATGCTGTCAATGACCGTCATCACCCTGCGCGAAGGCATCGAAGCCTTCCTGATCGTTGCCATCACCCTCGCTTACATGCGCAAGACCGGGCGCGGCGCGCTGGCCCCCGCCGTCTACTGGGGCACGGCCACCGCGGCCGTGCTGTCGCTGGTGCTTGGCGTCGAGCTCGCCGAATACGCGGTACAGTCGTTCTGGGAGGGCGTGCTCGCCGGCGTCGCCGCGATCCTCGTCATCTCGATGGTGGTTTACATGCTGCGCGCGGCCAAGCACATCAGCAAGGACATCGGCGCCAGGGTCGAGGCCGCAGCGCAGAAAACCGGCGCGCAAGCGTGGATCGCGGTATTCCTGTTCGTGGTGCTGATGATCACGCGCGAAGGCATGGAAATGGCGTTCATCTCCGCCTCGCTGGCGACCCAGACCGGCGCCGGCAGCATGTTTGCCGGCGCGCTGCTCGGCATCGCGGCGGCGGCGGCGGTCGCCTGGGCGTGGTCGCGCTACGGGCGCCGCGTCAATCTTGCGCTGTTCTTCCAGGTTACCTCGATCTTCCTGCTGCTGTTCTCGCTGCAGCTGCTGATCTACTCGTTCCACGAATTCACCGAGGCCGGTGCGCTGCCGCTGGTCAACAACGAGTACTGGCACATGACGACCGAGCCCTACGGTCCGGACGGCGAATACGGTCACTGGCTGTCGTACAGCTTGGTGCTGATCCCCGCCGCGTGGCTGGTGATCGCCGGCCTGCTGCAGCGCAAGCCGCGCGCCGTGGCCTGACCGCCTGAATTCCCGGCGCCCCGCCACGGGGCGCACCGATTCGCTGCATGGCATTCACGTGCTGCCCGATAAAATCAGAGGCCTCATGCAGGGCGCATTGTCAGGATGGCTTGTGGGCATCGCCCCTGTTCTGGCATTGGCTCAGGCGGGTCCACCGCTGCTGACCGATGACCCGGGCACGCCGGGCGACCGCAACTGGGAAATCAACGTCGCTGCCACTGCCGATCATCGCCCCGGCGCAGGCACGTACGAGACCCCTCTGCTCGACATCAACTATGGCGTGGGCGAGCACATCCAGCTCAAATATGAGGTTCCGTATCTGTTCGAGAACTCGGAAGACGGAGCGCGGCATGGACTCGGCAATTCGCTGTTCGGTGTGAAATGGCGCTTCCATGATGACGTGCAAAGCGGCTTCAGCCTCTCCACTTATCCGCAGCTCGAACTGAACAACCCGACCAATTCCTTCCGGCGCGGGCTGGTGGACGAAGGTCCGCGCCTGCTGCTGCCGGTCGAAATCAACCGCGAATTCGGCAGCGTTAATCTCGGCATGGAAGCCGGGCGCCGGTTCTCCCGCTATGCAAATGAGGAAACCATCCTCGGCGTCGCCGCGACGCGCCAGTTCACTCCCGCGCTGGAACTGCTCGCCGAAATCTACAATGCTTGGGATCAGGGCGAAGGCCGCGCATCCACGCTCGATCTCGGCGGCCGCTACGCGCTGCGTCCCGGCACCCTGCTGCTGTTCATGCTCGGCCATAGCATCGCCAGCCTGTCCGACACGCTGCAACCGCAATGGATCGGCTACCTCGGCATCCAGTTCCAGGTCGAGGGTCGCTAGCAGGCCCTGTTGTACAATTTACCGATGCCCAACGCATCCGCACCATCCGTACCGCCAAAACCCGCGGACAAACAATCCGTGTCCACTTCGAACTTCATCCGCCAGATCATCGAGGCCGATCTCGCGTCCGGCAAATACGCGGCGCGTCATGACAGTGCGAAGATCCGCACCCGCTTTCCGCCCGAGCCGAACGGCTATCTGCACATCGGCCACGCCAAATCGATCTGCCTCAACTTCGGGCTCGCGCGCGATTACGGCGGCGCCTGCCACCTGCGCTTCGACGACACCAATCCGGAAAAAGAGGAACAGGAGTACGTCGATTCCATCATCGCGGCGGTGCATTGGCTCGGTTTCGATTACGGCGCCGACCTGTTTTACGCGAGCGACTACTTCGACTTCATGTACCGGGCCGCCGAGCATCTGATCACCGCCGGCCACGCCTACGTGGACGAGCAAAGCGCCGAGGCGATGCGCGAGATGCGCGGCACGCTGACCGAGCACGGCCGCGACAGCCCGTGGCGCAACCGCCCGGTGGCGGAGTCGCTGGCGCGCTTTCGCGAGATGCGCGACGGCAAGCACGCCGACGGCGCGATGGTGCTGCGCGCGAAAATCGACATGCGCTCGCCCAACATCAATATGCGCGACCCGGCGATCTACCGCATCAAGCGCGCGACCCACCACCGCAGCGGCGATAAATGGTGCATCTATCCGATGTACACCTACGCGCACCCGATCGAAGATGCGCTTGAAAACATCACGCACTCGATCTGCACGCTCGAATTCGAAGACCAGCGGCCGTTCTATGACTGGCTGTTGCTGCGCCTCGCCGAGGGCGGGCTGCTCCAGCAACCGCTGCCGCAACAGATCGAATTCGCGCGGCTCAACCTGACTTACGTCGTGCTCTCCAAGCGGCGGCTGATCCAGCTCGTCGAGGAACAGCATGTGGACGGCTGGGATGACCCGCGCATGCCGACGCTCGCCGGCGCACGCCGCCGCGGCTATACGCCCGAAGGTTTTCGTTTGTTCGCCGAACGCATCGGTGTCGCCAAGGCCGATTCGTGGATCGAATACTCGGTGCTCGAAGACTGCATGCGCGAAGTATTGAACGAAAGCTGCGAACGTCGCATCGCGGTGCTCGACCCGCTCAAGCTCGTGATTGATAACTATCCGGCAGACCAAGAGGAAATATGCGAAGCGCCGAACCATCCGCAAAAGCCGGAACTCGGCAAACGCACGGTGCCGTTCGCGAAGAAATTGTGGATCGAACGCGAAGACTTCATGGAAACGCCGGCGAAGGGTTTTTTCCGTTTATACCCGCCCGGGGTAACACCAGCCGGCGAACCTCTTGCCGGCAATAGCGTGCGGCTGCGCTACGGCTATGTCGTCAAATGCACCGGCTGCGACAAAGATGCTTCAGGCAAGGTCATTGCCGTGCATTGCGAATACGATCCCGACACCAAGTCCGGCACTGCGGGCGCGGACAAGGTCAAAGTCAAAGGCAACATCCATTGGGTCTCGGCCAAGCATGCCTATGCGGCCGAAGTACGGCTCTACGACCGGCTGTTCAAGGTGCCTCACCCGGGAGCGGGCGACAAAGATTATCTGCTCGACCTGAACCCGAACTCGAAGCGTATTATTACGGCACAACTGGAACTGGCACTGAAGAATGCCAAACCCGAAGAGCGGTTTCAGTTTGAGCGGCATGGGTACTTTGTAGCGGATGCTGTGGATTCGCAGGCAAGTGCGCCCATATTTAATCGGGCGGTGACGTTGAGGGATTCGTGGCAGAAATAAAACACCCCGTTAAACTAATGGCTTTTTGTCTCTATATCGTTGCCGATGGGAAAAATTCCAAAGTTGGAATTACACAACGCCCTTTTAGCGAGAGATTGTCCGAGTATCACACCCATAACCCAAACGTTCAGCAAATAGCAGTCTTCGAATCCCTCTCTGAAGAGGATGCACGACGCATCGAATCCGCCATTAAGGTTTATTTCAAATCCGACAGGGTCGGCAAAGGGAAAGAATGGTTCGGCGTTGACCCCACTAAAATGAGGGCGCTGGCATCTTCTCTAGTTTCCGGAAGTATCGAAAAACAATCCACTTCTCCGATACTTCCGTTAATGCATTCGATCCACGTAAGTAATGAAGCGTGGGAATTACTAGAGGAAATTGGTAAGTATATTGAGCGCGATAAAACAGAAAAAGAGGGACAGAAACTTTTAGAAAAGAAGAGGCAGGCCAAGGCTAAATATGAAATACTTCTCAGCGATACTTTTAAATTGGGAATGCCCAAAGAAACACTGGATCGTCATACGGTATCCTTAAAAGACCCTCCGTGTGTTGACATAGCAAATTGCGATCCAATAAACAGAAACATTATTTGTGAATCGATTAGGAAAAACTTCTTAAAATTTCCAGACGAAGATCACGTTCGCGCCTTCTATCGTTTAGCCCCTCTAGGTAGTAGCTCCCATGCGGCATTTTGCACAGCCATCGCATCCATGCCATACATAGATCATCTAACTGATGAAGAATGGGGCGCCTCTGTACAAAAAATGCAGAAATACGCCAACACTGTAGGCTGGTATTGTGCAGCGCATGACGATTGGAGCTGGCACTATCCAACAAAAACAGGGCTTGTATTGTTCCAGCCGAAAAGCTCATCGGATCACAAGGTAAAAATGTTCGGAAATTCCTTTAGAAAGTTTGTAATCGAACGCGAGAAGCTCTTACTAGCATCCCACGACCCTCCCAAATCTTGGGATCTTGTTATTAGAGATGTCGTGCATGACGCTTCGTTTCCTCTAGATGTGAGCTCTTGGGAAGATTTGTATGGACACTACTTGGAGCCATTTGAATTAGCATACGACGACGATGACCACCCCCACCATGAAAAGGAAGCTTTTAAAGTTCTTTTTGAGGCGTGGCATAAGTCAAAGAGTCAGTAAATCTCACATAATTAAATATGGCCCGAGTTTGCGGATGCTATGCATCTGTTGCATCGTGGTAACGATATGTTCCCTTGCAACTAATCCCCCGCCGCACAATCCCAGCTTTACCCGCCACAAAACCAGAAAGAAAACCATGCTGCACCTTGACCTGCGCACCAGCGTTCTCGTCCTGATTGACCTGCAGAAAGGCGTCGCCACGCCCGCTTATTTGTCGCTGACCGCCTTGCGCGTCCGGTAGTAGGTTTCCTGAATCAGATAGGCATCAAAACTCGCGCGATGGCGGCGTGAATCGCCGATCTCGCGCAACAGTTCGTCTTTGGTCGGATGCCAGATTTCCATTTGCGGTTCGGACAGGATCATCTCAAGCGCACTCAATGAAAACTCGGGCCGGATGCCGCCGGCGTAGAACAACTGGTCGAGCCAGGTCTTGTCCACGCCCCACGCGTCGCTAAACGCGGTCTGCTCGCCCAGCATTTCGTTCAGTTTGTGCGCCACTTCGTCGAGCGGCTTGCCGTAGGTTTCGAGGATGTCGCGCGGGATACGGTGCACCCGCTGCGCCTTTTCATCCCAGTAGGTCCAGTGCGGCGGCGGCAGGATCAGCGCGCAGTACTTGGTGCCGTCGTTCAGCTCGACGCCGACTTCGATCGGATAGCCGTGCGCGCCGAAGCCGGAGGCTTCGATGTCGATGATGGGCGGACGGCGCGCGGGCATGGATGGAATATAGCAGACTGCGGAGCCGGGGTAATCCCATTGTCATCCTTGCGCCGATTGTTCTCTGCTATGATGCGCGAAATTCCAGGGGGACAATCATGGATTCGTCCGGCGAGGGTTCCATCCTCCCTCAGGAGGCCGACGGCAAACGCCGCTATCCGGTCGAATTCACGGCCACGGCGGGTGAGTATTTCCGCATCTGGATCGTCAATCTCGCGTTGACCATCCTCACGCTCGGCATTTATTCGGCGTGGGCCAAGGTGCGCAAGAAACGCTATTTCTACGGTCACACGCGCATCGACGGCGAGGGATTCGAATATCGCGCCAATCCGGTCGCCATTCTCAAGGGCCGCATCATCGCGGTCGGTCTGTTCTCGATTTATTCCCTGACCCAGCATTTTCAGCCCTTGCTGCATCTCGCACTGGCATTCGTGCTGGCGGGCGCGATCCCCTGGCTTATCGTGCGCTCGCTCATGTTCAACGCCTACAATTCCGCTTACCGCAACATCCGATTCCACTTCCGCGGCAATTATGGCGAGATCATCAAAATCCTGTTCTGGTACGGCTTGCTTGCCGCACTCACTCTCGGATTGATGTACCCGTACATGAAATCGCGCCTGGCGCGTTTCATCATGGGCAATCATCGCTACGGCGAAACCCGGTTTGAAGTGGGCAACCTGACCCGACGTTACTACGCGATATATCTGAAGGGACTAGTCTTGCTGGTGCCCACCCTGATATTTCTGGGTATCCTCGTCGCCGTGGGGGCGCCCCTGCTCAAAGGCTCCAAATATGCTGCAGTGATCTTCGTGATACTCGCGTTTTACGGCTCGCTGCTGCCGATATTCGCCTATGGCCAGTCGCGCATCAACAATCTGATCTGGAATTCCACCGCCATGGGGCCGGTGCATTTCGAATCGCGGTTGCGTGCACGGGACCTGATGGGGCTTTATTTTACCAACATCGTTGCGATCGTCTGCACGCTCGGACTTGCCGCACCGTGGGCCATCGTGCGCACGATGCGCTATCGCGCTTCGAAAATGACCATGGTTTCCACGGGCGCCCTCGATCACTTCGTCGCCGCCGAAGCCGCCCAGGTCAGCGCAACCGGTGAGGAAATCGGAGAGATGTTCGATATCGATATCGGATGGTGACCGAATTCGACGCCATTTATTATGACGGCAAGACTTCGGCGCGCATACCCGTACATGCGCGCGCATCGGGTTCCGTCCTGCTGATTGCCGGCGCAAACATGAACCTCGAAATCGCGCTGGACAGGATATCCGCTGACGCGAGGATCGGCGACGTCCGCCGCACGCTCAGCCTTCCGGGCGGGGCGCAACTGCAAACCGATGATCACGCGGCGCTCGCCGTACTGTTCCCGCAGGCAAACCGCCTTGAGGTCTGGGTCCATAAACTGGAGCAACACCGGCTCTATGTAGTGGGGGCCTTCGTAACTATCGCGGTGTTCAGCTGGTGGAGCATGGTATATGGAGTGCCGCTGGCCGCAAAAACCGTTACGCGCTGGATGCCGAGGCAGGTCGAAACCGTTCTTGGCGATCAAAGCCTGGCTTCGATCGACAAAACCGTGTGCAGTCCCAGCGGGCTGCCCGCCGGGCGCCAACAGCAACTGCGAAGCGGCTTCTCCGCTTTGACAAGCGGGCTCGACGATCGCTACAGCTACCGTCTTGAATTTCGCGATTGCAGGAGGATAGGCCCCAACGCGTTCGCGCTGCCCGGCGGAACCATCGTGATCACCGACTCGCTGATCGAGCTCGCGACGGATGACCGGCAAATCACCGCGGTGCTCGCTCACGAAATCGGGCACGTGCGGAACCGCCATGGCCTGCGCCTCGTCCTGCAAGGTGCGGGGGCGGCCGCATTGATTTCCACGCTGGCCGGCGACGCGGTGTCGATTACGGCTCTGGCGGCGGCTCTGCCCACACTGCTGCTGGAGACCGGCTACTCGCGCGAATTCGAAACGGAGGCCGATACCTACGCTTTCAAACGCCTGAAAGAAATCGGCCTGTCACCGAAATATTTCGCCGACATGCTGACGCGGCTTCAAACCGCGCACTCGGAAAAGCAAAAAGCTGCGGACAAAAGCGGGAATGGCAGAAGCGAGAACAACCGCGTTTTCGACTATCTCTCGACGCATCCCGACACCGCCGAGCGCATACAGCGCGCATTGGACGCACAATAAAAACTGAAACCACGATCCCAAAAAACCGCCCGCAAGGACGGCTGGGTAATCACGGGCCGCTGGCTCTATTCGACGTCGAACCGCATCCTGGCGTCGGAAACGCATTGATCCCCGGCGGGCCCGCTCAAGGAATCGCATCGCTCTTCGGTGGCGGTGAGCACCAATGTGGTGATGATCGTTTCATGCCGGCGCTCCTCCCAAGAGTGCAACGCGACGGCTTCCCCGGCTGTCGCGTTGCGGATTTTTGTTATTTGTTGCCGCCGCGGCTGCTGTCACGGCCGGTTCCGGCATTTTGATCGCTACCGGTTCTTGCCGCCAGAATCCTGATTGCGCTCATTGTCGCGATCGCGCGAAGGGGTCTGGCTGTGTTGGCCGCCGCTGCTGCCCCCGCCACCCTGCTGCTGGCGATTTTTCTCGAAGTCGCGGTCTTTCTGACCGCCCTGGGTATCTTGTTCGTCCGACATGGTATGTGCTCCTTCTGGAAAGATCGAAAAATAAAGCGCTGAGTAGTGCACCGTCAGGATCGGCGATATGTGTCTTCGACGTAATCGGACAATCATCATCGCCGGTGTCGGCGCACGCCGACATCGCCCGTTGTCCTACGCTCAAATAGGATTTCACCTACACAATTTCATTATGAAATCCGGGAAGATTGCCCGACGAAGGGAACCAACCGATGACCAGATACGGAAAAACAGCGCAGAAAAAAGTGGAACGGGCGCTGCATGAGCGCAAACACAGCACGTTGAGAAGCGGCCGCTCCCACAAGAAGGTGACCAGCCGCAAACAGGCGATCGCGATCGGGCTGTCGGAAGCGCGACGCGCCGGCGCCAAGGTGCCGCGCAAACCCGCGTCAGCCTGACTGACCGCCCTCCGGCCATGTTCAAGATACAAGTCGACGATGGCGACGATGGCATCTGGCATGACGTCAAAGGTACTGACGGCAAACCGCTGCTGTTCGAGAACTCGGAAGAGGCACACCGCAAACTTGACGAAATGTTTCCGGTCTTGACCCGGATGGAAAAATACGTGGGTCCGAAGCGGGTACGCGCGATTGCCATTCTCGAAGACGACTGACCCGATGCCGTTGCCGGCGCAATATTGACGGCGGGGTCCGCCGCGGCACGCAAATTGCCGATCAGGCTTTCTGCTTCAGCGCTGATCGGAGAGTAGTTTGAACTACACGGGTGTTTAATTAAATTTTATTAATAATTGAACCTGGATGGCGTATGACGCTCCAATTTCCCAACAAGCGTTACAAATGGATCATGCAGTAAACGCGGGCAGGCACCAGAGGCAGACGATCGCAGAAAGGAAGGAATGCGATGGCGGCTTTGGTTCAGGCGGATACCGGAGATCTGGTTAACAGGGATCTGGTGCGGGCCTGGTTGTGGTGGGCCATTGTCTGGCTGACGGTTTTCCCGCTGGTCGGTCTTCTCGTATCCATCAAGTTTCACAATCCGGATTTTCTCGGCGAAACATCATGGCTGACGTTCGGCCGGATGCGGCCGGTGCACGTCAACGGCGTCATATTCGGCGCATTCTCGACGCCGGTGCTCGGGCTGCTTTACTACCTGGTGCCGCGCCTGTGCGGGCGCCGCATGGCGAAGGAGGCATGGGGCTGGTGGCTGCTCGCGGTCTGGAACATATTTCTGATCACCGGTTCGATATCGCTGCTGATGGGCTACAACCTCGGCTACGAGGCCGACGAGTTCCAGTGGCCGTTCAACATCCTGCGCGGCCTGGTGCTGGCCGTGATCTGCGGACAGGTGGTAGTCACGATGTTTACGCGCAAGGAGCCGGGTTTCTATGTGGCCCTGTGGTACGCATTGGCGGCCCTGGTATGGACGGTAATGAATCTGGTGCTGGGCAACGTGATACTGCCGTATCTGCCGATGTCTGGCATCAGCAATGCCGCGTTGCACGGCCTTTACATTCATTACGTGGTCGGGCTGTGGATCACGCCGGCCGGTCTGGCGTTGATGTATTACTTCATTCCGCTGTCGACCCATAATCCGCTGTTCAGCCATCGCTTGTCGCTGCTCGGTTTCTGGACGCTGGCATTTTTCTATCCGTTTGTCGGCACCCACCACTACCTGTTCAGCCCGATCCCGTACCACACGCAGACCGTTTCGATCGTAACCAGCATGATGCTGATCATTCCGGTGTGGGCGGTGATCACCAATCTGTTCGGCACCGCCAAGGGGCGCTGGGGCGCGATCACCGGCGGACGCGACGCCGACAGTTACGCCGCCAAGTTTCTGCTGCTGGCGACGTTCTACTATCTGGTCGGCTGCTTCCAGGGCTCGACCGAAGCGCTGCGCCGGATGCAGGAGTTGACGCATTTTTCCGACTTTGTGATTGCGCATTCGCATTTCACGGTGTTCGCCACATTTGTACTGGCCGCGGTCGGCTCGATGTATTACGTGTGGCCGCGTGTGACCAGCCGCGAATTGTGGAGCTGGAAACTCGCGAGCTGGCACCTGTGGCTGACGATCGCCGGCACCACGATCATGCTGGTCGGGCTGTCGGCGCAGGGTCTGATCCAGGGCAGCATGCTCGAGTACGGCGTGGACTGGGTGGACACGGTGGTCGAAATGAAGGCGTGGTGGGTGGTGCGCACGCTGGCCGGCGCAACAATGGACATCGGTTTGTTGTTGATGGCCATCAATCTGGTCATGACTGCACGTGAGGGCGCATCATTTATAGAGCCGGGACAGCAACGCGTTTCTGAAACACGGCCTGCGTCCCTCGAAGCATCTTCCTGGTTCAACCGCCCGTCCGGGATATTCATTACTGCCGGGATGGGATTTTTCTTTCTCGCTGTCGTCGTGCAGGGCGTGCTGCCCTCGATCCTGCCGCAGACTTATACGCCGACAGTGGCCTCAGTTACCGGGCAGATACTCAAGGTCGCCGATTACACGCCGCTGGAACAGCGGGGACGCCGGGTCTACATCCGCGAAGGCTGCTGGTACTGTCATTCCCAATTCATCCGGCCGGTCACCGGTGAAGATTTGCGCTGGGGGCCGGTAGCGCAGGCCGGCGAATATGTCTACGATCAGCCGCACCTGCTGAGCACGCGGCGCATCGGCCCCGATCTGCTGCGGGTCGGCCTCAAATACGGCGATGACTGGCAGGCCGCGCATCACTGGAACCCGCGCGATGTGGTGCCGGACTCGATCATGCCACGCTTTCCATGGCTGTTCAAGGACGCAGGCAAGGGGACCGGCACACCCGAGCTCAATGACGATGGCAGGGCATTGGTCGCTTATCTGCAGCGGCTCGGCACCTCAATCGGCGACTGGCGCGAGACTTTTGCGTCAACCCGGCTGAGCGCCGGCGCCGCATTGCAGATGAGCACGATGCAGGAAACGCAGGACATGGTAAATCTCGGGCGTCAGGTCTACTACCGGCGCTGCGTCGGCTGTCATGGCGTCAACGGTGACGGCAATGGCCCCGCGGCGCGCTTCCTGAACCCGAAGCCGCGCAACTTCACCACCGGAATTTTCAAATTCCGCTCCACGCCGGGCGCCAATTCGCTGCCTTCGGATCAGGATCTGTTCATCACCGTCACGCACGGCCTGTGGGGTACCGCAATGCCGCCGTGGTACAGCCTGCCGGCTGAACAGCGCCTTGCGGTGATCCAGTTCATCAAGACTTTTTCCGGTCGCTGGCAGACCGAAAAACCCGGCCCGATGATCGAGGTCCCGCCGGAACCGCCGGTCACGGCGGCGTCCATCGCCAGAGGTGAAAAACTTTTTGAAAGCATCTGCGCGGCGTGCCACGGTCATGGCGACGGGCCGGCCGCCGCCGCGCTCACCGACGACTGGGGCAATCCGGTGCGCCCCGCCAATTTCACGCTGCCGGCCGGCGCGATGGGCGGCGTTACGCTCGGCCACGATGGTCCGCACATTTTCCGAACCATCATGAACGGTGTCGGCGGCACGCCGATGCCGGCGTTTGCCGACGTATTCAAGCCCGAACAGATATGGGACATCATCCACTTCGAGGAATCGCTGCATGTCGATGCGGAAGTTGAAGCGATCAGGAAAGTCAGCCTCGAAGATCAGGATTTGCCGCGGTTCAACGGGTTCTGCACTTCCAACGTGCCGTGGATCCACAAGGCGTGCGACAGCATGATACTGCCGGTGGTGCGGTTTTGCAGCCTCGATTCGGAACAGCCGGCGGTCGGCTATCTGCTGCCGATTGACCAGCAGCTGGCGGCGACGCGGCGGCATCTGTGGGCGGCCATATCGGAAGCCGCGCAGCACAATCGAATAGATTCCGATATCGTGGACATTGGCCGCGTGCGAAATCCGACTCTTGTCGCGGCTAAGGGAAGGCATGCCACGCCATGATGAACCCGCCCGACAAAGCCGCCCCGGCCGCAGATAAAGCGGAAACGGAGAATACCGTCTATCTCTACGAAAACGCAGGTATCGAGGAGCGCCACGGCCATATACCGGCGTGGCTATGGGCGGTAGTCATCGTGCTGTCGGCGTGGGGTATTTACTATCTGATCACTTACTGGCAGCCGCCGCTGCCGTCCTGACCCCTCCCGCCCCCGCCCAGATCCTGGCCTAAGCGAAGAGGCGGGGCGCTGACGGCGGTTATACCTTATGGCGCATGCCGTGGCCGAATCCGCGATGGCCGCCGTGCGCCGCAAATACTTCGTCGGCGATCTGCTGCTGTTCCGGAGTCAGCGCCGCGTAGAGCGGTTTTTCCACGGCGATACGCTGTTTGAGATCGTCCAGCGCGACGCTGTAGAAACGCTCTCTGCGCTCGAGCCGCTCGACCGCAGTCGGCCGTCCGCGCTCGCCGTCGTTCTGATCGCGCTGCGCGCGCCATTCCTGGATACGCTTGTCCTGCTCGCGCGCCTGCGCGCGCATCGCATTGGCGAACGCATCCCACTGCGGCTGCTGCGCGGGGGTGATCCTGAGCGCGGTCTTCAGATAAGCGAGCTTGGCCTCGATGCGTTCACCCGGCGTCGAGAACGGGCGCTTCTCGTGGTGGCCGCGCTGCGACTGATGCCAGGACGCGCCATCCTTGTCCGGCATATCCTGCGCCATCGCCAGCGGCGCGGCGACGGCAAATCCGATGGTAACCAGCATGGCTGTCAATTTGTTCATCATCGTCTCCATAGGCAATTTTCGAACGGTGAAACTCCGCCCCGGCCAACGCGCGGGAACGGGCGTTTCGATGGAGGATGCTACGGACATGCCACGTGTCATGCTGTAATGCTTTGTATCGAAACGTCTGTAACCGGATGTAAAGCCGGCCGGCCGACGAACACAGCATCCTGAATTACAATCGCATTTTGCGGACAGCCGGAGCGCGGCGGAAACTCATGCTCGATACGATTTCGATCCTGCTGGTGGCAGCGGCGGCGTTCGCCTACTTCAACCTGCGCTATCTCAGGCTGCCGACGACGGTCGGCGTGATGGCAATCGCGCTGCTGCTGTCGCTGTGGCTGATCGTGCTCGGCAAGCTCGGCCTGCCGCTGTTGCGCGACCATGAAACGTCGCTGCTGCGCTCGATCGATTTCACGCAGGTGCTGATGCAGGGCATGCTGTCGCTGCTGCTGTTCGCCGGCGCGCTGCACGTGGACCTCGGCCGGTTGCGCGCCTACCGCTGGCAGGTCGGCGCGCTGGCGCTGATCGGCACCGCGGTATCGATGCTGATCGTCGGCTTCGGCTGCTGGTATGCGCTGTCGTTGGCCGGCATCGCGCTGCCGATCGGGTATTGCCTGCTGTTCGGCGCGCTGATTTCTCCGACCGACCCGATCGCAGTGCTGGCGATCCTGCGCTCGATGAAGGTGCCGCACGAGCTGGAAACCACGATCGCCGCCGAATCGCTGTTCAACGACGGCATCGGCATCGTGCTGTTCACGATGACGCTGGAACTGGCGACGCATGGCGCCAATCCGACCGTCGGCGACGCGGCATGGCTGTTCGCGCGCGAAGCGCTCGGCGGCGGCCTGCTCGGACTGGCGCTCGGCTACATCACTTCCCGCCTGTTGCGCAGCATCGACAATTACCGGATCGAGACGCTGATCACCGTTGCCGCCGTGATGGGCGGCTATTCGCTCGCCGATGCGCTCACGGTGTCGGGGCCGATCGCAATGGTCGTGGCCGGCATCATGGTCGGCAACTACTGGCAGACCTGCGCGAAGCCGGGACGCACCCACGAACACATCGATACGTTCTGGGAATTGATCGACGAAATACTGAACGCGGTGCTGTTCATGCTGATGGGACTGGAAATCGCGGTCATCGCCTTCCCCGACGGTTCGACATGGGGACTGCTGCTGGTGGTCGCGATCACGCTCGCCGCGCGTTTCGTCACCGCCGGTCTGCCGGTGCTGGCCCTGCGCCGGTGGTTCAGGCTGCCGCGCGGATCGCACTGGGTGCTGACCTGGGGCGGCGTGCGCGGCGGCATCTCGATCGCACTCGCGCTGTCGCTGCCGCACGGCGGACACCGCGAACTGCTGGTGGTGATGACGTACTGCGTGGTGCTGTTCTCGATTTTTGCGCAGAGTCTGACTGTCGACGCCGTGGCGCGCGCAGCGCTGCGGCAGAAATGATTCCGGCGGCGCGGGACGCCCGCCACCGCCGACCGCTGCCGCTAAAAATACCATGGCATATTTTTACGCCCCTTCCCGCTGGCTTCCGGTAATGCGACGCGCTACCATTTTGCGCGTGCACTCCGTCCGCTCCTTCCGGCACGCCCTCTGCAGAGCGTTCGGCGCCATCGCCCTGATGCTGGGGGCAACTGCGCCGGCCGCCGATGCGGGGCAAGACACGCTGGTCGTCGAAAAGACCATCAGCTCCTATCATGTGGCGCCGTTCCTGCAGTATCTGGAGGATCCGCAGGGCACGCTGGCGATCACCGACATGGCGGCGGCGGCGCGTTTCCGGCCGGTGACGGCGTCGGCGATCGACGACGTCAATTTCGGCTATTCGCATTCCGCCTACTGGCTGGCGCTGCCGCTCAGGCTCGACGCCGACGCTCCGGCGCAATGGCTGCTCGAAATCGGCTACCCGTCGCTTGACCGCGTCGAGGTCTATACGCATCTACCGCGCGACGGCTTTATGGTACAGACGGCCGGCGACCTGCAGCCGTTCAGCGAACGCCCATTCCAGCACCGCAACCTAGTGTTTCCTGTGAAGCTGATTCCGGGAACGACGCAGACCATCTATCTGCGCGTGACGTCTGAAGGCAACCTGACGATACCGGTGACGCTGTGGCAGCGCGACGCGCTTTACCGGCACGATCAGTATGCCTATGCCGGTCTCAGCATCTACTACGGGATGCTGCTCGCGCTCGGCCTCTACAATCTGCTGTTGTTCATCGCGATCGGCGATGCGGCGTTTCTCGCCTACGTCGCGTTCGTCGCCTGCATGGCGGTCGGTCAGGCGTCGATGAACGGTTTCGGCAACCAGTTCGCTTGGCCCGAGTGGCCTGCGTGGGGCAATATCGCGTTGCCGTCCGGCATGTCGGCGACCGGCCTGTTCGGAGCGGTGTTCACGCGCCTGTTTCTCGATACGCGCCGCACCGCTCCCGGATTCGACTACGCGCTGATCGTGCTGATCGCGGTGTTCGCGTTCGCCGCGTTGTCGCCGCTGTTCGCCTCCTATCAGTTCGCCGCGATCCTGACCTCGATCGCCGGCATCGTTGCTTCCGCCGTCATCACCGCGAGCGGCGTCTACTGCCTGCACCGCGGACATCCCGGCGCGCGCTGGTTCCTGCTGGCGTGGGCGCTGCTGCTGGTCGGCGTCGCCGTGCTCGCGATGCGCAATCTGAGCTGGCTGCCGACCAACACTTTCACGCTGTACTCGATGCAGATCGGTTCCGCGCTCGAAATGCTGCTGCTGTCATTCGCGCTCGCCGACCGCATCAACGTGATGCGCCGCGAGAAGGATGTGGCAACGCAGGAGGCGCTCGACGCCAAACAACTGGCGGTCGAGACGCTGCGCCGCTCCGAGCAGGTGCTGGAATCGCGCGTCGCCAAGCGCACGCGCGAGCTGGAGGAAGCGAACGCGCAACTGCGGCAAAAGGAAAAGGATCTCGAACATATGACGCGGCACGACATGCTGACCGGTCTGGCCAACCGGGTGCTGCTCGATGACCGCCTCGAACGCGCGATTGCGCACGCCAAACGCGGCGGCCGCGGCACGGCGGTACTGGTCATTGACCTCGACAAATTCAAGGCCATCAATGACAACCACGGTCATGCGGTCGGCGACGACCTGCTGAAAGGCGTCGCGGAGCGGCTGCGGCAGGCGGTGCGCGAAAGCGATACCGTGGCGCGCCTCGGCGGCGACGAATTCGTGATCGTACTCGAAAACCTGCATGGCTCGAACGAAGCGCTGCGCATCGCGGACAAGCTGCTGTCCGAGGCCGTTAAGCCGTTGCAGCTTGACCCCGGCCCGGTACAGG
The DNA here is from genome assembly GCA_035524795.1 of Burkholderiales bacterium. Taxonomy (GTDB): domain Bacteria; phylum Pseudomonadota; class Gammaproteobacteria; order Burkholderiales; family SG8-41; genus DATKOF01. The sequence goes on from DATKOF010000024.1 coordinate 87,394, forward strand.
TCGGCTTGAGCATCGGCATCGCGTTCTATCCGCAGAACGGCACCAGCAGCGAAGAACTGCTGAAACGCGCAGACCAGGCAATGTATACGGCCAAGGCCGGGGGAAGAAACCGCTGGTGCGTTGCCGGCGACGACCCCGACGGCCGCCCTAATTTCCGAATAGTTTCCTGACCGTGCTGCCGATGCCGTGCGCGGCGTTGCCGACGCCGCGCGCGAGCCCCTCGATGCTGACGCCGAGCGTACCGGCGAGCCCCGCCCCCAGGCGCATCGCGAGGTTCTCGTTCAGCGAAAACTGCGGATCGTCAAGATTGCCTTCAAGAACGAAGTGGACCTCGATCTGATCCTTGCCGTTCTTCAGCGCCGACACCACGGCCTGGCGCGGTACGCCCATGAAAGTGCCGAAGCCGCCGCTCGATTCCAGCTCGAGCCCGCTCAACGTGAGGTCGCCCGGCGCATGCAGGCTGTTGCTGCGTACCGTCGACTCCAGACTGAGGTCGAGTGAGCCGCGGCGCACGCCGGTTTCCGAAGCCTTGATCAGGTACGGCTCGAACGCCTTCATGTCGACGTGCTGCAGCCGCGTCGACAATTGGGAGTTTCTGTCGGCGATCTCGGCCCAGCCGTGGATCGCAATGTCGCCGTCGCGCTGCACGCCCTTGACCACACCGTCCAGCGTGATCCTGGTGCGCCCGGTCAGCGCGGGCACGCGCAGGCCGTCGACCTCCGCCTGCAGCTGCTCGAGGCGCAGCTTGTGCGGCGGCTGCCGCACTGTTGCGTCGAAAAATTCGAGCACGCCGCCGCGCAGTTCGACCGCGCCGATGTCGACCGCCGGCGTCGCCGCGGTTTTCGCCGCGTCGCCCTTGGCGCTGGCTTCAAGCAGGCTCGGCAGCAGGCGCAGCCGCCCGTTGCGCGCGCGCAGCACCGAAAGATAGCCGTCCTCGACCGTGATGCGATGCACGCCGATCCGGGACGACAGCAAACCGGCCAGATCGGGCACGATGACGATGCGCCGGGCGCGCAGCGCGTCGGCCGCCGGCCAGCCTGCCGGCCCCTTGATCCGCAGGTCATCGATCTCGAGCGCCGACCAGCCGACGCGGATCGCACCGATCTCGCTGTCCGGCCCGAGCGCCTGCTCGACCTTGCCCTTGAGCGCCTGCGCCGCGAAGTGCAGTCCGATGCCGCCCGCGACCACGCTCGCCGCGATCACGGCGAGCGCGATCAAGCCCCAGCGTTTGAGCCAGCCCATGACGCCTCCCTTTCCCGCCGCCGCCCCGTCCGCGAGTTTACCGCAATGCCTTGTAACGGATGCGTTTCGGCCGCGCGCCTTCCTCGCCGAGGCGCTTCACCTTGTCCGCTTCGTAGTCGTGATAGTTGCCGTTGAAGAACACCGCTTTCGAGTCGCCCTCGAAGGCGAGGATGTGCGTCGCGATGCGGTCGAGGAACCAGCGGTCGTGCGAGATCACCAGCACGCTGCCCGCGAATTCGAGCAGCGCGTCCTCCAGCGCGCGCAGCGTTTCGACGTCGAGGTCGTTCGACGGCTCGTCGAGCAGCAGCAGGTTGCCGCCGGAAAGCAGCGTCTTCGCCAGATGCAGCCGGCCGCGCTCGCCGCCCGACAGATTGCCGACCTTTTTCTGCTGGTCGCTGCCCTTGAAATTGAAACGGCCGAGATAGGCGCGCGACGGCATCTCGAATTTGCCGACTTTCAGGATATCGGCGCCGCCAGACACGAACTCGAACACCGTCTTGTCGGCTTCGAGCGCGTCGCGCGACTGGTCGACGACCGCCATTCTGACCGTCGGGCCGACCGTGATCTTTCCCTTGTCCGCTTTTTCCTTGCCGGTGATCATCCGGAACAGCGTCGACTTGCCGGCGCCGTTGGGCCCGATGATGCCGACGATCGCGCCCGGCGGCACCGCGAACGACAGGTTGTCGATCAGCAGGCGGTCGCCGTAGCCCTTGCTGACGCCGTCGAATTCGATCACGCTGTCGCCGAGACGGTCGGCGACCGGGATGAAGATTTCCTGCGTTTCGTTGCGCTTCTGGTATTCGTACGAGGTCAGCTCTTCGAAGCGCGCCAGTCGCGCCTTCGCTTTCGCCTGCCGCCCCTTCGGATTGCTGCGCACCCATTCCAGTTCCTTCTCGATCGCTTTCTGGCGTGCCGACTCGGTCGCTTCTTCCTGCTTCAGCCGCTCTTCTTTCTGCTCGAGCCACGACGAATAATTGCCTTTCCACGGAATGCCGTGGCCGCGGTCCAGTTCGAGTATCCACTCGGCGGCGTTGTCGAGGAAGTAGCGGTCGTGGGTGACCGCGACCACGGTGCCTGGAAATTTCTGCAGGAACTGTTCGAGCCATTCGACGCTTTCGGCGTCGAGGTGGTTGGTCGGCTCGTCGAGCAGCAGCATGTCGGGCTTCGACAGCAGCAGCCGGCACAGCGCGACGCGCCGCTTCTCGCCGCCCGACAGCGGTTTGATCTTCGCGTCCCACGGCGGCAGCCGCAGCGCGTCGGCGGCGATTTCGAGTTGATGTTCGTCGGCGCCGCCGGCGTTGACGATCGCTTCGTACTTCGCCTGCTCGGCCGCGAGCCTGTCGTAATCGGCGTCCGGTTCCGCGTAGGCGGCGTAGATTTCCTCGAGTTTCTTTTTCGCTTCGATGATTTCGCCAAGTCCCTCTTCGACCGTCTCGCGCACCGTCCTGGCGGGGTCGAGCTGCGGCTCCTGCGGCAGATAACCGATCTTGATGCCGGGCATCGGCGCCGCCTCGCCCTCGATGTCGGTATCGACGCCGGCCATGATCCGCAGCAGGCTCGATTTGCCGGCGCCGTTCAGGCCGAGCACGCCGATCTTGGCGCCCGGAAAAAACGACAGCGAGATGTCCTTCAGGATCACGCGCCTGGGCGGCACCACCTTGCCGACCCGGTTCATCGTGTATACGTATTGCGCCATGAGTTCTCCGTTGTGCCGCTCAGGCGCCCTGCAGCAGCAACTTGATGTCGTGCGCCATCGCCTGCGGTCTGGCGCCGTACTGGGCGAACAGCCGCAACTGGCCGTCGGGTCCGAAGATGAAGGTGCCGACTGAATGATCGACCGTGTAATCGTTGCCCGGCAGCGGATATTTCTTATAGACGATCCTGAATTCCTGCGCGACGCGCGCGGTCGCCGCGGCATCGCCGTACAAGCCGAGAAAAGCCGGGTTGAACGACGGCACAAACTGGGACAGCACCGCCGGCGTGTCGCGCTCGGGATCGACGGTCACGAACAGCACCTGGAAGCGCGCGGCGTCGGCGCCGAGCAGGCGCGCGGTCTGCGCCAGATCGGCGAGCGTGGTCGGGCAATAATCGGGACAGTGCACGTAGCCGAAATAAAGCGCGACGACCTTGCCGTGGAAATCGGCGAGCGTGCGCGGCCTGCCGTTGTGGTCGGTCAGCGCGAAATCGTGGCCGTAGTTGACGCCGGTGATGTTGTCGAGCTCGAACGGGGAACCACCGCAGCCCGCGAGCACCATCGACAGCACGATGAAAATTCTGATGAAGCGCAACATGGGGAGTGCGGATTCTATCAGCGCAACAATGACAAATCGAGCCGTGCGGCGATGATCGCCGCATCAGGCGTTGACATGTGCCCGATGTCTCCCAGCAACGGCGCCGCCAATCGCTGCTCCAGCGCGTCCACGTTGAGGTCTGCGGCTTCCATCTGCGGATCGATCCGGTTGGCGATCCATCCCGCGAAAACCAGTCCGCGTTCCACGATCGCATGCGCTGTCAGCAGCGCATGGTTCAGGCAGCCCAGCCGGACGCCAACCACAAGTATAACCGGCAGGTCGAGCCGCGCTGCCAGGTCGGCGCCGTCTTCCGCCGCATTCAGCGGCACGCGAAAACCTCCTATCCCTTCAACCACCACCCGGTCGGCGCGTTCGGCGAGCGCGGCAAACGCAGCGGCGATGTTGTCCAGAGATATTTCGACGCCGGCGCGCTGCGCCGCCAGATGCGGCGCGATCGGCGTCTCGAAACAATAGGGATTTACCAGTTCGCGCGCCACTTTCACGTTGCTCGCCGCGAGCAATGCTTCGACATCTTCATTACGCAAACCATTGACCGTACGCACTGCGCCCGATGCGACCGGCTTCATGCCGGCGGCGCGCTCGCCGCGACGCGCCAACGCATGCAGCAGCGCGCACGCCACCAGCGTCTTGCCGACGCCGGTGTCGGTGCCGGTGATGAAAAAACCGCGCGGCATTTCAGGGCACCGCCCTGATGTCGATCACACGCCGCCCGCCCGGACCGGCGCGCGGCGGCGGCGCCCACGCGTGGCCGTAGACGATTTCGAAAGTCGCCGGCAGCCGGCCGTCGCGGCGCAGCGCTTCGTAATTGCGCTCGACCCGCGCCAGCAGCGCGCGCGGCGCGACGGTCGGCCGGCGGTTGTCGATCACGGTATGCGCGCCGAGCGCCTTGAGGTCGCGCAGCAGCGCACGCACGTCGGGGTAGGTCAACGTCAGGTATTCCATATCCATCACCGGATCGGCAAAACCGCCGCGCACCAGCAGGTCGCCGAGATCGTGCATGTCGATGAAACGGTTGACGTGCGCATAGTCGTCGCTTCCCGCATAGGCGTCGCGCAGTTCGCGCAGCGTGTCGGGACCGAAGGTGCTGAACATGAACAGCCCGCCCGGTTCGAGCACGCGCCGCGCCTCGGCAAATGCCCGCTCCGGCGTTATCGTCCATTGCAGCGTCAGGTTGGACCACAGCAAACCGATGCCCGCAGCGCGCAGCGGCAGCTGTTCGAAATCGCCGCACACCGCACGCACGTCGCGATTACGCAGCCGCTGCCACCACGAGACGCGGCGGCGCGCGCGCGCCAGCATCGCCGGCGCGATATCGAGCGCATACAGGGCGCTGCGCGGATAGCGGCGGCGCAGCGCCGGCAGCGCGGCGCCGGTGCCGCTGCCGGCGTCGAGCACCGCGCGCGGCGTGATTTTCACGTAATCGAGGCGTTCCAGCATCCGCGCGCCGATCTCGCGCTGCAGCACCGCGTGCGCGTCATAGCAGGGTGCGGCGCGCTCGAACGCGCGCCGCACCCTGCGCCGCGTCAGCAATAATTCATCGTTCATGATGAAATTCGAATACCTGCTCCACGAAACGCGACGGTTGCGACAGAAACGGCGCGTGCGCGGCGCCGCTGAACACGCTCAACCGCGCTACCGGCAACGACCGCGCGAGCCAGGCGCCGGCGGATACCGGCGCGACGGGATCGCGCTCGCCATGCAACACCAGAGCCGGCTCCCCGATCGCGGGCAGCCGCGCGCGCAGGTCCGTCGTCTTCAGCCAGTGCAGTCCGGCGGCCAGCGCCGCCGGCTGCGGCGGCGTCTGTTTGCAATGTCGGCGCAGTTCGCGCACGACGGTGCGTTCGGCGGTGTCACCGTGCGCCTGCAACGCAGCGAAGCGCCGCAGCGCCGCGCGCGGATCGGCGGCCACGTCGCGCGCGAAATCATCGAACGCCGCAGCTTCCATCCCGTATTCCCATCCGGCGCGCTGCACGAAACACGGCGTGGCCGCGACCAGTATCAGGCGTTCGACCTGCTGCGGCATATCCGCCGCCCACCGAAGCGCGAGCTGCGCGCCCAGCGACCAGCCGCACACCGTCGCACGCGGCGGCAACTGCGCGGACAGCCGTTCGACCGCATGGTCGAACGTGAACGAAGCGCTCAGGCCATGGCCGGGCAGATCGACGCAATGCACGCGAAAATGCGGTTCGAGACCGTCGCTGACGGCGCGCCAGACATTGCCGCACATGCCCCAGCCGTGCAGCAGCACCAGGTCCGGACCGCGGCCGGCAACGCGGACGTGCAGTTTCATTGCAGCGCATCGAGCGCGGCCGCCAGCCGCTCCACGTCTTCCGGCGCGTGCACGGCCGACAGCGAGATGCGCAGCCGCGCGCTGCCGCGCGGCACGGTCGGCGGCCGGATCGCCGGCACCAGCAGCCCGCGTTCCGCGAGCTGGCCGGAAACGCGCAGCGCCGTCGCGTTGTCGCCGAGTATCAGCGGCTGGATCGCGGTCGGCGACGGCAGCAGCCGCCAGCGGCAGTCCCGCAACCGTGCGCGCAGCAGCGCGATCAATTGTGCGAGGCGTTCGCGCCGCCACGATTCGCCGGCGATCAGTTCGAGACTCGCCAACAGCGCGTGCGCGAGCAGCGGCGGCGTCGCAGTCGTATAAATGTACGGCCGCGCGCGCTGGACCAGCGTTTCGATCATCTCCAGTTCGCCGGCGACGAACGCGCCGCACACGCCGGCCGCCTTGCCCAACGTCGCCATGTAGACGATGCGCGGCGAAGCGATCGCAAAATGCGACAGCACGCCGCGGCCGGCGGCGCCGAGCACACCGAAGCCGTGCGCGTCGTCGAGCAGCAGCCACGCGTCGTAACGCTCGCACAATGCCAGCAATTCCGGCGCCGGCGCGAGATCGCCGTCCATGCTGAATACCGCATCGGAGACGATGAGCCGGCGCCGCGCGCGGCTCGCCGCCAGCAGGCGCTCGAGTGCGGCGAGATCGCCGTGCGGATAGCGTTTGAACCCGGCGCGCGACAGCAGCGCCGCGTCGTTCAACGACGCATGGTTGAGTTTGTCGGCGAACACCGCGTCGCCGCGGCCGGCGAGCGCGGTGACGACGCCGAGATTGGCCATGTAGCCGGTCGAGAACAGCAGCGCGCGCGGCAGTTGCACGAAGCGCGCGAGCGCATCTTCAAGCATGTGATGCGCGGCGTGATGGCCGAGGATCAGATGCGACGCGCCGGCGCCGACGCCGCAGCGCGCAGCGCCTTCGCGCGCCGCAGCGACCAGCGCGGGATGGCGGGCAAGGCCGAGATAGTCGTTGCTGCAGAACGCGAGATAATCGCGGCCGTCAACCGCAACGCGCGCGCCTTGCGGCGTTTCGAGCACGCGCCTGCGGCGTAGCAGCCCGTCCGCGGCCAGCGCCGCCAGTTCGCCGGCCAGATCGAACGGCGACATCGGGAAAATCAGTTCTCGTCCAGCGGATGCAGGCCGAGACGGTCCATCAGCGCGCGGTCGCGAGCCGCTTCGGGATTGGCGGTGGTCAGCAGCTTGTCGCCGTAGAAAATCGAATTGGCGCCGGCGAAGAAGCACAGCGCCTGGACGCCCTCCTCCATCTGCTCGCGGCCGGCCGACAGCCGCACCATCGCGCGCGGCATCGTGATGCGCGCGCAAGCGATGGTGCGCACGAATTCGAACGGATCGAGCGGCGCGGTGCCGTAGAGCGGCGTGCCTTCAACCTGCACCAGGTTGTTGATCGGCACCGATTCCGGATGCGGATCAAGGTTTGCCAGTTGCGCGATCAACGCGGCGCGGGTGCGGCGCGTCTCGCCCATGCCGACGATGCCGCCGCAGCAGACGTTGATGCCGGCGGCGCGCACCTTGGCCAGCGTGTCGAGCCGATCGTCCTGCGCGCGCGTTGAAATGATCTCGCCGTAGAACTCGGGCGCGGTGTCGAGGTTGTGGTTGTAGTAATCGAGGCCGGCGGCTTTCAGCCGTTCGGCCTGGCCGTCCTTCAGCAGGCCGAGCGTCGCGCAGGTCTCCATGCCGAGCGCGCGCACCGCGCGCACCATCTCGATCACGCGCTCGAGGTCGCGCGCCTTGGGACCGCGCCAGGCGGCGCCCATGCAGAAACGCGTCGCGCCGCCGGCCTTTGCCGCGCGCGCCGCCGTGATCACGTCATCGACGGCCAGCATGTCTTCATCGCCAACGCCGGCGGCATGGCGCGCGGACTGCGGGCAATAACCGCAGTCCTCGGGACAGCCGCCGGTCTTGATCGACAGCAAAGTTGACAACTGCACCGCATTGGGGTCGAAATGCGCGCGATGCACCTGATGCGCCCGGAACAGCAGATCGTTGAACGGCAGATCGAACAGCGCCGCGACCGCGTCCACCGTCCAGCGCGGTGCGCTGCCGTCATCGGCATGCCGCTCCGGCACGTTAAACTGGATGACGGTGTCCATCGCAACAGGCCTTTGCTGACGACATGAATTTCACCCGCGCATCATCGGCATTCGCCGCCCGCTTGTCAAACTGGCGATCCATTATTTTGAACAGCTGTGCCTTGCCGCAGCAGTGCCTGCTGTGCGCCAGCGACAGCCGGCGCGCGCTGTGCGACGCCTGCTACGCGCGGCTGCCGTGGCTCGGCGCCGCATGCTGTCCGCAATGCGCGCTGCCGACCACGGACGGCGAGCGCTGCGGCGGATGCCTGCAACGCCCGCCGCATTTCGACCGCGTGGTCGCGGCGTGCGCTTATGTCCATCCGCTGGCGGAACTGATCCGCAGCTACAAGTATCACGGCACGCTCGCGCTGGCGCCGCTGCTGGCGCGCACGCTGCAAACGACGGCCGGCGGCACGGCCGACCTGCTGGTGCCGCTGCCGCTGTCGCGGCAGCGTCTACACGAACGCGGTTTCAATCAGGCGCTGGAAATCGCACGCGCCGTCAGCGGCGCCACCGGCATCCCGCTCTCCGCAAACAGCTGCCGGCGGATACGCGACAGCGCGCCGCAGGCGGCGCTGCCGTGGAGCGAGCGCAGGAAAAATATCCGGGGCGCGTTCGCCTGCGGCGCCGACCTGACGGGCAAACGTATCGCGGTCATCGACGATGTGCTGACCACCGGCGCCACGCTCGATGAAATCGCGAAAACGCTGAAACGCGCGGGCGCCGCGGAAGTTCACGGCTGGGTGATCGCGCGCACGCTGCCGCCGTAACGGCGGCGCGGCTATTGCAGTTGCCGCAGACGCTGCTCGACAAACGCCTGCAACTCGGGCGTCAGCGTATTGCTCGATCTGGCGTGCGCGAACGCGTCGCGCGCCTCGGCCTTGCGGTCGAGCGCCTGCAGCGAAATGCCGAGGCCCATCCACCACACGCCGGATTGCGGCGCAAGCTTGAGCGCCGTCTGGTAGCGTTCGACCGCTTCGGCATGACGCTGCGCGCGCTGCAGCAGTCCCGCCAGGAATGCCTGATAGTCGGCGTTGTCGGCCGCAGCCGCCGCGCTCGTCTGCATCGTTGCGATCGCCGCGGCAGTATCGCCGCGGTTAACCTGCAGGCTCGCCAGCGCGCGCGCGAAGCCAGGCTGATTGGGATCCAGATTCAACCCATCCTGCAGTACCTGCTCGGCGGCGTCGTTTTTCTTGGCTTCCAGCAACAGACCGAACAGCGCCTGCCGCGCGGCGGTGTGTGCGGGGTTGAGACGCAGCGCATCTTCCAGCGCACTTTGCGCCGCGGTCGGCTGCCCTTGTCCCAGCAATTCAACCCCACGCCGGTAATCGTTCTCGGCGATTTGCTGCGGGGTCAGTTCCTGCACCTGCTTGCTGACCTGGTTTGACGCCGGCGCCGGCGGCGTGGCGCCGATCTGGATCGTCTTGACACCGGCGTCAACCGCGACGGGCTCTGCCGCCAATGCCGCCACCGGCCGTGCAACCGGCTTTACGATATGCGGTTGTGGCGCCGCGGCCGCAACGTCGCGCGGCTTGACTGGTGGTGGTGGCGATGGAGCAGCGACTGGCGGCGCGGCGAGCTCCAGTGTCATTCGCGGTACCGGCGTCAGAC
>DATKOF010000025.1:0-8865 GCA_035524795.1 Burkholderiales bacterium
GCCGACCTGAAGCACAAGGTCACGATCCTGATCGTGACGCACAACATGCAGCAGGCCGCGCGGGTGTCGGACTTCACCGCCTACATGTACCTCGGCGAGATGATCGAATTCGACGCCACCGACAAGCTGTTCACGACGCCGAAGCAGAAAGCGACCGAAGATTACATTACCGGCAAGTTCGGTTAATAATTCTTCCGGCCGGGCGGCGTCGTCAACCAGCCCATCACGCCGGTCGCAGCCAGACCTCCCGCAACCTGCGCCACGATAAAAGGCAGCGCATCCGCCGGCCGGATGCCGGCGAAAGTGTCGCTCGCCATGCGCGCCAGCGTCACAGCGGGATTCGCGAATGAAGTCGAGCCGGTGAACCAGTAAGCAGCGGCGATATAACAGCCGACCGCATAAGGCACCGCCTGCGGACGGCCGCGCACGCAGCCGATGATCACGCTCAGCAATCCGAACGTCGCGACGAACTCGCTCCACCACTGCGCAGCGCCGCTGCGGGCATGATGAGACGCGAAAAATGTCGGTTCGCCGAACATCCAGTGCGCGCAGGCAACGCCCGCGAATGCGCCCACGCACTGGAAAATCATATAAAGTCCCGCCTCGCGCCAGGACAGGTACCGCAGAAAGGCCGTGGCTGTCGTTACCATCGGATTGAAATGCGCATCAAAAATCGCGCCGAAAGCCGCTATCAATGCAATCAATCCCGCGCCGGTTGCGATCGAATTGGCGAGCAACGCAATCGCCACGCTGCCGCCAGCCAGCCGCTCGCCCATGATGCCGGAGCCGATAATGATTGCCAGCAACAATGCCGTACCGAGCGCTTCCGACGTGAGCCGCTGCGCCAGCGTCATTGGGACTTGCCGATTTCGTCGAGCTTTTTCTGCAAACTCAGTTTATCGAGCTTGTCCACCGGCAGGTTGACGAAAACGCCGATGCGATTGGACATATGACGGAAGGCCTCGGCAAAGGCGCGGCGTTTCTGCTCATCGGCGCCCTCGACCGCCGCGGGATCGGGTAATCCCCAGTGCGCGGTCATCGGCTGCCCCGGCCACACCGGGCAAACCTCGTTCGCCGCGTTGTCGCAGACAGTGAACACGAAATCCAGTTTCGGCGCGTCCGGCCGCGCGAATTCGTTCCAGTCCTTGCTGCGTAAATTATCAGTGGGCAGGCCGGCGCGCCGGATCTGCTCCAGCGCAAACGGATTGGGTTTGCCCGACGGATGGCTGCCGGCGCTGAACGCCTTGAAGCGGCCGCGATTGAGCGCCAGATTATTGAGTATCGCCTCGGCCATCAGGCTGCGCGCCGAATTATGGGTGCAGAGAAACAGCACATTGAATACTTTGTCGGTCATGCAGTTTCCCCTTCCTTGCAGGCCGTTGCATTAGCCACGCATGGATTCCCGCCGCAGCAGTTTTCCGTCATGAATTTCACCAGCGCATTCATCGAACGAAAATCCGCCGCATAGGTAATGAAGCGGCCTTCCTGTTTCGCCGTGATCAGTCCCGCCCCCGTCAGTTCTTTCAGGTGAAAAGACAGGGTCGCCGGGGGGATGGCCAGATGCTGCATGATCTTCCCAACGTTCATTCCCCGCGGGCCCGCCTCGACCAAGCGGCGGAAAATGGCCAGCCGCGACTCCTGCGCCAGCGCCCCCAATGCCCGCACTGCGTCCTTTGATTTCATATTTCCAATAATATAGAAGTATTGTGACAGAAAAAAGACGCTTGAAGGCGCCCGAAGACTACATCACCGGCAAGTTCGGCTGATGCTCCTACCAGTCGCAGAAAACAAAACGGGCGCCATGTGCGCCCGTTTTGCGTTCGACAATTCGAGCCTAGCCCCTTTAAATTAAATTAGCCGTTCGACGACTAAGCATCGCTCTGCAAAAGAACCTGTCGCGATGGCAACCAACTACGGGCGCCCCGATTACCGGAAAAGGTGATCTTGTGTACGGGGGTTCGCGTACCTTGAACGTTTAGTAATTCATATCCTTCGACCAATGCCGTTCGAATGAGTGCCGACTCCACTAGCTCAAGGATTCGCGCAATCTGCTGCCCCGGGCGGCTTAGAATAGGCGCTAACAACAAAACTCGGTAACCAGCGGCGGCGTCTTCCAATCCTCGCATCAGACGAAGGTTGTTATTGAGGTGCCCCCAGATACGATCAGAAAGACTTGTCGTCCGGCCGATATATAAAGGCACGATGGAATCGCCATGCGCACGTGCGAACACATATATGCCAGGGGCGTCTGGTATGCAGTCCCAGTCATCATCGTGAATGTTATAGATAAGACCATCACGAGTACCATCAATGAGATCCAATGGTTCGAGCCACCTAAGTTGAATGTCCATCTCGCCCTCTACCTGATTTCAAGTTACTACCCTGATTACCCCCGCGATCGTCCGCGCCCAGCGGTTGACTGTGGTGCGCAATTTTCCTTCCACCATCACGCGAATCACCGGCTCGGTGCCGGAATTGCGCAGCAGCACCCGGCCGCTGCCATCCAGCGCCGCCTGCGCCGCGCCGACCGCCTGCCGGATGCGGCGGTTGGCGGAAACATCCACATGCCGCGCGGTGCGCACGTTGATCAGCACCTGTGGGTAAAGCGTAACCGGCGCCGCGGCCTCGGCTAGCGTCATGCGGTCGGCCCGCAGCGCGGCTAGCACCTGCAATGCGGATACGATGCCGTCGCCGGTGGTATGGCGCTCGAGGCAGACGATGTGTCCGGAATTCTCGCCGCCGAGCCGCCAGCCGTGCCTGCGTAGCAACTCCAGCACGTAGCGGTCGCCAACCTTGGCGCGCGCGAACGGGATCTTGAGTCTGGCCAGCGCGTGCTCCATGCCGAGGTTGGTCATCTGGGTGCCGACCACGCCGCCCTTCAACTGCCCGCGCCGCTGGCGATGCGCGGCGATCACGTACAGCAACTGGTCGCCGTCGTAGAGCCGGCCGTCGCCGTCAACCATGACCAGCCGGTCGCCGTCGCCGTCGAGCGCGATGCCGAGGTTGGCGCGCGCGCGCTTCACCGCGCGCCGCAGCGCCTGCGGATGGGTCGCGCCGCATCCTTTATTGATGTTGAAGCCGTCCGGCTTATCGCCGATGGCAATGACGCTGGCGCCCAGCTCGCGGAACACGCGCGGCGCAACGTGGTAGGCCGCGCCGTGCGCGCAGTCCACCACCAGCTTGAGGCCGCGCAGGTCGAGCCGCGCCGGGAATGCGCTCTTGCAGAATTCGACGTAGCGGTCGGCCGCGTCATCGATGCGGCGCGCCTTGCCGATGCGCGCCGGCGGCGCGCAGCGCAGCGGCCGCGCCAGTTCGCGCTCGATCGCGGTTTCGACCGCGTCCGGCAGTTTGAAGCCGTCGCCGGAAAAAAATTTGATGCCGTTGTCGTCGTACGGATTGTGCGAGGCGCTGATGACGACGCCGGCCGATAGTTTCAGCGCGCGTGTCAGATGGGCGATCGCCGGCGTCGGCAGCGGGCCGACCAGCAGCACGTCGACGCCGGCGGCGGCGAAGCCAGCCTCAAGCGCCGACTCCAGCATGTAGCCTGACACCCGCGTGTCCTTGCCGATCAGCACCGCCGGCCGGCCGCGCGCACTGCGGCGCGCCAGTACGCGGCCCGCCGCATAGCCGAGCCGCAATACGAAATCGGGCGTGATCGGCATCGTACCGACTTTGCCGCGCACGCCGTCCGTGCCAAAATATTTTCTTCTCATTTTTTTACGTCGTTTACCGCCGTCCATACCGCAAGCGCATCGCGCGTCGCTGCGACATCGTGCGCGCGCACGATTCGCGCCCCCTTCTCCACCGCGATCAACGCCGCCGCGATGCTTGCGGATAGCCGTTCGCCGACATCGCGGCCGGTAATCGCACCGAGCATCGATTTGCGCGAAACCCCTACTAGTAGCGTTGTTCCGATCGTTTGCAGGTGGTCAAGGCCACGCAACAGCTCGAGATTATGCGCCAGCGTTTTGCCGAAACCAAAACCGGGATCGATCGCGATGCGTTCGGCGGCAATACCGGCGCCGCGCGCCGCGCGCACGCGTCCGTCAAGAAAACCAGCGACTTCCGTTACCACATCAGCATAGTGCGGCGCGGCCTGCATGTCCGCCGGCGTGCCCTGTTTGTGCATCAGGCACACCGCAGCATCGCTGGCGGCGACCGTCTCCAGCGCGCCCGCCGCCTGCAGCGCGTTGATGTCGTTGATCATCGCCGCGCCGGCGGCGATCGCCTCGCGCATCAGTTCCGGTTTCTGCGTATCCACCGACAGCGGCGCCGGCACGCCGGCCAGCTTCTCAAGCACCGGCAGCACCCGCCGCCGTTCTTGGTCGAGCGTAACGCTCTGGCTGCCCGGTCGCGTCGATTCGCCGCCGATGTCCACGATGTCGGCGCCTTCATCGAGCAGCCGGCGGGCATGATCGGCAGCAGCATGGGGATCGGCAAAGCGGCCGCCGTCGGAAAAGGAATCGGGCGTCACGTTGACGACGCCCATGATCAGCGGCCGCTCAAGCGGCAGCCGGAACTTGCCACACTGGAAAAACATACGGAGAGAAAACACCGCGCGGCGACGCGGACCGTTCTGCTCCGCGCCGCGGCGATCAGGCCGGCCGGGTGACGGGAGCTGCCGCGGGCGGACTGTCCTTCGGCGGCGGCGGGCTGCTCGGCGCCGGCGGCTTGGGCGGCCGTGGATCGCGGCCTTCCATGATGTCGTTGATCTGGTCGGCATCGATGGTTTCCCATTCGAGCAGCGCCTTCGCCATCTTCTCGATCTTGTCGCGGTTTTCCTCGATCAGCCGGCGCGCCAGCTTGTACTGCTCGTCAACGATGCGGCGGATTTCAGCGTCGACCTGCTGCATCGTCGCCTCGGATACGTTCTTGTGGGTCGTGATCGAACGCCCGAGGAACACCTCGCCCTCGTTCTCGCCATATACCATCGGGCCGAGCTTGTCGCTCATCCCCCACTGCGTGACCATGCGGCGCGCCATCTCGGTCGCGCGCTCGAAGTCGTTGGCGGCGCCGGTCGTCATCTGGCCCATGAACACTTCCTCGGCAACACGGCCGCCGAACAGCACTGCGATGTTCTGCAGGATCTGCTCGCGGTCCATGCTGTAGCGGTCCTGCTCCGGCAACTGCATCGTCACGCCGAGCGCGCGTCCGCGCGGGATGATCGTCACCTTGTGCACCGGGTCGGTCCTCGGCAGCAGGCGCGCGACCAGCGCGTGCCCCGACTCGTGATAGGCGGTGTTCTTGCGTTCGTGCTCGGGCATCACGATCGAGCGCCGCTCGGCGCCCATGATGATCTTGTCTTTGGCGCGCTCGAAATCATCCATGTCCACCAGCCGCTTGTTGAGGCGCGCCGCGAACAGCGCGGCCTCGTTGACCAGATTGGCGAGGTCGGCGCCCGAGAAACCGGGCGTGCCGCGCGCGATGATGTCGGCCTTGACGTCGGGCGCGATCGGCACCTTGCGCATGTGCACCAGCAGGATCTGCTCGCGGCCGCGGATGTCGGGCAGCGGCACCACGACCTGGCGGTCGAAACGCCCCGGCCGCAGCAGCGCCGGGTCGAGCACGTCGGGCCGGTTGGTGGCGGCGATCACGATCACGCCGGCGGTGCCTTCGAAGCCGTCCATCTCAACCAGCAGTTGATTCAGCGTCTGCTCGCGTTCGTCGTTGCCGCCGCCGAGGCCGGCGCCGCGCTGGCGGCCGACCGCGTCGATTTCGTCAATGAACACGATGCACGGCGCGTGCTTCTTCGCCTGCTCGAACATGTCGCGCACGCGCGCCGCGCCGACGCCGACGAACATCTCGACGAAGTCGGAGCCCGAAATCGAGAAGAACGGCACCTTGGCCTCGCCGGCGATCGCCTTCGCCAGCAGCGTCTTGCCGGTGCCGGGATTGCCGACCATCAGCACGCCGCGCGGAATCCGCCCGCCGAGTTTCTGGAACTTGGCCGGGTCGCGCAGAAACTCGACCAGCTCGGCGACTTCTTCCTTCGCCTCCTCGCAGCCGGCGACGTCGGCGAAGGTCACGGTATTGTTGCTCTCATCCATCATCCGCGCGCGGCTCTTGCCGAACGAAAACGCGCCGCCGCGCCCGCCGCCCTGCATCTGGCGCATGAAGAAAACCCACACGCCGATCAGCAGCAGCATCGGGAACCATGAGATCAGGATGTTCATCAGCAACGACGGCTCTTCTTCCGGCTTGGCGTCGACCTTGACGCCGGCCTTCAGCAGGTCGCTGACCATCCACAGATCGCCGGTACCGGGGTAATAGGTGACATTATGTTTGCCGTCGACCGTCTGCCAGCGCACGGTGCGCCCTTCGATCACGGCGGAGGTGACGTGCCCCTGCTTCACCTCGTCCATGAACTGCGAATAGGGAATCACGCCGGTTCCGGCCTGATGATTGCCGAACTGGTTGAACACCGTCATCAACACCAGCGCGATGACCAGCCAGATCGCGATATTCTTGACCATATTGCCCAAATTACGCTCCTTGTTGCCTGACCCAGTTCGTTTCAATTCTAGCGGCTTTTCAGCCCGCAGTGCCAGTGTCTTTCTCCACAGCCGGATGTTTCAATCCGCTGCCCAGCAGGTAAATTTCGCTGCTGCGGTCGCGCGACGCTTCCGGTTTGCGCGACACCACCTGCCTGAATTGCGCCCGCATCCTGTGTAAAAACCCTTCAAATCCGGCGCCTTGAAATACCTTGACCAGAAAACGGCCGTCCGGTTTCAGGCGGGCGGCGGAAAATTCCAGCGCCCCTTCGGCCAGTTCCAGCGCGCGTGCCTGATCGCTGGCCGCAATACCGCTGATATTGGGCGCCATATCGGAAAGCACAAGATCCACCGCGCGGCCGGCCAGTATCCCGCACAGCGCCGCCAGCGCCGCAGGGTCGCGGAAATCACCGCACAGCGCCGTCACCCCGCGCACCGGCGCCATCTCCAGCACGTCGAGCGCAACCACCATGCCGCTGCGGCCGACTGCGGCAGCCGCGACCTGCGACCAGCCGCCGGGCGCCGCGCCGAGATCCACCACCGTGATGCCCGGCGCGAACAGCCGGTCGCGCGCGGCGATTTGCTGCAGCTTGTAAGCGGCGCGCGAGCGGTAGCCTTCCTTCTGCGCGCGCTGCACGAACGGATCGGCGACATGCGCGCGCATCCAGTTCTTCGATTTCGAACTCCGCTTCATTTACAATCCATCCATGAAGGAACTCACCTCCGCCGCGCGGCGCGCGCTGAGGGCGCGCGCCCACGCGTTGCGACCCACGGTGATGATCGGCGAGGCCGGCCTGTCACTCGAGGTGCTCGCTGAAATCGAGCGCAGCCTGCAGCACCATGAACTGATCAAGATACGCGTGCTGGGCGCAGGACGCGATGCCCGTGACGAACTGGCATCGGTGATCTGCCGCGAAACCGGCGCCCAGCCGGTGCAGCATATCGGTAGGATTCTGGTCGTGTACCGGGAAAATCCGCCGCCGCCCCCGCCGCCACCGATAAAAAAGACCGCCGCCGGGACCAAAGTGCGGCGCCGGCCCGGCCAGCCGCTGGATCTGCGCGCATCAGCGCGCCGCTCCGATCCGCATACCACGCCGCCGCGCCGGCCACGCTTCGAGCGCGAAAACCGGCGCAAACCGCGGCCGCGCTGAAATCCCGTCACGCCGTCAGCGCGACCGCGTTTCGAGATAGACGAGCCATGCGCCGAGCAGACTGACGATCGTATACATGATCTCCGTCGCGCGATGCCAGAAATCGAAACGGCCGGCCAGCGCGCTTTTCATGACCGGCAGCGGCAGCGCCTGCGCCTTGATCTCCGCCATCATCGGCTGCATGTAAAACTGCTCGATCAGGGCCAACGCCAGCATCACGACGATGATCCAGAACCTCGCCTGCCGCAATGCGTCGCCGCGCGGCCGGCTGACCACGACCTTGAACGCGAGCAGACAGGGCGCGGTGACGATGCCGATCCAGCCGATCGCAGCGAAGAAGTGCGAGGTGATCTCGCCGGCGAGCACGTGGTCGTCCTTCAGCACGGCGAACACCGCCGGCGCCGCATAAAAACCGACGATCCACAGGCCGCCGACCCACAGCGTCAGCGCTGCGAAGTATAAAAACCGGGCAACAGCGCACATGATGGCTAAATGTATTTTACGTCGAGAATTTCGTATTCGCGCACGCCGCCCGGCGCCCTGACCTCGGCGGTGTCGCCCGCGTATTTTCCGATCAGCGCGCGCGCGATCGGCGAGCTGATCGAAATCTTGCCCTGCTTGATGTCGGCCTCGTCGTCGCCGACGATCTGGTATTTGACGACTTCGCCGCTGCCGGCGTCCTCGAGCTCGACGGTCGCGCCGAACACGCAGCGGCCGTCGGCGGCGATCTGCGCCGGATCGATGATCTGCGCGTTGGCCAGCTTGCCTTCCAGTTCGGCGATGCGGCCTTCGATGAAACTCTGGCGTTCCTTGGCCGCCGCGTATTCGGCATTTTCCGACAGGTCGCCGTGCGCGCGCGCCTCGGCAATCGCGCGGATCACCGCCGGCCGCTGCACCGTCTTCAGTTCCTGCAATTCGGCGCGCAGCTTTTCGACGCCGGTCACGGTCAGCGGTATCTTGCTCATTCCGGCACCCGCGCCGCATGGTGCGCATCGTCGGGCTGCGGCGCCGGCGCGGCGAGTTGCGCGTGCAGATCCTGCAACGGGTAAACGCCGATTTCGCCCGACTGCCGCATGCCGGTGCACGCGGCGCGCACGCCGGCCAGCGTGGTGTACAGCGTAATCTGTTCCTGCAGCGCGGCGCGGCGGATCGCGTACGAATCGCGCACCGCGCTTTTGCGTTCCTCGACCGTGTTCACGATCAACGCGATTTCGCCGTTCTTG
>DATKOF010000026.1:0-36734 GCA_035524795.1 Burkholderiales bacterium
GTGTTCAATTACATTGAGATGTTCTACAACCCGGTCAGACGGCACAGCTACAGCAACGGCCTGTCCCCGGTAAACTATGAAAAGCAGTACTTCGAGAGGCTCGGAAGTGTCTAGGAAATCAGGGGCGATTCAATCTCTTCCCGAGACAGTTATTGAAAACCTGAGTACGAGCCCCGTAGAGGTTTGTCAGCTTATTTTTGATTTAATCTGGAATGCATTCGGACATGTGGAATCCCCCGAGTTTGACCAACAGGGGAACTGGATCAGATCTCGCCGGTTTCAATAGGCTGCTCAATAATAGGAGACCGGCAACCACTAATTTGTTAATGGGGCTAAAAAACAAAAGCCACCTTCCGGTGGCTTTTGTTTTGTGAAGGTGGTGGAGGTGGGGAGGATCGAACTCCCGTCCGCAAGTCCTCTACAGCCAGTTCTACATACTTAGCCTGGTCATTTAGTCTGGCCGCATGCACGCCGACCGGCAGGCTGGCATGCGGCGAGTCACCTTAAGTTTAACGTCCCACCAAGTGACCCGATGGAACGCGATCTGATGTGTATGGCGCTGCTGCGGGTTACCCCGCCTGACCCGTCAGAAAATCAGTGCAGCGTCCAGCCGGGTTTAAGCGGCTAGAGCAAAACGCTCGTCGTTCGCGTTTAGTAGTTTCCAGTTGTATTTACGAGGTCGCTGGCCCTCGGTATGCCCTGTACCGCTTTGTAACCCACGTCGAAACCAAGTTCACCCCCGAATGCATAAGATGCGGTCGGCGGCGCTAAGTTCAAGCGCAGGGGGCGGATGGTAGCAGAGCAGGGGCGAAAGGTGAAACGCGTGTGCGATTACAGCAGTTCGAGCAGGTCGAGCGGATGGTCGAGCAGCGCGTCGGCGCCCCACGTTTCCGGCGCGCCGCCGTTCAGGTAGCCGAACCGCGCGACCGCGACCGGCATGCCGGCGGCGCGTGCGGCCACCACGTCGCGCGCATCGTCGCCGAAGTAGAGGCAGTCGCGCGACGCGACGCCGATGGTCGTGGCCGCCGCCAGCAGCGGCGCCGGATGCGGCTTGAGGTGGCCGACGCTGTCGCCGCTGATCACGCAGGCGGCGCGCTCGCGCACGCCGAGCTGCCCGAGCAGCGGTTCGGTGAAACGCTGCGGCTTGTTGGTGACGACGCCCCACGGCACGCGGCGCTGTTCGAGTTCGGCCAGCAGTTCGGCCATGCCTGGAAACAGCCGCGTCTCGCGGCACAGATTGACGGTGTAGATTTCCAGGAATTGATCCTTCAGCGCCGCATAGTCGCCATGCTCGGGCGTGATGTCGAAGCCTACCTTGAGCAGACCGCGCACGCCGTTCGAAGTGACCGGCCGCGTCTCAGAAAGCGGCAGCGGCGGCAGGTTGCGCGTCGCGCGCACCTGGTTCAGCGCGTAGCCGAGGTCGGGTGCGGTGTCGGCGAGCGTGCCGTCGAGGTCGAGCAGAACGGCCTGGATTGACATGCGTGAAGAGTGAAGGGTGAGAAGTGAAAAGAGCCAGCCGCGTCAGATATTGTTATTGGTTGATTTCCGGCTCGACCAGTTGCGCCAGATTGCGCAGCGACTCCTGCCAGCCGAGATAGCAGGCTTCCGGCGGAATGACGTCCGGCAACCCTTCCTGCACGATGTTCAATTCGGTGCCGAGCGGCACCTTTTTGAGGGTTACCGTCACCTGTATCTCGCCCGGCAGATCGGGATCTTCGAATTTGTCGGTGTAGCGCAGTCGTTCACCGGGAACGAGTTCCAGATATTTGCCGCTGAATGAATGGCTGGCGCCGGTGGTGAAATTGCGGAACGATGCCCGGTGCGTGCCCCCGACTTTCGCGTCCAGCTGGTGCACGGTGCAGGTGAAACCGTCGGGCGGCAGCCATTTCGCCAGCGCATCCGCTTCGATGAATGCGCGATAGACTTTTTCCGGCCGGGCGGCCAGAACGCGATGCAGACGAACGGTGTGCGGCACGGTGATTTTCCCCGCAATCGGTTGGGCGAACGATTCAGGCGCCAGGTATCGTCAACACCGGCATCACTTCCACGGATTCGCCGGGAAAAATGGCGAAGTGCGGATGATTCTCGAACAATCGGGCGGCGGCCTCGTGCGAATCCGCGCGAACGACCGTGTAGGCGCCCATTTCATTGCTGGCGTCTTCGATGCCGCGCAACGTTACCCGCTTCGTCTTGCCGAGCGGTCCGCCCATGGCGACGATCGCGGCCTGGTGTTTTTCAGCCCAGGCTTTCCATGCGGCTACGCCTTCCTTTTGTTTCTTTTGCCGTTCCGGTTCGGACAGCGCATTCCAGGCTTTCATTTTCTGGCTGGTCTTGCTGCCGAGGAAAACGGCGAGATAAGTGCCGGTCGGGTCCATATTGCCTCCTTCATTCTACGGTTTGTCGGTTACGGATGACTAATTGCCTTCCTTCACGCAGTGAAGCAGATAGTTGACGTCGCTGTCGGCGCCGAGCGCGTAGATCCGCGTCAGCGGGTTGTAGGTCATGCCGGCGATGCCTCCGACCTCAAGGCCGGCGCTGCGGCACCACGCGGCAAGCTCGGACGGCTTGATGAATTTTTCGTAGCGGTGGGTGCCGCGCGGCAGCAGACCCAGCAGGTACTCGGCGCCGATCACCGCCAGCGCGTAGGCCTTGGGATTGCGGTTGATCGTCGAAAAGAACACATGGCCGCCGGGTCTGGCAAGCGCCGCGCAGGCGCGCACCGTGCTTGCCGGATCGGGCACGTGTTCGAGTAGTTCGAGGCAGGTCACGACATCGAAGCGGCCGGTCGCTTCCATCGCAAGGTCTTCGGCCGCGATGTGACGGTAGGCGACCTCGCGGCCGCTTTCGAGCAGATGCAGTTTCGCGATTTCGAGCGCCGCTTCCGACAGGTCGATGCCGGTCACGCGCGCACCGCGTCCGGCCATGCCTTCGGCGAGAATGCCACCGCCGCAGCCGACATCGAGCGCGTTCTTGCCCGCGAGCGCCGCGCGGCGGTCGATGAAATCGAGCCGCAGCGGATTGATCGCATGCAGCGGACCGTACAGTTTGCTGTCAGGGTCCCACCAGTGGTGCGCCGACGCGCTGAATTTGGACAGCTCGGCGGGATCGATGTTGGCGGAGGTCATAACAATTGATTAACCGCAGATGAAAAAACGGAAAGCCACAGAGGGCGCCGAGAACACGGAGAAACTCCAGACAGACTCATTCAATGGATCTTCGGGCACCCTGCGATCTTTGCTGCAATCCATTTGAAATTTTATCTGCGTTTATCTGTGTTCATCTGCGGTTTCAGGAATCTGAATCACGAATACGGTTGCGCCAGAACGCGGCTTTGGCGCGCAGTTCCTGCGCATCCAGCGTCAGCAGATTGCGCTCTTCCATCAGCAACTTGCCATCGACCCAGACGTGGGTCACGTGCTCGCGGCCGGCGGCATATACCAGGTGCGAAGCGACATCGTAGCACGGCGCGAGTTCGAGATCGGACAGCCGCACCGCGGCGAGGTCGGCGCATTTGCCGGGCTTGAGCGAGCCGATCCGCGCGTCGAGACCGAGTGCGCGCGCCGCATTCAGCGTCGCCGCTTCCAGCGCCTGCCACGCCGGCAGCGTAGTCGGGTCGCCGCCGGTGTTCGCATTGCCGACTTTTGCGAGCAGCGCGGCGAGCCGCATTTCTTCGAGCAGATCGAGCCGGTTGTTGCTGGCGGCGCCGTCGGTGCCGAGCCCGACGTTGACGCCTGCTTTCAGCAGCGCCGCGACCGGCGCGATTCCGCTCGCCAATTTGAGATTCGACGACGGGCAGTGCGCGACATGGCAGCCGTTCTGCGCCAGCAGTTCGATTTCGGCGGTATCGAGATGCGCGCCGTGTACCGCGATCAATCCCGGGTTGACGAGGCCGAGGCCGGCCAGCCGCTGCAGCGGCCGCATATTGTATTGCTTGAGGCTGTGCCCGATTTCATCGCGCGTTTCATGCACGTGCATGTGCACCGGCAGGTCGAGTTCGGCAGCGTAGGTCGCAATCTGCGTCAGGCTTCTGTCATTGACCGTGTACGGCGCGTGCGGCGCGAAGCAGAACGACAGCAGCGGCTCATGCATCAATTCGTCGCGCACCGCAAGGCCCTTGTCGAGATAGTCCTGCGCATCGGACGCCCAGGCGGTCGGAAATTCGATCACGATGATGCCGACCGCGCTGCGCATTCCGGCGGCCAGCGCGGCGCGCGCCGCCGCGCCCGGGAAGAAATACATGTCGTTGAAGCAGGTGACGCCGCCGCGCAGCATTTCGGCGCACGCCAGCAGCGCGCCGTCGTGGACGAACGATTCCGAGACGTGCTTCGCTTCGGCCGGCCAGATGTGATGGTTGAGCCAGTCCATCAGCGCGAGGTCGTCGGCGAGCCCGCGCAGCAGCGTCATCGCGGCGTGGGTATGCAGGTTGATCAGACCCGGCAGCAGCACGTGATCGTCGAGGACGACCTCGCGCCGCGGCCGGTAGCGGGCGCGCGCCTCGGCCACCGGCAGCAGCGCCGCGATGCGGCCGCCGTCGATGACGACGGCGTGGTCGGCGAGTACGGCGCGCGCCGGCTCGACCGGCAGTATCCAGCGCGCGGCGATCAGGGTGTCGGCGACGGTCGGGGTCATGGCAAGGTTCGCGAATTATGCCTGAAGCGGTCCGGCGCCGGTGCCGTCGAGGGGGCCCGGAAAGACGACTCGCGGTGTTCCGGCATGATAAAATCTTGAGGTTTAGAAGATGCATTTTTAACCGACACCACACTCCACCGACTCAGCCACTCTCCCGCCTGCATGGATCAATTCGCCAAAGAAACCGTCCCGGTCAGTCTCGAAGAAGAAATGCGCCGTTCCTATCTCGATTACGCGATGAGCGTGATCGTCGGCCGCGCGCTGCCCGACGTGCGCGACGGCCTGAAGCCGGTGCACCGCCGCGTGCTGTTCGCGATGCACGAACTGTCCAACGACTGGAACCGCGCCTACAAGAAGTCGGCGCGCATCGTCGGCGACGTGATCGGCAAGTACCATCCGCACGGCGACACCGCGGTCTATGACACCATCGTGCGCATGGCGCAGGATTTTTCGCTGCGCTATCCGCTGATCGACGGCCAGGGTAATTTCGGTTCGGTCGACGGCGACAACGCGGCGGCGATGCGTTACACCGAAATCCGGATGGCGCGCATCGCGCACGAACTGCTCGACGACCTCGACCGGGAAACCGTCGACTTCGGGCCGAACTACGACGGCTCCGAGCGCGAGCCGCTGATACTGCCGTCGAAAATCCCGAACCTGCTGATCAACGGCTCGTCGGGTATCGCGGTCGGCATGGCGACCAACATTCCGCCGCACAACCTGAGCGAGGTCATTGATGCCTGTCAGACACTGCTGAAAAATCCGGACACCGGCATCGAGGAACTGATCAAGATCGTGCCGGCGCCGGATTTTCCGACGCGCGGCATCATCTACGGCACGTCAGGTGTCAAGGAAGCGCTGCGCAGCGGGCGCGGCCGCGTCGTGATGCGCGCGCGCGTGCACGTCGAGGACATGGAGAAGGGCAACCGCCAGGCGATCGTGATCGACGAACTGCCGTACCAGGTCAACAAGGCGAGCCTGCTGATGAAGATCGGCGATCTGGTGCGCGACAAGCGGCTCGAAGGCATCGCCGAGATCCGCGATGAGTCGGACAAATCGGGGATGCGCGCGGTGATCGAACTGAAGCGCGGCGAGGTCGCCGAGATCGTGCTCAACAATCTCTACAAAGAAACCCAGATGCAGGACAGCTTCGGCGTCAACATGGTGGCGCTGGTGGATGGCCAGCCGCGCCTGCTGAACCTGAAGCAGATGCTGGAGGCGTTCCTGCGCCACCGCCGCGAAGTAGTGACGCGGCGCACCG
This sequence comes from Burkholderiales bacterium, assembly GCA_035524795.1. Classification (GTDB taxonomy): domain Bacteria; phylum Pseudomonadota; class Gammaproteobacteria; order Burkholderiales; family SG8-41; genus DATKOF01. The sequence goes on from DATKOF010000026.1 coordinate 5,891, forward strand.
TGTTCGAACTGAAGAAGGCGCGCGAACGCGGCCATATCCTGGAGGGCCTCGCGGTCGCGCTGTCCAACGTCGACGAAGTGATCGCGCTGATCAAGGCCGCGAAGACGCCGGCCGAGGCCAGGGAAAAACTGATGGCGCGGCTGTGGCGCTCGAAGCTGGTCGAGGAGATGCTGGCGCGCGTCGATCCGGCGGCGGCGCGTCCGCAGGGGCTGGCGCCGGAATTCGGCCTGCAGAAGGCGGGCTACAGACTGTCCGACGCGCAGGCGCAACGCATCCTCGAAATGCAGCTGCAGCGGCTGACCGGGCTCGAACAGGACAAGATCGTTTCCGAGTACAAGGAAGTGATGGACACCATCGTCGATCTGCTCGACATCCTGGCCAGGCCGGCGCGCGTGACCGGAATCATCAGCGGTGAGCTGGCCGAAATAAAGAAGCAGTACGGCGACGAACGGCGCAGCGAAATCGTCGAGCATACGCAGGACCTCAGCATGGAGGACCTGATCGCAGCGGAGGACGTGGTGGTCACGCTGTCGCACGGCGGCTACATGAAGTCGCAGCCGGTCGCCGATTACCGGGCGCAGAAGCGCGGCGGGCGCGGCAAGCAGGCGACGGCCACCAAGGAAGACGATTTCGTCGAGAAGCTGTTCATCGCCAACACCCACGACTACATCCTGTGCTTCTCGAACCGCGGCCGCGTCTACTGGCTCAAGGTCTACGAAGTGCCGCAGGGCAGCCGCGCGTCGCGCGGCAAGCCGATCATCAACCTGGTGCCGCTGATGGAGCACGAGAAGATCACCGCGGTGCTGCCGGTGTCCGAGTTCGACGACAACCATTTCGTGTTCATGGCGACCGCCAACGGCACCGTCAAGAAGACCGCGCTGTCGGCATTCTCGCGGCCGATGAACAAGGGCATCATCGCGGTCAACCTCGACGACGGCGACTACCTGATCGGCGCCGCGCTGACCGACGGCAGGCAGGACATCATGCTGTTCTCCGACGCCGGCAAGGCGCTGCGCTTCACCGAGGGCGAAGTGCGCGCGATGGGACGCAACGCGGCCGGCGTGCGCGGGATGAAGCTGCCCGGTAGCGCGCGCGTGATTTCGCTGCTGACATCGGCCGACGAAAAAACCTCGGTGCTGACCGCGACCGAGAACGGCTACGGCAAGCGCACGCCGATCGGCGACTACACGAAGCACGGTCGCGGCACGCAGGGCATGATCGCGATCGCGACCAGCGAGCGCAACGGCAAGCTGGTCGCAGCGCAGATCGTCGCCGACGACGACGAGATCATGCTGATCACGACCGGCGGCGTGTTGATCCGCACCCGCATCGCCGAAATCCGCGACATGGGGCGCGCGACGCAGGGCGTGCGCCTGATCAACCTGGATGAAGGCGAAAAACTTGCCGGCCTCGAGAAAATTGTCGAAACTGACGACGGAGAAGGAGAACAGTGACCGTGTCCCGTATCTACAATTTCAGCGCCGGTCCCGCCGTGCTGCCGGAACCGGTGCTCAAGCAGGCGGCCGAGGAAATGCTCGACTGGCACGGCAGCGGCATGTCGGTGATGGAAATGAGCCACCGCGGCAAGGAGTACGGCGAGATCATCACGCAGGCGGAGGCCGACCTGCGCGAACTGCTCGCGATACCCTCGGACTATAAGGTGCTGTTCCTGCACGGCGGCGCGACGCTGCAGTTCGCGGCGGTGCCGCTCAATCTGCTGCACGGCAAGGCGTCGGCCGACTATGTGAACACCGGCGAGTGGTCGCAGAAGGCGATCAAGGAGGCCAAAAAGTACTGCAAGGTCAACGTCGCCGCGTCGTCCGAGGACAAAAACTACAGCTATGCGCCCGCGCAGTCCGCCTGGAAGCTCGATCCCGACGCCGCCTACGTGCATTACACGTCGAACGAGACGATCGGCGGTGTCGAGTTCCACTGGGTGCCGGACACCGGCAGCGTGCCGCTGGTCGCCGACATGTCGTCGCACATCCTGTCGCGGCCGGTCGATGTCGCGCGCTACGGGCTGATCTACGCCGGCGCGCAGAAGAACATCGGGCCGGCGGGGCTGGCGATCGTGATCGTGCATGAGGATCTGCTCGGCAAGGCGGCGCCGGCGACGCCCGCGGTCGTCGATTACAAAATCCAGGCCGACAACGGTTCGATGTACAACACGCCGCCGACCTACGCGATCTACATCGCCGGGCTGGTGTTCCAGTGGCTGAAGAAACTGGGCGGGCTCAAGAAGATGGAGGAACTGAACCGCGCCAAGGCCGGGCTGCTTTACGACTTCATCGAGGGCAGCGATTTCTACAGCTCGCCGGTGGCGCCGGCCGACCGCTCGTTGATGAACGTGCCGTTCCGGCTCAAGGACGAGGCGCTCGACGAGGAGTTCCTGAAGCAGGCCAAGCAGCGCGGGCTGGTACAATTGAAAGGCCATCGCCTGGTCGGCGGCATGCGCGCGTCGATCTACAACGCGATGCCGGTCGAGGGCGTCAAGGCGCTGGTCGGGTTCATGCGTGACTTTGCGGCGAAGCACGGTTGATCATGGCGAAAAAATTTCAGATATTGACGCTCAACAACATCGCGCAGGTGGGGCTGCAACGCTTCCCTGGCGAACGCTATGAGGCCGGTTCCAAAATCGGCGCGCCCGACGCGATCCTGGTGCGTTCGGCCGATATGCACGCGATGGAGATCGCGCCGCAGATCAGGGCGATCGGCCGCGCCGGCGCCGGCACCAACAATATTCCGGTCAAGCAGATGAGCGCGCGCGGCGTGCCGGTGTTCAACGCGCCGGGCGCCAACGCCAACGCGGTCAAGGAACTGGTGATCGCCGGCATGCTGATCGCGGCGCGCAACCTGCTGGCGGCGACGCAGTTCGTGGGCAAACTGGCGGGTGACGATGAAACGCTGAACAAGCAGGTCGAGGACGGCAAGAAGCGGTTTGCCGGCGTCGAACTGCCGCGCCAGACGCTGGGCGTGATCGGCCTCGGCAAGATCGGCAGCCTGGTCGCCGACAGCGCGATCAAGCTCGGCATGGACGTGCTCGGTTTCGATCCGCACATCACGGTCGAGTCGGCGTGGAGCCTGCCGTCGCAGGTGAAGCGCGCGCACTCGATCGAGGAAGTGCTGAAAGCCTCCGATTTCGTGACGCTGCACGTGCCGCTGGTCGAGGCGACGCGCGGCCTGATTTCGCGCGAACGCGTCAAACTGCTGAAGCCCGGCGCGGTGCTGCTCAACTTCGCGCGCGAAGGCATCGTCGACAACGACGCGGTGCTCGAAGGGCTGGCTTCGGGGCAGATCAGATACTACGTCTGCGATTTTCCCGCGCAGAAACTGCTCGGCCGGCCGGGCGTGGTCGCGCTGCCGCACCTCGGCGCGTCGACGCGCGAAGCCGAGGACAACTGCGCGATCATGGTGGTCGACCAGGTGCGCGATTATCTCGAGCACGGCAACATCCGCAACGCGGTCAATTTTCCCGACGTCGCGATGCCGCGCGAATCGCCGTACCGCGTCAGCATCGCCAACAGCAACGTGCCGAACATGCTCGGCCAGATTTCGACTGCGATGGCCGCCGCCGGGCTCAATATCCACAACATGCTGAACAAGTCGAAGGGCGAAATGGCGTACACGCTGGTCGATGTCGACAGCGCGGTGCCGTCCGCCGTGATTGACCATATCGCCGCGATCAAGGGCGTGCTCGCCGTGCATTATCTGCCGGCCGAGTAGGCCTGCGGCGGAAACACGGGTGGCCATACGTGGTGCCGTCGCTGCGCCACGTGTCGGATTGATTTAATATCCATGTTTATCCACGTGCATCGGTGGCTCCAGCCTTGAGCGACGAACTCAAAAAGATCCGCGACCGCATTGACGCTCTCGATGACCGCCTCGTCGAACTGCTCAACCAGCGCGCGGCGCTGGCGCAGGACATCGGTCGCGCCAAGCGCGGCGCCGTCTACCGGCCGGAGCGCGAGGCGCAGGTGCTGCGGCGGCTCATGGCGTGCAATCGCGGTCCGCTGTCGTCGCAGGCACTGAGCCGGCTCTATACCGAAATCATGTCGGCGTGCCGCGCGCTCGAAGACGGCATTCGCGTCGCCTATCTCGGGCCGCAGGGCACTTTCAGCGAAGAGGCGGCGCTGAAGCAGTTCGGCGGCGATTTCCAGCGCCTGCCGTGCGCTTCGATTGACGAAGTGTTCCGCGCGGTCGAGACCGGCCGTGCCGGCTACGGCGTGGTGCCGATCGAGAATTCGACCGAAGGCAGCATCGGCCGCACCCACGATCTGTTGCTGGCGACGCCGCTCAGGATCTGCGGCGAAATCCTGCTGCCGGTGCATCAGTGCCTGATGAGCAGAAGCGGCAGGCTCAAACAGATAAAAAAGGTGCTGTCGCACAGCCAGAGCCTCGCGCAGTGCCACGAATGGCTGTACCGCTATCTGCCCGGCGCGAAGCAGATTCCGGAGGTCAGCAACTCCGAGGCCGCGCGCCTTGCGGCGCGCGACGCGGCGGCGGCGGCGATCGCGAGCAGAACGGCGGCCGAAGTGCATGGATTGAAAGTCATCGCCGCCAACATCGAGGATGAACCGCAGAACACCACGCGCTTTCTGGCGATCGCGACGCACGATGCCGGCCGTTCAGGGCGGGACAAGACGTCGCTGGTGCTGTCCGCGCGCAACGCGCCGGGCGCGGTGCACGCGCTGCTGACGCCGCTGGCCAGGCACGGCGTCAGCATGACGCGTTTCGAATCGCGGCCGGCGCGCACCGGCCGCTGGGAATACGTGTTTTACGTCGATGTCGAAGGTCACCAGCAGGATCCCCGCGTCGCGCAGGCGCTGAAATCCCTCGGCGCGAAGGCGGCGTTCCTGAAAAATCTCGGTTCGTATCCGGCGGGAGCCGTCTGAAGCACGCGTTGCCATGCCAGTCCTGACCGCCGTCAACCGCGCCGCCGACGTTTGCGAGCTTGCGCCAGCCTATGTGCGCGCAATCGCGCCGTACCAGCCGGGCAAACCGATCGCCGAGCTCGCGCGCGAACTCGGGCTCGATCCCGCGACCATCATCAAACTCGCCTCGAACGAAAACCCGCTTGGCGCAAGTCCGCGTGCGCTGCGGGCGGTCGAGCGGGCGCTGACCGAAGTCGCGCGTTATCCCGACGGCAGCGGTTTTGAACTGAAAGCCGCACTGGCGCAACGGCACGGCGTCGCGCCGGCTCAGATCGTGCTCGGCAACGGCTCCAATGACATGCTTGAACTCGCGGCGCGCGTGTTTCTGGCGCCGGGGGCCGAGGCGATTTACGCGCAGCATGCGTTCGCGGTCTATCCGCTGGTGACGCAGGCCGCAGGCGCGACCGGGATCGAGGCGCCGGCGCGCGATTTCGGCCACGACCTCCATGCGATGCTGCGCGCGGTGACGCCGCGCACGCGCATCGTGTTCATCGCCAATCCGAACAATCCGACCGGCACCCTGCTTGGCGGCGCGGAATTGCTGGCGTTCCTGCGCGCGTTACGCGGCGACGTGATCGCGGTGCTCGACGAGGCCTACTGTGAGTACCTGCCTGACGCGTCGCGGTCCGACAGCATCGCCTGGCTTGAGCGTTTTCCGAACCTGATCGTCACACGCACTTTCTCCAAGGCTTACGGGCTGGCCGGCCTGCGCATCGGCTATGCGCTGGCACAGGCTGGCGTCGCCGACCTGATGAACCGCGTACGCCAGCCGTTCAACGTCAACAGCCTCGCGCTGGCCGCTGCGGCGGCGGCGCTCGACGACTACGAATTCGTGCGCCGTACCTTCGAAATGAATCAGGCCGGCATGCGGCAGATCACGCATGGACTGCAACGGCTCGGCCTCGATTACATTCCCTCGTTCGCCAATTTCGTCAGCTTTCGCGTGCAGGACGCCGCCGGCGTGTTCCAGCTACTGCTGCGGCAGGGCGTCATCGTGCGGCCGATCGCCGGCTACGGCATGCCCGATTATCTGCGCGTCAGCATCGGGCTGGAAGCCGAGAATGCGCGCTTCCTGGAAACCCTCGCGCAGGTGTTGTGATGATTTTTTTACCGCAGAGGCGCAAGGACGCAGAGAACACCCTGCCTGACGTACGAATTCTTTCAATCTTGACGTTTTTCCGGTTTTCTCCGCGTCTCCGCGTCTCCGCGGTTCATTCGTCTTATCTCCCATGAAAAAAATCGGCAAACTGGCGGTGATCGGTGTCGGACTGATCGGCGGCTCGTTCGCGCTGGCTCTGAAAAAGCGCAGGGCCGTCGGCCGTGTCGTCGGCGTCGGCCGCAGCCGCGCCAATCTACTGACGGCGCGCCGGCTGCGCATCATCGACGAAATCGCAACCGATGACGCGGCGGCAGTGGCGGATGCCGACCTCGTGCTGCTGGCGGTGCCGGCGGGCCAGATGGCGGCAGTGCTGACACGAATCGCGCCGCATCTCGGGGCACGCACCGTTCTCACCGATGCCGGCAGCACCAAGCAGGATGTGATCGCCGCGGCGCGCGCCGCGCTCGGCCCGGCCTTTGCGCGTTTCGTGCCGGCGCATCCGGTCGCCGGCACCGAGAACAGCGGCGCGCGCGCCGCATTTGCCGGACTTTACGCGGGGCGAAGTCTGATTGTGACGCCGGAACCGGAAACCGATGCGCGCGCACTGCGCGTGGTGGCTGCGGCGTGGCGCAACATCGGCGCGCGCGTTTTCAAAATGTCCGCCGCGGAACACGACCGTGTGTTTGCGCTGATCAGCCACCTGCCGCATCTGGTGTCGTTCGCACTGGTCGGGCAGATCGCTGATCAGCCCGATGCCAGGACGCTGTTCGGCCACAGCGGCGGCGGGTTCCGCGACATGTCGCGGATCGCCGCCAGTTCGCCCGAAATGTGGCGCGACATCGTGCTGGCGAACCGCGGCGCGGTGCTGCCGGCGCTCGACGCCTACCTGCAGGAAACGCGGACGTTGCGCGACCTGATCGCCGTTGGCGATGGCGCCGGCCTTGAAGCGCGCTTTACGCGCGCGCGCGAAGCGCGCCGCCGCTGGCTGAAAGAAAAATAAGAATCGACGGGAATTCCCTTGGAATATCTCGATCTCGCTCCGATACGGCGGGTGGCCGGAACGGTCAGGCTGCCGGGATCGAAAAGCATCACCAACCGCATGCTGTTGCTGGCGGCGCTGGCGGAAGGCGCAACCGTGCTGCGCGACGTGCTGGACGCCGACGACACGCGCGTGATGGTCGGGGCGCTGCGCGCGCTCGGTGTGCGCGTCGATATCGAAGGCGCGCAAACGCTGCGCGTGCATGGCGTGGGCACCGCCGTCTCCCCATTCACGTTTTCGGTCAAGCAGGCCGATCTTTTCCTCGGTAACGCCGGCACCGCGTTGCGTCCACTGACGGCGGTATTGGCGCTGTCCGACGGCGATTACCGGGTATCGGGCGTGCCGCGTATGCACGAGCGGCCGATCGGCGATCTGGTGGAGGCGCTCGCGCAGTTGGGCGCGCGCATCGAATACACGGCGACGCCCGGCTATCCGCCGCTGCGCATCCGGCCCGCCGCGCCGAGTGCGCAGTCGCGCGTATCGGTGCGCGGCAACGTGTCGAGCCAGTTCCTGACGGCGTTGCTGCTGGCGGCGCCGCTGACCGGGCGCGCGGTGACGATCGCAGTCGAGGGCGGATTGATCTCCCGGCCTTACATAGAAATCACGCTGAATGCGATGCGGCGCTTCGGCGTCGAGGTGAAGGGAGAGGGCGATATTTTCGCGGTGCCCGCATCACGTTATCGCAGCCCCGGTGAAATCCGGGTCGAAGGCGACGCCTCCGCGGCCTCGTATTTTCTGGCGGCGGGCGCGATCAGCGGCCTGCACGGCGGCGGTCCGGTGCGTGTCGCCGGTGTCGGGCGCGACAGCATCCAGGGCGACGTGCAGTTCGCCGATACGTTGCGCGCGATGGGCGCGCGGATCGACATCGGTGAAAACTGGATCGAGGCGTCGGCGGGAGAGGCAGCGCAGCGCGCAGGCGGGCTCAAGGCGTTTGATGCCGATTTCAACCATATTCCCGACGCGGCGATGACGGCCGCGGTGTGCGCGCTGTTTGCCAACGGGCCGAGCACGCTGCGCAACATCGGCAGCTGGCGCGTCAAGGAGACCGACCGCATCGCGGCGATGGCGGCCGAGCTGCGCAAGCTTGGCGCGCAGGTCGAGACGGGTGCTGACTGGCTGCGCATCACGCCGCCGGCAGCGCTGCGCGCCGCGACCATCGACACCTACGGCGACCACCGGATCGCGATGTGTTTTGCGCTGGCGGCGCTGGGCGGTGTTGCGGTCCGCATCAACGACCCGGAATGCGTGGCCAAGACCTTTCCGGAGTATTTCGACGTTTTGGCCGCCATTACGGAGCATTGAGATTGGCGGACGCACTGCCTCCGGTAATCGCGATTGACGGGCCGTCGGCGTCGGGCAAGGGCACGATCGCAAGGCAGGTCGCGCAGCGCCTCGGTTTCCATTGCCTGGACAGCGGCGCGCTGTATCGTCTGGCTGCGCTCGCGGCGCTGCAACGGTCGACTGCACTGGACGATGAGCCGGCGCTGGCGTGCATCGCGGGCGCGCTCGACATCGCGTATTCCGGTGAGAAGTTCTGCCTCGACCACAAGGATGTCACCGACCAGATACGCACGGAAACGGTCGGCGCCGCCGCCTCGGCGATCGCCGCGCTGCCGGCGGTACGGCGTGCGCTGTTCGAGCGCCAGCGCGCTTTTCGTCAGCCGCCGGGACTGGTCGCCGAAGGTCGCGACATGGGAACGGTGGTGTTCCCGGACGCCGTTCTCAAAATTTACCTGACCGCGAGCGCCGGGGAGCGCGCGCAACGGCGCTATAACCAGTTGAAGGAAAAAGGATTGGATGCTAATATGTCCGCCCTTTTGCAGGATATCCGGCAACGCGATACGCGCGACAGCGCGCGGGCAGCGGCGCCGCTGCAGAAAAGCGCGGACGCTGAACTGCTGGATACCACTTCGGTGCCGGTAGCCACGGTGGTGGCGCAAGTACTGGCGCGTTACGCTGCGCTGAAACGGTTGCCGTGAGTCGCCAGGCTCACGGCGTTTGATCAACCAACCCCTTGAAAAAGGGACTTTCGGATTTTTATATTTTGCAGACGATGAATACGGTTTCCCAGGCCGGAACGGGTGAAAATTTCGCGACGCTGTTCGAAGAGAGCCTGGCGCGCAAGGAAATGCGGGTCGGCGAAGTGATTACCGCCGAGATCATCCGCGTAGATGCCAATCATGTGGTGGTGAATGCCGGCCTGAAGTCGGAAAGCTACATTCCCGCCGAAGAATTCCGCAATGACCGCGGCGAAATCGAGGTCAAGCCGGGCGATTTCGTGCAGGTCGCAATCGATGCGCTGGAGGACGGATTCGGTGAAACGCGCCTGTCGCGCGACAAGGCGAAACGGCTGGCGGCGTGGCACGACCTCGAACAGGCGCTCGAAAACGGCACCCTGGTCGAGGGGCTGGTCAGCGGCAAGGTCAAGGGCGGTCTGACCGTGATGGTCAATGGCATCCGCGCCTTCCTGCCGGGGTCGCTGGTCGACGTGCGTCCGGTCAAGGACACCGCTCCCTACGAGGGCAAGAGCCTCGAGTTCAAGGTGATCAAGCTCGACCGCAAGCGCAACAACGTCGTGGTGTCGCGGCGCGCGGTGCTCGAAGCGTCGCAGGGCGCGGAGCGTCAGGCGTTGATGGCCAACCTGCAGGAGGGCGCGGTCGTCAAAGGCGTTATCAAGAACATCACCGATTACGGCGCGTTCGTCGACCTCGGCGGCATCGACGGCCTGTTGCACATCACCGACCTCGCGTGGCGCCGCATCAAGCATCCGTCGGAAGTGCTGGCGGTCGGCGACGAAGTCGAGGCCAAGGTGCTCAAGTTCGACCAGGAAAAAAACCGCGTCTCGCTGGGGCTCAAGCAGCTCGGCGAAGACCCGTGGGTCGGTCTCGCGCGCCGTTACCCGCAGGGCACGCGGCTGTTCGGCAAGGTCAGCAACCTGACCGATTACGGCGCGTTCGTCGAGATCGAACCCGGCATCGAAGGGCTGGTGCACGTCTCGGAAATGGACTGGACCAACAAGAACGTGCATCCCGCCAAGGTGGTATCGCTGGGCGACGAAGTGGAGGTGATGGTGCTCGAGATCGACGAGGACCGCCGCCGCATTTCACTCGGCATGAAGCAGTGCCAGCCGAATCCGTGGGAAGAGTTCGCGATGAACCACAAGAAGGGCGATCGCGTGAAGGGGCAGATCAAGTCGATCACCGACTTCGGCGTGTTCGTCGGCCTGCCCGGCAACATCGACGGCCTGGTGCACCTGTCCGACCTGTCGTGGAGCATGCCCGGCGAAGAGGCGGTGCGCAAATACAAGAAAGGCGATGAGATCGAGGCGGTGGTGCTGTCGATCGACGTCGAACGCGAGCGCATCTCGCTCGGCGTCAAGCAGATCGAGGGCGATCCGTTCACCGCTTTCGTTGCGACGCACGAGAAAGGCAGCGTCGTCAGGGGAGTGGTCAAATCGGTCGACACCAAGGGCGCGGTGGTGGTGCTCGACAACGACGTCGAAGGCTATCTGCGCGCGTCGGAGGTTTCGCGCGAGCGGGTTGAGGACGTCCGCACCCATCTCAAGGAAGGCGATACGGTATCGGCGATGATCATCAACATCGACCGCAAGAACCGCACCGTCAATCTGTCGGTGAAGGCCAAGGACGTGGCAGAGGAAAACGCGACGATGCAGAAAATCGCCTCGGAAAAACCGGCCAACGCCGGCACCACCAATCTGGGAGCGCTGCTCAAGGCCAAGCTGGGCGTGACCAATACCGAGCAGTAAACGTCATGACCAAATCCGAGCTGATTGCGAAACTCGCGATACGCCATCCGCAACTGGTGGCGAAGGACGCGGAGCTGGCGGTCAAGATGATACTCGACGCGATGTCGAAGAATCTGGCCGAAGGCCAGCGCATCGAAATCCGCGGCTTCGGCAGTTTCGGCCTCAACCATCGTCCGCCGCGCGTCGGCCGCAACCCGAAGTCGGGGGAAAAAGTGCAGGTACCGGAAAAATACGTACCGCATTTTAAGGCCGGGAAGGAATTGCGCGAGCGCGTTGACTTCAAGAAATAATCGCGGTCCGGGTTGACGGGTTGATGATGCGGCATCGTCGAAAGATCATGCCGCTTTTTTGCGCGCGCCGGCGGCCTGTCGTGATCGGGCCGGCCATGGCGGCGCGGGGATAGCGGGCGGACACGGATGCAGATCGAATACTGGTGGCTGCTCGCGTTGCCGTTATTTTTCGCCCTCGGCTGGCTTGCTGCGCGCATCGACATCCGGCAGTTGCTGCTGGAGTCGCGCGCGCTGCCGACGTCGTACTTCAAGGGACTCAATTTTCTGCTCAATGAGCAGCCGGACAAGGCGATCGAAGCGTTCATCGAGGTGGTCAAGGTCAACCCGCAGACGATCGAGCTGCATTTCGCGCTCGGTTCGCTGTTCCGCCGGCGCGGTGAGATCGAGCGCGCGATCCGCATGCACCAGAACCTGGTCGAGCGCGACGATCTGGCGCAGGAACAGAAGCTCGAGGCGCTCTATGAATTGGCGCAGGACTACCTGAAAGCGGGGCTGCTCGACCGTGCCGAGGAGTTGTTCGCGAAACTGAAAGGGACGACTTACCAGGAGTCAGCCCTCAAATACCTGCTCGGCATCTATGAGCAGGAGAAGGACTGGCACAAGGCGATCGACACCGCCCAGCAACTGGAGAGCGTGACCGGACGTTCGTACCAGAAGGAAATCGCCAATTTCTACTGCGAGATGGCGAGCCGCGAAATCATGGAGTCGCGTCCCGATGCCGCGCGCCCGCATCTGGCGCAGGCGCTTGCGCATCACCGTCTGTGCGTGCGCGCCAACCTGCTGCTGGGCGATCTCGAGCTGGCGCTGGGCAATGCGACGGCCGCGATCGAGGCATGGAAGCGCGTCGAAAACCAGAACCCTGCGTACCTGGCATTGACCGCCGGCCGCCTGCTCGGCGCCTACCAGCGCCTTGGCAGGGTCGACGAGGGGCTCAACCTGCTGCGCGGTTTTCTCGCCAAGTATCCGTCACTCGACATACTTAACGTGGTGTTCGGGTGCGTGCTCGAGCGGCAGGGTGCGGAAGCGGCTTATCAGCTGGTGCGCGACGAGATGCGCCGCATGCCGACGCTGCTCGGACTCGACAAACTGCTCGAAGCGCAACTGCTCGACACGCCGCTGCCGCGCCGGCACGACCTCGAACTGGTCAAGCAACTGGTGCACCAGCACACCCGCAGCCTCGAGATGTACCGCTGCGACAACTGCGGTTTCCGCGCGCGCCAGTTCTACTGGCATTGCCCGGCATGCGGCGAGTGGGAGACCTATGCGCCGCGCCGCACCGAGGAAAAGGAGCTGCCGGCATGAGCGCCCGCAGCCCGCGCGTAATCGTCGCGCTCGATCTTGCGCCCGACGCCGCGCTTGCGCTGGCGGCGCGGCTGTCGCCACGGGCCTGCCGGCTCAAGGTCGGCAAGGAGCTGTTCACCGCGGCCGGCCCGGCGCTGGTGGAAAAACTCGCCGCACGCGGTTTTGATGTTTTCCTGGACTTGAAATTTCACGATATTCCGAACACCGTGGCCGGCGCCTGCCGCGCAGCGGCGGCGCTCGGCGTGTGGATGCTCAACGTCCACGCGCTCGGCGGCCGTGCGATGCTGGAAGCGGCGCGTGATGCGGTCGCCGCAGCGCGTGATCGACGGCCGCTGCTGGTCGCGGTCACCGTGTTGACCAGTCTTGCCGACGACGACCTGCGTGCGGTCGGCGTTGCGGGCCCGGTTCCGGATGCCGTGGTCAGGCTGGCCGGCCTTGCGCAGGCGAGCGGACTCGACGGCGTGGTGTGCTCGGCGCAGGAGGCGCCGCTGCTGCGGCGCCAGTGCGGGGAGCGATTCCTTCTGGTTACGCCGGGGATCCGCCTGCCGGAGAACGCGCGCGACGACCAGCGGCGCGTGACGACCCCGGCGGCGGCAGTCGCCGCCGGCGCCGATTATCTGGTCATCGGCCGCCCGGTCACGCAGGCCGCCGATCCGGCGGCGGTACTCGACATCATCAACCGTGACATTGGGTCCGGAGGGAGCGGCATTTGAAGATCACCATCATCGGCACCGGCTATGTCGGGCTGGTTTCCGGGGCGTGTCTTGCCGAACTCGGCAATGACGTCATGTGTCTCGATCTCGATGCGGAAAAAATCGCCATGCTGAAACGCGGCGAAATCCCGATCTATGAGCCGGGATTGCAGCCGCTGGTGAGCCGCAACAGCGCGGCAGGCCGTCTGCATTTCACGACCTCGGTCGCGGACAGCGTCGCCCACGGCCAGGTGCAGTTCATCGCGGTCGGCACGCCGGCCGACGGCGACGGCGCGGCCGACCTTCAGCATGTGCTGGCGGCGGCGCGCGGCATCGGCCGCCACATGGAGGATTACCGGCTGGTCGTCGACAAGTCCACGGTGCCGGTCGGCACTGCGGAAAAGGTGCGCGCCGTCATTGCCGAAGAACTGGCGCACCGCGGCAGGAGCATCGATTTCAGCGTGGTGTCGAACCCGGAATTCCTGAAAGAGGGCGCGGCAGTCGAGGACTTCATGCGTCCCGATCGCATCGTGATCGGCGCCGCGGACGAGCGCGCGACGCAGATCATGCGCGCGATCTACGCGCCGATCCAGCGCAACCATGAACGCATGATCGTGATGGATATTCCGTCGGCGGAACTGACCAAGTACGCGGCGAACGCGATGCTGGCGACGCGCATCTCATTCATGAACGAGCTTGCCAACCTGGCCGAAAAGCTGAACGCTGACATCGAGCACGTGCGGCAGGGCATCGGCTCCGATGCGCGCATCGGCTACCATTTCCTGTATGCCGGTTGCGGCTACGGCGGCGCCTGTTTTCCGAAGGACGTCAGCGCGCTGCGCCAGACCGCGCGCGAAAACGGCATGGAGCTCAGGATTCTCGACGCGGTTGAACAGATCAACCGCCGGCAGAAGACGCGTCTGCTCGACAGCATCACACAACGTTTCGGCGAGCGGCTGACGGGCAAACGCTTCGCGGTCTGGGGTCTCGCGTTCAAGCCCAACACCGACGACATGCGCGAAGCGCCGAGCCTGGTCATCGTGCCCGGCCTCATCGGGCGCGGCGCGACCGTCAGTGCCTACGATCCGGTTGCGGTTCCGCAGGCAAGGAAAATGTTTTCCGGATTGTCCGGGATCGATTACGCCGGTACGCCGCAGCAGGCTCTCGACGGCGCCGATTGCTTGGTGATCGTCACCGAATGGAAGGAATTCCGCAGTCCCGATTTCAACGACATCAAGCGCCGGCTCAAAACACCGGTTATCATCGATGGGCGCAACCTTTATGAGCCGGCGCTGGTGCGCGCTTTCGGTTTCGATTACTCCGGCATCGGCAGAGTCTGAGGAATGGCGCTGGACAACAAGAAGAACGTCAGAAAGACGCGCGTCCTGGTGGTCGGCGACGTAATGCTCGACCGCTACTGGTACGGCGATGTCGAACGCATATCCCCGGAGGCGGCGGTGCCGGTCGTCAGAATCAACCGCAGCGAGGAACGACCGGGCGGCGCCGCCAACGTCGCGCGCAATGCCGCTGCGCTCGGCGCCCAGGTGACTCTGCTGTCGGTGGTCGGCCGGGACGTCGCGGGCCGGCGTCTGGCGGAGTTGCTGCGCGGGGAACGCATCAAGGCGCGCCTGCATCGCGACGCCGCCATTGCCACCACAGTCAAGCTGCGCGTGATCGGCCGCCGCCAGCAGTTGCTGCGCGTCGATTTCGAAACCGCCCCGGGACACGAAATCCTGAGTTCCAAGCTGGCCGAGTACGCGCGCCTCGTCGCGCGTCACGACATCGTCGTGCTGTCGGACTACGGCAAGGGCGGCCTGACGCACATCGTGCGCATGATCGCGCTTGCGCGCCGGCATCGCAAACCGGTGCTGGTCGATCCCAAGGGCGGTGATTTTTCCCGTTACCGCGGCGCCACGCTGATCACGCCGAACCGCGCCGAGTTCCGCAATGTCGCCGGCGAATGGCGCAGCGAGCGCGAATTGACCCAGCAGGCGCAGCGCCTGCGGCGTAAACTTGGAATCGAGGCGTTGCTGATCACCCGCAGCGAGGAAGGGATGACACTGTACGATGCCGGCGGCCGGCGGCACGTTCCGGCGCGCGCGCGCGAGGTCTACGACGTCAGCGGAGCCGGCGACACCGTGATTGCAACGTTGGCCGTGATGCTTGCCAGCGGCACCGGTCTTCCCGATGCAGTGGAGGTCGCCAATCGTGCCGCCGGCATCGTGGTCGGCAAATTCGGCACCGCGGTCGTGCAGTCGCATGAACTGTTCAGCGGTGCGGGGAGCTGACCGTGTATACCGTCGTCACCGGCGCTGCAGGATTCATCGGCGCCAATCTGGTCAGGGCGCTCAACCGGCGCGGCGAAACCGATATCCTGGTGGTCGATGATCTGGGCGACGGCGGAAAGTTCATCAACCTGGTCGACTGCGAAATCGCCGACTACCTCGATCCGCAGACATTTCTCGACCAGCTCGGGGAGGGTGCCCTGGACGGCGCGATCACGGCGATTCTGCACCAGGGCGCGTGCGCCGATACCACCGCGACCGACGGCCATTTCATGATGCGGAACAACTTCGAATATTCCAGGCAATTGCTTGACTACTGCACCGACGAGGAGGTCCCGTTGATCTATGCGTCGTCGGCGGCGGTCTACGGCGCGGGACCGCAGTTCCGGGAAGAGCGGACCTGCGACAGGCCGCTCAACCTTTATGGTTACTCGAAATTCCTGTTTGATCAGATCGTGCGCCGCCGTTTCGCCGACCGCAGTGCGCAAGTGGTCGGCCTGCGCTATTTCAATGTCTACGGCGATCGTGAGCGGCACAAGGGGCGGATGGCGTCTGTCGCGCTGCATTTCTTCGATCAGTATCGATCGCACGGCAGGGTGCGGCTGTTCGAGGGCAACGGCGGCTACGGCGACGGCGAGCAGCGCCGTGATTTCGTGTCAGTCGAGGACGTCGTCAATGTCAATCTGTTTTTTCTCGACCATCCCGACAAGTCCGGCATTTTCAACGTCGGCACCGGAGCCGCACAGAGCTTCAACGATGTCGCGGTCGCCGTCGTCAATGCCTGTCGCAGACACGCCGGCGGCGCGCCGCTGACGCAGACGCAGATGCAGGAACAGGGCATCATCGAGTACATCACGTTTCCTCCCGATCTCGAAGGCAGGTACCAGAGCTATACGCAGGCCGATATCGGCGCGCTGCGCGCCGCCGGCTATCGCGCGCCGTTCCTGACGGTCGAAGAAGGCGTGGCGCGCTATGCCGAGCAGTTGTTCGAACGCGACGCATCCTGATACGCTGTAATTCATGTACAGGACACTTGAGGATTACGTCGGCAACACGCCGCTGGTGAAGCTCAAGCGTTTGCCGGGGGCCGCCAATGCCGGGAACAACAACGTGATCCTGGCCAAGCTCGAGGGCAACAATCCGGCGGGCTCGGTCAAGGACCGGCCGGCGCTGTCGATGATCAGGCATGCCCAGGAACGCGGCGAGATCAGGCCCGGCGACACGCTGATCGAGGCGACCAGCGGCAACACCGGCATCGCGCTGGCGATGGCGGCGGCGCTGATGGGATACCGGATGATTCTGGTGATGCCGGAGCACCTGTCGGTCGAGCGGCGGCAGACGATGGCAGCGTTCGGCGCGCAGTTCGTTCTGACGCCCCAGGGCGGCGGCATGGAAATGGCGCGCGACATCGCGGAAAACATGCGCGCCGAAGGCGAAGGCATCATCCTCGACCAGTTTGCGAATCCCGACAATCCGCGTGCGCACTACGAGGGCACCGGGCCCGAAATCTGGCGCGACACCAAAGGCAGGATCACGCATTTCGTCAGCAGCATGGGCACCACCGGCACGATCATGGGCTGCTCGCGCTTCTTCAAGGAAAAAAACGCGGCGATCCGGATCATCGGCTGCCAGCCGGCCGAGGGCTCGCAGATCCCCGGCATCCGCAAATGGCCGCCCTCTTATGTGCCGAAAATCTGCGACTGGAAGCGCGTTGACCGTGTGATCGAAGTCACCCAGGCTGACGCCGAGGAAATGACGCGGCGGCTGGCGCGCGAGGAAGGTATCTTCGCGGGCATCTCGTCCGGCGGCGCGGTATGGTCCGCGCTGCAGGTCGCGGCCGCAGTACGTGACGCCGTGATCGTGACCGTGATCTGCGACCGCGGCGACCGTTACCTGTCGACCGGAGTTTTCCCCGCATGACGCCGCCGGTGCTGGTTTTCGACATCGAGACCGTTCCCGATGTCGCAGGGCTGCGTAAAATCCACGGCATCGACGGCGCGGTCGACGACGAGCAGGTCGCGGCAATGGCGTTCCAGAAGCGGCGCCAGGCGACCGGCAGCGATTTTCTGCCGTTGCACGTGCAGCGCGTGATTGCGATTTCGTGCGTGCTGCGCGACCGCGACAGTCTGCGCGTGTGGTCGCTCGGCGAAGCCGCCGACGGAGAAGCGGAGCTGATCCGGCGGTTTTTCGAGGGCATAGAAAAATACACGCCGCAACTGGTGTCGTGGAACGGCGGTGGTTTCGACCTGCCGGTGCTGCACTATCGCGGCATGCTGCACAGCGTGCGCGCCGCGCGCTACTGGGACCAGGGCGAGGGGGACTACAACGACAGCCGCGATTTCAAGTGGAACAACTATATCAGCCGCTACCATGCGCGCCACCTCGATCTGATGGATTTGCTGTCGCTCTATCAGCTGCGCGCCGCGGCTCCGCTCGACGAAGTTGCGCGTCTGCTCGGATTTCCGGGCAAGATCGGGCTTGAGGGTTCGCAGGTGTGGCAGGCCTGGCGTGACGGAAAAATTGCGGCGATCCGCAGCTATTGCGAGGCCGATGTCGCCAATACCTATCTGGTTTATCTGCGCTTTCAGTTGATGCGCGGCGGATTGACGCCGGAAGCCTATCAGCGCGAGGCCGGCCTGCTGCGCGCGACGCTCGAGAAATTGCCGGAGCCGCACTGGCGGGAATTTCTCGCTCTCTGGCAGAACTGATCTTTCCCGGATGTTTCCTGCATGATCCGGGTTGAATCGCTCGACCAGGAAGGCCGCGGCGTCGCACACGCCAGCGGCAAGGTGATTTTCATCGAAGGCGCGCTGCCGGGGGAGATGGTTAGTTACGCCCCGTTCCGTAAAAAGCCCAGCTTCGAGATCGCTCGCGCAGAGAACATTGTCGAACCCTCTCCTGCACGGGTCGCGCCGCGCTGCCGGCATTTCGGGACATGCGGCGGCTGCAGCCTGCAGCATCTCGACGTTGACGCGCAGGTCGCGGTCAAGCAGCGCGTGCTCGAGGATACGCTGTGGCACATCGGCAAGATTCGCCCGCGCACGATGTTGCCGGCGATTTACGGCGCGCCGTGGGGCTATCGCCACCGTGCGCGCTTTTCGGCGCGCTTCATCCCGAAGAAGGGCGGCCTGCTGATCGGGTTTCACGAAAAGCGCAGCAGTTATGTCGCCGACATGACGAGCTGCGAAATCGTGCCGCCGCGGATTTCGGCGCTGCTGATCCCGCTGCGCGGGCTGCTCGGCGCACTGTCGATCCGCGACCGCGTGCCGCAGCTCGAGCTCGCGATCGGCGATGATATGGATGCATTGGTACTGCGCGTGCTGCAGCCGCCGACGCCGGAAGACGAGAATCTGCTGCGCCAATTTGCCGACCGTCACCGGGTGCGGTTTTTCCTGCAGCCAGGCGGGCCGGATTCGGCAACGCCGCTCGAGCCGGCGCGCGGCAGCGAACTCCACTACAGTCTGCCGGAGTTCGCGCTGAAGATACGGTTCTCGCCGACCGATTTCACCCAGGTCAATCACGCCGTGAACGCGGTGCTGGTGCGGCGCGCGTTGGCATTGCTCGACCCGCGGCCCGGCGAGCGCATCGCCGACATGTTCTGCGGGCTCGGCAATTTTTCACTGGCGATCGCGCGTCGCGGGGGCCATGTGGCAGGTATCGAAGGTTCCGCGCCGCTGGTTGCAGCTGCGCGCTCGAATGCCGATAGCAATGGACTGGCGGCAATGACGGATTTTGTGCAGGCCGACCTGTTCAAGGTGGATGGCCGGTGGCTTGCTCAGCTTGGCCGTTTCGACCGCATGCTGCTCGACCCGCCGCGCGACGGCGCGATCGAGCTGGTGAAGGCGCTGGCGGGAGACGCGGCCAATGCGCCGGCGCGGGTGGTCTACGTGTCGTGCAATCCGGCGACGCTGGCGCGCGACGCTGCGGTGCTGGCATACGCCGGGAATTATGCGCTGTCGTCCGCCGGCATCGTCAACATGTTTCCACACACCTCGCACGTCGAATCGATCGCCATATTCGACCGGCAATAAAAAAGGGCGCCAGGCGCGCCCTTTTTATCCGCTGCCGTGGATCGGTTCGCTAATCGCGGTCGCCGCTGAACGCCATCAGCAGTTGCAGCAGATTGGCGAAGATATTGAACAGGCTCAGGTAAACGCCGGTGGTCGCGATGATGTAATTGGTCTCGCCGCCGGTGACGATGCGGCTCACGTCATGCAGCAGGAACAGCGAAAACACCACCACGACCAGCGAGGAGATCGTCAGCGCCAGAGCCGGAATGTGCAGGAACAGGTTGACGATCATCGCCAGCAGCAGGACGATCATGCCGACGAACAGGAACTTGCCCATGAAACTGAAGTCTTTTTTCGTCGTCGTTGCAATGCCGGCCATGACAAAGAAGATGATGCCGGTGCCGCCTGCTGCGAGCCCGATCAGTTGCGCCCCGTTTTTCAGCGCCAGTGCGATCGACAGCAGCGGCCCCAGCCACCAGCCGAGCAGAAAAGTCATGCCCAGCAACAGCACGACGCCTGTCGCGCTGTTGCGGTTGGCGATGATCGCGAACTGCAGCGCAATCACGGCCGCGAGCATCAGAAGCGAACTCGCGACCGGATGCTGCATCACGATACCGCCGGTGCTGATGCCGATCAACGCGCCGATTACGGTTGGCACCATGGTGAGCGCCAGCAGCAGATAAGTGTTGCGCATCACGCGCTGCTGTGCCGGCGAAAACTGCTCTACGGTTACCGGACGATACCCGCCGGTGGGTTGTATCTCGGGTTGCATAAAGTTTTTCTCTCCTAATTCCAATAATGTCCGCCGTAACGGCGGATTTGATGGCGAATAGACTACCCGATACTTATCCGGGTTTCAACGACAGAAATCCTCACGAAATCATGTCGCCGGTTGAATGCTATTATGCCGGATGAGCATCCCTGCGGAGGGTTGGCAGAGCGGTTTAATGCGGCGGTCTTGAAAACCGTTGTAGGGCAACCTACCGGGGGTTCGAATCCCTCACCCTCCGCCACTGAATTTCAACGGCGGGATTTTTTGTGTGACAGGCTACGCACCTCTTGCCGCAAACGTTGATAAAGGGAGGGATTGGTCACACGCAGGCGTGCTGCGATGGCAAACTGCTCACCTTTTGCCCGTCCGGGGTCGATGCCTTCGACGTGCACCAGCCTCAGCAATTCACGCACCGGTCTGGGCATCGCACGCCCCGTTTCGTAACGCGAACCGCCACTCTGGGTGACCCCTATCTTCGCCCAGAATTCCTGTTGATTCATCCCGGCCCGATGCCGGATATCACGCAATTTAAATTGTTTTTTCCCGCTCACCTGCCGCCACCCCGCTGGTTGTATCAACTTACTCAATTGACATAAAAATCCCGGTTTGGTTTCAAGAAAGAAGCGATTTTTACATTCGTGTTATTTCCGGGAATGCGATAAAATTCAAGGCTTTTGGGATTTTACCGCACCGCAAATGGCTTTGATAGTCCAGAAATACGGCGGCACCTCGGTAGGCAGCATCGAGCGCATCAAAAACGTAGCGCGACGCATTGCACGCTGGCATCGCGCCGGACATCAACTGGTGGTGGTGGCGTCTGCGATGAGCGGCGAAACCAATCGCCTGATCGCGCTGGCAAAGGAGATCCAGACGCATCCCGCGCCGCGCGAGCTCGATGTCATGGTCTCGACCGGCGAGCAGGTGTCGATCGCATTATTGGCGATGGCGTTGATGGAGCTCGGGCTCAAGGCGAAAAGCTACACCGGCGGGCAGGTCAGGATTTTGACCGACAATGCGTTCACCAAGGCACGCATCACCCGCATCGACGAAAACAACATGCGGCGCGACCTTGCCGATGGCTATATCGTCATCGTGGCCGGATTTCAGGGCGTGGACAACGCCGGCAATATCACGACGCTCGGCCGCGGTGGCTCGGACACGACCGGTGTCGCGCTTGCCGCCGCGCTGAAAGCGGATGAATGCCAGATTTATACTGATGTCGACGGTGTCTACACTACCGATCCGCGCATCGTGCCGGAGGCGCGGCGGTTGAGGACCATCACTTTCGAGGAAATGCTCGAAATGGCGAGCCTCGGCTCGAAGGTGCTCCAGATACGTTCGGTAGAATTCGCCGGCAAGTACAAAGTCAAGCTGCGCGTCCTCTCAAGTTTTGAGGAGGAAGGCGATGGCACGTTGATCACATTTGAGGAAGATAAAACCATGGAGCAAGCGGCCATTTCCGGCATCGCGTTCAACCGTGACGAGGCGAAGATCACGATCCTGGGTGTGCCGGATCGTCCCGGCATCGCCTATCAGATCCTGGGGCCGGTGGGGGATGCCAACATCGATGTCGACATGATCGTGCAGAACGTCGGCCATGACGGGATGACGGATTTTTCGTTCACGGTACATCGCAATGATTATCACAAAGCGCTGCAGGTGCTGAAACCGGTCAAGGAGCATATCAAGGCGCGCGAAATCATCGGCGGCGACAATATCGCCAAGGTATCGGTGGTGGGGGTCGGGATGCGATCGCATGCCGGGATCGCGAGCACCGCCTTCCGCTCGCTTGCGGAAGAGGGGATCAATATCCAGATGATTTCAACTTCGGAAATCAAGATTTCAATCGTGATCGACGAAAAATACGTGGAGCTGGCCGTGCGCGTTCTGCACAAGGTATTCGGGCTGGATCAAAATGCCTGACGTCAGGGCAAAACGCGCATCCCGTGCTATATTGGTCATAAAAACGGGTGACGTATAACAGTAAAGACTGCTGTTGATGGTTTTAATGTGATCTGGCGGAAACCGGAGAGATGGCCGAGTGGTCGAAGGCGCGCCCCTGCTAAGGGCGTATAGGTTCAAAAAGCCTATCGAGGGTTCGAATCCCTCTCTCTCCGCCACGTATCAGAACCAGGATTTGATACAATTATCCGTTATTTCCGGGCGCCCGTAGCTCAGTTGGATAGAGTACCTGGCTACGAACCAGGGGGTCGTGGGTTCAAATCCTGCCGGGCGCGCCATCTAAAACATCCAACTTGCTGATTGGCATCCCGCGCTGTTTTCCCGGGGCGCTTCTCTTTTATTTCTTATTTCCTGAATCGCAATGCGTGTAAGTGATTTGGTCTGGTGACGACCGCCGGCGAATTATTCCCCGACTTTGTGCAGGGGGCCAAAGCAGGTTCCTGCTGCCGGTTGATAGCACATCCTCATTTCTGTTCCTGTCAGAAATTCAAGATATACGGTGTTTGTGCGTCCCGTATCGTCTGCTACAGAGTTGACGCAGTCCTTGCCGCCGTAATCCTTGATCACATGGATAGTCAGTCTGTAACGACCGCCGGCGTTTGATGGGTCCGTCAGTAAATATTGATTGTCGGTTTTTTCCTTGTCACTGGTTGTGCTCAGGGAGCCGTCACTGCGGAAGATCAGCGTTTCAGTGCAATGGTTGGCAGGGCGCGTCCACGCCCAGGTCCCGACAAGCTTGTCGCTGGCGGAGCCGGCTGCAATCGCGCCGCAGTTCCCGAGCAAAAGCAACAAATACACTAAGTGCCGCATCTTCCGGAAATAATGGTTGGCTGAATAGTTCATGATCTGGAAATCCGAATTTAAAGATTATGTGTGACGAGTATCAATTTCTGTCTTCCGGGCGCCGTTGACCAGATGAAATCCATTATCAGGGTAACGCAATTTGGGGACCGTCATTTTCTGAAATTGGCGATAAATAAATGCGCGGCGTCAGCGAATTTTATGTATCCGGCAATTGTTGAACCGTCGGCGGAAATCAAATTGGCATTCGCCGATTGTCCGCCGAGAACGCCCAGGTCTTTTACACCCCCTGATTCGGTCCATCGATATGCATGAGCGCTGTTATCGGCGAATTTGATGCTTCCAGTCATGGTTGCGCCATCAGAGGAAACCCCTGCTACTATCGACGACATTCCCCCCAAAGTGCCGAGATCTTCGACGCCTGACGGCTGCGACCAGCGAAAAGCGTGGAAAGAGTGATCGGGGTACAAAATCGCCCCTGCGATTATTCTGCCATCGGCCGAAATGGCCCTGACAGAAACCGACTGGCCACCGAAGGCGCCGAGATCCTGCAAGCCGGATTTTTCTGTCCAGCGAAAGGCATGTGCGCTATCGTCCGAAAGCATCACGCTTCCTGCGATAACCGATCCTGTGGCTGATATCACGATCTCCCTGATTGACGCAGCCTTGTCAGGGAAATTGCCGATATCTTCCACTTTGCCAGTAGATGTCCAGCGAAAGGCATGTTGACTTCCATCGGGGAGGACTACGCTGC
Organism: Burkholderiales bacterium; assembly: GCA_035524795.1. GTDB lineage: Bacteria > Pseudomonadota > Gammaproteobacteria > Burkholderiales > SG8-41 > DATKOF01. Next base: position 29,594 of record DATKOF010000026.1, read on the forward strand.
CTATCACTACTGATCCGTCGGCAGAGACGGAGGTGGCCCAGGCCGACTTGCCGCTCATCGTGCCAAGATCCTGAGCGCCACCAGACTGTGTCCAGCGAAAGGCATGAAGAGAGCTGTCAGGAAACGATATGGCGCCTACCAGTACGGAGCCGTCGGCGGACATCCCGTATGCCCGGGCCGACTGACCGCCAAAAGTTCCCAGGTCCTGAACGTCGCCTGACGCCGTCCAACGATAGACGTGTGCGGTGTTGTCTGAAGACAGGATGCTCCCGGCCATTACCGAGCCATCATTGGACAGAAGTTTTGCCCATGCCCATTTGCCGCCGAATGCTCCCAGATCTTGTGCTCCACCGGTTGGGGTCCAGCGCAGGGCGTGTTGAATGCCACCTTTAAAGGTAACGGTTCCAGCGATTACTTTGCCATCGACGGAAATGGCATTAGCCAGGGCTGCCTTGCCGCCCAGACTACCCAAGTCAGTCAACGTCGGGAATGCGGTTGGCGCATTGTTAGTGTGTGCAGCATCGATACCCGTATCGGCAGGTAACGAATCGCATGCAAACATGATCGCGATTGCAAATACCAAAGATGCAAAGCGGCAATGACACATAGAAACCCTGAACATGGTTGATATTTAAGTTATGGGAAAAATCATCCGGCACGCCAGCAAGCCACGCTCAGCACGGCATTTATAACGACAAAATTATCAGCGGCTTGTAGGGCTTGATATCCTGCTAAAATTAACAAAATAGTGCAATTATGAAGCATTTCCAGCTATCATTTAAAGCTTCGCTCTGACGGGGTTTCGGCTATGGTTCCAGAACTTGGGCATTTCGCATTGATATTGGCGCTGCTGCTGGCGTTGGTGCAGGGGATTTTCCCGCTGGTCGGCGCGGCGCGCGGAATGCCGGGGTTGGTGGCGATTGCACGGCCGGTTGCGCAGGGGCAATTCGTTTTTGTCGCTATCGCGTTTGGTTGCCTTGCCTATTCCTTCCTCAATAATGATTTCTCGGTTGCCTATGTCGCCGAAAACTCGAATTCAGCCCTGCCGTGGTATTACCGCTTCACGGCGGTATGGGGCGGCCATGAAGGTTCGTTGCTGCTGTGGGTGATGATACTGAATATATGGATGGTTGCGGTGACGGTGTTCAGCCGCAGGTTGCCCGAAACGATCATCGCGCGCGTGCTCGGCGTGATGGGGTTGATCAGTATCGGTTTTCTGCTGTTCATGCTGCTGACTTCCGATCCTTTCGATCGGCTGAGCCCGGTTCCGCCCAACGGCCGTGACCTGAATCCGCTGCTGCAGGATCCCGGCATGACCAGCCATCCGCCGATGCTTTACATGGGCTATGTCGGATTCTCGGTAGCGTTTGCGTTCTCGATCGCAGCGCTGCTGTCGGGGCGGCTGGACGCTGCATGGGCACGCTGGACCCGGCCATGGACCACGGTCGCCTGGACGTTTCTGACGATCGGCATCATGCTCGGCAGCGGCTGGGCCTATTACGTGCTCGGCTGGGGCGGTTGGTGGTTCTGGGATTCGGTCGAGAACGCTTCCTTCATGCCGTGGCTGGTCGGCACCGCGTTGATGCATTCGCTGGCGGTGACCGAAAAACGCGGCGCCTTCAAGAGCTGGACCGTGCTGCTGGCCATTTTCGCGTTCTCGCTGTCCTTGCTCGGGACCTTTCTGGTGCGCTCGGGGGTGCTGACATCGGTGCATGCGTTTGCGACTGATCCCAAACGCGGTCTGTTCATTCTGATATTCCTGGCGATTGTGATCGGATCTTCGCTCGCATTGTTTGCCTGGCGCGCGCCCAAAGTAGGCATGGGCGGCAGTTTCAAGCTGGTGTCGCGCGAAGCGATGCTGCTTGCCAACAACGTGCTGCTGGTGGTGGCGGCTGCGACGGTTTTGCTCGGCACGCTTTATCCCCTGGTTCTTGACGCGCTTAACCTCGGTAAAATCTCGGTGGGGCCGCCGTATTTCAACAGTGTATTCGTGCCGCTGATGGCGCCCGCGATATTCCTGATGGGCGTCGGTCCTCTGGCGCGCTGGAAAGAAGCCAGGCTTCCCGATCTTAAAGTGCGGTTGAAATGGGCGTTCGGGGTCAGCATAGTCATCGCGCTGATTTTGCCGTTTGTGGCCGGCGAATGGACGCCGCTGATCGCGCTGGGATTTCTGCTGGCGGCGTGGATAGTGTCGACGACCGTGGTCAACCTGTACCACCGTTTGCGCCAGTTCGACGGATCGCTGATTTCCAGGCTTGCGCGCCAGCCGCGTTCCTACTACGGGATGCTGTTCGCGCATTTCGGCGTTGCGGTATTCATCATCGGCGTCACCATGGTCAAAAGCTTCGAATCCGAGAAAGACGTCAAAATGGCCGTTGGCGATGTCGCGACCATCGGCGGCTATGCATTCCGTTATGACGGGGTCACCGAGGTTCAGGGACCGAATTATCAGGCGCTGCGCGGCACGCTTACCGTATCCAGAAATGGCGAGACGGTGGCGGTCATGCATCCGGAGAAACGGGCCTATACGGCGCGCGACGACAGCCCCACCACGGAAGCCGCGATCAAGGGCGGCATCACGCGCGATCTGTATGTGGCAATGGGCGATCCGATCGATACGTCCAACATCATGGGCGCATGGGCGATCCGTATCCACATCAAACCGTTCGTGCGCTGGATCTGGGCCGGCTGCATCATCATGGCGATCGGCGGACTGCTGGCAATATTCGATCGGCGTTACCGGCTGCCGCTGCGCGTATCCGAAGGCACGCGTGAAACGGCCGGGATCCGCGCCACCGCACCACCTGCGGCGGCAGGTGATACAGCGCCGACGGCTTCTCTCAGAACCCGCAACCCATGACAAGTCGGTGGTTGATTGCGGCCGCGCTATTCCTGTCCGCGGCATCGGGCATCGTTTCGGGCAAAGAAGCGGCGCCGCTGGCCGATGATCCGGAGCTGGAAGCGCGCACGACGCAGGTCGCATCCGAACTGCGGTGTCTCGTCTGCCAGAACCAGACCATTGCCGACTCGCAGGCGGGCCTCGCGATAGACCTGAAAAATCAGATTCGCGAGCAATTGCGGCAGGGTGCGACCGAGGCCCAGATCAAGCAGTACATGGTGCAGCGCTATGGAGATTTCGTGCTTTATAATCCGCCGGTCAAAACGACGACGTGGCTGCTATGGTTCGGACCGTTCCTGTTGATGGTGCTGGGAATCGCCGCGCTCATTTATACATTGCTCAAACGCAATCGAGGCGCCCGTTCCGTCGGCGGGAATGAGACAAACACAAATTCCGTATCTTCACGACCTGAATCATAACCATGAGTCTTTTCTTTCTTTTTGCGGTGCTGATGCTGGCACTCGCGCTGCTATTCGTTCTTTTACCCTTGCTGAGGGCTGCAAAGGGCTATCGGGTGTCGGATCATGAGTTGATCGAGGTGGCCTATCGCACCCAATTTCAGGAGCTTGAGGCTGATCTGGCCAGCGGCACGCTCGACGCCGAACAATACGAAGCATCGAAACGGGAGCTCGAGGCGCGCAGGCGGGAAGATCTCGCGCAGGCCGCTACAGTTGCTGCAGCTCCGTCAGGCGACAGAATACTGGCACGGACTGCGTTGGCGCTCGGGATTTCCATGCCGCTGGCTGCCGCCGGCCTTTATGCATGGCTTGGCCAGCCCGAAGCGATTTTAAACACCGTTGCCGAGGTCCCCGCTTCCGGTGCTCCTCATGGCGTCAGCAATGAGCAGATCGAGGCAATGGTGCAGAAATTGGCCAACCGCCTCCGGGAAAACCCGAATGATTTACAGGGCTGGTACATGCTGGCACGTTCGCAGGCCATTCTCGGGCATTTTGAGGAGGCTTTAAAAGCGCTTGACCAGGCACGCAAACTGGCGCCGAACGAGCCGCAGTTGCTCGCGGATTACGCGGATGTGCTTGCCACTACGAGAGGCGGCAGCCTGGAAGGTGAGCCGGCCCGATTGATTCAAAAGGCGCTGCAGATGAATCCCAATAACGTGAAGGCGCTCGCTCTTGCCGGCGAGCTGGAATTCCGCAATAAACATTATCAGGCGGCGATCGACTATTGGACCAGGATGAGAAGCGCTCTTCCTGCGGATGCTCCTCAACAACAGATAACGATGGCGGAGGCCAATATTAACCAGGCGCGTGCGGCGCTCGGCCAGCCGCCGTTGCCGCCTTCCATTCCGGCGGCTATGCCGCCGACGCGGACAGCGTCCAGTGCTGCTGTTCCTTCGCAGGAGCGCTCGATCTCGGGGGTCGTAACTCTCAGCCCCAAACTGGCCGGCAAGGTGAAGCCCGGCGACACGCTGTTCATATTTGCGCGCGCCACTAACGGGCCGCCGATGCCCCTCGCTGTTATGAGAGCATCTGCAGGCGATTTGCCCAAGACGTTTACACTCGACGATTCGATGTCGATGTCGCCTTCGATCAAGCTTTCGGATTATCAACAAGTCGTGGTCAGCGCGCGTGTTTCGAAATCCGGAACCGCGATGCCGGAGAAAGGCGATTTAACCACCACCATCGGCCCTGTGACTCCTGGCTCTTCGGGGATCAAACTGGTGATCGATACTGTCGTGCAATAGGTCTGTTGCTGTAATAATGACTCTTCCGGCCGCGTTTTAATGTGCCGGGGCGTGATCATGGGAGCTTGATCGGCGGGGCACAAACAGTCGTCGATGGTTTCTCTTGCGTATCGCAGCAACGATACGTCTTTTCGAGACCCGGTGAAAAAATCTGAGCGTAGTGGAAAACAAATTACGATATGTCAAGGGCTGGAAGAAAAAGATCAAGGCCCTGATTCCCCGGAGGGCAAAATACACGTTCTTTGCCGGCGCCATCGAATTTCTGCTTAAGCACACACGATGGCTGGATGGTGGAGATGAGCCGCCGCCGTTCATGGATTTCAGCGGCGGCTCCTTCATCCCTCTCGGCAATCAGCTCGTGCGATTGATGATCGAGCGCGGCGAATTGACGGATGGCATGAAGGTCCTCGATATCGGATGCGGCATTGGACGCAACGCCGTGGCCCTCAGCAAGCAGTTCCCGCACGACTTGAGCTATATCGGTTTCGATATAGTGCGTTTTGGCATACTCTGGTGCCAGAAACGATTTTCGACCCGCAAAAATTACAGTTTTGTTCATGCGAATATCATTAATGGCTTTTACAATCCCAACGGTTTGCAAAATGCAGAAAGTTACAACTTTCCCTGCACGGATCGATCCGTGGATTTTGCGTTTGCGACGTCCGTGTATACCCACATGAAAGCTGCCGAAGTCAGGCATTATCTGGCGGAAACGGCGCGATGTCTGAAGCCGGGAGGTGCGGCGTATTGCACGTGTTTTATCTTGGATTCGGAGTCATATGCGCAGACAAATGCCGGGCAGACGCTATTCCGCTTTCGTCATAATATGGGTAATGCGTTCGTCGAATCCGTTTCCGAGCCGGAACTGGCGGTCGCATTCGAGCGCACGGCGTTCGAAGAGATGGCGACCAGCGCCGGGCTGAATGTCGTGGCTTTCTATCCGGGTTCCTGGCGCGGCATCGGCTATGCCGATTTCCAGGACGCATATGTGTTTCAAACTCCTGCAACAACCTGCCCGTGAACCGTCCGCACCGGCTGGGAATTGAACCGCGGCACTCCTGCTGATTCGTCTATTTTTTCCATCGGATAGCAGATTGGTCATTGATTACGGTCAGTCGGACAGATCGCTGGCATCGATCCAGATGCTGCGTGCGGTCGCCGCGACGGGCGTGGTTGTCTATCACGCGCAAGTCATGCTGCACCATACCGCAGGCTATATCTATAGCGAGCACAACACCGGCGCAGCAGGCGTCGACATATTTTTCATAATCAGCGGTTTTGTCATGTATTTTACAAACCGCGACCAGTTTCAAAGGCCCGGCGCTTCAGGCCGGTTTTTGCTTCGCCGCATCATTCGCATCGTGCCGACTTACTGGGTCTATACCACGCTCATGACAGCCCTGTTGCTGTTTTTGCCCGGCATGTTTCAGGAGATGAAGTTTGGAGTGAGCGAAGCAATTGGTTCGTACCTGTTTCTGCTTTTCGTCAATACGAATGGTCAGATCGGGCCGAATATCGGTGTCGGCTGGACATTGTCATTTGAAATGTATTTTTATCTTCTGTTCGCAATTTTTTTGCATCTGTCACGGCGCTTTCTGTTGGTGGGCCTCGGAACCATATTTGTCTGTGGCATGCTAATCCGCCAGTTTATGGCTGAGATTTCTCCGCAAGCGCAGTTGTTTACGAACCCATTGCTGCTGGAATTTCTTCTGGGCTGTTGCTTGGGGGCGCTTGTTTGCAGGAATCGCTACCCGACAGTATTGTTGGCGATGGTTCTATGCGTCTTTGGCGCTTTGGCGATTTTCATCGCTGGCCAAATGAATCTGCTGGGCGATCGTTTTGAGCCGCAACGGGTCATAATTTTCGGCATTCCCGCTGCCTGTATCGTCTATGGGGCATTGACGCTGGAAGTCAATCAATGCCTGAAAGTGCCGCCGTTTCTGGTTGCCTTGGGCGATAGCTCCTACAGCATTTATCTTGTGCAGGTTTTCACCATACCCGTCGTCGGCAAGACGTGGAAGGCTCTCGGACTTGCAAATCATGTCGGGCCATGGGCGGCTCTTGCGGCGGGGGTCGGCATAAGCATCATGGCGGCACATATCCTGTATTTATGCTTTGAACGGCCTCTGATACAGTATCTCAGGCGGCAGGCTGCTCAAAGATTAGGAAGATAATTCAATTGAGCCTATTGCATTAATCGGAATCTCACCCGCAGTTTCTCATCCTGTAGTTCTTTTATAGTCAATTTATATTTCACTTATAGTTAAGATTTTAATCTTATATTGATTAAAAATGCTCACGTTTGTATAAATGATGCACTTTTGTAAAAATATCAAAAATGCATCTGACAGCCTTACCGGCCACGGTAAGGAAATAAAAAGCTTCTGAAGAAGAAACAAAGAGAGGGCTGAATGCGGGGGAGTGGGGGAAGGATTCTGAAGGCGGGGTCTGCCGGTGGCCGGGGTTGCGGGCACGGGGATCCGGTTTTTTCCTGTACGGGTTTTGAATCGACGAAGCGCGCGCCGGGCGTAGTTGCCGGC
>DATKOF010000027.1:0-17795 GCA_035524795.1 Burkholderiales bacterium
TGTCGAGGATGTGCGGCCGCCCCTCGGCGACCTTGTTGATCGGCGTCACCACCACGCTGGCGGCGGCCAGCGTCGCCGCGGTGCCGCGCGTCGCGACCAGGCTGAACCCGAGCTCGGTCAGCGCGCGCGCGATGCCCACCGCGCGCGGCTTGTCCGCATTGCGCACGCTGATGAACACCTTGCCGGCGGCCGGCAGCTTCTCGCCGGCCGCGAGCTGCGATTTGACGAAGGCCTCGCCGAACGTATGGCCGACGCCCATCACTTCGCCGGTCGACTTCATCTCGGGGCCGAGTATGGTGTCGGCGCCCGGAAACTTGATGAACGGGAACACCGCCTCCTTGACCGCGTAATACGGCGGCACGACCTCTTCGGTCATGCCCTGCGCGGCGAGCGATGCGCCCGCCATGCAGCGCGCGGCGATCTTGGCCAGCGGCAGACCGGTCGCCTTGGACACGAACGGCACCGTGCGCGACGCGCGCGGATTGACCTCGAGCACGTAAATCAAGTCCTCCTGCCCGTTCTTCTGGATCGCGAACTGGATGTTCATCAGGCCGACGACTTTCAGCGCGCGCGCCAGCTCGACCGTCTGCCGGCGCAATTCGTCCTGCAGCTTGCGCGGCAGCGAAAACGGCGGCAGCGAACACGCCGAATCGCCGGAATGCACGCCGGCCTGTTCGATGTGCTCCATGATGCCGCCGATCAGCACCTGCTCGCCGTCGGCAATCGCATCGACGTCGACCTCGATTGCATCGTTCAGGAAGCGGTCAAGCAGCACCGGCGAATCGTTCGACACCCGCACCGCCTCGCGCATGTAGCGCTCGAGATCCGCCTGTTCGTAGACGATTTCCATCGCGCGCCCGCCGAGCACGTACGACGGCCGCACCACCAGCGGATAGCCGATTTCCCCGGCCAGCGCCAGCGCTTTCTGCGCGGTCTTCGCGGTGCGGTTGGCCGGCTGCCTGAGCTTCAGCCTGTTCAGCAGTTTCTGGAAACGCTCGCGGTCCTCGGCGACGTCGATCGAATCCGGCGTGGTGCCGATGATCGGCACGCCGTTGGCTTCGAGATCGCGCGCCAGCTTGAGCGGCGTCTGTCCGCCGTACTGGACGATCACGCCGTCCGGCTTTTCGACCGCGACGATCTCCAGCACGTCTTCCAGCGTCAGCGGCTCGAAATAGAGGCGGTCGCTGGTGTCGTAGTCGGTGGACACCGTTTCCGGATTGCAGTTGATCATGATCGTTTCGTAGCCATCGGCCCGCAGCGCCAGCGCCGCGTGCACGCAGCAGTAATCGAACTCGATGCCCTGGCCGATCCGGTTCGGGCCGCCGCCGAGCACGATGATCTTCCTGCGGCCGGTCGGCTGCGCCTCGCATTCCTCTTCGTAGGTCGAATACATATAGGCGGTGCGCGTCGCGAACTCGGCGGCGCAGGTATCGACGCGCTTGTAGACCGGGCGCACGCCGAGTTCATGCCGGCGCGCGCGCACCGCTTGCGGATCGCTGCCCAGCAGCTTCGCCAGCCGCCGGTCGGAGAACCCCTTGCGCTTCAGTTCGCGCAGCCGCGCCGTATCGAGCGCCTCGACGCTTGTCCCTTTCAGCGCGTGCTCGGTCAGCACGATGTCCTCGACCTGCGCGAGGAACCACGGATCAATGTGCGTCAGCTGATGGACTTCGTCGATGCCGATCCCGCAGCGGAACGCGTCGGCCACGTACCAGATCTGCTCCGGCCCGGCGTCGCCGAGTTCCTCTTCGATGCGGTCGCGGTCTGCGGTCTTCTCGTCGAGTCCGTCGACGCCAGTCTCGAGTCCACGCAGCGCCTTCTGCAGCGATTCCTGGAAAGTGCGGCCAATCGCCATCACCTCGCCGACCGATTTCATCTGCGTGGTCAGCCGGTCGTCGGCCTGCGGAAATTTCTCGAACGCGAAGCGCGGCACCTTGGTCACTACGTAATCGATGGTCGGCTCGAACGACGCCGGCGTTTGTCCTCCCGTGATTTCGTTTTTCAGCTCGTCGAGCGTGTAGCCGACCGCCAGCTTGGCGGCGACCTTGGCAATCGGGAAGCCGGTCGCCTTCGACGCCAGCGCCGACGAGCGCGACACGCGCGGGTTCATCTCGATCACCAGCATGCGGCCGTCCGCCGGATTGACCGCGAACTGCACGTTGGATCCGCCGGTGTCGACGCCGATTTCGCGCAGGCACGCGATCGACGCGTCGCGCATGATCTGGTATTCCTTGTCGGTCAGCGTCTGTGCCGGCGCCACCGTGATCGAATCGCCGGTGTGCACGCCCATCGGGTCGAGGTTCTCGATCGAGCACACGATGATGCAGTTGTCGTTGCGGTCGCGCACCACCTCCATCTCGTATTCCTTCCAGCCGATCACCGACTCCTCGACCAGCACTTCATGGGTCGGGCTGGCTTCGAGGCCGCGCTCGATCATCGCGACGAATTCCTCGCGGTTGTAGGCGATGCCGCTGCCGCTGCCGCCGAGTGTGAACGACGGCCGGATCACGGTCGGGAAGCCGACCATCGCCTGCACCTGCAGCGCCTCCTCCATCGAGTGCGCAAGCGCCGAGCGCGGACTCGCCAGTCCGATCTTCGCCATCGCCGCCTTGAACTGCTCGCGGTCTTCGGCCTTGTCGATCGCGGCGCGTTTGGCGCCGATCATCTCGACGCCGTATTTGTCGAGCACGCCGTGCCTGGCCAGATCGAGCGCGCAATTCAGCGCGGTCTGGCCGCCCATCGTCGGCAGCAGCGCGTCGGGGCGCTCGCGCGCGATCACCTTTTCGACGATCTGCCAGGTCACCGGCTCGATATAGGTCGCATCGGCCATCTCGGGGTCGGTCATGATCGTCGCCGGATTCGAGTTGACCAGAATCACGCGATAGCCTTCCTCGCGCAGCGCCTTGCACGCCTGCGCGCCGGAATAATCGAACTCGCAGGCCTGGCCGATCACGATCGGGCCGGCGCCGATGATCAGGATGGATTTGATGTCAGTTCTTTTCGGCATAAAAATCCATAACCACAGATAAACACAGATAGACACTGATCAAAAGCTGCATGGTTTTATCCGCGTTCATCTGCGTTCATCTGCGTTCATCTGCGTTCATCTGCGTTCATCTGCGTTCATCTGCGTTCATCTGTGGTTGCATTTTCTGTTTTTCCATCAATCCGACAAAACGGTCGAATAGATAATCCATGTCGTGCGGTCCAGGACTGGCCTCGGGATGCCCCTGGAAGCAGAACGCGGGACGATCGGTCAGCGCGAATCCCTGCAGCGAGCCGTCGAAAAGAGAAACATGCGTGACGCGCGCGTTCGCCGGCAGCGTCTGCGCATCGACCGCGAAGCCGTGGTTCTGGCTGGTGATCATCACACGCCCGCTGTCGAGATCCTGCACCGGATGGTTGGCGCCATGATGGCCGAATTTCATCTTCATCGTCTTCGCGCCGCTGGCGAGCCCCAGCAACTGGTGGCCGAGGCAGATGCCGAAGGTCGGGATGCCGGCCGCGACCAGCTCGCGGATCGCGCGGATCGCGTAGTCACATGGCTCGGGATCGCCGGGACCATTCGACAGGAAAATTCCGTCGGGCTTGTGCGCCAGCGCGTCCCGCGCCGTCGCCTGCGCCGGCAGCACGGTGATCCGGCAGCCGCGCGCCGCGAGCTTGCGCAGGATGTTGCGCTTGACGCCGTAATCGAACGCGACGACATGATGCCCGGGAGTTTCCTGCCGTCCGTAGCCCTGCCCCAGCGTCCACGTCGTTTCGTTCCACGTACAGGAGGATGCAACGCTGACCGTTTTTGCCAGATCCATGCCGGCCAGCCCCGGAAATTCACGCGCCGCCTGCAGCGCGGCCGCCTCGTCATCCGCCGTCAAATGAGCGCCCGCGATCAGACAGCCGTCCTGCGCGCCCTTCTCGCGCAGGATGCGCGTCAGCTTGCGCGTATCGATATCGGCGATCGCGACCACGTTCTGCGCGCGCAGATACGACGACAGGTCCTGGCTCTTGCGCCAGTTGCTGGCCAGCAGCGGCAGATCGCGGATCACCAGTCCCGCCGCATAGACTCTGTCCGACTCGACATCTTCGGCGTTGGCGCCGGTGTTGCCGATGTGCGGATAGGTCAGCGTGACGATCTGGCGGCAGTACGACGGATCGGTCAGGATTTCCTGGTAACCGGTGATCGCGGTGTTGAATACGACTTCCCCGACCGCGCTGCCGGCGGCGCCGATCGAAGTGCCGCGGAACAGCGTCCCATCTTTGAGTACGAGGATGGCGGGCGCGCGCGACGACACGATAAGCTCCTGATTTCAGAATTGGATGCGGAAAGCGGGACGGGTTTGAGCCCCTCCCGCTTCTTGAAGCGGAAATTATACGCGAAAGGGTCGGCACCCTCAACGCAGCGCAACGATGAAACCGTCAAACGCGCTCGGCTCAGCGCAGGCCGAGCACGTCCTGCATATCGAACAGTCCGGATTTCTTGTCTGCCAGAAAGCGGACAGCGCGCAGCGCCCCCTGCGCGTACGTCGCGCGGCTTCCCGAGCGCACCGTCAGTTCGACGCGCTCGCCGGGGCCGGCGAACATCACGGTGTGCTCGCCGACGATGTCGCCGCCGCGCACCGCGCTGAAGCCGATGGTCGCAGTCTTGCGCTCGCCGGTCACGCCTTCGCGTCCATAAACGGCGGCGCTCTCGAGGTCGCGGCCGAGCGCGGCGGCGACGATCTCGCCGAGATGCAGCGCGGTACCCGAAGGCGCATCCACTTTGTGCCGGTGGTGCGCTTCGATGATCTCGACGTCATAGCCGTCGCCCAGCACGCGCGCCGCGATATCGGCCAGCCTGAACACAAGATTGGTGCCGACGCTCATGTTGGGCGCGAACACGATCGCGATGTCGCGTGCGGCGTCGGCAATGGTTTTTTTCTGCGCGTCGCTGAAGCCGGTGGTGCCGATCACCATCTTGACGCCGCGCCTGCGGCACGCGGCAAGGTGGCCGAGCGTGCCGTCGGGACGCGTGAAATCGATCAGCACGTCGCTTTTGGCGATGCCGGCCTCGACATCGTCGCTGACGACGACACCGGAGGGCGCGCCCGCCAGTTCGCCGGTATTCTTGCCCAACTGCGGATTGCCGGGCTGTTCGAGCGCCGCGGCGAGTTTTGCATCGCCGCTCGCCAGCACCGCTTCCAGCAGCGCGCGTCCCATGCGTCCCGCGCTGCCGGCCACCGCGATGTTCAATTTCGGCATCCGCTACAGCCCGATTTTGTCGAGCATCCTGCCGAAGAAGCCGCGCTGCTTCGGTTTCTGGCTGTCGCCGGTCTTGGTAGCGTCCGCTTCGGCGGTGGGCTTGTCGGTCGTGGCCGCGGCATTGGTCGCCGTTCCGCCTGCGGGCAAAGCCGCAGCCGGCGTTTGAGCAGCATCGGGTGTCACTGCGGCCGGAGATACGGCAGTCGCCGGCTGCGTTGCCGCAGGCGCGGTGGCTTCGACGGCAGCGGGTTGTGCCGGCGCCGTCGTGGCAGCCGCAGCAGGAGCGGTGACGCCGGTTGCCTGCGGTTGGGATTGCGCCGGCGCGGCAGCGTCAGTCGCCGCGGGCGGCGCCGGTGTCATTGCAGCCGGAGTCGCGGCCGGCGCCGGAGTGCCCACAGTTGCCGGCGTTTCCGCAGCGCTGTCCGCCGGCGGCAATGTGTCCTGTATTTCGATGTCGCCTTCCAGCCGAGCCAGTTTGCCGTCGGCGAAAACCACGGTCAGCCGGTGACGCTCGGTGACCTTGTGCCCCTTTTCATACGTATAGACGTAGTCCCAGCGGTCGGGGTGAAACGGATCCATCACCAGCGGCGAACCCATCACATAGCGCACCTGCGGTTGCGTCATGCCCTGGTGCAGTTTGGCGACCATCTCCTGCGTCACGACGTTGCCCTGCTGCAAATCGATTTTGTAGGTGAGCGGAGCCACGGTTTTTTCGACGCTGGGCGTGTGCCCGCAGGCCGTCAGCAACGACACGAAAGACATTACGATAACGATGGTTTTTTTCATGGTAGCGATGAATGGCCACCCTAGAATCGCTCTGCGCGAGGTAGGCAAGCCGGCAAAAAAACAATATGATAGCGCAGACTCGTTGTGCGGGTCATGATCTGCAGCAAAGACCCGCCATCCACTTGCCATGAGCTCGCCCACCGACCTGAAAACCATCGGCCTGAAAGCCACGCTGCCGCGGCTGCGCATCCTCGAACTGTTCGAAAAAAGCAAGGTGCGGCACCTGTCGGCGGAGGACGTCTACAAACTGCTGCTGAAGGAAGGCACCGATACCGGGCTGGCGACGGTTTACCGCGTGCTGACCCAGTTCGAGCAGGCTGGCCTGCTGATGCGCCATCATTTCGAAACCGGAAAGGCGGTGTTCGAACTCAACCAGGGCGCACATCATGACCATCTGGTGTGCATGCAGTGCGGGCGGGTCGAGGAATTCTACGATCCGGAAATCGAGAAACGCCAGACCAAAGTCGCGGAGGAGCGCGGCTTCAGGATTCACGAGCATTCGCTGCACATCTACGCCGACTGCATCAAGCGCAACTGCCCCTACAAAAACCAGAGCTGAACGTTTGCGGGCGGCCAGCAGCGCATTTTTACGGCTGCTGTTTTTCCCAGCCGCTGTCGGGATCGAACAGCGTCATCTTCAAAACGGCAGCGGCGGTGTCCTTGCCCAGATTTTTCTGATAGACGGCGCCGTCGTAATTGACGATGAAGCTCATCACTCCCGACGCTCCGTAGCGCGCCGGATAGGCGATCACCGCGAAACCGCCGATCATCTTCCCCTTCACCATGTAGTCGTAGGCGCCGCCCTGCGCCTCATCGCCCTGCGCGGTAAGCATCTTGTAGTAATACCCGTGATACGGCGCGGACGGCCGGTTCAGGCGCTGGTTCTCGTCCTGCGCCGCGGCGGCCACCAGCGGACCGAGCGGGCTCGACGGCTCGCCCGGCCGGGATTCCCAGTACAGACCGTCGCGCTGGCCGGGCGCGCTGATGAATTTCGGCGCGTATCTGAGAACGCCGTCGCCGTCCCAGTCGTGCGCCGCGTATTCGCGTTCGGCGTCCACGATCGCCAGGCACACCTGGATCGCCGCCAGCTCATTGCGGCCGATGCGGCGGCTCAGGATTTCTTCCCTGCCCTGCTGCGCGTCGAAACGCCAGCGGCCGCCGCTTTTCACCAGCGGAATCGGCATCGGCCATTCGTCCTTGCCGATGATCAGCACCACCTTATTGCCGTTCTCCTGCGTCAATTTGTGCGCCTCGTCGTACACCCGGAGGAATTTGTCGCGGTCCTCCTGATCGGCGGCGGGATCGCCGGAATTGATCAGCTTGCCGCTGTGCGGTCCCAAAATTCCGTGCAGAGCGGCGAGGTCGTTGGCTTTCACGGCCTGCACCAATGCAGTTACTGCCGCCTCCGGCGAATCAAAACTTTTCTGAATGACGTCGGCGGCAATGGCTCCCGACGCTGCAACGCACAGCGCGGTGGCGCACGCGATCCCGCGCAGCATACGCCGCCAGCTGCACCACATCGCCATATGGGTCGCTGTGCTCATGATTTAACGTCCCTTCCCGCTGCCGCCGTGAATATTGCCCCCGCCGCCGCGAAAACCGCCGCTTGGGGCGGACGGCGGAGCACTGCGGGGAGCTTCCATCGTCCTGAAGCTCGCATGTCCGCGCTCGCTCGCGCCGCGCGTTTCGGCTCCCGGGCCGATGCCTTCGAATGCATGCGGCTCGCGCACCGCCGGCGCTGTCCGTGGCGTGACATGTCCGACCGGTGCCGTGCCCGGAACAACGACAGCGGCGCGTGGAACGCTGCTTGGCGCCGCCACATTAGGCATATTGACTGACGGCGCGCTGCCGCGCGCGCCAGGAACCGTACCGCGACCACGAAAATCGCTGCGCATTTCCGGCGCGCCGGCGCCGGCGCGAAACCGCTGCCGCAGAGCTGGATCCCGGTAGAAAATCCCCCGGCGGTGAAACGGGTCGTGCTGCCACGCGCCCGGCGCCATGTTCGGCGGACGATGATGCGCATTCGCTGGCGCGTAGTAATAATTATTGACGCGCACCACATCGACGCTGTGGCGGCCCCAGTCGAACGCGCCGAAAAAGAAGCCATTGGAAATCGCGATCCCGATGCCCCATGCAAATCCCGCGGACCCGACGTAATAGCCCGGAAACGGCGGCCAGTAATACGGCGGCGCCGCCCACCACCATGCGCCGTAGATGACGTTGGGATCGTAGTATGGAACGTAGATCACTTCAGGGTTCGCGGGTTCGATCTCGATCGTCTGTCCTTCCGGTTCGACCTGCAACTGGTCGGTCGAGCGCAGATTGCCGGCGGCGTAGGCTTTCTGTCGCAGCTCCTGAACGGTGTCCATCACTTGCGGCTGCGCCGAGAGAAAAGCGTCGCCCAACTGTTCCGTCCAGCTCAGGTTCTGGTCCATCATCGCGAGAATCTGCGGAAACGCGACCAGCGACTTGACGCTCGGGTCCCAGCTCATCGACTCGACCGCCTGCACCGCCGCATCGCCCTGCAAACCGGGATTTTCGCCCGACCAACGTGCGGCCTCCACCACTTCCAGCGGATAAGTCGCGGCCATCAGAATCTGCGACAGCAGCGGATCCGGGTAGAGCGCGATCGGCGCCAGCAGCCGATCGAGATCCTGCTGGGTGAAAGTCGGGAGTGGGGGCGGCGGAGGCTGGTTCGGCGGCGGAATATTTTCCTGCGCGACGGCGGCGGAAATCGACCACAGCAATGCCAACCACGCCATGCACCGGATCAATGTTTTTGTCATGATTGCTGCCGCTTACTCACTACGACAGTATAGGCGGTTGCCGGTTCCTGTACCCGGAAGGGCATGGCACAAATATTATCCTTCCACATCTTCATTGGTTGCCCGCAACGCCCCCGAATTCACCGCGGCGATCAGCTCCTTCGCCTCGCGTGCGCGTTCCTGCGGCACCTGCAGGCGCGCGCCGCCGATCGGCTGCGACAGCGACGGATAGAGTTGGCTCATCCCACCGTCGACGACGAACGCCGGAATGCCCTCCGCTTCCAGCCGCGCGCACAGGATTTCCATCTGCGATGTTGACCACGAACGCGCGACGGTGGCGAAAGCCACCGGCTCGCCGTTGTCCAGCGCTTTGACTTCCTCCTCTTTCTCCCCGACTGCCGATGGCGGCAGATGGGGAATGTTCCGGCGCGTCAATTCGCGGTCGGCGACTTCGATCGCGAGCGGAATCAGCGTGCGGGAGTTATAGACTTCGAGCAGATAGTCGTCCGTCAGGCCGCCGAAATACTCGACGAGAGATTCGCACGAAGGCCCAGATGCTTCCATACACTTAATGATCCCGATCCAATTTCAATACTCGCTTTTCGAATTCGGCGGCGTTATTCGAGTCTGGCCCGTTTATCTACGCGCTTGTTAGTCATGGCTGTATTTGCACACACGATAACGCCAGCAAACCAGCCACCGCACCAACTACAAACAGAACAAGAGAAACGGTATCCCAAGTTTGGCTGCGCCAAAATAAGCCGGTGAAATCCGGCTCTTGATCACCTTTCTTTGCCGCATCCCGGCGTTTTATTTCTCTGTGTTTTGCGAGAAGCAAACTAGACCCGACCACAACAAGCCCACCCACAAAGATTAACACCGGCACAAACGCCCACCGGGGATGAACATGTTGCTCGGCAAGAGAGCTAGCAACAGCAAGTAAAGCGCCAATGCCGCCTGTATGGATTCATTTTCATAAAGGTGTATAACCTGGCAGACACAACGCCAGCATTCATTAACCCGAGTATCACCAGTGTAAACCAACGGGTAGCTCTGTTTCATTTTTTAACTAATCCAGTCCCAGCATCTCCGCCGCATGCTTGCGCGTGGTTTCGGTGATCTTGACGCCGCCGAGCATGCGCGCGATTTCCTCGACGCGCTGCCTGCCGTCGAGCACCGTCACGCTGCTCGACACCTTGCCGTTGGCCGCGCTCTTCGCGACCTGCCACTGCTGATCGGCGCTCGCCGCGACCTGCGGCAGGTGTGTGACGCACATCACCTGACGTTTCGCGCCGAGCTTCTTCAGCATACGGCCGACGATCTCGGCAACGCCACCGCCGATGCCGCTGTCCACTTCGTCGAAAATCAGCGTCGGCACCGGCGCGACTTCGCTGGTCACGGTCTGTAAGGCGAGACTGATGCGCGACAGTTCACCGCCCGAGGCGACCTTCGCCAGCGGACGCGGCTCGGTACTTTTATGCGCCGCGACCCGGAACTCGATCTGTTCCAGTCCGCTTGAATTGCCTTCGTCGAGCGGATGGAGCGCGATGTCGAAACTGCCGCCAGCCATCGCCAGCGTCTGCATCGCCTCGGTCACTTTCTCCGACAGTTTCTTCGCCGCTTTTTTGCGTGCAGCAGTAAGCTTTTTCGCTTCGGCGAGATAAGCTTCGTTTGCTTCCGCGGCGCGCTTGCGCAGCGTTTCGATATCAGCACCGCCGCCGAGCTCGGCCAGCCGCTGCTGCGCGCGCGCCAGCGCATCCGGCAAAGTCTCCGGCGTCACGCGCCATTTGCGCGCCATCGCATGCACCGCGTCGAGCCGCTGCTCGATCTCGCGGAAGCGCTGCGGATCGATGTCGAGCCGCTCCTGGTAATCGCGCAGCATATAGACCGCCTCCTGCGCCTGCGCCTGCGCCGACGCAACAAGATCGACAATTTCTTTCAACCGCGCGTCGTAATCGAGCAACTGGTTCAACCGCGATTCGATGCCGGCAAGCTGGCTGCCTATCGCGCCCTCGCTTTCCGATAACGCATCCAGCGCGTACTGCGCGCCCTCGATCAGGCTCTGGCCGTGCGCGAGCCGCGCATGATCGGCCTGCGTTTCGTGCCACGCTTCGAGCGTGAAATTCAGCGCTTCGATGTCGCGCACCTGCCATTCGAGTTGCTCGCGCTCGGCGGCAATTGCATCGACGTTGGTTTCCAGCGCCGCAAGCTGTTGCCGTAGTTCCTGCCCGCGCCGCCACTTGCCGGCAACCGCGGTAGCCAGCTCTTCATTGCCGGCGTAGGCGTCGAGCAGCGCGCGTTGCGCTGCCGCGCGCAGCAGCGACTGGTGTTCGTGCTGGCCGTGGATATCGACGAGGTATTCGCCGGCCTCGCGCAACTGCTGCAGCGTGCAGGCGCGGCCGTTGATGAAAGCGCGCGAGCGACCGCCACCGTCGATCACGCGCCGCAGCAGGCACTGCTCGCCGTCGGCAAGGTCGTTGTCGGTCAGCCATTGGCGCAGCGGTTTGCTATCAGCGATGTCGAACTCGGCGCTGATTTCGGCTTTGTCGGCGCCCTGCCGCACCACCGCGGCGTCGCCGCGCTCGCCGAGCGCCAGCGCCAGCGCGTCGATCAGGATCGATTTGCCGGCGCCGGTCTCGCCGGTCAGCGCGGTAAAGCCCGCCGCGAATTCGAGCTCGATGCGTTCGACGATCACGAAATCGCGGATGGTAAGCGCCGCCAGCATCGCAATCGCCGCGTCAGTAAAGTTCGGTCCAGTGCAGCTTGGCGCGCAGCATGTTGTAGTAATCGTGCCCGGCCGGATGCAGCAGCCGCACGCTGTGGGCATGACGCCGGATCACGACGCGATCCTGCTCGCACAGTTCATAATGCGCGTGATTGTCGAGGTGGGCATGGGCTTCAAGCGCGTGATTGATGACGATTTCGACTGCGCCGTCGCCGCCGATCACGATCGGCCGGCTCGAAAACGTGTGCGGGCAGATCGGCACCAGCGCCATCGCCGACAGCGCGGGATGGATGATCGGCCCGCCCGACGACAGCGCGTAGGCGGTCGAACCGGTCGGACTGGCGACGATCAGGCCGTCGCCGCGCAGCGCGTAGAGGAATCGGCCGTCGATCCTGACCTCGAACTCGATCATGCTGTCCTCGCCGCCCTTCGACACCACGACGTCGTTAAGCGCCAGCGCCTTGAACACGCTGCGGCCGTCGCGCAGCACCTCGGCTTCGAGCATCATCCGCTGTTCGGTCACGTATTCGCCGTCGAGGATCGCGCCGACGGTCTCGACCATGGTGTCGATCGATATGTCGGTCAGGAAACCGAGCCGGCCCTGGTTGACGCCGACCAGCGCGATGTCGTGCGTCGCCAGCGCGCAGGCGACGTTCAGCAGCGTGCCGTCGCCGCCGAGCACCACGACGAGATCGGCGCTGCGGCCGATTTCCTCGAGCGGCAGCACCGCGTGCCCGCCGTCCTCGGCATACGAAGCGGTCAGCGGATCGACCAACACCCGGACGCCGCGCCCGGCGAGCAGCGCGCCGATTTTCAGCAGCGGCTGCGCGATCGCGGGGCTTTTGTACTTGCCGATCAGGCCGACGGTCTTGAATGCAGGAGCCATGCACGCATTATAACGAAGCGCGCATCGCGGAAAGCCCGGCGGCGAATCTTCCGCCGCATGCGGAATCGCTTGGTCTGCCAGAGGCATTTTTGTAGAATGGACAAATGGATACGCCAGCCCTCAACGAGCGCGCGCAGATGCTGCTGAAAGCGTTGATCGAACGCTACATCGCCGACGGTCAGCCGGTCGGTTCGCGCGCGTTGTCGAGGATGGCCGGACTCGACCTGTCGCCGGCCAGCATCCGCAACGTGATGGCCGACCTCGAGGAAATGGGCTTCATCGCCAGCCCGCATACCTCGGCCGGCCGGGTGCCGACGCCGCGTGGCTACCGGCTGTTCGTCGATGCGCTGCTCAAGATCAAGCCGCTGGCGACCGTCGAGATCAATCAGCTGGAGGGCCAACTACAGACCGACAACCGGCAGAAACTGGTGGCGTCGGCGTCGCATCTGCTGTCGGAACTGACGCATTTCGCGGGCATCGTGATGACGCCGCGGCGCAGCGCGGTGTTCCGCCACATCGAATTCCTGAGCCTGTCCGACAAGCGCATCCTGCTGATCATCGTGTCGCCCGAGGGCGACGTGCAGAATCGCATCATCCTCACCGACCGCAACTACACGCCGTCCGAACTGACCGAGGCGGCCAACCTGCTGAACCAGCACTACGCCGGCCGCTCGTTCGACGACATCCGCCGCCGCGTCCGCGATGAACTGCGGCAACTGCGTGAAAACATCTCGCAGTTGATGACCGCGGCGCTCGAAGCCGGCAGCCAGGCGCTGCAGGAGGAATCCGATCAGGTGGTGATCTCCGGCGAGCACAACCTGCTGGAAGTGCACGACCTGTCGGCCAACATGGAAAGCCTGCGCCGCCTGTTCGAACTGTTCGAGCGGAAAACCGCGCTGCTGCAACTGCTCGACGTGTCGAGCCGCGCGCACGGCGTGCAGATTTTCATCGGCGGCGAATCGGGGCTGGTGCCGCTCGACGAATGCAGCGTGATCACCGCGCCGTACGAAGTGGACGGCAACGTGGTCGGTACGCTCGGCGTGATCGGTCCGACGCGGATGGCGTACGAGCGCGTGATTCCAATCGTCGACATCACCGCCAGGCTGCTTTCCAGCGCGCTTGCCAAGTGACGGCGGCGCGGCAATAATCACGCGGACTGCGCGGCATCGCGCCGCTGATCGCGCTTTAGTCGACAACTCCCACTATGTCCCGTTACAAATCTGAACCGCCGTTCGCGCACGGCAGCGCTTCCCGCGCCGGCGTGCTGCTGATCAATCTCGGCACGCCGCGGGCGCCGACCGCGCAGGCGCTGCGGCCGTACCTGAAGGAATTCCTGTCCGACCCGCGCGTCGTCGAAATTCCGCGTCTGATCTGGTGGCCGATCCTGCATCTGTTCGTGCTGACGACGCGGCCCAGACAGTCGGCCCAGCGCTACGCGCAGATCTGGGGCAGCGACGGCTCGCCGCTGCTCGCGCATACCGAGCGCCAGACGCTGCTGCTGCAGGGTTATCTCGGCGAACGCACCAGGGCGCCGCTCGTTGTCGACTACGCGATGCGCTACGGCGAACCGTCGGTCACAGAAGTGCTCGCGCGCATGAAGCAGCGCGGCTGCGACCGCATTCTGGTGCTGCCGCTCTATCCGCAGTACGCGGCGAGTACCACGGCGACTGCATTCGACGCGGTGTTCGCGGCGACGGCAAAAATGCGCAACGCGCCGGCATTGCGCACCGTCAGGCATTTTCACGATGATCCCGGCTACATCGCCGCGCTCGCGCAAAGCGTGCGCGACCACTGGACACGGCACGGCCGTCCCGACAAGCTGGTGATCAGCTTTCACGGCGTGCCGCGCTTCACGCTCGACAAGGGCGACCCTTACCACTGCGAATGCCACAAGACCGGCCGCCTGCTGGCCGAGGCATTGCAGCTGACGCCGGCGCAATATCAGGTGACGTTCCAGTCGCGCTTCGGCCGCGCCGAATGGCTGAAGCCGTACACCGCCGAAACGCTGGAACAGCTCGGCAAACAGCAGCTCGGCTGCGTCGATGTGATCTGCCCGGGCTTTGTCGCCGACTGCCTGGAAACGCTCGAAGAAATCGCGATCGAAGGCAAAACGATTTTCCTCAACGCCGGCGGCAAGGAATACCGCTATATCCCATGCCTCAACGAGCGCCCCGACTGGATCCATGCGCTGGCCGACATCGCGGCGCAGAACCTGGTCGGCTGGATCGGCAACGAGCCGGCGGCCGAACAATTGACGCGTTCGCGCGAACGCGCGCTCGCGCTCGGCGCCACGGCCTAGGGGGAACTCCATGCACCTGCTCATCCGCTGGGTCATCAACGCGCTTGCGCTGATGCTGCTGCCCTATATTTTCACCTCGATCCATGTCGATAATTTCTATGTCGCGCTGATCACCGCGCTGGTGCTGGGACTGGTCAATGCGCTGATCCGGCCGCTGCTGATCCTGCTGACGCTGCCGGTGACGATCCTGACGCTGGGACTGTTCATCCTCGTCATCAACGGCCTGCTGTTCTGGTTCGTCGCGTCGTTCGTCAAGGGCTTCAGCGTCGCCGGTTTCTGGCCGGCGTTCTGGGGCGCGATCGTCTACAGCATCATCAGCTGGGCATTGTCGACATTGGTGCTGGGAAATGCCCCGGCGCCCCGGCAGGGATGAACGTGCTGCTGACGATCGATGAATTGCGGTCGATGGAGGACGGGATTGACCACTTTCTTGCCAAGATCAATCCTGCCGACACCCGCATCGCGGACGAAACGATCATCGACCGCGTGCTGTCCGGCGACACCCTGATGGGAAAGATTTCCGACGTCGGCTACGAAGTGCGGTTCGAAAAATTCATGCAGGCCGGCGCCAGACTCAACCAGTCCCCCACCCCGTCCATCCACTACGCGGCGCAGGTCGGCAACCCGCACGTGATGTCGGGCGTGCTGCGTCAGACGCCCGCCGATCTGCTCTATTCGACGGTAGGCGGACAGTCGGCGTTCGTCCGCTACGCGCGCGGCAACCATATCCGGCTGGGACGGCCGGAAATCGGCGCCGGCATCCGTCTGTTCCTGAACCGCAACTTCAATATCCACAAGGAACCGGGCTGCAGTCGGTACGGGCTGATCGGCGACGTGCTGACCACGATCCATGAGTCCCGCTATAAACCCAAATGGCAGGACATAGATGCTGAAGGCGTGATCGACGAATGGCTGAAAGCCGGCGCCGTATTGAACGACGAATTGAGCGCCGACAAGGCGCTCCATTCGATTGTTGAAAGCTATCTGGCCCGCAAACGCAATGCGGCGGTGCCCGATTGACCCTGCGTGCCACTTGAAATCGCGCGCAACGCACCCCATCAATAACGAGTTGTTTGTTTTAGAGGACATCCATGCAAGACCCGGAACAGAAAGCACCCCCCGGCCTGCCGGAGGCGCCGCCCACAAACGGAACAACAGCGTCCGGCACCCCCGTTCCCGACGCAGATGACGGCATCGAAAAAATCCCCGATCTGAAGGAATTGCTGCGGCGGGCCGAATTGGCCGCCGAGGAGCACCGCGACGCCTGGCTGCGCGCGAAAGCCGAGGCCGACAATATCCGCAAGCGCGCGCAGGCCGACATCGCCAACGCCCACAAGTACGGGATCGAAAGCTTCGCGTCCGAACTGCTGGCGGTCAAGGACAGTCTGGAGGCCGCGCTCGCCACCCAGAATGCCACCGCCGAGAATATCCAGAGCGGCGTCGAACTGACGCTGAAGCAGCTGAACGCGGTGTTCGAACGCTTCAACCTCGCAGTCATCGATCCGGCCGGCCAGAAATTCGACCCGCACCGCCATCAGGCGATCAACAGCGTCGAATCCGATGCCGAGCCGAATACCGTGGTGCAGGTGTTCCAGAAAGGCTATCTGCTGAACGACCGCGTGATCCGGCCGGCGCTGGTCGCCGTTTCCAAGGCCAGAACGGTTGAAAACACCTGAACCAGCCCCATTTGCGCAGCAGGACATTAACGCCGGGAAGACATTGAATCCGCGGCAAATCCAACACTAAACGAGGCATGCAATGGCAAAGATAATCGGAATAGACCTGGGCACCACCAATTCGTGCGTGGCAATCATGGAAAACGGCCAGCCGAAGGTGATCGAAAATTCGGAAGGCGCACGCACCACGCCGTCGATCGTCGCCTATACCGAGGACGGCGAAATCCTGGTCGGCGCCTCGGCCAAGCGCCAGGCGGTGACCAACCCGAAAAACACGCTGTACGCGGTGAAGCGCCTGATCGGCCGCCGCTTCGAGGAAAAAGAGGTGCAGAAGGACATCAGCCTGATGCCGTACCGGATCGTCAAGGCCGACAACGGCGATGCCTGGGTCGAGGTGCGCAACCGCAAGATCGCGCCGCCTGAAGTGTCGGCGCAGGTGCTGATGAAGATGAAGAAGACCGCCGAGGACTATCTCGGCGAGCCGGTCACCGAGGCGGTGATCACGGTGCCCGCCTATTTCAACGATTCGCAGCGTCAGGCGACCAAGGACGCCGGCCGCATCGCCGGCCTCGACGTCAAGCGCATCATCAACGAACCGACCGCGGCGGCGCTCGCGTTCGGCCTCGACAAGCAGGAAAAGAAGGACCGCAAGATCGCAGTCTATGACCTCGGCGGCGGCACCTTCGACATTTCGATCATCGAGATCGCCGATGTCGACGGCGAGAAACAATTCGAAGTGCTGTCCACCAACGGCGACACCTTCCTCGGCGGCGAGGACTTCGATCAGCGTCTGATCGAATATCTCGCGGATGAATTCAGGAAGGAATCCGGCATCGACCTGAAGAAGGACATGCTGGCGCTGCAGCGCCTGAAGGACGCCGCGGAAAAGGCCAAGATCGAGCTGTCGAGCTCGCAGCAGACCGAAGTCAATCTGCCGTACATCACGGCCGACGCGGCGGGCCCGAAGCATCTGGCGATCAAGATCACGCGCGCCAAGTTCGAAGCGCTGGTCGAGGACCTGATCGAAAAAACGATCGAGCCGTGCCGCATTGCGATCAAGGACGCCGGCGTCAAGATCGACGACATCGCGGACGTGATCCTGGTCGGCGGCCAGACACGGATGCCGAAGGTGCAGGACAAGGTCAGGGAATTCTTCGGCAAGGAACCACGCAAGGACGTCAACCCCGACGAAGCGGTCGCGGTCGGCGCCGCGATCCAGGGCGGCGTGCTGCAAGGTGAAGTCAAGGACGTGCTGCTGCTCGACGTGACGCCGCTGTCGCTCGGCATCGAAACGCTCGGCGGCGTGATGACCAAACTGATCCAGAAGAACACCACGGTGCCGACCAAGGCATCGCAGGTATTCTCGACCGCTGAGGACAATCAGTCGGCGGTGACGATCCACGTACTGCAAGGCGAGCGTGAAGTG
>DATKOF010000028.1:0-16719 GCA_035524795.1 Burkholderiales bacterium
GTCGATGCTGAACGCCGCGACCTCCGCATCCGGCAGTTCGCCGGGATCGCCCGGCGGCGGCACGCTGGCGAAGTCCGTGCCGTCGGGAAAATACTCGAACAGGAAGCGGTGCAGATGATAATCGTGCGGCGAAGCCAGCGCGCCGCAGCGCGCGAACAGTTGCGGCGGCGTCAGCCGCAATTCATCGCAGGCGGCCTCCAGCGTCTTCCATTCGAAGCTGTTCTTGTCCGGCGCGTAGAGCAGCCGGTCGACGAGCGGATGGAATGCTTCCGGCAGCCGCGCCGCGCGGAACTCGTCGAGGCAGCGCTGTTTCCGCTCGGCCTGCAGGCGTTTCTTTTCGGCGCTCGCGAGCGCCGCCTGCAGCGCATCGGCCGGCGCCGCCCGGTAGCGTCCCTTGCCGCGCTTGTAGAAATACATCGGCGCACTGTGCAGCTTCAGCAGCAGCGCCGCCGCCTCCAGCGCGTCAGGCGCGTGGCCGTAATAATCGCGGCCGAGCTGTTCGAAACCGAATTCGTCCGGCCCGCAGCACTGCCACAGAAAATCCGCGTCAATCGCCTGCGCGGCGGCCTGCGCGCTCGCCAGCAATTCGCCGGCCGCCGGCCGTTCGAACTTCAGCAGCACGCTGGCGGCCTTGACCTTGACGCGCTTGCCGTGCGGCAGTTCGACGTGCAGCGATGCCGGCTGCTCGGCCAGCACGGCGCCGGCGCGGAATTCGCCGTTGTCTTCGAAAAACACCTGCATCGGAACGGGCGCGGCCGGACTGCCGCGTGCGGGAAAAGACGCGGATTATACGCGAGCGCGCAGCGCGGTCGCGCCGCAGAAATCCAGCGTCACGTCGAGGTGGTCGCTGAAATTGTCGAGGCCGTGATTGCCGCCGGCGACCACGATCTGGCGGCAGCCGCGGTAGCGCGCGGCCGCGGTGCGGTAATCGAGCACTTCGTCGGCGGTACCGACCAGCAGCAGATAGCGTTCGGGCGTGATCGCCTCGACTTCCAGCGCGCGCAGTTCGTCGAGATGCTGCGCGGTGAAATCGTAGTCCTCTCCGGTGTGGTAATTCTTCTGGCGGCCGACGGCGCCCACCAGCAGTTCGTACGGGCGCACCGCCGGATTGACCAGCACCGCGCGCAGTGCAAGGCGTTCGGCCAGCCATGTCGCGTAATAGCCGCCGAGCGAGCTGCCGATCAGCGCGGCGTCCTGGTGTCCACTGACGATTTCGCACAGCAGCGCGCTCGCGGCGCGCGGCGACGCAGGCAGCGCCGGCGCGGCGAATTCTTCGGCGCGGCCGAGCGCGGCGAGCCGCTCGCGCAGCAGCCGCGCCTTGAACGACTGCGGCGAACTGTTGAAGCCGTGGATGTAGACGATCATAACCGCGCCAGCAGTTTGTCGTGAATGCCGCCGAATCCGCCGTTGCTCATCACCAGAATCCGGTCGCCGTCGCGCGCGGCGGCGGTCACCGCTGCTACCAGTGCTTCGAGGTCATCGTGAGTTTCGGCGCGCGCGCCAAGCGGCGCCAGCGCCGCCCGCGCATCCCAACCGATGCCGTTGGTATAGCAGAACACCCGGTCGGCGCCGGCGAGGCTGTCCGCCAGTTCGTCTTTCATCACGCCGAGCTTCATCGTGTTCGAGCGCGGTTCGAGCACCGCGAGGATGCGGCCGCTCCCGGTTTCGCCGCGCAGCGCGGCGATGGTGGCGCGGATCGCGGTCGGATGATGCGCGAAATCGTCGTAAACGCAAACGCCGCGCGCGCTGCCGCGCAGTTCCAAACGGCGTTTGACGTTGCGGAAGCCGGCCAGCGCGGCGATGCTGCGCGCAACCGGCACACCGGCGTGGCGCGCCGCGGCGAGCGCCGCCAGCGCATTGAGCTGATTGTGGCGCCCGAGCAGTTCCCAGCGCGCTTCGCCCTGCGGTTCGCCTTTGAAACTGACGGTGAAACGGCCGTCCGCGGTCTGCGGCGTGCAGGTCCAGCCGTTGTCCGCCGCGAAATATTCGACCGGCGTCCAGCAGCCGCGCGCCAGCACGCGCGCGAGGTTGGCGTCACTGCCGTTGGCGATGATCAGTCCCGCCGCCGGAATCGTCCGCACCAGATGATGAAACTGGGTTTCGATCGCGGCGAGGTCAGG
This sequence comes from Burkholderiales bacterium, assembly GCA_035524795.1. Taxonomy (GTDB): domain Bacteria; phylum Pseudomonadota; class Gammaproteobacteria; order Burkholderiales; family SG8-41; genus DATKOF01. Next base: position 2,121 of record DATKOF010000028.1, read on the forward strand.
AAAGATGTCGGCGTGATCGTATTCGAGGTTGTTGAGCACCAGCGTGCGCGGCCGGTAATGGATGAATTTCGAACGTTTATCGAAGAACGCGGTGTCGTACTCGTCGGCCTCGATCACGAAAAACGGCGAGGCGGCCGCGCGCGCCGATACGCCGAAATTTTCCGGCACGCCGCCGATCAGGAAGCCGGGGTCGAGGCCGGCGTCTTCGAGCAGCCACGCCAGCAGCGCCGAGGTCGTGGTCTTGCCGTGGGTGCCGGCGACCGCCAGCACCCATTTGCCGGCGAGCACGTGCTCGGCCAGCCACTGCGGGCCCGACGTGTACGGCAATCCGCGGTCGAGCACCGCTTCGAGCAGCGGATTGCCGCGCGCGATGACGTTGCCGATCACGAACACGTCGGGCCGCAATTCGATCTGGTCGGCGCCATAGCCCTCGATCAGCTCGATGCCGTGCGCCGCGAGCTGGATGCTCATCGGCGGATAGATATTGGCGTCGCAACCGGTGACGCGGTGGCCGGCGGCGCGCGCCAGTAGCGCGATGCCGCCCATGAAGGTGCCGCCGACGCCGAGAATGTGAAGGTGCATCAGCCCTTGAAGATGAAATAGGCGGCGCCGACCAGACACAGCGCCGCGTACAGGTAATTGACTGTGATCTTCTGCTGCATGAACAGCACTGCGAACGGCACGAACACACTGAGAGTCACGATCTCCTGCAATATCTTGAGCTGCCCCAGATTCATCACGGTGAAACCGATACGGTTCGCCGGCACCTGGAACAGATACTCGAACAGCGCGATGCCCCAGCTGACGAGCGCCGCGATCAGCCACGGCTTCGTGTGCAGATATTTCAGATGCCCGTACCAGGCAAAAGTCATGAACAGGTTGGACACCGACAGCAGCAGCGCGGTCAGCAGAAACGGTGCAGCGATGTTGTTCATACGAATGCCCCGAATGAAAAGTTGACGGATCGGACCTCGGCTGCCGGCTTACTCTTCGTGCGGAAGATGGGTGACCAGATAGCCGCCGGATTTCTCGTCGGGCGCCAGCTTGATCAGGTTTTTGTCCTGGATCTCCTCGAGCAGCCGGTTGAACGAGCGGAAGCCGTAATACGACTCGCTGAACTGCGGCTTGCGGCGCTTGATCGCCTGCTTGACCATCGAGCCCCAGATCGGCTCGTTCTCGCCGCGTTCGGCGAGCAGCGCTTCGATCGTTTCGAGCACGAGGTCGAACGCCTCCTGTTTTCTGTCGTCCGCGGACTTGGACGGCGCTCCCGCTCCGTTGCCCGTTGCGGCCGGTTTGTCGGCCTTCTTGCGGCCGCGCTGCTTGCGCGCCTGGTCGCGCACCAGGTCGTCGTAGAAAATGAATTCGTCGCAGTTGGCGATCAGCAGGTCGGAAGTGGATTTCTTGACGCCGACGCCGATCACGGTCTTGGAATTCTCGCGCAGCTTCGACACCAACGGCGAGAAGTCGGAGTCGCCGCTGATGATGACGAACGTCCGCACGTGCGATTTGGTGTAGCACAAGTCGAGCGCGTCGACCACCATCCGGATGTCGGCCGAGTTCTTGCCCGAATGGCGCACGTGCGGAATCTCGATCAACTCGAACGAGGCTTCGTGCATCGCGGCCTTGAAACTCTTGTAGCGCTCCCAGTCGCAATAGGCCTTCTTGACCACGATCGAGCCCTTGACCAGCAGCTTCTCGAGCACCTTGTGGATGTCGAATTTCTCGTACTTGGCTTCCTCGACGCCAAGCGCGATGTTCTCGAAGTCGCAGAATACAGCGATGTTCTGGGCATCATTGGCCGGCATGTTCGCTCTCCCCGTCGTAATAATCCTGTTAGCCTAACACTACTGATGGCGGCGACGTTGAACGCGTGCCGGCCAGCGGCCGGTTGTCGGCGGCATGATAGGTGAAGACCGGCGAGAACTTGGTCACCACAGTCCGGTTGCGGCCGGCGGCATGAAACAGCCGGCAGTGGAAAAACAGCGCGTCGCCGGGTTCAAGCTCGACCGCAATCTGCGTCTGCAGCAGCGGCCGGTTCGATTCAACGTCGGTGCGCAGAAATTGCGCGGTATCGAGTTGCTCTGCTGCGAACTCCATCGCGTGGGTGCCGGGCAGCACCAGCAGGCAGCCGTTGTCGACGACTTCGCGGCCGAGCGCGACCCATACCGAAATCAGTTCCGGCCGCTCGAACGCCCAGTAGCGGATATCGCGGTGCCAGCCGGTCGCGCTCGAGTAGCGCGGCTGCTTGGTCATCACGCAGTTGTGGTGGGCCTGCGACAACATCACATGTGCGCCGAGCAACTGGCGCAGACGGACGGCGATTGCCGGATCGGTCGCCCAGCGCGCGAATACCGGGTCGCGCGCATAAGCCTGCAGCAGACGCCGTATGGTGCGGCCGCCGGGCGCGTCGTACGACGGCGGCGAGCCCGGATAATGGACATCGGCCTCGTATTCGACCGGCGGCACCGCCTGCGCGAGATGGCGCTCGGCGACTTCCTTCATTGCGTCGTACCGTGCGCGCTCCGCCAGCCCGCGCACGATCGCATAGCCGTCGTGATGGAACGCGGCCAGCTCGGCGGCGGAAAATTCCTGCGGCGTCGGGCTGCACATCAAACAGTCTCCACGGCGACGGCCGGTTCGTAACCGAGATACGGCGCGAGCCAGCGTTCGACTTCGGCGACCGGCACGCCCTTGCGTTGCGCGTAATCTTCGGCCTGGTCGCGGCCGATTTTTCCGACCGCGAAATAGCGCGCCTGCGGATGCGCGAGATAGAACCCGCTGACCGAGGACGCCGGCCACATCGCGAACGATTCGGTCAGCGTGATGCCGACTTCCGGCGCGCGCAGCAGCCGGAACAGCGCGCCCTTCTCGGTGTGATCGGGACACGCCGGATAGCCGGGCGCGGGGCGGATGCCGCGGTACTGCTCGGCAATCAGCGCGGCGTTGTCGAGCGCCTCGTCTTGCGCATAGCCCCAGAACTCGCGGCGCACGCGCCGGTGCAGCAGTTCGGCGAACGCCTCCGCCAGCCGGTCGGCGAGCGCCTTCAGCATGATCGCGCCGTAGTCGTCGTGCTGTTTCTCGAACTCGGCGAGCTTCCTGTCGATGTTGCTCCCCGCGGTCACCGCGAACGCGCCGATGTAATCGGCGACGCCCGCTGTTTTCGGCGCGACGAAATCGGCGAGACACAGGTTGGGATTGCCGGCCGGCTTCTGATTCTGCTGGCGCAGGTTGTGCCAGATCATCAGCGCGTGTGCACGCCTTTCATCGGCGTAGATCTCGATGTCGTCGCCGTTCACGCTGTTGGCGGGAAACACGCCGAACACCGCGTTCGCGGCCAACCACTTGCCGCTGATGATCCTGTCGAGCATCGCGCGGCCGTCGGCAAGCACCTTGCGCGCCTCGGCGCCGACCACCGCGTCGTCGAGAATCTGCGGATACGGCCCGGCCAGTTCCCAAGTCTGGAAAAACGGTCCCCAGTCGATGTAGCCGGCGATCTCGGCCAGATCGTAGTTGCGGAGCTGCTTGATGCCGAGGAAGCGCGGTTTCGACGGCGGCGCCGAAACCCAATCGGTGCTGAGGCCATTGGCGCGCGCCGCGGCAAGCGCAAGCAGCGGCGCCGGCCCCTGTTTCTGCGCGTGCTGGGTGCGCACCCGTTCATAATCCGCGCGCACCCCGGCCAGATAACTGTCCCGGCTGTCGTCGGACAGCAGGTGCGCGCATACCGACACGCTGCGTGAAGCGTCAGGCACCCAGATTACCGGCCCGTGGTAGTGCGGCGCGATCTTGACCGCGGTGTGGGTGCGCGAGGTAGTCGCGCCGCCGATCAGCAGCGGCACGTGGAAACCTTCGCGCTCCATCTCGCGCGCGTTGAGCGCCATCTCTTCGAGCGATGGCGTGATCAGCCCCGACAGGCCGATGATGTCAGCGCCGGAATCGCGCGCCGCCTGCGCGATCTGCGCCCACGGCACCATCACGCCGAGGTTGACGACTTCGTAATTGTTGCACTGGAGCACCACGGCGACGATGTTCTTGCCGATGTCGTGGACGTCGCCCTTGACCGTCGCCAGCACGATCCTGCCGCGCGGCCGCGTGTCACCAGACCTCGCTTTCTCGGCCTCGATGAACGGCACCAGATGGGCGACCGCCTGCTTCATCACGCGCGCCGACTTGACGACCTGCGGCAGAAACATCTTGCCGGCGCCGAACAGATCGCCGACCACGTTCATGCCCGCCATCAGCGGGCCTTCGATCACCTGGATCGGGCGGCCGCCTGCGCGCTCGATGTTGCGCCGCGCCTCCTCGGTGTCCTCGATAATATAGTCGGTAATGCCCTTGACCAGCGCGTGCGCGAGCCTTTCCTCGACCGTGCCGCGCCGCCACGCCAGGTCCTCGGCCTGCGACTTGCCCTCGCCCCTGACGGTCGCGGCGAAACTGACCATCCGCTCGGCGGCGTCGGGCCGGCGGTTGAAGATGATGTCCTCGATGTGCTCGCGCAACTCCGGCGCGATCTGTTCATAGACGCCGAGCTGGCCGGCATTGACGATCGCCATCGTCAGGCCGGCGCGCACCGCGTGATAGAGGAACACCGTGTGGATCGCCGCACGCACCGCGTCGTTGCCGCGAAACGAAAACGAGACGTTCGACAGCCCGCCGCTGACCTTCGCGTACGGCAGGTGGGCGCGGATCCAGCGCGTCGCCTCGATGAAGTCGTTGCCATAATTCGCGTGCTCCTCGATGCCGGTCGCGATCGCGAAGATGTTCGGATCGAAGATGATGTCCTCGGGCGCGCAGCCGACCTCGTCGACCAGTATCCGGTACGAGCGTTCGCAGATCCGCTCGCGGCGTTCCAGCGTGTCGGCCTGGCCCTGCTCGTCGAACGCCATCACCACGACCGCCGCACCGTAGCGGCGTGCGAGCCGCGCCTGCCTGACGAATTCGTCCGTGCCGGCCTTGAGACTGATCGAATTGACGATGCTCTTGCCCTGCACGCACTTGAGGCCGGCCTCGATCACCTCCCACTTCGAGGAATCGATCATCACCGGCACGCGCGAGATGTCGGGCTCGGAGGCGATCAGGTTCAGGAACGTCGTCATCGCCGCCTTCGAGTCGAGCATCGCCTCGTCCATGTTGACGTCGATCACCTGCGCGCCGTTCTCGACCTGCTGGCGCGCCACCGCCAGCGCCTGCGCATAGTCGCCGGCGAGGATCAATTTGGCGAATGCGCGCGAGCCGGTTACGTTGGTACGCTCGCCGATGTTGACGAACAGCGTATCGTCGCCGATGTTGAGCGGTTCGAGTCCCGCCAGCCGCGTTTTTTTCGCGATCGCCGGCAACGCACGCGGCGCGCTGCCGCGCACCGCATCGGCGATCGCCTTGATGTGGGCGGGCGTGGTGCCGCAGCAGCCGCCGACGATGTTGACAAACCCGCTCTGCGCGAAATCCCTGATCAGGTCCGCCGTGTAATCGGGGGTTTCGTCGTAACCGGTCGGCGCCAGCGGATTGGGCAGGCCGGCGTTCGGATAGGCGCAGACGTAAGTATCGGCAATGCGCGCGAGTTCCTGGATGTACGGCCGCATCAGCTGCGCGCCGAGCGCGCAGTTGAGACTGATCGCGAGCGGCCGCGCGTGGCGTACCGAATTCCAGAACGCCTCGACGGTCTGTCCCGACAGCGTGCGGCCGGAGGCGTCGGTGATCGTGCCCGAAATGATCAGCGGCAGGCGCATGCCGTGCGCCTCGAAGTATTCGTCGATCGCGAAAATCGCCGCCTTTGCGTTCAGCGTGTCGAACACCGTTTCGACCAGCAACAGATCGGCGCCGCCCGCGACCAGTCCATCGACCGCTTCGCGGTAGGCGGCGGCCAGATCGTCGAAGGTCACGTTGCGAAAGCCAGGATCGTTGACGTCGGGAGAGATCGATGCAGTGCGGTTGGTCGGGCCGAGCGCGCCGGCGACAAAACGTGGTTTGCCGTCTTTGGCTTCAAACTCGTCGGCCGCCGCGCGCGCCAGCCGGGCGGCTTCCGTGTTCAATTCGTGGACGACGGCCTCCAGCCCGTAATCAGCCTGCGCGATCGAGGTCGAGTTGAAGGTGTTGGTCTCGATGATGTCGGCGCCGGCATCGAGATACTGCGCGTGGATCGCGCGGATGATCTGCGGCTGGGTCAGCGTCAGCAGGTCGTTGTTGCCGCGCAGGTCGCGCGGATGATCCTTGAAGCGCGCGCCGCGATACGCAGCCTCATCGGGCTTGTAGCCCTGGATCATGGTGCCCATCGCGCCGTCGAGGATGACGATGCGCTCGCCGAGCAGTTGTGACAGTGCCTGAACTCGATTCATAAATAAAAAACCCGATTCGCCAAGCGCGATCGGGTCTCGCGGCTTAGCGGAATTTGTTTTGCACCGGCCGTCGACCCAGCTACTTCCGACGTCCCGGCGGCGCCCGCAAGCTTTGCTCGAAATCGGCGCAAAATCAGAAGGCTACGCGTTCACCCCCGGTTTGTCAAACCGGCGCTTTCAAGCGCGATCGAAGCGGCGGTACTGGATGGCCTCGGCAATATGCGAGGAAGCGATCGAGTCCGCTGCCGCGAGGTCGGCGATGGTGCGCGCCAGCTTCAGCACGCGATGATAGGCGCGTGCCGACAGTCCGAGCCGGGAAATCGCCTGCTTGAGCAGCGTCGCGCCGGCCTCATCGGGCGCGCAATAGCGGTCGATCTCGCGCGGCGACAACAGACTGTTCGGTTTGCCCTGGCGTGCGAGCTGGCGTTCGCGCGCGGCGGTCACGCGCGCGCGCACCGTGTCGCTGCTCTCGCCGTCCGCCTGGCGCGTCAGATCCTGCTGCGGGACCGCCGGCACCTCGATCTGCAGATCGATGCGGTCAAGCAGCGGCCCGGAAATTTTGCCGCGGTAACGCGCGACCTGGTCCGGCGTACAGCGGCATTTGCCGCTGTAATGCCCGAGATACCCGCATGGGCACGGGTTCATCGCAGCCACCAGCTGAAACTGCGCGGGGAACTCGGCCTGGCGCGCCGCGCGCGACACGCTGATGCGCCCCGATTCCAGCGGCTCACGCAGCACCTCGAGCACCTTGCGGTCGAATTCCGGCAGTTCATCGAGAAACAGCACGCCGTGCATCGCCATCGAGATTTCGCCGGGCCGCGGATTGCTGCCGCCGCCGACCAGCGCCACGCCGGACGCCGTGTGGTGCGGCGCCCGGAACGGCCGCCGCCGCCAGTGACGCACGTCGAAGCCGGCACTGCCGAGAGACTGGATCGCCGCTGAAGCGAGCGCCTCCTCATGCGTCATTGGCGGCAGGATGCCGGGCAGGCGCATCGCAAGCATGGTCTTGCCGCTGCCCGGCGGCCCGCTCATGATCAGGCTGTGTCCGCCGGCGGCGGCAATTTCCAGCGCGCGTTTCGCGTGGAGCTGCCCTTTGACTTCGGCGAGATCGGGATAGGGGTCGTATTCGATCGGCGGAGTCCCGTTATCCCGCGCCAGCAATTCGCGCCCGGCCAGATGGGCGCACACCTCCAGCAGAGTGCGCGCCGGATAAACCGATGCGCCATCGACCAGCGCCGCTTCCGCCGCGTTTTGCCGGGGCACGATAAAGGCACGCCCGTCCCGCGCAGCGCCACACATCATGGCCAGGACGCCGCGCACCGGGCGCAACTCTCCCGTCAATGCAAGTTCGCCGGCAAGTTCATACTCGCCGAGATGCTCCATCGGCAGCTGTCCCGATGCGGCGAGGATGCCGAGCGCTATCGGCAGATCGAAGCGGCCGCTTTCCTTGGGCAGATCGGCCGGCGCGAGATTGACGGTAATGCGGCGCGCGGGAAATTCGAAGCGTGCATTTTGCAGCGCCGCACGCACACGGTCCTTGGCCTCCTTTACTTCGGCCTCCGGTAGACCAACGATGGTGAAGCTCGGCAGCCCGTTGGCAAGATGCGCCTCGATCGTGACCAGTGGCGCATCCATCCCCGCCAGCGCGCGACTGTAAAGAACGGCGACCGACATATTGTTCAGACGGGATAAAAATCGGACACGAATGCGGCTACCGCGTGCGTCACGTCACCTTTCAGTCGCCGGCTCTTCGCTGCCGTTCAATGCCGGCCAGTTGTTTCTCCAGATTCTCCAGCTTGGCACGAGTGTGCGCCAGCACTGCGCTTTGCGCGTCGAATTCTTCCCGCGTCACCAGATGCATGCGCGCAAAAGTCGAACTCAACAATGCGCGCAAGTTTTTTTCTATATCGTGCGCCGGACCGGTCGCAATGATTTCCCTGAGTCGAGCACTTAATTCATCCCAAAATTTATTGTCGATCATTTAAAACCCTATCTTCAAATGTAGTAAATATACGACATATAAATTTTATGTTGTGGAAATGGGACAATGCATGTGGTAATGTTTTTATTGCAACGCAATACAATTCAGTGAATTCAATTGTGGTGCAAGCAAATCATATTGTGCACCAAGTCAGGGCTATTCCCCATGAGCTTTGGTATTGGCGCAACAAACAAGTCTTGTTTGTTCAATATGTTACAGCTTGGCATGGTATGTGCTGATGAGTGTCGCGTAGCAATTTTCCTCTTCTTACTGCGAAAGGCAAACTATGTTTAAAAAAACTTTTATCGCTGGAGCGGCTGTCGCCACATTGGGAGTATCAACTCTCGCGCTGGCGGATGATGCGGCTTCCCCATGGACATTCACGGGCAATATCGGGTTGTATAGCCAGTATGTGTTCCGTGGCTTGACCCAGACCAACGAGAAACCCGCATATCAAGGCGGCTTCGATTTCAGCTATAACTTCGGACCCGCAAGTTTCTATCTGGGCACCTGGGGTTCCAACATCACTTGGCTGACAGATTCGCTGCAATATACAAGTTCCAGTTTGGAATCGGATTGGTACGGCGGCTTTCGCGGCAATTTCGGCAAATCTGATTTCACCTACGATGTTGGCTACCTGTACTACTGGTATCCCGGTGAAGTTCTTCCCATCTTTGGCGAGAAGGGCGATACGCAGGAAGTTTATGCGCAACTTGGATACAAATGGATCACTGCCAAGTACTCGTACGGCGTCGGCAATTCTTATTTTGCAGTACGCGACGCGGACGGCACCTGGTATCTCAATTTGACCGCCACTGTCCCGCTTTGGGATTCCGGCTTCACCGCGACGGCACATTGGGGTGATCAGAAGTACACCGGCACCGACAATCGCCTGCCCATCGTAAGCACGCTGGGGACATGCACCAGCAACGACGACTGCTTCAGCTATACCGACTGGCTGGTTGGTGTCAGCTATGACATGAGCAAATTGTCCAAAGGGCTTAGCGGCGTTACCTTCGGCGTCAATTACACCAATACCGACGCGAAGGATGTCGGCTACACCAATATCTTTAGCCGGAACATCGGCAAGGATGAGTGGACTTTCTACTTGTCGAAAGCACTGTAATCGCTTTGCTTGCAACGGGGGCGACGAAATCGTCCCCGTTTTTTTAACCATGGGGAAATAATATGAAATTAGTCACAGCCATCATCAAGCCGTTCAAGCTTGACGAGGTGCGTGAAGCGCTGTCCGCGATCGGCGTACAGGGCATCACCGTCACCGAGGTCAAGGGATTTGGCCGGCAAAAAGGCCATACCGAACTGTATCGCGGTGCCGAGTACGTGGTCGATTTCCTACCCAAAGTCAAAATTGAGGCTGCGATCAAGAGCGAGCAGCTCGACCAGGTAGTCGAAGCGATCGAAAAATCCGCCAACACCGGCAAGATCGGCGACGGCAAGATTTTCGTCTTCAATCTCGAACAGGTTTATCGCATCCGCACCGGCGAAAGCGGCGCGGACGCGCTATAAAGGGAGAACAGCATGAAACGTCTTTTTGCTCTGATGGCGCTGTTCGGCATGTTGTTGGCCCTCCCCGGGTTGCCCGCATTCGCCGACGATCAACCCGCTGCAGCACCTGCGGCCGCCGCACCGGCCGCCCCAGCTGCAACTCCAGCCGCCCCGGCTGCCGCCCCGGCCGCGGCAGCTCCAGCCGCGACGCCGAAATGCGGCGACAAAGGCTTTGACTGCAACAAGGGCGACGTCGCGTGGATGATGACCTCCACCGCTTTCGTTCTGTTGATGACCGTGCCCGGCCTCGCGCTGTATTACGCCGGCATGGTGCGCACCAAGAATGCGCTGTCGACGATCATGCAGAGCTTCTCGATCTTCTGCGTGGTTTCCATCCTATGGGTCGTTTACGGTTACAGCATGATCTTTACCGCCGGACACGACGGCAATCCGCTGCAGCCATTCGTCGGCTCCATGGATAAACTGTTCATGAGCGGCGATGACCCGACTACGGCGGTGGCTGCGACCTTCAGCAAGGGCCAGTATCTGCCGGACTTCGTTTATTGCATGTTCCAGTTGACCTTCGGCGCGATCACCGTGGCGCTGATTGCAGGCGGCTTCGCGGAACGCTTCAAGTTCTCCGCGATGATCATCTTCAGCATCCTGTGGTTCACATTCGCCTACATCCCGGTCGCGCACATGGTCTGGTACTGGGACGGTCCGGATGCCTATACCGACGCACACGCAGGCGACATCGCCAACAGCCATGCCGGCTTCATTTTCCAGAAAGGCGCGCTCGACTTCGCCGGCGGCACCGTGGTGCACGTCAACTCCGGTATCGCCGCGCTGGTTTGCGCGCTGATGCTCGGCCGACGCAGTGGATTGGGCAAGGTGCAGATGGCGCCGCATAATCTGACCCTGACCGCGCTTGGTACCGGCTTGCTGTGGATGGGCTGGTTCGGCTTCAACGCGGGATCGGCGCTGGAAGCTACCGGAGCCGCAGGATTGGCGTTCTTCAACACCCTGTTCGGCACTGCGGTTGCAGGCGTGGCCTGGGCGCTTACCGAGTGGATCGTCAAGGGCAAGCCGAGTCTGCTTGGCATCTGTTCGGGCATCATCTGCGGCCTGGTTGCAATCACCCCCGCCGCGGGTTATGTCGGACCGCTGGGCGCGCTGGTTACTTGCGCGGTTGCCGGCGTGATCTGCTTCTTCGCCGTGACCAAGGTCAAGGCGTGGCTCGGATATGACGATTCCCTCGATGCCTTCGGCGTACACTGCATTGGCGGCATCATCGGTTCGCTCGGGACTGGCACTTTCGTCAATCCGGCGTTCGGCGGCACTGGTGTTTATGATTACGTCGCCAACAAGGTCGCCGACTTCGACGCCAAGGCACAGATCATCTCCCAACTCTGGGATATCGGCATTACGCTGGTGTGGTCGGGGTTCGTCGCCTTCGTGATTCTGCTGATATTGAAATTCACGATCGGCATCCGCGCGACGGAAGATCAGGAACAGGAAGGTCTCGACCTCGCGGATCACGGCGAGAAAGCCTACAACTACTGATCCGGGTTTTCAGGCTGGTCAGAGCGGGCGCAGCAATGCGCCCGCTTTTTTTACGCCCCGCGTTTCCGTGTCCCGCCCCAGCGGCAGCGCGATCGGGCGGAGAACCGCGTTTGCTACAATAGCCGCCCGGCGTTCCGAACGGGTGCACCCGATGAACGATGTACCTCGCCTCACCACCGCGCTCGACGGCATGTTGCAGGACCTGGAACAGCAGATCCTGCGTGCGATGCCCGCCATCGAGCGCTGGCTGCGCGGGTTGTGGCAGGAACGCGAAGTGCCGTTCTATGCGTCGGTCGACCTGCGCAACAGCGGTTTCAAGATCGCGCCTGTCGATACCAACCTGTTCCCGGGGGGATTCAACAACCTGAATCCGGATTTTTACCCGCTGTGCGTGCAGGCCGCGATGACCGCGATCGAGAAAATCTGCCCCGACGCGCGCGGCGTGCTGTTGATCCCGGAAAACCATACGCGCAACACGTTTTACCTGCGGAACATCGCAGCGCTGCAGAAAATCCTGCGCCACGCCGGGATGAACGTGCGCATCGGCAGTCTGCTGCCGGGACTGACCGAGCCGATGGAAATCGAATTGCCGGACGGCGGCGGACGGTTGCGCTTCGAACCCCTGCTCCGCAGCGGCGACCGGCTGTCGGTCAAGGGTTTCGATCCCTGCGTCGTGCTGCTCAACAACGATCTCTCGGCGGGCATCCCGGACGTCCTGCGCGGCCTCGCGCAACCGGTGCTGCCGCCGCTGCACGCCGGCTGGTCGGTGCGGCGCAAATCCAACCATTTCGCCGCCTACAGTGAAATCGCCGCCGAGTTCTCCCGGCTGATCGGCATTGATCCATGGCTGATCAATCCCTATTTCGAGAAATGCGGCCGCATCGATTTCCGCGAGCGCAAGGGCGAAGAATGTCTCGAAGGTTACGTTTCCGAGATACTCGATGACATCCGCGCCAAATACCGCGAATACAAGATCGAACAGGAGCCGTTCGTGATCGTGAAAGCCGATGCCGGCACCTACGGCATGGGCATCATGACCGTCAAGGATCCTTCCGAAGTGCGCGAGCTCAACCGCAGGCAGCGCAACAAGATGGCGGTGGTCAAGGAAGGTCTCCAGGTCCACGAGGTGCTGGTGCAGGAAGGTGTCTACACCTTCGAATCCATCGGCGACGCGGTCGCCGAGCCGGTCGTCTACATGATCGACCATTTCGTGGTCGGCGGCTTCTACCGCGTGCATACCGGCCGCGGCGCGGACGAAAATCTCAACGCGCCGGGCATGCATTTCGTGCCGCTTGCATTCGAACAGCCATGTTCGTCACCGAACCCCGACGATCCCGGCTGTCCGCCGAACCGTTTTTACACCTACGGCGTCATCGCGCGTCTTGCGCTCGCCGCCGCCACACTCGAGCTCGAACAGACGGCGGGGGCTGATCGGCAAAGTCCGGCGCCTGAGCCGCAGGCGGCGCCGTACTGATGGAATTTGCCTTCATCACCGACCCGCTCGAATCCCTGAAAATCGAAAAGGATTCGACTTACGCGATGATGCGTGAGGCCGCGGCGCGCGGGCACCGCATCCACGCGCTGCAGCAGGAGGACCTGGTGTGGCGCGCCGGCGGCGTCACCGGACGCACGCAGCGCCTGCACCTGCTCGACGGCTCCGCCGCCTGGTATCGCGCCGAAACCCCGCAAACCAGGCCGTTGGCGGAATTCGATGCGGTGCTGATGCGCAAGGACCCGCCATTCGACATGGAATACGTGTACAGCACTTATCTGCTCGAGTTCGCGCAAAACCAGGGAGCGCGCGTGTTCAATGATCCGCGCGCGATCCGCGACCACAACGAGAAAATGTCGATTGCATACTTCTCCCAATTTGCGCCGCCGACCCTGGTCACACGCCGCATCGAACTGATCCATGATTTCCTGGCCGAGCACTCGGACATCATCCTGAAACCGCTCGACGGCATGGGCGGAATTTCGGTGTTCCGCGTACAGCGCGACGACCCCAATCTCAACGTCATCATCGAGACCGTCACGCATTACGGCCGGCGCACGGTAATGGCGCAGCGCTTCATCGCCGAAGTCAGCGCCGGCGACAAGCGGGTGCTGCTGATTGGCGGCGAGCCGGTGCCGTACTCGCTGGCGCGCATCCCGCGGCCGGGCGAAACGCGCGGCAACCTTGCGGCCGGCGCCATCGGTATCGCGCGCGAACTGACTGCGCGCGACCGCGAGATTGCGGCCGCCGTCGGTCCCCCGCTCGCCGCGCAAGGCCTGCTGCTGGTCGGACTCGATGTGATCGGCGACTGGCTGACCGAAGTCAACGTGACCAGCCCGACGTGCTTCCGGGAAATCACCGATCAGACCGGGTTCAGCGTGGCCGGCATGATGCTGGACGCACTGGAAAATGCGGTGCAGCACCCATATATAAAACCGTGATCGCGCCGCGGGACAGTGCTAGAATCACCGCCGCCCGGAGCCCGCGGAGCCATCACAGCAAACGAACATGATAGGCATACTGATCATCAGCCATGGCACGCTTGGCGAAAGCCTGATTCATTGTGCGAGCCACGTGCTGAACAAGCGCCCGGCGCGCGTCAGGCAGCTGGGCATCACCGCACAGGACGATCCGGCATTGCTGCTGCCGCAGGCGCGCACGCTGATCAAGGAACTCAACGGCAGCGAAGGCGTGCTGATCCTGACCGACATGTACGGAGGCACGCCGTGCAATATCGCCTCCAAACTCGTGGTGCCGGGAAAGGTCGAAGCGGTGGCCGGCGTCAGCCTGCCGATGCTGATACGGGTGCTGAACTACCGCGACCGCGACCTGCAGACAATCATGAACAAAGCGATCAGCGGCGGCTGCGAGGGTGTGATGCGGGTGCCGATGTTCAAGCTGCACAATGCTGCAACGGGAAGCTGAGATCGTCAACAAGCTGGGGTTGCACGCGCGCGCATCCGCCAAGCTTACGCAACTCGCCAGCCAGTTCAACAGCGACATCTGGCTCACCCGCAACGGCAAACGCGTCAACGCCAAGAGCATCATGGGCGTGATGATGCTGGCCGCGGGCAAGGGCGCCACGGTCATGGTGGAGGCCGAGGGGACCGACGCCGACGAAGCCATCGCCGCGCTGCTCGCGCTCATTGCGGACAAATTCGGCGAGGGTGAGTGAGGTGCTGAACCTGGGCGAGGCTGCCGCGGCGCAGGCCGGGACGCCCGCGCGCG
>DATKOF010000029.1:0-36997 GCA_035524795.1 Burkholderiales bacterium
AAGCGGTCGCGGTCGGCGCCGCGATCCAGGGCGGCGTGCTGCAAGGTGAAGTCAAGGACGTGCTGCTGCTCGACGTGACGCCGCTGTCGCTCGGCATCGAAACGCTCGGCGGCGTGATGACCAAGCTGATCCAGAAGAACACCACGGTACCGACCAAGGCGTCGCAGGTGTTCTCGACTGCCGAGGACAACCAGTCGGCGGTGACCATCCACGTGCTGCAGGGCGAGCGCGAAATGGCGCGCGCCAACAAATCGCTCGGCCAGTTCAACCTGACCGATATTCCGCCGGCGATGCGCGGCATGCCGCAGATCGAGGTCACGTTCGACATCGACGCCAACGGCATCCTGCACGTGTCGGCCAAGGACAAGGCGACCGGCAAGGAAAACAAGATCAAGATCCAGGCCAGCTCCGGGCTGACCGAGGAAGAGATCAAGCGCATGGTCAAGGACGCCGAGGAGCACGCCGAGGAAGACCGCAAGGCGCGCGAACTGGTCGAGGCGCGCAACCAGGCCGAAGCGCTGGTGCACACGGTGAAGAAATCCGTGGCCGAGCATGGCGACAAGATCGGCGCCGACGACAAGGCGAAGATCGAGGCTGCGCTGAAGGACGCCGAGGAGGCGCTGAAGGGCGAAGATCAGGCCGCGATCGAAGCCAAGACTCAGGCGCTGGCGCAGGCCGCGCACCAGCTGGCCGAGCATATGTACAAGGAACAACAAACCGCGCAATCGGCGGGCGCCGCGCAGTCGGAAGGCGAAGCGAAGAAGGACGAAGGCAACGTGGTGGATGCCGAATTCGAGGAAGTGAAAGACAAAAAGTGAAGGGTGAAAGGTGAAGGGTGAAACGGAATCACCGCAATCTGCGGGCCTGGCAACAGGCAATCGAACTTGTTAGAGACGTTTATCGCCTGACTGCGGATTTCCCCGATACGGAGCGCTACGGCCTCACATCGCAAATGCGGCGTGCGGCCGTTTCCGTGCCTGCAAACATTGCGGAGGGTGCTGCGCGGGCAAGCACGAAAGAATTAATGCACTTTTTGAGCATCGCGGGAGCTTCGCTGTCGGAACTGGACACGCTGGTTGAGATATCTCAACAACTCGGCTATATGAATGAAACGGATGCGGTTCGGACGAAAATTGACGATGTTGCAGGACTGATCATGGGATTACGGGCGTCTCTCTTGAAAAAGGTGTGACCCTTCACCCTTCACGCATTCACCCTTCACGAAATCATGGCAAAAAAAGACTACTACGAAGTGCTCGGCGTCAACCGCGATGCGTCGGAAGATGACATCAAGAAGGCCTATCGCAAGCTGGCGATGAAGTACCATCCGGACCGCAATCCGGACAATCCGAAAGCCGAAGAGCAGTTCAAGGAGGCGAAGGAAGCCTACGAAATGCTGTCCGACGCCGCCAAGCGCGCCGCCTATGACCAGTACGGCCACGCCGGCGTCGATCCGGCGGCGGCGGCCGGCGCCGGCGGTTTCCGCGGCGACGCGCACTTCGGCGATTTCTCCGAAGCGTTCGGCGACATCTTCAGCGACATCTTCGGCGGCGGACGCCAGCGCTCGAACGTCTATCGCGGCGCCGACCTGCGCTACAACCTCGAAATCACGCTGGAACAGGCGGCGCGCGGCACCGAAACGCGCATCCGCATCCCGACCATGGAAGAATGCGCGACCTGCCACGGCAGCGGCGCCAAACCCGGCACGCAGCCGGTCACCTGTCCGACCTGCGGCGGCCACGGCCAGGTGCGGATGCAGCAGGGATTCTTTTCATTGCAGCAGACCTGCCCGCGCTGTCACGGCAGCGGCAAGGTCGTCGAATCGCCGTGCCCGACCTGTCACGGCGCGGGCCGCGTCAAGCAGCACAAGACACTGTCGGTCAAGATTCCGGCCGGCATCGACGAAGGCGACCGCATCCGGCTCGCCGGCGAAGGCGAAGCCGGCGTCAACGGCGGCCCCGCCGGCGATCTCTACGTGGTGATCCATCTGCAGCCGCATCCGGTGTTCCAGCGCGATCACAACGATCTGCATTGCGAGATGCCGGTCAGCATCACCACCGCGGCGCTCGGCGGCGAAATCGAGATCCCGACGCTCGACGGACACGCCAAGCTCAAGATTCCGGCAGAAACGCAGAGCGGAAAAATCTTCCGGCTGCGCGGCAAGGGCATCCGCGGCGTGCGCTCGTCGGGCACCGGCGACCTCATGTGCCACGTCGCGGTCGAAACGCCGGTCAACCTGACCGCGCGTCAGAAGGAATTGCTGCAGGAACTCGAGGCGATCAACGTCAAGGACGGCGGCCGCCACAACCCGCGCGCCAAATCGTGGATGGACAAGGTGCGCGAATTTTTCGAGTCTTGAATTTGCCTAGTCAGCGCCATCGACGCTGACGTTCATGTTGCGCAGCAGCCCGTCGCGCAGATCGTAAACCCAGCCGTGGACGGCCAGCGGCTGGCCGCGCGCCCACGCCGCCTGCACCAGCGGCGTCGCGCTCACCGCGCGCACCTGCGCGGCGACGTTGAGTTCGCACAGGCGGCGCCAGCGCGCATCATGATCCGGCAGCGCGGCGAGTTCGGCCGCGTGCGCGTCGCGCACGCGGCGCACGTGGTCGACCCAGTTGCCGAGCGGCGGCGCACCGTCGTCGGCAAACGCGGCGAGCACGCCGCCGCAGCCGTAATGTCCGGTAACGATGATGTGCTCGACCTTCAACACGTCGATCGCGTACTGGATCACCGACAGCGCGTTGACGTCGCCGGGCGGCACGATGTTGGCGACGTTGCGATGCACGAACAGTTCGCCCGGGTCGAGCCCGACGATCTCGTTGGCCGGCACGCGGCTGTCGGCGCAACCGATCCACAGATAGTCCGGCCGCTGGATCGCGCACAGCCGCTGGAAAAATCCCGGATCGGAGCGCTCGCGCGCCGCAGCCCACGCGCGGTTGTTGGCAAACAGCGAATCGATTCCCGGCATCCCGTCACCTTACCGCAAGCGCAGCCGTTTGCCGTCCGGCGGCGGGAACACCGGTGTACTGGGTGGCTGCGCGGTGGATCAATTCCGGCCACATCTTGTCCGGGTCTGAACTGAAAATGGTCGCGGCGTCGGCCGGCACCACGTACCAGCCGCCGGCCGCGATTTCAACGTCAAGCTGCCCGGGCGCCCAGCCGGCATAGCCGATGTAGGCGCGAAACGCCGAGACTCTGCTCGCATCGCGCATGATGTTTTCCAGCAAAGTGCGGTCGCCGCTCAGATAAACATCGGCAAGCACCGGCAGGCTGTGCGGCAGCGGCTCCTTGCTGCGCACCAGAAACACCAGTTGCCTCAGTCCGACCGGCCCGCCGACGAACACATGGTCGAACTGCGGCGGGACGCGCAGTCCGGGCACCGCTTCGCTCAATCGCGCCTTCAACGGCCGGTTGATGATCACGCCGACCGGGCCGCCGCCTGCTTCCAGCTCGGTGATCAACACCACGGTTTCGCGGAAATGGGGATCCGTCAGCGCCGGTTTTGCCACCAGAAATACGCCGTTCGCCAGCGCCGGAGCAGGCTGCGCGGCGACGGCGGAGCCGTCTGCGCACAGCACGGCAACCGCGCATCCGCACAGCAGGCGGCGCGCGGCGCGCAAAATCAGCTGCGCCGCCATACCGTCCCCTGCGCGGTGTCTTCGAGCACGATGCCGGCGTCGAGCAGTTCCCGGCGGATGCGGTCGGCTTCGGTGAAATTCCTGGTCTGCTTTGCGGCACCGCGCGCTGCGATCGCGGTCGCGATGCGCTGCGGCGTCCACGCCGCATCCGCGGGCGTCGCCTGCAGAAATTCGGCGGGCCGGCGCGCCAGCAGGCCGAGCGTCGCCGCCAGCGATTTAAGCAGAGCGGCGGCGTCCGAACCGCCGCGGTTGACCTCGTTGGCGAGATCGAACAGCACCGCAACCGCTTCCGGCGTGCTGAAATCATCGTCCATCGCGGCCTTGAAGCGCGCCGCGCGCGGCTTGTCCCAGTCGACCGCCGCCGCGGCGGCATCGCGTCCCTTGAGCGCGGTGTAAAGCCGGGTCAGCGCCTGTTTCGCATCGTCCAGATGGGCGTCGGAATAATTGAGCGGGCTGCGGTAATGCGCGCGCAGGATGAAAAAGCGCACCACTTCCGGATCGTATTTTTTCAGGATCTCGCGCACCGTAAAGAAATTACCGAGCGACTTCGACATCTTTTCGTCGTCGACGCGCACGAAGCCGTTGTGCATCCAGTAATTGACGAAGGTGCCGCCGTGCGCGCCCTCCGACTGCGCAATCTCGTTTTCGTGATGCGGAAACTGCAAGTCCTGGCCGCCGCCGTGGATGTCGAAATGGTTGCCGAGCAGCGCACACGACATCGCCGAACATTCGATGTGCCAGCCCGGCCGTCCCGCGCCCCACGGGCTGGGCCACGACGGTTCGTCCGGCTTGGCGTGTTTCCACAGCACGAAGTCGAGCGGATCGCGCTTCGACGGATCCACTTCGACGCGCTCGCCGGCGCGCAGATCGGCCAGCGATTTGCCCGACAGCTTGCCGTAGCCGGGAAAGTCGCGCACCGAATAGTTGACGTCGCCGCCCGACGAAATATAGGCCAGCCCGTTCTGTTCGAGCAGGCGGATAATCTCCTGCATCTGCGGCACGTACCGGGTCGCACGCGGCTCGAAGTCCGGTTTCAACACGCCGAGCGCGGCGGCATCCTCGTCCATCGCGCGGATGAAGCGCGCGGTCAGTTGCTCGACCGGCTCGCGGTTTTCGGCGGCGCGCCTGATGATCTTGTCGTCGATATCGGTGATATTGCGCACGTAGGTGACGTCGTAGCCGGACGCGCGCAGCCAGCGCGCGACGACGTCGAACACCACCATCACCCGCGCGTGGCCGAGGTGGCAGAAGTCGTAGACCGTCATCCCGCACACGTAGATGCGCGCCCGGCCGGGCACGAGCGGCACGAAGTCCTGCTTGGAGCGGGTCAACGAGTTATAGATGAGCATGCGCAACAGTCGGCCGGAACGGATATATATCAGGCAAACCGCGGAAACTGTTTGATTCGGTCGGGGTTCTTGGTAGAATTAAAGTAACGTCCTGATATTAAAAAAGTATAGCACATGAAAATCCTCACATTCCGGAGCGTGATCCTGTGCGCGGCGCTGGCAGCGGCGCCGTTCGCCGTCGCGCAAGGCGACGAATACCAGGAAGCCTCGCAGTTGTTCAAACAGGGACAGTACGCGCCGGCGCTCGATCATATCGCGAACATCCTGAAGGACGATCCCAAGAACGCGCGCGCGCGCTTCCTGAAAGGACTGATCGAGAACGAACAGGGCAAACCGGCCGATGCCATCAAGACATTCCAGTCGTTGAACGAAGATTATCCGGAATTGCCCGAACCGTACAACAATCTCGCCGTGCTCTACGCGGCGCAAGGCGATTACGACAAGGCGCGCGAGGCGCTCGAAATGGCGATCCGCACTCATCCGAGTTATGCGACCGCGCATGAAAACCTCGGCGACATCTACGCCAAGATGGCGTCGCAAGCCTACGACAAGGCGCTGCAATACGACAAGGGCAATACCAGCGCTCAAACCAAGCTGGCGCTGATCAAGGAACTGTTCTCAACCCCGCCCGCCGCCGCCAGGCCGCAGACCGGCAGCGCTGAAAAACCGGTGCTGGCGCAAGTGCCGGCGCAGGTTCAGGGCAAACCCGCTGCCGCTGCCAACCGTTCCGGTGAAGTCATCAGGACCGTCAACAACTGGGCCAGGGCGTGGTCGCAGAACGATGTCGATGGTTATCTGGCCTTCTACGCGCCCGGCTTCCAGACGCCGCAGGGACAATCGCACGACGACTGGGAAAACTCGCGCAAGGCGCGCATCGCGAAGCCGAAGAAAATCGAAGTCACGATCAGTTCGCCGCAGGTCCGGTTCACCGACGACAACCGCGTCGTCGTCACGTTCCGGCAGGATTACCGTTCGACCGGCCTGAAGTCATCGACCACCAAAACGCTGGTCCTGATCAGGGACGGCGAACGCTGGCTGATTCAGCAGGAGCGCGCCGGAAGTTGACCCTGACGCCGATGACAATCCGCGGCGTTCACTCGACGTTTGCCACAACCCTGGTTCCGCGCATCGCGGCGGCCGCGCTGCTCGTACTGGTGGTCTGTCCGGCCACGGCCACGACCCCGGAGCCGGCAGTGCCTGCAGCCAGCGCTGCGGATGAAACGGCGGACGCGCTGCTCGCCAGGACGCTGCAGGAAATCCGCAACGATGATCTCGACGCGGCGCTGACGGAAATCGATAAGGTACTGCACGACTATCCCAATTTCCGGCTCGCCAACCTGATCAAGGGCGACCTGCTGCTGGCGCGCGCGCAGCCGCTGCGCGCATTCGGCGCGGCGCCCAATGCGCCGCGCGACCGCGTCGAAGACCTGCGCGAAGAAGCGCTGGCGCGTCTGGCGCGCTACCAGCTGGAGCGGCCGACCGACCGCGTGCCCAAGTCTCTGCTGCAGCTCAACCGCGACCAGCGCTACGCGCTGGTGGTGGACACCGCGCAATCCACGCTCTATGTGTTCGAGAATCACGACGGCCAGCCGCGCTATCTCGCCGATTATTACGTCAGCAGCGGCAAGAACGGCGCCGACAAAATGCGCAGCGGCGACAAGAGAACCCCGCTCGGCGTCTATCAGGTTGCGGCCAGCCTGCCGCGCGCCCGGCTCACCGCCTTCTACGGCGTCGCCGCCTACCCACTCAACTACCCGAACGAATGGGACCGCCGTGAAGGCCGCGACGGCCGCGGCATATGGCTGCACGGCGTGCCGATCAACACCTACAGCCGCCCGCCGCGCGCCAGCGACGGCTGCGTGGTGCTGACCAATCAGGACCTCGAAGCGATCGGCAAGAATCTGCGCGTCGGCGTGACGCCGGTGATCATCACCGAAAACATGGAATGGGAGGAACCCGAGGCCGCCGGCGCGCTGCGTGAACAGCTGTTGCAGAGCCTGGAAGGCTGGCGCCGCGACTGGGAAAGCCGCGACACCGGGAAATACCTCAAACATTATGCGCCCGGATTTTCGGCCGGGCATCAGAATCTTGCCGCCTGGTCGCAGCAGAAGCGCGCGGTCAATTCCGGCAAGACCTGGATCAAGGTCGGGCTCGACCGCGTCAGCATCTTCCTCTATCCGGACCGCGACGATCTCGCGGTGATAACCTTCGACCAGGACTACAGCAGCAACAACCTGTCCAACAAAATGAAGAAGCGCCAGTACTGGATCAGGGAAAAAGGCGCGTGGCACATCATCTATGAAGGCGCGGCATGATTCAATTCAGCGGAGACTCCGAATGAAGCATTGGTTTCCGGCGCTGCTCGCAGCGCTGTTGTTCAGCACCGGCGCGCTCGCCGCCAACCCGCAGGTCGAAATCAGGACCAGCATGGGCGTCATCACCGTCGAGCTCTACCCCGACCGGGCGCCGAAAACGGTCAACAACTTCCTCGGCTACGTCAAAAGCGGCCAATACAACGGCACCATTTTCCATCGCGTGATCGCCGGCTTCATGATCCAGGGCGGCGGTTTCGACACCGGCTTCAACGAGAAACCGACGGGCGCGCCGATTCCGAACGAGGCCGCCAACGGCCTCAAAAACGAGGTCGGCACCGTCGCGATGGCGCGCACCGCCGATCCGGATTCGGCGACCGCGCAGTTCTTCATCAACGTCGTCGACAATGCCGGCCTCGATTATCCGCGCCCCGACGGCTTCGGTTATGCGGTGTTCGGCAAGGTCGTCAAGGGCATGGACGTCGTCAACCAGATCGCCGCGGTGCAGACCGGCCCGCGGCCGCCGTACGACGACGTGCCGCTGACGCCGGTGGTGATCGAAAACGTGAAACTTCTCTCCGCAAAGAAATAACCCCATGGTCAAACTGCATACCTCCCGCGGCGTCATCACGCTCGACCTCGACGCCGACAAAGCGCCGCTGACGGTCGAGAATTTTCTCGGTTACGTCAAAAGCGGCCATTACGACAACACGATTTTCCACCGCGTGATCGACGGCTTCATGATCCAGGGCGGCGGCTTCGAGCCGGGCATGAAGCAGAAAGCGACGAAGGCGCCGGTCAGGAACGAAGCCGACAACAAACTGAAGAACGACAATTACACGATCGCGATGGCGCGCACCGGCGACCCGCATTCGGCGACCGCGCAATTCTTCATCAACATCGCCGATAACGGTTTTCTCAACCATCCGGGGCAGGACGGCTGGGGCTACTGCGTGTTCGGCAAGGTCGTCGAGGGGCAGGACGTGGTGGACAGCATCCGGGGCGTCAAGACCGGCAGCCGCGCCGGACACCGTGACGTGCCGGTCGAGGACGTCGTGATCGAGAAAGCCGAAATCGTGTGAAGCAGGATACAGGATTCAGGATTGAGTAATCGACCTTCCTCGCCTCTGAATCCTGATTCCTGCATCCCGAATCCTGTCTCCTCGATCCTGATTCTCCATGCCTTACAGCGTCTTCATCTCCGATCTGCATCTCTGCACCGATCGCCCGGCGATCAACCAGACCTTCTTCGATTTCCTGCAGGGCCCGGCCGCGCAGGCGGAGGCACTCTATATTCTCGGCGACCTGTTCGAATACTGGGCCGGCGACGATGACGACGATCCGTTCGACGCCGCGGTGATCGCCGCATTGCGCGCGCTCGCCGACCGCGGCGTCGCGCTCCAGTTGATGCACGGCAACCGCGATTTTCTGATCAGCGAACAGTTCGCCACAGCAAGCGGCGTACGGCTGCTGCCCGACCCGACACTGATCGATCTTTACGGCACGCCGACGCTCTTGATGCACGGCGACACACTGTGCACCGACGATGTCGAGTATCAGAAATTCCGCACGCAGGTCAGGGATCCGGCGTTCCAGCAGAAATTTCTGGAACGCCCTCTCGCCGCGCGCAAACAGGAGATCGCGCGACTGCGCGCGCAGAGCGAAACCAGCAAGAAAGCCAAGACCGAGGAAATCATGGACGTTGCGCCGGCCGCTGTCGAAGCGGCATTGCGCCGGCATGGCTATCCGCGCCTGATCCACGGCCACACTCATCGGCCTGCACATCACGAGCACATCGTGGATGGCCACCGCTGCGAGCGCTGGGTGCTCGCCGACTGGTATCGGCACGGCAGCTACCTGCGCTGCGACGCCGGCGGCTGCACGTCAGTCAACCTCGGCTAATCCGCCAACGCCTGGTAACGGCCCGGCACCGGCGCCAGCACCTGCATATCGAGAAAATTCGGCAGCGCCGCCGGCGGCCAGCTATAGACGGCTTCCTGCTCGCTGACCGGAAAATACAGGCGGCGTCCCGGCTGCAGATAATTGGCGCATTCCGCGCCCGCGCCGCGCGCATAGTAGAGCCGCATCTCATTTTCGAGCTGCCACGGCCGGGCTTCCAGCGTGCCCTTGTTCCACGGCTTCAGGTTCTCATACACCGGGCGTTCGCGGAACACATGCATCTGCAGTACCACGCCCGGATCGGTCTGCGCCAGCCGTTCGGCGGCCTGCTCCCAATCCGCGCGCGGCGGCGACCAGGTCACGCGTGCGACTTCCACCTTCCAGCGCTCGATCGCCTTGTCGACCATATCGGCCGGCCGCATGCAATCGCCGATCTCGGCATCGATGATGCGGCCCTGATAGGCGGGCACCGGCATGCTGAAGTAAAGCGTGGCGATGGCCAGCGCGGCGCAGGCGACGCCGAGTATCGCGTAACGCAGATGGCGATTTACCGGAAGAAACGAGACGAGAAGGCCGAGTACGAACCCGGCGATCAGCCCGCCCGGCCCGGTGACGAAGATGCCGAGCAGCGGCCCTTGATTGGCGTCCGGCGAAAAAATGATCGGCCCGAAATAGCCGCAGGCGAAACCGACTGCGCCAAGCACCAGCGCCCAGAGTAGCGGAAGGGATTTCATCTATTACTCGAAGCCTGCGATCCGGATCGACAGCGATGCTGCCATCGGTCCGGACATGATGATCACTGAAGCCGTTCCAATAGCGGCTGGAAATAGCTGCATTCTTTGAGCTCGGGATGCGCGGCATCCTTGGGAACCAGCTCCAGTGTCGAAACATTCCTCATGTCTAATTCCCCCGATCCCGGCGAAGATACTTCCAGTTGACCCGTCAGACGGACGTAATACGTTTCGCCGCCGCCGGCGGGGAATCTGATTTCCTGATTTGGAATGCCGGCGCCTGAGGGCCACTGGGTGCTGATCACGTACTTTCCGGGCCTGCCATAAAAATAGGTGTACTCGCTTCTGGTGAGATCAACGATTTTTGTCGCATTGACGTAAATCGCAACTTGCGCCCTGGGCAGCGTCGCGGGTCGGTAAAGATAGATGAGGACTTCGCTGCCCGTCGGTTGGTCCGGCTGAAAATATTGCGTGCCTTCGTTCACGGTCCGGCACCCTGCCAGAATCGTCAATACGATGCACCCGGCATACTTCCATGACGAATTGGACATGCATCACCTTTTATTGTGTCAGGGATTCCTGATATGGCGTTCCATCTTTACGGCAAAACCGCCACTTGCCGTCAACAAACACACCCTGCATATCATCATCGGGATAGGAGACGGCATCCCCGGCGCTGCGATCCCCTATTTCAAGATAAAGAATCTCTTCATTCGTGCGGTTGACCAGTTGATGCGCATTGCCGGTACCGGCCCTGAAGCCCGCGCACATGCCGGGAGAAAGCTGCGTTTCCCCTTCGTCGGTGATCAACACCGGATGTCCCTGCAGGATGTAGACGAACTCATCTTGTCTGGTATGCGCATGCCGCAAAGCCGAGATGCCGCCCGGCACGATGCGCGTCAGATTGACGCCGAAGTTCGAAAGCCCAAACAGATCGCCCAGAGGATGTTTGATGCGCCCGGCCATCTTCGATGCGAATGGCTCTGGCAAGATCGATGGTTTCGTGCGAGGCGCCGCGTTGGCGGCGATGATTGCCGATGAACCGGATGTGCTCGTCATGGAAGCTCCCGTTAAGCAAGTCCGCGCGTCAAATCCGAGCCCAGAACAGCAGGGGTGATTTCATCTGACGACTAGATTTCAGTTTATTAAAGTTTGAAATGCCGGTAATGAGTAGGTGATCACTTTCGAGCTAAAGTAACCCTGGATCAAACGTTCAGTATGATAGCAATTCTGCGTCTAATACAATCCCGATAGGCACGGTAAGCAAACTCGCTGGAATAGCACAAAATGGCGGAAAATCTTGTCCGATTAATTGCTCAAGCCAAACCGAAAACAATTCTCCTAACCAGCTTCACGTTTGGGCTCAGTTACTTTGAAGCAGCTATCCTTCCCACACTACTTCGACATGGATGTAGCAATGTATCTGTACTCGTGGATTATGGGCAATATCAAGCGTCGTTGGGAGAACTCCACTCCAACTTCGCTGGGCGAAGCTATCGAATTTGTCCTGTTCGTGCGCCAGGTGGGGGTATTTTTCATCCGAAGCTCGCTTATTTCGATTGTGAAGGCAGCGATATTCTTATGGTTGCGAGCGGAAATCTCACCTTTACGGGCCAAGGTGGCCATCTTGAATGTCTCGATGCTGTCCGCTCCGATGATGCGCCAGAGATATTTGAGGAGGCATCAAGCTTTTTTGAAAGTCTAGCACCAGTCAATGAGCGGCTCTACGGGTCGGTGTTCCCAGGGATAAACAATGTTGTCCGCTATATTCGTATTTATTCGTTGCTGTGCTGGGCGACATGGAGATTCGAAGACTATCTTCACAAAAACGCGAGCAGCCTTACAACGAGCGAGGTGACAGATCTTTTCAAAGGGATGCAAGAGAAAGTTGAACTACTCGTCACATGGGCAAATATCGGAAGGAATGGTGTAAGGGGCCTCGTCGGAACCCGTCGAAACTTTCCCAACAACAATAAGCAAGTAGCACTTCGATTTGACGCATTTGGTAGCAACGAAGCTGCCTATATGTCAGCTGTGCAGTATCGTCCGAGCATTACAAATGGCTTGGGTTTCTTGGAGATCAGGCAGCATGACACATTTGCTTGCACAAAAGTCGGAGAGCAGATAATCGGATTCTCGCGGATTCATTCAACGCCGATGATGTGTACGAGTTCCGTGAACGCAACAGAACAGAGCTTCACCAGTACCAAAAATATTGAAGTGTCGTTGGCGAGAGTGCTACCGAAAAGTCCGGTTAAGTGGAAAAAAGCAAGCCCCCGTGAAATCAAATATATCCCTTTCCCCTACAACAGGCATATCGAGGGAGAGGGAATCATAGATGCCACGCTTTATTCTGATGGTCAACTGGTCGGGATTGTTCAAGCAGTGGACTTTTTTTCAGGGCCGATAAAAATAGAACTTCTGCAAGGAGGCGAATGTATATTCGAGATCCATGACGTGGTCTTGGTAGAGAGCGGAAAGTTCGAATGTCGCATTGATACAAAATTTACTGAGATTCATGCATCACTTCAAATACGCATATTCGGCAGAGGCTTTAAAGCTTTGGGATGGATAAGTAATGAATTACAGCTTGAAGCAACGGAAACAGATCGCCAGAAAATGGCTGCGGTTAGCAATGGCATTAGATCAGACGTTGAGGAGTAACGTACATTACAAATGGCTTAGCAATGTAACTGCACATTGGTCGAAGCATAGCCAAGTAATGGAGCTCCAGTCGGCACTTGACGTATTGCGGCCGCAACGTGATGAGAAAGGAATATTTCTTTCCCGTTTGATCCCGGATAGTGATGACGCTGAGGATGAGAGCCTAGATGCAAATCGTCGTGCTGGAATGATTCTGACGCTCCGAGCAGTTGCAGCTATCAACGCGTGGAATGAGCGACGCGGGCTCGAAGACGTAGGAGCATCGGAAGAAAAAATACGGGCTGCGATGGCGAGAGGATGCGCGCCCGATGGGAGAGAGATCAACCTGAGCGGCATTGAGCGAGCACAGGCAAAGTGGGCTGTCTTGCAATTACGCCAGTATCAGCGGGCCTGTTTCGAGGCTTTCTATGTTGCGCTTGAATACTTGCTGTCGGGAATTATTGAGATCTCGGATCGCTCCAAATCCGGAATAGCTGTGCTCATGGGCACACTTTGCGAGGGGGCTTTTAAGAGAAAAACTACTGTAGCAGATATTGAAAAGTCGGTGCGCGAGGCACAAGGCAAGCAACCATCACTTTATAAAGCGGCGCTCAAAGAATCGAAATCTGATGTATTCGAATGTCGGCAGCGATTACTCGATACCAAAATTGAAGTACTTGATGGCACGAAAATGCCCTTCTTGGCAGAAGCTCTGCGAGGATTTATTTTTTGCGCGTTCGAGGCTCGGAATTTAGCTGCAGACAGCAAAATGCGGCTCTATCTTGGTTTGGATGATGACAAGCGACCATTGGCCAAGATGCCAGACTTGGTTGCTCGCTTCAGTGCTAGCCAGATCAGGGAATTAGTCGCCCACATAGCCAGATATGATGTAATAGAGCGTCACTACGAGGTAGTAGCAATGCGCTCAAGAATAGGCGATGAAAAGAATCGCTTTCGTTTCGTGGAAAGTGAAACAGGATTGCGCCGATATGACGATAGCCGGGGGTTACCTGGCTTGAGCGAAGCACAGGATCGGCTCGCAAGAGCACTTGATTTGCTTGAACAATGCAGTCTCTTACGAGTCGATGGCGAGGGGTATGTACTAACAGCGCAGAGCAAGAAATTTGTGCCGTCGTAATACATCATGGTTTTGCGCCTCTACAATATCAGTCATCCTATATTAGCTCTTTTAAGCTAACCCCCGTCCCAAATCCGCCTTCAAATCCTCGATATTCTCCAACCCCACCGCCACCCTTAGCAAACCGTCACCGATGCCCGCCGCGGCGCGCGCCTCCGGCGAGATGCGGCCGTGCGTCGTTGTCGCCGGATGGGTGATCGTGCTCTTGGTGTCGCCGAGGTTGGCGGTGATTGAAATCAGTTTCGTCGAGTCCACGACCTTCCACGCCGCGTCCTTGCCGCCCTTGACGCTGAACGAAACGATCGCGCCGCCGGCGCTTTGCTGTTTTTTTGCCAGCGCGTGCTGCGGATGCGACAGCAGCCCCGGGTAATGGACGCGCTCGACCTGCGGCTGTTGTTCCAGCCACTGTGCGAGCGCCAGCGCATTCGCCGACTGCGCGTCCATCCGGATCTTCAGCGTCTCGATGCCTTTCAATATCACCCACGCGTTGAATGCCGACAGCGTCGGTCCCGCGGTGCGCAGAAAACCATGCACGCCTTCGCGGACCACACCGGTCTTGCCGAGCACCGCGCCGCCGAGCACGCGCCCCTGCCCGTCGAGATGCTTGGTCGCCGAATGGACGATGATGTCGGCGCCGAATTCCAGCGGCCGTTGCAGCGCCGGCGTGCAGAAACAGTTGTCGACCGCGAGCAGCGCGCCGGATTCATGCGCGATTCCGGCGAGCGCCGCAATGTCGGCGACTTCGGTCAGCGGGTTCGACGGCGTCTCGATGAAAAACAGTCTGGTATTCGGCCTGACCGCCTTTTTCCATGCCGCAAGGTCGGTCAGCGGCACGAAGGTCGTTTCGAAGCCGAAGCGCCGCAGTATCTTGTCGAACAGGTTGACCGTGGTGCCGAACACGCCTTGCGACACCACTGCATGGTCGCCGGCCTTGAACAACCCCATCACGGTGGCGAGGATCGCCGCCATGCCGGACGCGGTCGCCACGCAGCATTCGGCGCCTTCCAGCGCGGCGAGCCGCCGCTCGAACGAGCTGACGGTCGGATTGGTGAAACGCGAATAGATGGTGCCCGGCTCGCGCTCGGCAAAGCGGTCGGCCGCCTGCTGCGCCGACTTGAAGACGAAGCTCGAGGTCAGGTAGATCGCCTCGGAGTGCTCGCCGAACTGGCTGCGCTCGATGCCGGCGCGCAGTGCCAGCGTTTCAAATCGAAGTTTGTCGCTCATTCCCGTTCTCCAAAAACAAAAACCCGTTCGGCCTGCACAGCTCGAACGGGTCTGGGTTCCATCGTCCGCTTTAGCTGCATTTATTGTGCGCCCGCAAGCTGAAATCAAATCGGCGCGTCGGTAAAGTTATCCTTTCACCGCGGGGTTGTCAAATATCACTCCACCGGCTCGAGATCGAGATCGAGCTGGGAACTGGCGGCGGCCTGCGTCTGCCGGCTGTCGCGGCGCCGCGCTTCGACGCCGGCCAGGTATTCCGGCGTGATGTCGCCGGTCACGTAATTGC
Organism: Burkholderiales bacterium; assembly: GCA_035524795.1. Classification (GTDB taxonomy): domain Bacteria; phylum Pseudomonadota; class Gammaproteobacteria; order Burkholderiales; family SG8-41; genus DATKOF01. Next base: position 15,218 of record DATKOF010000029.1, read on the forward strand.
CGCTGAAGCACGAGTCCTCGAAGTGCCTGACCTTCGGATTGACCGAGCGCACGTCCGCGATCAGCGCGTCGAGGTCCTGATAGATCAGCTTGTCGGCGCCGATCAGGCGTGCGATCTCGTCTTCCGAACGGCCGTTCGCGATCAGCTCGCTGCGCGTCGGCATGTCGATGCCGTAGACGTTGGCGAACCGCACCGGCGGCGCGGCGGACGCGAAGAACACCTTGCGCGCGCCGGCCTCGCGCGCCATCTGCACGATTTCCTGGCTGGTGGTGCCGCGCACCACCGAGTCGTCGACCAGCAGCACATTCTTGCCGCTGAACTCCATGCCGATCGCATTCAGTTTCTGGCGCACCGACTTCGCGCGCACCGTCTGCCCCGGCATGATGAAGGTGCGGCCGATGTAGCGGTTCTTGATGAAACCCTCGCGGTACGGCAGGCTCAGATGCTTGGCCAGTTGCATCGCCGCCGGCCGGCTTGAATCGGGGATCGGAATCACGACGTCGATGTCGAGGTCTTTGTAATCGCGCTTGATCTTGTCGGCGAGACTCTCGCCCATCCGCAGCCGCGCTTCGTAGACCGAGATGCCGTCGATGATCGAATCGGGGCGCGCCAGATACACGTATTCGAACAGGCACGGGTTGAGCGAGGTCTGCTCGACGCATTGCTGCGAGTAGAAATGGCCGTCCTCGTCGATGAAGATCGCCTCGCCCGGCGCGATATCGCGCACCAGCTCGAAACCGAGCGAGGTCAGCGCCACCGATTCCGAGGCGACCAGATACTCGGCGCCGTGCTCGGTCTCCATTTTGCCGAACACCAGCGGCCGGATCCCGTACGGATCGCGGAACGCGAGCAGGCCGTAGCCGGCGATCATCGCAACCACCGCATAGGCGCCGCGGCAGCGCCGGTAGACCCCCGACACCGCGGCGAAAATGATCGCGGGGTCGAGCTTGTAGTTGGCCGATGCCTCCTGCAGTTCATGCGCGAGCACGTTGAGCAGCACTTCCGAGTCGGAATCGGTGTTGACGTGGCGCAGGTCCTGGCGGAACAGTTCGCTCTTCAGCTGGTCGGTGTTGGTCAGGTTGCCGTTGTGGCCGAGCACGATGCCAAACGGCGAATTGACATAGAACGGCTGCGCTTCGGCCGCCGACCACGCCGAGCCGGCGGTCGGATAGCGGGTGTGCGCGATGCCGCAGGCGCCGAGCAGCGTGCGCATGTTGCGGGTGCGGAATACGTCGCGCACCATGCCGCCGCCCTTGTGCATGTGGAAGGTCGCGCCTTCGGCGGTGACGATGCCGGCGGCGTCCTGCCCGCGGTGCTGCAGCACCAGCAGCCCGTCGTAGAGCAGCTGATTGACCGGACTTTTCGCAACGATGCCGAGTATCCCGCACATGCGTCACTGTCTCCTAGTCGTAATGGATGCGCCTGGCCAGATCATACGGCAACCAGGCCTTGGCCGCCGTGCCGAGCGCGGCGAGCCGAGCGCCCGACCACGAATCGCGCCACGCCGGCTGGCGCGGCAGCGCGGTCAGCCCGGCAAGCAGCGTTGCCAGCACCACGATCGCCACGCCGCGCACGAAACCGAAGCCGGCGCCGAGTACGCGGTCGAACGCGCCGAGCCCGGCCGCCTTGATCAGATGCGAGATCAGCATCGACAGCAGCGCCGCCGCCAGCAATGTCATCACGAATACCGCAGCATAGGCCGTCAGCAGGCGCAGTGTCTCGTCGGGAATCGTGCGCGAAAACCACGGCGCGACGGCAGGCGCGAAAAACCGCGCAGCGAGAAAAGCGGCGATCCACGAGGCCAGCGCGAGCACCTCGCGCACCAGGCCGCGCAGCACGCTGACGATGACCGAAATTCCGATGATGGCGAGCACTGCGCAGTCGATCCAGGTCATTGACCTTGGCTATTCGGGAACGATGTTGCCCGGCAAACCGATGCTTTTCAGCTTGTCACGCATCTTTTCCGCCTCGTCGCGGGTCTTCAGCGGTCCGACCCGCACCCGTGTCACCTTGCCCTTGGCGGTCGGCACCACCTCGGTATAGCCCTTGATGCCGGCATCGGCCAATTGCTGCTCCATCTGCTTCGCCTTGGCGGCATCGTTCAATGCGGCCACCTGCACGACAAAACCACCCGCATTCTTTTCACCGGCTTTTGATTTGGGGGTGGATTTGGTTTTTTCCACCGTCTTCGGCGCGGTTTTCTTCGCTTCCGGTTTGCCCGGCGTCGCTTGCGGCGTCGGCGCGGTTTCCGCTACCGGCTTCGGCGGCTCGGACGCGGCGGTCTTGATCGGCTGCGTGACGGCCGGCGCGGACTGAGGCGCGGGCGGCGGCGCCGGCACTGAAGCTGGCGCTGGTACCGCTGGCGACGCGGCAGTGGGCGCCGATGCCGGAGGAGTTACGGCAGGCGACAGCGGTGATGCGCCATGATCCACCGGCACGACCTTGGAAACGAAACTGTCGGTATTGGGCGATGGAATCCTGACGTCGATGTCCTGGCGCTGCAGCGGCTTGGGTTCGTTGTCGAGCACCATCGGCAGGAACACGACAACCGCTATCACCAGGGCTGTCGCGCCAATCAGCCGGCGGCGCGCGCGTTTTCTGAGTTGCAGTTCTTCTTCGCTAATCGATTTCGCCATGATCAAGAGGAATTCGCGCTTGCGCGCTCACGCATCACCGCCGCCACGGTCAGGAATGAACCGAACACGATGATTTTATCATTTTCGCCCGCCTCCTCACAGGCGGCATACCAGGCCGCGGCGACGTCCGCGTGCCGCGCGACCGGAACGCCGACGCCGGCGCGCTGCGCTTCATCGGCGAGCTGTGCCGCATGCGCGCCGCGCGGCCCTTCGAGCGTCGCGACATGCCAGCGCGTGATATGCGGCGACAGCGCCGCGATGATGCCGGCGATGTCCTTGTCCTTGAGGATGCCACACACCGCAATCGTCGCGCCGTCCGCCGGCAGCGTGTCCAGATTGGCCGCCAGCGCGCGCGCCGCCTGCGGATTGTGTGCGACATCGAGCACCACCGCCGGCCGTCCGGGCAGCACCTGGAAACGCGCCGGCAGCGCGACATGCACCAGACCGTTGCGGATGTCCTGCGCAGTCACCGGCAGTCGCTCGCGCAGACAGTCGAGCGCGGCGATGCAGGCGGCTGCGTTGTCGAGCTGATGGACGCCGCGCAGCGCCGGGTACGGCAGGCCGAAGCGCGCGCCGCCCGACCCGCGGTACTGCCATTGGCCGGCTTCGGCGATGCAATCGAAATCGCGCCCCAGGCACAACAGCGGCGCGCCGATCCGCGCCGCATGCGCGAGCAGCGCCTGCGGCGGGGCGCGGTCGGCGCACACCGCCGGCCGGCCGGCGCGGAAGATGCCGGCCTTCTCGAAGCCGACCGCTTCGCGCGTGTTGCCCAGATATTCGGCGTGATCGAGGTCGATGCCCGCGACCAGCGCGCAGTCGGCGTCAAACGCGTTGACTGCATCGAGCCGCCCGCCGAGGCCGACCTCGAGCACCGCGACTTCGATGCGCGCTTCGTCGAATACCAGCAGCGCGGCCAGCGTGCCGAACTCGAAATAGGTCAGTGGAATATCGCCGCGCGCCGCTTCGACCCGCTCGAAGGCGCTGCACAGCGCCGCGTCATCGGCCTCGCGACCGCCGACGCGCACGCGCTCGTTATAGCGCAGCAGGTGCGGCGAGGTGTAGCAGCCGACGCGATAGCCGGCGGCCAGCAGCACCGCTTCGAGCAGCGCGCAGCACGAGCCCTTGCCGTTGGTGCCGCCGACGGTGATGACGGGAAACGCAGGGTTGACGCCGAGTGCGGCGCGTACCGCGCCGACACGCTGCAATCCGAGCTCGACGGTCTTCGGATGCTGGCGCTCGATGTAGTCGAGCCACTGACCGAGCGTCGCGGGCTTCAAGCGGACCGGACGTCAGGCGGCCGCCCGCTGTCCGAGCAACAGGGTGAGCAGGTTCGCGATTTTGTCGCGCATTTCGCGGCGGTCGACGATCATGTCGATCGCGCCGTGCTGGAGCAGAAACTCGGAACGCTGGAAACCTTCCGGCAGCGTTTCACGCACGGTCTGCTCGATCACGCGCGGTCCGGCGAAGCCGATCAGCGCACCGGGCTCGGCGATCACGATGTCGCCGATCAGCGCGAAACTGGCCGACACGCCGCCCATCGTCGGGTCGGTCAATACCGGGAGGAACGGCAGCTTCTCCTGCGACAGCTGGGTCAGGGAGGCGCAGGTCTTCGCCATCTGCATCAGCGACAGCAGGCCTTCCTGCATGCGCGCGCCGCCGCTTGCGGTGAAACATACCAGCGGCAGTTTCTGGTCGAGACATGACTGCACGCCGCGCACGAAACGCTCGCCGACCACCGATCCCATCGAGCCGCCGAGAAACCTGAACTCGAACGCCATCGCAATCAGCGGCACGGTCTTGACGCTGCCCTGCATCACGATCAGCGCGTCATCCTCGTCGGTGTCGCGCTTGGCTTCTTCGAGCCGGTCGGCGTAACGCCGGCTGTCCTTGAATTTGAGACTGTCGAACGGCACGACTTCGGCGCCGATCTCGAAACGGCCGTCGGCGTCGAGAAACGTATCGAGCCGCTCACGCGCTGAAATCCGGCCGTGATGCCCGCATTTCGGACAAACGCCGAGATTTTTCTCGAGATCGGCGTGATAGAGCACGGCTTCGCACCGGCCGCACTTGATCCACAGTCCCTCCGGCACGCCTTTTCTCTGGCTGCCGGCCTCACGCTTGATCTTCGGCGGCAGCAGTTTGTGCAACCAGCTCATCCCAGCGCCTCCCGGATCGGTTTCAGGAACCGTTTCGCGCGTTCGAGCGCATCGTGCGGCCCGGCCTGCTCCATTTCCTGGATCAGCCGGCTCGCGATCACCACCGCGTCCGCTTCCGCCGCGATGCGGCGCGCCGACTCGGCGTCGCGGATGCCGAAGCCGACGCCGATCGGCAGCTTGATCGCGGCGCGCAACTGCGTCAGGCGCGCCACCACGTCCGCGATGTCAATATTGCCGGCGCCGGTGACGCCGCGCAGCGACACATAATAAACGAAACCGCTGGCGACGCGCGCGACCTGCCGGATGCGCTCCGGCGTCGAGGTCGGCGCCAGCAGGAAGATCGGATCGATGCCGTTCTTTTTCGCAAGCTCGGCAAACGACGCGCATTCTTCCGGCGGATAATCGACGACGATCACGCCGTCGATACCGGCGGCCTTCGCCTCGGCGACGAAGCGCTCGGCACCCATCGCTTCGACCGGATTGGCATAACCCATCAGCACGATCGGCGTCGTGGTGTCCTTTTGGCGGAACTCGCGCACCATGTTCAGCACGTTGCGCAGACCGACATGGTGCGCGAGCGCGCGCTCGGAAGCGCGCTGGATCACCGGGCCGTCGGCCATCGGATCCGAGAACGGCACGCCGAGTTCGAGGATATCGGCGCCGGCTTCGACGAACGCATGCAGCAGCGGCACCGTCAGCGCCGGATCGGGATCGCCGGCGGTCGCGAACGGGATCAGCGCCTTGCGGCCCTGCTTTTTCAATGCGTCAAAAGTGGCGGCGATGCGTGACATCAATGATTCCGTGAGAGGTGAAGAGTGAAGGGTAAATGGTGAGGAACAGAACACGAAGGCGCCGGGACGCGGAGGTACCGCAAACAAAAAGAATTTCTCCGCGGCTCTGCGTCTCTGCGGTTCACAGCTCAATCCCCGACTTTGCGGCAACGGTATGGATGTCCTTGTCGCCGCGGCCGGACAGGTTGACCAGCAGTATCTGCTCCTTGCGCATCTGCGGCGCGAGCTTCGCGGCATAGGCCAGCGCGTGGCTCGATTCGAGCGCCGGAATGATGCCTTCGAGCCGGCACAGATCGTGAAACGCCTGCAGCGCCTCGTCGTCGGTCACCGCCACGTACTCGGCGCGGCCGCTGTCCTTGAGCCATGCATGCTCCGGGCCGACACCCGGGTAATCGAGGCCGGCCGAGATCGAGTGCGTGGCGCTGATCTGACCGTCTTCATCCTGCATCAGGTAGGTGCGGTTGCCGTGCAGCACGCCGGGCCTGCCGACGCACAGCGTCGCCGCGTGCTGGCCGCTGGCGAGGCCGAACCCGCCGGCCTCGACGCCGATCAGGCGCACTTTTTCGTCCATGATGTACGGATAGAACAGGCCGATCGCGTTCGAACCGCCGCCGACGCACGCGATCAGCGCATCGGGCTGGCGTCCGGCGAGTTCCGGCATCTGCCGCCGCGCCTCGATTCCGATCACCGACTGGAAATCGCGCACCATCATCGGATACGGGTGCGGGCCGGCGACGGTGCCGATGATGTAGAACGTATTCTGGACATTGGTCACCCAGTCGCGCATCGCCTCATTGAGCGCGTCCTTCAGCGTTTTCGAGCCGCTTTCGACCGGCACCACGGTCGCGCCGAGAAGCTTCATCCGGTAGACGTTCGCCGACTGGCGCTGGATGTCCTCGCTGCCCATGTAGACCACGCATTCCATGCCGTAGCGCGCGGCGACCGTGGCAGTGGCGACGCCGTGCTGGCCGGCACCGGTCTCGGCTATCACGCGCGGCTTGCCGATGCGCTTCGCGAGCAACGCCTGGCCGACCGTGTTGTTGATCTTGTGCGCGCCGGTGTGGTTGAGATCCTCGCGCTTCAGATAAACCTGCGCGCCGCCGAAATGCTCCGACCAGCGCCGCGCATGATAAACCGGGCTCGGCCGGCCGACATAATGCTTCAGCTCATACTCGAACTCGGCGCGGAACTGCGGGTCGTCCTTGTAGCGCGCGTAAGCGGCCTTCAGCTCGTCGAGCGCCGCGATCAGCGTCTCGGCGACGAACACACCGCCGTACGGGCCGAAATGGCCGCGCTCGTCCGGCAGGTCATACATCTGCATTGCGCACACTCCGAATGAATGCTGCGATTTTGCGCTCGTCCTTGACGCCGGGCGCCGATTCGACGCCGCTGCTGACATCGACCGCCGCCGGCCGTACGCGCCGCACCGCATCGGCGACGTTGTCGGTAGTGAGTCCGCCGGACAGAATGATCGGCAGCGGCAGCTGGCGCGGGATCAGGTCCCAGTCGAACGTCGTGCCGCTGCCACCGTGGACGTTGTCGACGTAAGCGTCAAGCAGCAGCCCGCGCGCGCCGTCGTAACGCCGCGCGTATTCTATCAAATCGATGTCCGGTCTGACGCGCACCGCCTTGATGTACGGGACGCCGAAGCCGCCGCAGAACTGCGGCGTCTCGTCGCCGTGGAACTGCAGCAGGCCGAGCGGCACGGCATCGAGCACGCGCCGCACGCTGCGCGCGTCAGCATCAACGAACAATCCCACCGTCGTGATGAACGGCGGCAGCGCCCGCACCATCGCCGCGGCGGCCTCGGGCGCGACGTGCCGCGGACTCGCCGCGTAGAACACGAAGCCGACCGCGTGCGCGCCAAGGCGCGCTGACGCCAGCGCGTCCTGCACGCGCGTGATGCCGCAGATTTTGACCGCCGTGATCATCAACAAACCCTCATGCCAACCATGCGCCGCGCGCTTCCGGCAACTGCCACGCCGCATCATATATGACTTCGGTCAGGTACAGCCCCGCCGCGTCGAAGGTCGGCGCCGCCAGACGGCGGTCGCGTCCCGCCAGCACCTCACCCAGCCATTCGGGCGGATGTTTTCCCTTGCCGACATAGACCAGACAGCCGACGATGTTGCGCACCATGTGATGCAGAAACGCGTTTGCCGCCAGCTCGAACACCACGTAATCGCCGTGACGGAGGACCTCAAGCCGGCGCAGCTCGCGCACCGGCGATCTGGCTTGGCATTCGGCCGAGCGGAACGCGCTGAAATCGTGCTCGCCGAGCAGCAGCCGCGCGGCCGTGCGCATGCGTTCGACGTCGAGCGGCAGATGGAACCAGCCGACGCGGGCGCGATTGAGCGCCGGACGCACCGGATGGTTGAGCAGCAGGTAGCGATAGCGGCGCTCGCGCGCCGAATGGCGCGCATGGAAATCCGCGCCGACTTCGCGCATCCACAGCACCGCCGCGCCCGCCGGCAGCAGCGTATTGACGCCGCGCACCCACGCCGACTCCGGACGTTCCGCGCCGGTGTCGAAATGCACGACCTGCGCCAGCGCGTGCACGCCGGCATCGGTGCGGCCGGCGCAGACGGCTGTCACCGGCGCGCCGGCGATTGCGGCAAGCGCGCGCTCAAGCGCGTCCTGCACCGCGCAGCCGGCGGGCTGGGTCTGCCAGCCGCAGAACGCGCTGCCGTCGTATTCGAGCCCAAGTGCGATGCGGAGCATGATGAAAATAAAACTGCCGCTCAAGCCGGAAACTTGGCGGCAGCTTTCAAGTTACGCGGGAAAATCAGCCGAGGCTGTCGAGCAGTTTTCTGGCCTCTTCCTGCTGTCCGGCATCGCCATCTTTGATGACTTCCTGCAGGATTTCGCGTGCGCCGTCCTTGTCGCCCATTTCCTGATAGGCCTTGGCGAGATCGAACTTGGTCTGCACGTCGAACCAGTGCTCATCCCTGGCGCCCTCTTCCGACTTGGCCGGCGCGGCATCGAGATTCAGATTGATGTCGTCAAGCTTGATCGCGGGCGGCGGCGTGGATGTCACGGGCTCGCCGAAATCGAGCTTGAGCTCGGGTACCAGCGGGGCGGCCGCCTTCGCTTCTCCCACATCGAAATCCATGCCTCCCGTTTTGGTTGCCTGACCGCCGGCATGCATCGCCATCGTCTGGTCGGGCGCGAAATCCTTGTTGCCGCCGGCCGCCGGCGCGTCGAGGCTGAAATCAATCATGTTGACCGGCGCAGCACCGGTATCCAGCGCGACATCGGTCGTCTGGGTGCCGCTTTCCCCGGTCGGCGCATCGAACGTGATGTCCGGTACCAGCGGGCCCTTGCCGGCCGCGCTGTCATGGGTAATGTCTTCGATCTCGGTCGCAACGCCCGGCTGCAGCAGCGAACCCGAAGCCGGGCTGGCTTCAAGATCCACCGCGGTCGCGGTCGGCGCTTTCGAGGTATCGATATCGAAATCGAGATCAACCGCGGCGGCCGGTGCGGCGGCAGCCGGCGCGGCGGCCTTGCCATCGGCATACAGCGGGTTGGCGGGATCGATGCTGTAGCCGAGCGCAGCGGCCTTCAGCCAGTTATCGCCCTTGCCGCCGGTCAGATCCTTCAGCATCAGCGCGGTTTTCTCGAATGCGGCCTTGTCCTTGCGGCCGGCGTAGATCTGCAGCAGCTTCAGATGCGCTTCCTCATGTTTGGGATTTTTTTCGAGCGCTTCCTTCAGCACTTCCTCGGCCTGCGCGTCGCGTCCGAAGTTGAGATAAAGATCGGCTTCCTGGATCGGATCGACATCATCAACGGCGGCGGCCGGCGTCGTCGCCGTCTGCGTCATCGCGGCGGGAACGATGCCCGCCGGCTCCGCCTCGCCGGTTGCGGTTTTTTTATCCGGACGCGGCGCGCTTCTGGCGCCCGCTTTGCCGCCGGTCTTCCCGCCAGGCTGCCGGCGACGCATCACCCAATAGCCGATGCCGACGCCGCCCAGCAATACCAATGCGCCGCCCAGATACAGAGGCTGGCCGAGAATCTGGTCAACCAGGCTCGGCGGCGGCGTAACCACCTTGGGTTTCTTGGGCGCGGGTTTGGCCGGCGGAGATGGCGCCGCCGCAACGGGTGCTGCGGGCGCGGCGGCATTCGGCGCTGGTGCGGCCGGCGCGGCGGCGGATTCGGGTTTCGGCGCTTCCGGCGCCGCGCTCTTCACCGGCGCGGCCGGCATCGGCTGCTGCGCTGGCGCCGCTGGCGGAACTTTCATGCCCTTCAGCTCAAGCAGGTGCTGCATGTCCTGGATCTGCTTCTCGAGCTGGCTGATCCGGTCGTTCGCTTCGGCCAGCGATTTTTCACGCGCGGTCGCCTCTTCCTCCAGCGCACGGACGCGTTCCTGCGGCGACATCGGCTTGCCGCCCTTGCCAACCGTTTCGCCCTTCGACAGTTTCAACACTTCCTGCGGCGCCTTGCCGCCCGCCGCCTGTTCTTCAACCGTGGTCGTGATCTTGCCGCTGGTCGCCGCCTGTTCCTTCTCGCGCGCCGGCGTCGCGCCCGCCGCTTCCGCCAGCGCCTTGCGATAGGCGTTCCAGCTCGCGGTCTGCATCTTTATCTCTTTCAGCGCCGCGGTCTGCGAAACTTCGGCAGCCTGCTCCGGCTCTCCGGGACGCAGGATTTTGCCGGCCTTCAGGCGATTCATGTTGCCGACGAACGCGTCGGGATTGCTGCGATACAGGCTCACCAGCATCTGCTCGACGGTCACGCCTTCGGGCTTGATGCTTTTTGCGATCTTGTACAGCGTGTCGCCGCGCTTGACGGTGTATTCGCTGGGAGCAGGCTTGGCCGCTGCGGCCTGCGCAGCTTCCGGGCCCGCCGCCGGCTGAGGTTGTTGAGCTGCTTCCGGTGTCGGCACCGCAGGCTTCGCGGCCTCTTCCGGTTTGGCCGCACCGGCTTCGGCAGGCGCCGGCGGAGCGGCCGCTGCGGGGGCGGCAGGCGCTGCGGTTTCAGGCGCAGCTGGCGTCGCTTCGATCGTCTTCGCCTCCGGAGCAGCCGCTGCTGGAGGGGCAACTGCCATCGGCGGCGCCGCGACTCCCGGCAGCGTGAAGCCGGGCGGATCGATCAGAGCCGTGTACTGGCGCACCAGTTTTCCCTGGGCCCAGCTCAGCTCGATCAGAAAATCGATGAAGGGATCGTTGACCGCGCGAATCGAGGAAATTTTGATGTAAGGCGTGCCATCGCTGTGCTTTTCGATGCTGACGCGCACGCCGACCAGCGCGGAACTGTACGGAATATTGGCTTCGGTATAGGCTTCAGGCGAGGCCAGATGAGCCGTCATCGAGGACAGTTCATCCTTTTCCACCGAGATCAAATCGATCTCGGCCTGCAACGGCTGCCCCAGTGACGACAGCACATTGAGCTTGCCCAGTCCCGCCGCGTGAACGGCCCATGGCATCAGCGCCAGCAGTCCTGCCAATAACCATGTTTTGTATGGAAATTTGCGCACTACCCGCCCTTTTTTATTTTCCCCAACAAGTAAATTAACATCAAATAGTTAGGGTTGCAAGCTAATCTTGCCTCTAACCTTATGAATCTATTGGCCAACTATTACTGATGTTTTCCCGAAAACCCCCGCTCAACTGCCGACTGTTTTCCCACGCCTTCTGCTCAGTGCGACGATCGTCAATCCTCGATCAGGATACGCAGCATGCGGCGCAGCGGTTCGGCGGCGCCCCACAACAATTGGTCGCCGACCGTAAACGCGGCCAGATAGGCGCCGTTTTTGTCCAGATTCAGTTTGCGCAGTCGTCCGACCGGTACATGCAACTTGCCGCTGACTGCCGCTGGCGTCAATTCGCGCAATGAAACTTCGCGTTCATTGGGAATCACCTTCGCCCACTCGTTGGCGCCGGCAAGCATGCTTTCGATTTCGCCGATCGGCACATCCTTTTTAAGCTTCAGTGTCAGCGCCTGACTATGGCAGCGCATCGCGCCGACCCGCACGCAGACGCCTTCAACCGGCAGCGGCCGGCCGGCGCGTCCGAGTATCTTGTTGGTCTCAGCGCTGCCTTTCCATTCTTCCCGGCTCTGGCCGTTGCCGAGGTCCTTGTCGATCCACGGCAGCAGGCTGCCCGCCAGCGGATGGCCGAAATGCTCGCGCGGGAAACTGCCGCCGCGAAGGGCATTCGTCACGGCGCGGTCGATATCGAGTATCGCCGACGCCGGATCGGCAAGCAGCAGCTGCGCCGCTCCGTGTACCGCGCCCATCTGCTGCACCAGTTCGCGCATGTACTGGGCGCCGGCGCCTGACGCGGCCTGATAGGTCATCGCGGTGATCCATTCGACCAAGTCTTGCCTGAGCAGGCCGTGCAGCGCCATCAGCATCAGGCTTACCGTGCAGTTGCCGCCGATGTAGTTTTTGACGCCGCGCGCCAGCGCATCCTTGATGACATCGAGATTGACCGGGTCGAGAATGATCACCGCATCGTCCTGCATGCGCAGCGCAGACGCCGCGTCGATCCAGTAGCCGTTCCAGCCGGCCGCGCGCAGCTGCGGAAAAATCTCGCCGGTGTAGTCGCCGCCCTGGCACGACAGCAGCACATCCATTGCCTTCAGCGCGGCGATGTCCTTGGCATCCTTCAGCGGCGGCGGCTCGTAGCCGGCGCGGCCGATATCGGGCGCGCGGCCGCCGACCTGCGAGGTCGTGAAAAACACCGGTTCGATATGGTTGAAGTCGCGCTCGGCGCGCATCCGCTCCATCAGCACCGAACCGACCATGCCGCGCCAACCGATCAATCCTGTTTTTTTCATGCTGCTCACTTAAAAATCTGAAACCATTTTAACCGCGGATAAACGCAGATAAACGCGGAAACGGAAATTGTTTTTCTCCGCGTCTCTGCGGTTCAATCGTCCTATAACGCCGCGACGACGGCGTCGCCCATCTCGCTGGTCCTGACCATGCGTGCGCCGGACTGGTGAATGTCGGGCGTGCGATAGCCGTCGGCCAGCACCTTCTTGACCGCGATCTCGATGCGCCGCGCGGCGCTTTCCTGGTTCAGCGAGTAGCGCAACAGCATCGCCGCCGACAGTATCGTCGCCAGCGGATTCGCGATGTCCTTGCCCGCGATGTCGGGTGCCGAGCCGTGCGCCGGCTCGTAGAGACCCTTGTTGTCGGCGTCGAGCGACGCCGACGCCAGCATCCCAATCGAGCCGGTCAGCATCGAGGCTTCGTCCGACAGGATATCGCCGAACATGTTGCCGGTCACGATCACGTCGAACTGCTTCGGCGCGCGCACCAGCTGCATCGCGGCATTGTCCACGTACATGTGCGTCAGCTCGACCTGCGGATATTTCGGCGCGACCTCCCTGACCACTTCGCGCCACAGACGGCTGGTGTCGAGCACGTTCTCCTTGTCCACCGAGCACAGTTTCCTGCCGCGCTTCAGCGCGGCCTGGAACGCGACCTCGGCGATGCGCCGGATTTCGGATTCCGAATACAGCATCGTGTCGTAGCCCTCGCGCTCGCCGCGCGCGTTGCTGCGCCGGCCGCGTGGCTCGCCGAAATAGATATCGCCGGTCAGCTCGCGCACGATCAGGATGTCGAGGCCGGCCACGATTTCGCGCTTCAGCGACGATGCGCCCGCGAGTTCATCGAACAGCAGCGCCGGCCGCAGGTTCGCGAACAGGCCGAGCGCCTTGCGGATGCGCAATATCCCCTGTTCCGGGCGCTGTGCGCGCGGCAGCGCGTCGTACTGCGGGCCGCCGACTGCGCCGGCGAGCACCGCATCCGCCTGCTGCGCGAGCTTCAGTGTCGCCTCCGGCAGCGGGTCACCGGCGGCGTCAACGCCGGCGCCGCCGAACGGCGCCGCTTCGAGTTCGAGCTTGAGCCCGTCCTGCCGCAGCCGCTCCAGCACCTTGACCGCCTGCGCGACGATTTCAGGTCCGATGCCGTCGCCGGCCAATACCGCGATTTTCATGATCGCCTCACGCAAACAACCACGGCTGCGCGCGGCGGTGTTGATCTTCGTAAGCGCGGATTTCGTCCGCGTGCTGCAGCGTCAGCCCGATCTCGTCGAGGCCGTTGAGCAGATTGTTCCTGCGCGTCGGATCGACGTCGAAGCGGAACATTTCGCCGCCCGGTGTCGTCACCATCTGCGCACCGAGGTCGATCTTCAAACGATAACCCGGCGTCGCCGCAGTCTTATGGAACAGGCGATCGACGATACTGGCGTCGAGCACGATCGGCAGCATGCCGTTCTTGAAGCAGTTGTTGTAGAAGATGTCGGCAAAGCTCGGCGCAATCAGCGTACGGAAACCGTAATCGTGCAGCGCCCACGGTGCGTGCTCGCGCGACGAGCCGCAGCCGAAATTCTCGCGCGCGAGCAGTATCTGCGCGCCGCGGTAGCGCTGCTGATTGAGCACGAAATTCGGATTGAGCGGCCGCTTGCTGTTGTCCATCCCCGGTTCGCCGTGGTTCATATACCGCCATTCGTCGAACAGGTTCGGCCCGAAACCCGAACGCTTGATCGATTTCAAAAACTGTTTCGGAATGATCGCGTCGGTATCGACGTTGGCGCGGTCGAGCGGCGCCACCAATCCGTTCAGCGTCGTAAATTTTTCCATCTTCAAAACCCCGTGAAACCGCAGATAAACGCGGATGAACGCCGATATGCGCTTTCAACTTTAAAGAAACATCTGTGTTTATCTGCGTTCATCTGTGGTTGCATTCAAACCATTTCGCGCACGTCGACGAAGCGCCCGGCGATCGCCGCCGCCGCCGCCATCGCCGGACTGACCAGATGCGTGCGCCCGCCCGGTCCCTGCCGCCCTTCGAAATTGCGGTTCGAGGTCGAGGCGCAGCGCTCGCCAGGCGACAACTGGTCCTCGTTCATGCCGAGGCACATCGAGCAGCCGGGCTCGCGCCATTCGAAACCCGCCGCGGTGAAAACTTTGTCGAGTCCTTCGCGCTCGGCCTGCGCTTTGACCTGCCCCGAACCCGGCACCACCATCGCCAGCTTGACGTTCGGCGCAATATGGCGGCCTTTGACCACCTGCGCCGCCGTGCGCAAATCCTCGATGCGCGCGTTGGTGCACGAACCGATGAACACCTTGTCGATTTTGATTTCGGTGATCGGCGTGTTCGGGTTCAATCCCATGTACGACAGCGCGCGTTCGATGCCATCGCGCTTGACCGGATCGCTCTCGCTCTTGGGGTCCGGCACCTTGCCGGCGATCGTCGTCACCATCTGCGGCGACGTGCCCCATGTCACCTGCGGCTGGATCGCCGCTGCATCGAGCTCGACCACGCGGTCGAACTTCGCGCCCTCATCGCTCTTCAGCGTGCGCCAGTACGCGACCGCTTTGTCCCACAGATCGGCTTTCGGCGCGAACGGCCGGCCTTTCACGTACTCGATCGTGGTGTCGTCCACCGCGACCATGCCGGCGCGCGCGCCGGCCTCGATCGTCATGTTGCAGATCGTCATGCGGCCTTCCATCGTGAGTGCACGAATCGCGCTGCCCGCGTATTCGATCGCGTAGCCGGTGCCGCCGGCGGTGCCGATTTTGCCGATGATCGCCAGCACGACGTCCTTCGCGGTGATACCGAGGCCGAGCCCGCCCTCGACGCGGATCAGCATGTTCTTCGATTTCTTCGTCACCAGGCACTGCGTCGCCAATACATGCTCGACTTCGGAAGTGCCGATGCCGAACGCGAGCGCGCCGAGCGCGCCGTGCGTGCTGGTGTGCGAATCGCCGCAGACGATGGTCATGCCGGGAAGCGTCGCGCCGGACTCCGGCCCGACCACGTGCACGATGCCCTGCCGTTTATCGAGAAACGGAAAGTACGCCTTGGCGCCGAATGCGTGGATATTGGCGTCGAGCGTTTGTATTTGCACTTTCGACACCGGATCGTGCACGCCCTCGATGCCGCGCTCCCAGCCCTGCGTCGGCGTGTTGTGGTCGGCAGTCGCCACCACCGACTCGATGCGCCACGGTTTGCGGTGCGCGAGGCGCAGGCCTTCGTACGCCTGTGGACTCGTCACTTCGTGCACGAAGTGGCGGTCGATGTACAGCAGCGCGGTGCCGTCGGCGTCCTCGCGGACGACGTGTCCGGTCCACAATTTGTCGTAAAGCGTCTGCGCTGCCATAAAACGATAAATAGTTGCGAAAACGGGGAATTATAGTGGATAGGAACGGCCGGAATTAGTTCCGGCGCCGCTCCCCCGAACCCCGTGCCGCTCAAGCTTCGTCGGGATCGGGGTTTTCGGTCGCGGCGGCGTGCTTCAGCTTGTCGATCACCGATTGCGGCGCCTGCGCCGGAATCTGCGGCGTGGCGGTTTTGACGTCGGCATTCTGCGCGCGGTGGCGCAACGCGTGGTCGATCAGCGCCAATGCCAGCATCGCTTCACAAATCGGCGTCGCGCGGATGCCGACGCACGGATCATGGCGGCCGTGCGTCTCGATGCCCGCCGCGTGGCCCTTGGTGTCAATCGTATGGCGCGCGAGGCGGATGCTCGAGGTCGGCTTGATCGCGACGTTGACGACGATATCCTGCCCGCTCGAAATGCCGCCGAGGATGCCGCCGGCGTGGTTCGACAGAAAACCTTTCGGCGTCATTTCGTCCGAATGCTCGGTGCCTTTCTGCGCGACCGCCGCGAAGCCGGCGCCGATCGCGACGCCCTTCACCGCGTTGATGCTCATCATGTTGAGCGCGATGGTCGCGTCGAGCTTGTCGTAGACCGGCTCACCCCAGCCGACCGGCACACCGGAAGCAATCGTGGTGATCTGCGCGCCGACCGAATCGCCGGACTTGCGCAACTGGTCCATGAACTCTTCGAGCTTGTGCACCGCATCCGCATCGGCGGCGAAGAACGGGTTTGCGTTGACCGCGTCCCAGTCATGGAACGCGACCTCGATCGGGCCGAGCTGCGACAGATGGCCGCGCACGATGACGCCGTATTTTTCCTGCAGCCACCTCTTCGCAATCGCGCCGGCCGCGACGCGCACCGCGGTCTCGCGCGCCGACTGCCGCCCGCCGCCGCGGTAATCGCGGATGCCGTACTTCTGCCAGTAGGTGTAATCGGCGTGGCCGGGGCGGAACAGGTCCTTGATCTTGGAATAATCCTGACTGCGCGCGTCGGTGTTGCGGATCAGCAGCGCAATCGGCGTGCCGGTCGTTTTCCCTTCGAACACGCCGGACAGAATTTCGACGACATCGCCTTCCTTGCGCTGCGTGACGTAGCGCGAGGTGCCCGGCTTGCGGCGGTCGAGTTCAGTCTGAATGTCGGCCTCGGACAACGCGAGTCCCGGCGGGCAGCCGTCCACCACGCAGCCGATCGCCGGCCCGTGACTTTCGCCGAACGACGTCACGCAGAACAATCTGCCGAGCGTGTTGCCTGACATGAACTAGCCAATCCCCATGATTTATGGTGATAATTCCCTCGAATTTTAACATACGACGCGGTCATTACCCGAGGTAAGCGCTCTGATTTGTTACGCGTGCTACACTTTATTTTTATCTAGCAAAATCGCCATGCAACTGACCGCCGTATTTCAGAAAGTACCCGAGGGCTATATCGGGTTTGTCGAGGAATTGCCGGGCGCGAATAGTCAGGGCGCAACGCTCGACGAAACGCGGGCCAACCTTGCCGAAGCCGTCGAACTGGTGCTGGAAGCCAACCGGACGCTCGCCGAAGAGTCCATCGAAGGAAAAGCCGTCATTCGGGAACCGCTGTCGCTGACATGAAGCGGGTTGATCTGCTGCGCCATTTGCAGCAGCACGGTTGTGTTTTATTGAGGGAAGGCGGAAAGCATTCAGTATTTGTGAATCGGGCTACCCGCAAGGCATCGACCGTTCCGCGCCATCGCGAAATCAACGATCATCTGGCGCGGAAAATCTGCCGCGACCTGCAAATCCCCACGCCATAACAATCTTTCCCGGCTTGATGCACAATGAAGAAACACGGTTCTAAACAGAATCCGGCACCGTCGATGCTGGCGAAGAAATTGCAGCGCGGGCCAACGGCTAACAAACTCGTGCAGCCGCAGAATCGGTGGCAGCGGACAGTGCGATATGTGTGGGATAAAAAACGTGGTTAAAAATCAGAAGGGGCGTGACACATCAATTGATAGACCCTCTTTTTGTGCGGCCCCGGAATCACTGAATGATCTATTCAGAAGAATTTACAACCAAAAGCCTCACGGTTGTGGAGCTTTATGTCATGGAAATTATGGACTCGGTTTCCCACGCGGCATGCGAGGATCAACTGAAGAAAGAGGTCTATTTATAATATTGTTCAATCCTGCGGGAAATCAGGCAAAAGAGTGGGAGATTAATGCACGTAAGCAATGTCAGGCTCAAAATAACGTTGTCGGCTCGGAATTATTTTCAATCTACACGCGACGACTACAAGACAGAGAAAACATAAGTTCGAACAATAATACTGGAAGAAAAATTCACCTTCTTTACACCCTTCTCAGCGAAAACGGTCTGCCCGTTTATTTAACTAATGCAGTTAAATGTCAGTCCTCTACGGCAGCAGCAATTATGACCGACAAGAAATTAACAGCCAAAACGTGTGTTCATACATTCCTTCGGGAAGAAATTCATCTTCTCAAGCCAAAATTATTGGTTGTGCTTGGCAAAGACGCCTTGCGTTTATTAATTTCGGATCCCGATGTGCGTAAGGAGGTTTACCATTCCCCCTTACCTAAAAGGGTAGAAACTTTAGCCGGAAGTGTGCCTGTATTTTATTTCAGTCATCCCGCATCAAGATTGGGAAATTGGAGCCAACAAAACTTACCATTACTTGCACAAAAACTAGAAGCCCTCTATTCCTCTATATAAATACACGAGAGGAGAACCCCATGTTCCTGACGAACGTGAAAGACATGTTCGAAATGAAAAAACCGACGATACTTCTGCTGCTATTTTTATTCATCGCCATTGCCGGCTGCTCAACCGAAAAAGTTTGGGAGGTCAGCGGCGGCAGCCGCGCCGACGGCACCGTCAAGCTGTCGTATGAATACCGGCTGTTGCAAAAGCCCGACGCCAATACTTATCAAGGCGACGATCTCGCAACGACCAAATGTCAGTCTTGGGGTTATGCCGGTGCCCGGGCTTTTGGCAAGCCTGTGGAACAATGCAAGGATCGTTCATCGGATGATGGCAGTTGTATTTCGTGGGTGGTGACTGCCTACTATGAATGCCTGGGTGATCGAAAATAACAATCGGGGAAATGAACCGTTTCTTAATATGGGAGTCGATGGGAATGTCCACTTTCGGATAAAGGCGGACATCGCATTGCTCGGCGCCATCAACATTTTCACTTCCCGCAATTTCACTATAATCCGTTCTTCACCGAACGCTTCCTTGCCGTGGCCCACTCCCTTCTAAATTGAAAAACATCTCATTCAACCTTGCACTAACAGCGCCTGTCGCATCAGGCCGTTATAGGTCATAGGCTCGAGCGCATGTCTACCAGCACATTCGATTTGTTCAAGATCGGCGTCGGTCCGTCGAGCTCACACACCATGGGGCCGATGATCGCCGCGGCCGATTTCGCGCGGCGCGTCTCGAAACTTCCGGTCGCGCGAATTGAGGTGCGGCTTTACGGCTCGCTCGCGCTCACCGGAAGGGGACATGCGACCGACAGGGCAATCCTCCTCGGGCTGGCGGGGTATCTGCCCGCCAATATCGATCCCGACGCCGCCGATGCGCAGATCGCACAATTTCGCCTGCACAAGCAACTCAAGCTTGGCGGAGATCATGAGATCGATTTCGACGAGGGACGCGACCTGCTGTTCCTTCAGCGCGAGCGGCTCGAATTCCACTCAAATGGGATGGCGTTCACGGCCTTTGATGCCCGGGGAACAGAACTCAGACGGCGCTCCTATTATTCGGTGGGCGGCGGGGCCGTCCTCGACGAGGAACAGACAACGCGCGGTGCGTCCGAGAGCAGCTTGGACGTTCCGCACCCCTTCCATTCGGGCGAGGAACTGCTCGCGCGTGCGGCGGAAACCGGCAAGAGCATCGCGCAGCTAATGCGCGAGAATGAGGAAGCAAATCTCGCTCCCGGAGAAATTTCCGCCCGGCTTTCGGCTATTCGCGACGCCATGTCCGCGTGTATCGATCGCGGGATTCGGTCGGATCTGCCCGAGCTTCCGGGCGGCCTTAGGGTCAAGCGACGCGCGCCATCCGTCCATTCCCAGCTGACAGATCGCGAGCGACGCGCGCTCCCCGATCCGCTGGCCGTCGTCGATTGGATCAACCTGTGGGCACTCGCGGTAAACGAGGAGAATGCGGCAGGCGGGAAGGTAGTGACTGCGCCGACCAACGGCGCGGCCGGTATCGTTCCTGCGGTGCTGCGCTACTACGAGCGCTTCACATCCGCGCCGACTCAGCGTGGCGTTGAGGAATTCTTGCTGACGGCCGCCGCGATTGGCTCGTTGTTCAAGGAGAATGCCTCGATCTCCGGCGCGGAGGTGGGTTGCCAGGGCGAGATCGGGGTCGCCTGCTCGATGGCCGCGGCGGGATTGGCCGCAGCGCTGGGTGCAACGCCGATGCAGGTCGAGAATGCCGCCGAAATCGGCATGGAGCATAATCTCGGCCTGACCTGTGATCCGGTTGGTGGATTGGTGCAGGTGCCATGTATCGAGCGCAATGCGGTCGGATCGCTGAAAGCGATTGAGGCAACGCGGCTCGCCATGCTTGGTGACGGCACTCACCGGGTAAGCCTCGATCAAGTGATTGAGACGATGCGCAAGACCGGGCTCGATATGAGCGAACGCTATAAGGAAACAAGTCTCGGGGGTTTGGCGGTCAACGTGGTTGAGTGCTGATCTCGGCTGCCAGATGCCGCGGGCCTGATCCTCGACCGTTGCCGGAATTTGAACTCATCACGTTGGTTTATTCGTAATCCGCTGAAAATGGCGCGCGCAACAAAGGCAGGAGGATGATCCGATGCCGTTGACCAACATGAAGGACATGCTCGATCACGCTTACGCTCATCGCTACGCGGTGGGCGCCTTCGATCTGGTCGGGCTGGATTTTCTGGAAGCGATCATGACCGGCGCCGAGCGCGCCCGCGCGCCGGTGATCCTGAGTCTCGCCGAATCGCATTTCAGTCATTTCGATTTCGAACTTGCGATGCCCGCCGTCGAAGCGGCGGCGCGCCGCGCCAAGGTGCCGGTGGCGATCCATCTCGACCACGGTCACAGTTTCGATTCCGCGGTCAACGCGATCCGTCTCGGCGCCAACAGCGTGATGGTGGACGCTTCGGACCTGCCCCTCGACGACAACATCGCCGCGACGCGCAATATCGTCGACATGGCACACGGCTGCGGCGTCTGCGTCGAAGGCGAACTCGGCTACGTGCCGGGCGTCGAGGGCGAGGATGCGGAACGCCATCCCGGTCCGGTGCGGTACACGACCGCGACCGAGGCCCGCGCCTTCGTCGAACAGACCGGCGTCGACTGTCTCGCGGTTTCGATCGGTACCGTGCACGGCCGCATGAAAGATAAACCGAAGCTCGACTGGGAACGGCTCGCGGAAATCAACGCTGCCGTAAAACGGCCGCTGGTGATCCACGGCGGCACCGGCTTGTCCGACGACCAGTTCCAAAAACTCATCGCCTCCGGCGTCGCCAAGATCAACTACTACACCGCGCTCGCGGACGCCGCCGGCAATGCCATCCGCGGCGCCGCGCAATCGAATGCCCGCGGTTACACGGCGCTGCTCTCCGGCGTGCGCGCAGCGATCGCTGCCGAGGTGGAACGCTGCCTGAAAACATGGGGCACCGCCGGACGCGCTGACGAAATGCTCGATCATTGCCGGCCGTGGCTCAACGTCGAGCACGTGGTCGTTTACAACGCGCCCAATCTCGACGAAGCGCAATTGCGCGCGCTGATGACGGAAGGCCAGCGCGTACTGTCGCAAATTCCGGGCGTGCGCGAAGTCGCCGTCGGCAGCGTCGCCGACAAGAGCGCGCGCTACCGGCATTGCTGGTTGATCCGGTTTGTGGACGCGAAGGTCATCGACAGCTACAAACAGCATCCGGCGCACATCGATTTCGCCGACCGCCTGTTCCGGCCGGCGGCGGCGGACCGCCTGACCGCCGATTACCGCATCGCGGACCGGGTCATGGGAACGGCGCAACTCCCGCTGTCGAGCGCGCCGGTTCCCGAACGCGCCGCACGCCACGGCGCTTGAGTCGGCAGGCAGGCATCGAGGCAAAT
>DATKOF010000030.1:0-59189 GCA_035524795.1 Burkholderiales bacterium
GGCCTGATACTGATCGTCGGCTCGACCGGCTCGGGCAAGTCGTCGACGCTGGCGGCGATGATCGACTACCGCAACAGCACGCGCACCGGCCACATCCTGACGATCGAGGACCCGATGGAATTCGGGTTCCGGCACAAGAAGTCGATCGTCAACCAGCGCGAAGTCGGCATGGATACGCAATCGTACGAGAACGCGCTGATCAGCGCGATGCGCGAGGCGCCGGACCTGCTGATGATCGGCGAGATCCGCGACAAACCGACGCTGCAAAGCGCGCTGCTGTTCGCGCAGACCGGCCACCTGTGCCTGTCGACGTTGCACGCCAACAACAGCTATCACGCGCTGAACCGCATCATCAATTTTTTCCCGCGCGAAGCGCGCGAAGCGCTGCTCGCCGACCTTGCGATCAGCCTCAAGTGCGTGATCTCGCAGCGCCTGGTGCGCACCAAGGCCGGCGGACGCATTCCCGCGGTCGAAATCCTGCTCAATACCGCACACATTTCGGAGTTGATCAAGGACGGCGAAATCGGCGAGATCAAGGATGCGATGGAGCAAAGCCTCGCTCCCGGCAGCCAGACATTCGAGCAGGCGCTCTACGCGCTCTACACCCAGGGCACCATCACGCTCGAAGAAGCGCTCGCCAATTCCGATTCCGCAACCAATCTGCACTGGCTGATTAGCAACGCCGGCAAGGCGCCGGCCGCACCGGCCGCGGCCAGCAGCGCCGATCCCGGCACTACCACCGTCATCTCGGCGCCCGCCGACGATCTGAGCAGCATCAAACTCAACCTCGACACCGTGTGACGCGGCACAGCATCACTGCTGCGCCCGCCCGCATCACCGTCGAGGCGCTGCTCGCCGCCGTCCGCCGTCGCCTTGAAAAAGCGCGGCTCGCCTACGGCCACGGCACCACCAATGCCCGCGACGAAGCGGCATGGCTGGTGCTGCGCGCGTTGCGGCTGCCGCTCGATCCGCCGGCGCCGTTTCTGCAACGCAACGTCACGCCCGCGGAGCAACGTCGAACATGGCGCCTGGTCGAACGCCGCATCCGGCAGCGCCTGCCGGCCGCCTACCTGCTGCGCGAAGCGTGGCTCGGCGAGTTGCGCTTCTACGTCGATCAGCGCGTGATCGTGCCGCGCTCGTTCATCGCCGAACTGCTGCGCGACCGGCTCGCGCCGTGGCTGCGGCATTCCGGCCGCGTCCGCGATGCGCTCGACCTCTGCACCGGCTCCGGCTGCCTCGCGATTCTGCTCGCGAAAACGTTTTCCGGGGCGCGGGTGGATGCGGTGGATATTTCGCGCAATGCGCTGGCGGTCGCGCGCCGCAATATCGCGACGTACCGGCTGCGCTCGCGCATCCGGTTGCTGCATTCCGACATGTTCGCCGCTGTGAAAAAGAAACGGTACAACCTCATCATCGCCAACCCGCCGTACGTAAACGCGGCGGCAATGCGCGCGCTGCCGTCCGAATTCCGGCGCGAACCGAAACTGGCGCTGACCGGCGGCAAGGACGGTTTCGATTTCGTGAGGATCATTCTGAAAGAAGCCACAGAACATCTGACCGACAACGGCCTGCTGGTCGTCGAAATCGGCCATTACCGTAAACAACTCGAAAAAGCCTTTCCGCGGCTGCCGTTCGTCTGGCCGCTGACCAGCGGCGGCGACGATTGCGTGTTTATTCTTGAGCGCCGCGATCTGCCGGAGCAGGCGGCGCCGGCGATGCGGCGTCGGATCCCGCGAGCAGGCGCGCGACCTCGCCGGCGTCGAGTTCCATCAGCTGACCGCGCCTGAGGCGCGGCGGCAGGCTGACCGGGCCGAAGCGCACGCGCATCAGCCGGCTGATCTTGAGGCCGAGCGCCTCGAACATGCGGCGCACTTCACGGTTACGCCCTTCCTTCAGCACGACGTGGCACCACTGGTTGGCGCCCTCGCCGCCGCGCAGTTCGGCGCTTTCGCACTTGGCAAAACCGTCATCGAGCCTGACGCCTTCCATCAACTTCCGCATGTGTTCCGGCGTGAGTTGCCCCAGCACGCGCACCGCATATTCGCGCTCGAGTTCGAAACGCGGGTGCATCATCCGGTTCGCAAGCTCGCCCGATGTGGTGAACATCAGCAGCCCGCAGGAGTTGTAGTCGAGGCGGCCGATCGCAATCCATTTGGCGCCGCGCAGCGGCGGCAGTTTGTCGAACACGGTGGCGCGCCGCTGCGGATCGTCGCGAGTGGTGACTTCGCCTTCCGGCTTGTGATACAACAGCACGCGTGGCCGCGGTCCGGCGGCGGCGACGCGGATTTCACGCCGCCCGACCCTGATCCGGTCGTGAGGAGCGACGCGGGTGCCGATATCGGCGGTCCTGCCGTTCACCGTCACGCGCCCGGCGCGGATCCACTGCTCCATGTCGCGGCGCGAGCCGAGTCCCGCCTGCGCCAGCACCTTGTGCAGCTTCTGCGTCGGCACCGCCGGCGCGGGTGCCGGCTTCATATTACGCATCAGGACGGCTCGACGGCGCGGCGCTCGAGCACCGCCTGCGCCAGCGTGCCGCTGTCCACATATTCCAGTTCGCCGCCCGCCGGCACACCGCGCGCGATGCGGCTGACCTTGAGTCCGCGCGCGAGCAGCAGCTCGGCAATGTAGTGCGCGGTCGCCTCGCCTTCGGTGGTGAAATTGGTGGCGACGATCACCTCGGCGATCTCCGCGTCGGCCACGCGTTTCAGCAGGCGGTCGAGATGAATTTCCTTCGGCCCGATGCCGTCGAGCGGCGACAGCCGTCCCATCAGCACGAAGTACAGTCCGCGATAGCACTGCGTCTGCTCCATCATCAGCATGTCGGTAAACGTCTCGACCACGCACAGCGTGCGCGCGTCGCGGCGCGGCGAGCTGCACAGCACGCAGATCGCATCCTCGCTGAACGCGTTGCATTTCTCGCAATGACGGATGGTGCCGAGCGCGCGCGTCAGCGCACCGGCCAGCTGTGCCGCGCCCGCGCGGTCGCGCTGCAGCAGATGATAGGCGATGCGCTGCGCCGATTTCGGCCCGATCCCCGGCTGGCGGCGCAGCGCTTCGATCAGACCTTCAAGGCTGGAAGGATTTTTCACGAACCTGTGTAACCGCAGATGGACGCAGATAAACGCAGATCAATTGTTACCATGACCATCTGTGTTCATCTGCGTTTATCCGCGGTTCCGACATTCAGAACGGCAGTTTGAATCCCGGCGGCAGACCGAGACCTCCGGTCACGCTGCCCATTTTTTCCTGGATCGTCGCCTCGACGCGCCGCACCGCGTCGTTGATCGCCGCCGCCACCAGGTCTTCGAGCATTTCCCGGTCTTCCGCGAGCAGCGCGGGATCGATGCTGACGCGCTTCACGTCATGACGGCAGGTCATCGTCACCTTGACCATGCCGGCGCCGGACTGTCCCTCCACCTCGATCGACGCCAGTTGCTCCTGCAGGCGCTGCATGTTCTCCTGCATCTGCTGCGCCTGTTTCATCAGCGCTCCGAGATTCGCTTTCATGATCCGCGTTCTCCATTGTCATTGGGTTTGACGCTCGACGCCACCACCCGCGCGTCGAAATCCCGCACCAGTTCCCGGACGAACGGGTCGCTGTCGATCGCGGCAGAGGCGGCGTCCCTGCGCTGCTGGTTTTCACGCTCGTGGACTTCGGCAACCGTGTTGCCGCTGCCGTTGCCGACCGCGACTTCCAGCCGGATGCCGGTTCCGAGGTGCTGTTCGAGCGCGCTTTTCAGCCGTTCCTGATACGCGCGTTCGGCAAGATGGCGCTGCGCCGGCGGCACGCGCAGTTGAATGCGTCCGTCGCTCCAGGCCACCAGTTCGCTGTTGCGCGCCAGCATCCGCTCCATCCCCGACAGCGGCAGCCCGGCGATCAGCGTGTTCCAGTCGGTATCAGCCGGCTTTTTTTTTGACCCCGCCGCCGGCGCTTTTTCCGCACCGGCCGGCGCGCCCGCATCGACGCCGGCGCCGGCGTTTTCAGGCGCAAACGCGAGCATCCGCAGCAGCGTCATCGTGAATCCCGCGTATTCGTCCGGCGCCAGACCGATGTCCTGCCGTCCCTGCAGCGCAATCTGGTAATAGAGCTGGACGTCTTCGGGATCGAATACGGATGCGAATTTTTCGATCACGGCGCGGTCCGGATCGTCGTCCGCCGGCATGGCGGCGCTCCGGGCAAGCGCCACGCGCTGCAGCAGCGACGCCAGATCCTGCAGCGCCATCTCGAACGACAGGCTGCGTTCGGCCATCCGGTCGGCGACTGCGATCAGCGCCGCGCCATCGCTGCGCTGCAGGCCGTCCAGAATCTCGTACAGATATTCCTGTTCGACGCCGCCGAGCATCGCGCGCACAGCCGTGAGCTCGACGCGGCCGCCGCCGTGGGGGATCGCCTGGTCGAGCAGGCTCAGGCTGTCGCGCAGGCTGCCGCGCGCGGCGCGCGCCAGCAGCGCCAGCGCGCCCTCTTCGAACGCAATGCCTTCGAGTTCGAGTATCTTTTTCAGCTGCGTCTGGATCTGCGGTGGCGGAATCTGCTTCAGGTTGAACTGCAGGCAGCGCGACAACACGGTGACCGGCACTTTCTGCGGGTCGGTGGTCGCCAGGATGAACTTGACGTGCTCCGGCGGTTCCTCCAGCGTCTTCAGCATCGCGTTGAACGCCGACCGCGACAGCATGTGCACTTCGTCGATGATGTAGACCTTGAAGCGGCCGACGGTCGGCGCATAAAGCGCGCTGTCGAGCAGCTCGCGCATGCTGTCGACCTGGGTGTTCGACGCGGCGTCGATTTCGATCAGATCGACGAAGCGTCCGGCGCTGATTTCGACGCATGCGCTGCACTTGCCGCACGGCTGGTCGGTGACGCCGGTTTCGCAGTTGAGCGCCTTGGCGACGATGCGCGCCAGCGTCGTTTTGCCGATGCCGCGCGTGCCGGTGAACAGATAAGCGTGATGCAACCGCTGCTGTTTAAGCGCGTTGGACAGCGCGCGTACTACGTGTTCCTGGCCGACCAGTTCGGAAAACGTCTGGGGCCGCCATTTGCGGGCGAGGACCTGGCTCACTGCGGGATCGCGTCGGATGGAACTTCGGCCGGAGTATCCGCTAGAAGTGGTACATCAGCCGCACCTGCTGGAAATTGATTCCCTGGTTCGGCTCCTTGATACCCGCGTTCGACTCGTGCTGATAGCTGTAGCCCAGATCGTATTCGCCCTTGTCGCCGAAGCGGAAACCGGCGCCGATGCGGTCGCCGAACTGATAGCTGCTGCCGAAACGGCGCTGCGAATTGATCGAGGTCGCCGACAGGAAATGGGCGCCGACCGCGAGCTCGACGTAAGGGGAAAATCCGGAGGGGTTGTCCTGTCCGAAATGGAACACCGGGGTGAAACCGACGTCGGCGAGGCCGCTGTTGTCGCGCGGCGTGCTGTTGTTGTCCCAGTAAGCGGCGCTGAGGTCCCAGTAACCGCCGAGATGCCAGCCGCCGGTATCGAGCCATTTCACGCCCCAGTCCCATTGCAGCGCGACGCGATACAGATTGACGTCGACATTCGAGGAATCGGATTTGCCATACTCGAACGATATGCCGTCCACCGCCCCTGCCGCGGCGCTCACCGCCAATAATCCCGCCGCTGCCGCCGCACCCGCCGCCATTCGCAATAGTTTTTTCACCGCTTCTCCATATCGCTGAAAATTTCCAAAAATCATATCGTAAAAGGAAAATCGAGGCGAGCCTTACCCCCGGCACTTGCAGAAAATAGCTGTGGCTGCTTCCTTCCGGACCTGACCAGGTTCACTACACTGCAATGCGGGGAGGCCCGCCGCCGTTATTATCCGACATTTCCACGATCCGGTGCGCGATACTACAATGCTATGGAGCGCACGATAAAAACCGATAGAGGAGGAGCCTGCGCGTGTCTACCATCGAGTCCGTCCTTCAGGAAAGCCGGCGGTTCCCGCCGGACGCCCGATTTGTGCGGCAGGCCAACATTCCGGGCCCGGATGCCTGCCGCGCGCTGTGCGCCGAAGCCGAGCGCGACTACACCGGTTTCTGGGCGCGGCTGGCGCGCGAGCAGTTGCTGTGGCGCAAGCCGTTTACCCATGTGCTTGACGACAGCAACGCGCCGTTCTACCGCTGGTTCGACGACGGCGAACTCAACGCGTCGCACAACTGCCTCGACCGCCATCTCGCAACCCAGCCCGACAAGACCGCGCTGATCTTCGAGGCCGACGACGGCAGGGTCGCGACCGTCAGTTACCGCGAACTGCACCGCCGCGTCTGCAAGCTCGCCAACGGGCTGAAGTCGCTCGGTGTCAAAAAAGGCGACCGCGTCATCATCTACATGCCGATGTCGATCGAAGCGGTGGTCGCGATGCAGGCCTGCGCGCGGATCGGCGCGATCCATTCGGTCGTGTTCGGGGGTTTTTCTGCGAAGAGCCTGAACGACCGCATCGTCGATGCCGGCGCCAGCGCAATATTGACCGCCGACGGCGGCTTCCGCGGCGGCCGCGAAATCCCGCTGAAACCCGCGGTGGACGAAGCGATCGCGATGGACGGCTGCGGTTCGGTGCGGCACGTCGTCGTCTATCGGCGCACCGGCACCACGATCCAGTGGCACCCGACGCGCGACGTCTGGCTGCACGAACTGGTCGACAAACAGCCGGAGCGCTGCGAGCCGGAGTGGGTCGGCGCCGAACACCCGCTGTTCATCCTCTACACCTCGGGTTCAACCGGCAAGCCGAAAGGCATCCAGCACTCGACCGGCGGCTACCTGCTGTGGACGATACTGACGATGCGCTGGGTGTTCGACTACAAGCCGGCCGACGTGTTCTGGTGCACTGCCGACGTCGGCTGGATCACCGGCCATTCGTACGTCTGCTACGGGCCGCTCGCGTGCGGCGCGACGCAGGTCATATTCGAGGGCGTGCCGACCTGGCCCGATGCCGGACGCTTCTGGAAGATGATCGAGGCGCACAAGGTCAGCGTGTTCTACACCGCGCCGACCGCGATCCGCTCGCTGATCAAGGCCGGCGGCGCGCTGCCGAAAAAATACGACCTCTCCTCGCTGCGCATCCTCGGCACCGTCGGCGAACCGATCAATCCCGAAGCCTGGATCTGGTATCACGAAGTCGTCGGCGGCGGACGCTGTCCGGTCGTCGATACCTGGTGGCAGACCGAAACCGGCGGCCACATGATCTCGCCGCTGCCCGGCGTCACCACAACCAAACCCGGCTCGGCGACCTTTCCGCTGCCCGGCGTCGCCGCCGACATCGTCGACGAGGCCGGCCATACGGTGGGCAACGGCAAAGGCGGCATCCTCGTCATCAAGAAACCATGGCCGTCAATGCTGCGCACGATCTGGAACGACGATGAACGTTTCCGGAAACAGTACTTTCCGGAGGAATTCCACGGCAAGTATTATCTCGCCGGCGACGGCGCCACCTTCGACGAGGACGGCTACATCCGGATCATCGGCCGCATCGACGACGTGCTCAACGTATCAGGACACCGGCTCGGCACCATGGAAATCGAATCGGCGCTGGTCGCCAATCCGCTGGTCGCCGAAGCCGCGGTGGTCGGCAAGCCGCACGAGATCAAGGGCGAAGCCGTCGTCGCGTTCGTCGTGCTGAAGGCGCAGCGGCCGGAAGGCGTCGCCGCGAAGGAAGCGGTGACCCAGCTGCGCGACTGGGTCGCCGAGCAGATCGGCCCGATCGCAAAGCCGGACGATATCCGCTTCGGCGACAACCTGCCGAAGACGCGTTCCGGAAAAATCATGCGCCGCCTGCTGCGCGCGATCGCCAAGGGCGAAGAAATCACGCAAGACGTTTCGACGCTCGAAAACCCGGCGATCCTGCAACAGTTGAAAGAAGCGCACTGACCGCAAGCACCGCACGCCTCTGCTAAAATCCGCGCCTCCGGAGAGGTGGATGAGTGGTTTAAGTCGCACGCCTGGAAAGCGTGTGTGCGGGGAAACCCGTACCGCGGGTTCGAATCCCGCCCTCTCCGCCAAATTAAAAAGCCCCAAGCAGGGGCTTTTTAATTTGGTGAGGGGGTGTGGACGAAGCCGCGATGGGTTCGACTAGGCGGGTATTACTCGCCTGGACGCGTGAACATAGGCAAGCTTGGCTGGAAACCGTGCCCGGATTCCGGCATAGCCCATAATCGCTTGATTAATCTGCGCTTGACAGTCTGAAACTCCGCCGACAATGGACAAGTCTAATAATTAGTTCGATGCTCGGGTTTCCGGGGCCTGTATTTCTAATTTTTTTGCATCGAGCCTAGCCCTTTTGTTCACTTGACTTTCAGATTTACGAGGAGCAGCATTTTATCCGAGCATAAAGCTCAAGTATGTTGAATATGGTCATATCTTGATGCACGAGGTGGCGCCGGCCGGGCGGGCGGCGCCGGTCTTCAACGTCATAGGAGATAGCGCCATGAAAAACATGATCGTCAGGTCAATCGTGCTTCTGTTCGCGGTATTGACGCCCTTTCTGGTCGTAGGCTATGCAATGGGCATCATGCCGAACTTTCTGCAGGCGGTGAATACACTCAATGTCATCGACGTAATATGGCTGATCCTGCTGGGAGCGATGATGCTGGGAGTGTACTGGTGGCTGTTCTATATCGAGGAAGAGGAAGAAATCACCGAGGAATTCATGGAACTCGATAGGAACCATGATGGCTATATCAGCCGCGATGAAGCAGAGGGCTATCTGGCAGAGAAGTTCGAGGAGTGTGACGCCGACCATGATGGGAAAATCTCGCGTCATGACTTTGAACTGGTGATGCACCACTGACGGAAATCGCGGCGTCTGACAAAAAGGACTGCATGAAGCTCTCTTTGAATAGAACCCTGCTGGGCAGCGCGGCCGCCGTATTGTTGACGGCGTACCCGCTGCTGCCGGCAGCAGCGGACGACACCGGCGATAAGGCCGCGCCGCCGAATATTGCGGCCGAAAATCCCGCGCCGCTGATCCGCCACACGCCGTCGGGACAGATGTACCTGATCCCCGCGCCGACGGAATCCGACAAGACGGTTTCGGGCAGCATCGAAATCGGCGCCTGGGCGACCCGCGGCGACATCGACAACGCCAAATTCCGCGAATATCAGGATCCGCGCGGCGGACCGGCGATCAACGGCTTCGACCTCTCGGTCGAACACTGAAAAAGGAAAAACATCTGCCTGCGCAGCGCCCGCTGCGCACCGGCTTTTTTTATCATGCGCGTTCGCCGCTGGGACATTTTCTGCAGGATCATCGATAACTACGGCGATGCCGGCGTGTGCTGGCGGCTCGCGCGCAGCCTTGCACGCGAACACGGCCAGCAGGTGCGGTTGTGGGTCGATGCGCTCGATGTCCTGCGCCGGTTGAACCCGGCGATCGCCTCGGAATCCGCGCCGCAGCACTGCGACGGCGTTGAAGTGCGACAGTGGAGTGCGCCCTTCCCCGGAATCGAACCGCACGACATCGTGGTCGAAACCTTCGGCTGCGATCTGCCGGACACTTTCGTTGCGGCAATGGCGGCGCGCAACCCGCCGCCGGTCTGGATCAATCTCGAATACCTTAGTGCGGAACACTGGGTCGAAGGCTGTCACCGCCTGCCGTCGCCGCATCCGCGGCTGCCGCTGACCAAATATTTCTATTTCCCCGGTTTCACGCCGCGCACCGGCGGACTGCTGATCGAACGCGACCTGATCGCAGAGCGTGATGCATTCCGCGGCGATCCCACCGCCGCGCTGTCCTTGTGGCGAACAATGGAGCTGCCCGCCCCTGCGCGCGACGAACTGCGCGTGTCGCTGTTCTGCTATCCGACCGCGCCGGTCAACGCGCTGGCCGAAGCGTGGGCGCGCAGCGCGCGACCGGTGACCTGTCTCGTCCCCGACAGCGTGCCGGCGCCGGCCGCCGGCGGCAGCCTGAAAGTCCAGCCGATCCCGTTCCTGCCGCAGACCGACTACGACCGGCTGCTGTGGGCGTGCGATCTCAATTTCGTGCGCGGCGAGGATTCGTTCGTGCGCGCGCAACTGGCCGCCGTTCCGCTGGTATGGCAAATCTACCCGCGCCAGGACCGCGCGCACATGATCAAGCTGAAGGCTTTCCTCGACCTTTACTGCGTCCGGCTGCCGGCGGACGCCGCGGCCGCGCTGCGCAACTTCTGCGAGGCATGGAACGAGGGCGCCCTGCCGGTTGACCTGTGGCCGCCGCTGCTGCGCCATCTGGACACGCTGAAGTCCCATGCCGGACAGTGGGCTGGCCGGCTCACGCAATTGAACGATCTTGCCGCAGGGCTGGTCGAATTCGCCGAAGAACGGCTACAATACGCGCCTTTTAAAATACCGCTTACGAAACAGGAACTGTCATGAAACTGGCTCAGGAACTCCGCGCCGGCAACGTCATCATGGTCGGCAAGGACCCGATGGTGGTGCTCAAGGCCGAATACAGCAAGGGCGGCCGCAACGCCGCCGTGGTCAAGATGAAGCTCCAGAATCTGTTCACCGGGGGCAATACCGAAACGGTGTACAAGGCCGACGAAAAATTCGACGTGCTGACACTCGAACGCAAGGAAGTCACCTACTCCTACCACAGCGACCCGAACTACGTGTTCATGGACGCCGACTTCAACCAGCACGAAATCGGCAAGGACAGCATGGGCGACGCGCTCAACTATCTGGAAGACGGGATGGAAGGCGAAATCGTGCTTTACGAAGGCAAGCCGATCTCGATCGAAATCCCGCAGACGCTGGTGCGCGAAATCGCCTATACCGAACCGGCGGTGCGCGGCGACACCTCGGGCAAGGTGCTGAAACCGGCCAAACTGAAGACCGGCTTCGAAGTGCAGGTGCCGCTGTTCTGCTCGACCGGCGACAGGATCGAAATCGACACCCGCACCGGCGAATACCGCAACCGCGTCAAAGGCTGAACGCGCCGCTCAAACCGTAGTGGAAGGCGGCTTGCCCGCTCCGCATCGTCTCACGGGGACGGCGCAGTCCTCAGGGTCGGCGACGGCGTAACCGGAGCGACTGGAGCCACAGATGACGCCGGCGGGGTCGTTGCCTGCGGCGCCGGCGGGCGCAGATGCATCGGCTTCGCGTTGTCCTGCAGCACGCAATCCCTGGAATTGGAATCGACTTTGCGGTCCATGCAATCCGGATTGGAGTCGAACGGCGAACCGTTATTGGTATTGACATCGTCGGCTGCGCAGGCAATCCGCCCTATTCCCAGCAACAGCAGTGCCAACAGGTAAGTTCTCATCATTGCCTCCTTCTTGTAAGACTCCCGGTCTGGAAGGTGGTTCGCGCGAAAATCCCGATTTGACGACGGCGAATTTTGCAGCGTAGAGTGAGCGCCGCAAAACAACGATAAGGGAGAACCGCATGGTCCACACGATGACCACCACCGCTTTCGAACTGCCCGGCTATAAAATCGCCCGCAATCTCGGCCTGGTGCGCGGCATCATCGTGCGCTCGCGCTCGGTGGTCGGCTCGATCGGCGCCGGTCTGCAAAGCCTGCTCGGCGGCAATATCACCCTGTTGACCGAACTCTGCGAAACCGCGCGCAATGACGCCTACGAACTAATGATCGAACACGCGGAACAGCTCGGCGCCAATGCCGTGATCGGTGTCCGCTACGATGCGACCGAGGTCATGGCGGGTACTACGGAAGTTTTGTGCTACGGGACTGCAGTGGTGGTACAGCCGACACCCTAAAAACGGATTGCGATAAATGTCATTTCGTAATTCTATTTCGCGTTAGGTGGAATGGTCGTGAACAAATGGAAATTGTTGCGTGTTGGGTTAATTTCGTTTGTGGCCTTGTCCTCATTTTTAGTACCACTAGGGCCGCAGGCAAAGCCATCAATTGATTGGAGCACATTGGCCATTATTTTCCTGTTTATTCCGATTGGGCTTCTCTTTGTGATCGGCATACAGGCAATCAATCCTATGTCTGCAAAGGTATGGCACAAGCCTAATTGGAATCTAAATCCGATGAATTTTAAAGACCCGGTTCAGTTTTTTCACCTTGGCGCATATGTAATGCTTGCGCAGGGTATCGTGACCTTGTGTCGTATTTCTTTCTCTAACGTACTGTTTTACCCAGAGGCATTGTTGCCAATAGTCATGGGAGTTGGCATGTTGTTTGGGATACAGATTGTTATGCTTGTATTTAGGAAGAAATATAGTGAATATACCTCTGACCACTCATAATCGTTAGGATATATTTCCGTTTGCCGCATCACGCAAGATGCGGTTGCCCCAGATAGTCGCGGCTTTGCATCTCAGTCAGCCGGCTTACCGTGCATTCGAATTCCTCTCCCCCAGCATTTACACATAGTTCCTGCGGCACTGCCTCAGCCGAGGCGATCAGCTTGACGCGCCGGTCGTAGAACTCATCGATCATCCACACAAAGCGCTGCAGGCGGTCGGCCTGCGCCGGCGTGAAGCGCGGGATGCCGGACACGATCACCGTGTGGTAGCGCCGCGCGAGTTCGATGTAGTCGGGCTTGCCGCGCCCTGCCCCGCACAGCGTTTCGAAATCGAACCAGACGATGCCCTGCGCGTGGCTGCGCGCCGCGAGCGACCGGCCGTCGATTTCGATTTCGCCACCGCCGTTCATGGCGTGGCGCGCAACGCCGAGGAACGCGCGTTCAAGCGCGCGGTCGGCGCCGCCGAGGTGATAGACGCCCGCGCTTTCGAGCGCGCGCAGCCGATAGTCGATACCGTCGTCCACCAGCACGACGTCGGAGTGCCGTTCGATCAGTTCGATTGCGGGCAGGAAGCGCGCGCGCTGCAGGCCGTCGCGGTACAGCTCCTTCGGCGGCTGGTTCGAGGTTGCGACCAGCACCGTGCCGCGCTCGAACAACGCTTCCAGCAGACGGCCGAGCAGCATCGCGTCGGCAATGTCGGCGACATGGAATTCATCGAGGCAGATCAGGCGCGCGCGTTTAGCCAGATCGTATGCAATCGCAGACAATGGGTCGCTCTCGCCCTGCCGCTGCGCAAGCTGATGGTGGATGTGCTGCATGAAGCGGTGAAAATGAATGCGTTCCTTGCTGACCGGCAGCGCGCAGCCGAAGAAGCTGTCCATCAGGAAACTCTTGCCGCGGCCGGCGCGCCCCCACAGATAGAGGCCGGTCACCGGACGCTTGCGCATGAAGCGCCGCAGCAGCGGTTTCGGTCTGGCGCGTTCGACCAGATCGTCGTAGAGACGCCGGAAATGATCGAGCGCTTCGAGCTGTGTGGCATCGAGATCGAAACCGTGCTGGCGCGCGTGGCCGCGCATCCAGCGCGCGAAGTCGGCGCCGTCGCGCAGCCGCGGTCCGTGTACCGCCGGAACGTCCATCGCAGGGGAAATCAAATTTCGAGCAACAGCCGCGCCGGGTCTTCGAGCGCTTCCTTGATCGCGACCAGGAACAGCACCGCTTCGCGCCCGTCGATGATACGGTGATCGTAGGACAGCGCGAGATAGGTCATCGGCCGAGCGACGATGCGGCCATCCTCGACCACCGGCCGTTCCTTGATCGCGTGCACGCCGAGGATCGCGCTCTGTGGCGGGTTGATGATCGGCGTCGACAGCAGCGAGCCGAACACACCGCCGTTGGAGATCGTGAAGGTGCCGCCCGCCAGTTCCTCGAGGTCGAGTTTGCCGTCGCGCGCGCGCGCGCCGAAGTCGGCGATCCGGCGCTCGATGTCGGCCAGCGACAGGCGGTCGGCGTCGCGCAGCACCGGCACCACCAGCCCGCGCGGCGTGCTGACCGCAACGCCGATGTCGTAATAGCCGTGGTAGATGATGTCGTTGCCGTCGACCGAAGCGTTGACGATCGTGTATTCCTTCAGCGCGGCAACTGCGGCCTTGACGAAGAACGACATGAAGCCGAGCTTGACGCCGTGTTCCTGCTCGAACTTTTCCTTGTAACGGTTGCGGATGTCGATCACCGGCTGCATGTTGGCTTCGTTGAACGTGGTCAGCATCGCGGTCGTCTGCTGCGACTGCACCAGGCGTTCGGCGATGCGCGCGCGCAGCCGGCTCATCGGCACGCGCTGCTCGGGGCGCTCGCCGGCGGATGCCGTTGGCGCCGCTGGCGCGCGTTTCGGTAGCGGCGCGGGGGGCGGCACCGCGGCGATCTTCGGCGTCGGCTTCACCGCCGGTTTCGATTCGGGCAGCGGCAGCACTTCCGCTTTGGCCGGGCGTTCAACGCTGACAACTTTGTTTTCAGATGGCTTGCCCGGCGGCGCTGTTTCCTTCGCGGCTTTGGGTGTTTCGGGTTTGGCCGCAGCCGCCTTGCCGGCCTTGGCCTCGGTATCGATCGTCGCGATCACTTCGCCGCTGCCGACCGCGCTGCCGTCGCCCTTGACGATGCTGACCAGCACGCCGGATTCCGGCGCCGGCGTTTCCAGCACCACTTTGTCGGTTTCGATGTCCACCAGGTTTTCGTCGCGCTTGACCGCGTCGCCGACCTGCCTGTGCCACGTCACCAGCATCGCTTCCGACACCGATTCCGATAACTGCGGCACTTTGACTTCGATCAGCATCGCGACATCCCCGTCAGAACGTGCCGTCGGCGCGCGACTCGGCGCCGGCGGTCAGGGCAATGCCGACCAGTTCGCGCTGCTGCCTGTCGTGCAGCGACTTGTAGCCGGGCGCCGGCGATGCCGATGAATCGCGCCCCGCGTAGATCAGCTTCTGGTGCGGCAGCAGGTGGCGCAGCAGATAGTGCTGGATGCGATGCCATGCGCCCTGATTGCGCGGTTCCTCCTGGCACCAGACCACCTCGCGCGCGTGGCGGTAGCGCTCGACCGCCGCCCTGAAAAGATCGTGCGGAAAAGGATAGAGCTGCGCGATGCGCACCAGCGGCAGATTGGCGATGCCGCGCGCGCGGCGTTCGGCGCGCAGATCATAATAGACCTTGCCGCTGCAGAAGATGATGCGCTCGACTTTTTCAGCGTCGATCCCGGCCGCGTCCCAGTCCTCGTTGACCGGTTTGAAGTTGTCGTTCGCGAATTCTTCGAGCGGCGATATCGCTTCCTTGTGGCGCAGAATGCTCTTCGGCGAGAAGATCACCAGCGGCTTGCGGTACGGCCGCACCATCTGCCGCCGCAGCAGATAGTACATCTGCACCGGCGTCGCCGGCACGCATACCTGCATGTTGTGGTCGGCGCACAGCTGCAGAAAACGTTCGATGCGTCCCGACGAGTGCTCGGGCCCGGCTCCCTCGTAGCCGTGCGGCAGCATCATCACCAGCCCGCACAGGCGGTCCCATTTGACCTCTCCCGACGCGATGAACTGGTCGATCACGACCTGCGCGCCGTTGGCGAAATCGCCGTACTGCGCTTCCCACACCACCAGCTCGTTCGGTTCCGACGTCGTGTAGCCGTACTCGAAACCGAGCACCGCTTCTTCCGACAGCAGCGAATCGATGATCACGAAATCGCCCTGGTTGGGGCCGACGTGCTGGAGCGGAACATAGGTGCCCTGGTCCCAGCGTTCGCGGTTCTGGTCGTGCAGCACCGCGTGGCGGTGGAAGAATGTGCCGCGCCCGACGTCCTGTCCCGAAATGCGCACCGAATAACCGGCGTCGAGCAGCGTTGCATAGGCGAGCGTCTCGGCCATGCCCCAGTCGAGCGGCAGTTTGTTCTCGGCCATCAGTCGGCGGTCGGCCATGATCTTCTCGACGCGCGGATGGAGCTTGAAGCTTTCGGGCACCGCACTGACCTTGCGCGCCAGTTGCTGCAGCTTGTCGAGCGGCAGCCGGGTGTCGTCGTTCTCGTTCCATTTGGTGCCCTTGAACTTCTTCCAGTCGACCGCGTACGGGATTTTGTAATCCGCGATCACCGAACGGTTGGTCTGGCCGCCGCCGTCGAGCGCCTCACGATAGCGCTTGACCATCGCGTCGGCTTCCTCCGGCCCGATCACGCCCGTCGCGGCCAGCCGTTCGGCATAGATCTGCCGCGCGGTCGGCAGCTCGCGGATTTTCTTGTACATCAGCGGCTGCGTCACCATCGGCTCGTCCTGCTCGTTGTGGCCGAGCCGGCGGTAGCAGACGAGGTCGATCACGACGTCCTTGTGGAAATGCATCCTGAAATCGAGCGCGAGCGCAGTCGCGAAACACACCGCTTCCGGATCGTCGCCGTTGACGTGGAAAATCGGCACGCCAAGCATCTTCGACACGTCGGTGCAGTAGATCGTCGAGCGCGTGTCGCGCGGGTCGGAAGTGGTGAAGCCGATCTGGTTGTTGATCACGATGTGCACGGTGCCGCCGGTGCCGAAACCGCGCGTCTGCGCCAGGTTCAGCGTCTCCATCACGATGCCCTGCCCCGAGTATGAGGCGTCGCCGTGGATCAATACCGGCAGCACCTGATCGCCGGTCTTGTCGCGCCGCCGGTGCTGGCGCGCGCGCACCGAACCTTCGACCACCGGGTTGACGACCTCGAGGTGCGACGGGTTGAACGCCAGCGAGATATGCAGCGGTCCGCCGGCGGTCGCAACGTCGGACGAAAAACCGTCGTGGTACTTGACGTCGCCGGCCAGCGTCGCGCTTTCGTGCCTGTCCTCGAATTCGGAAAACAGGTCTTTCGGCAGTTTGCCGAGAATGTTGACCAGCACGTTGAGGCGGCCGCGGTGCGCCATCCCGATCACGACCTCCTGCACGCCGGCGCCGCCGGCGCGCTGCAGCAGATGGTCGAGCATCGGAATCAGGCTGTCGCCGCCTTCCAGCGAGAAACGGGTCTGACCGACATAGCGCGTGTGCAGATGGCGTTCGAGCGTTTCCGCCGCAGTCAGGCGTTCAAGGATGTATTTCCTGAACGTGGCGTCGTAGGCCGGCGTTGAGCGCACCGGCTCCAGCCGTTCGCGGATCCAGCGCCGGATCGGCATGTCGGCGATATAGGTGTACTCGACGCCGAGCGTGCGGCAATAGGTGTCCTTCAGCAACTGCACGATGTCGGCGAGCTTCAGGCGGCGCGGGCCGGCCAGCGTGCCGGTGTCGAATTCGGTCTGCATGTCGGCGTCGCCGAGGCCGTAGAAACCGAGCTCGAGTTCGGGAATGTACGGTTTTTCCTGCCGGTTCAGCGGATCGATCACGGCGTGACGCACGCCGAGCGAACGGTAAGCGCTGATCAGCTGCCACACACCGTACTGTTTTGCAGCGGACGGGGTCGGAGCGGCCGCCAGCACACTGCCCGCAATGCGCGGCTGGCGCGCAAGCGCGGCGAAGCGCGCGCGGATCGGCGCATGCGCGACGTCGCGCGCGCCGCCGTCGAGCTTCTGCAATTCATCGAAATAGGCGCGCCAGCGCGGCTCGACCACGGCCGGGTCGTCGAGATAGCGCTCATAAAGCGCTTCGATGAAGGATGCGTTGGCCCCCGCCAGATACGAGGTGCCCTGGGCTTCCCGGTACAGCATCGTTATTTGCGTCTGGCGATCGGCACGAAATCGCGCCGCGCAGGCCCGATATAGAGCTGGCGCGGGCGCGCGATCTTCTGGTCGGCATCGCCGACCATCTCGTTCCACTGCGCGACCCAGCCGACGGTGCGCGCCAGCGCGAACATCGCGGTGAACATGCTGGTCGGAATGCCGATCGCCTTGTAGACGATGCCCGAATAGAAATCGACGTTCGGATACAGCTTGCGCGACACGAAATAATCGTCCTCGAGCGCGATCTTTTCGAGTTTCAGCGCGAGCGCGAACAGCTTGTCGTCCTTGAGGTCGAGTTCTTCGAGCACCTCGTGGCAGGTCTTCTGGATCAGCCTGGCGCGCGGATCGTAGTTCTTGTAGACGCGGTGGCCGAAACCGTAGAGCACGGCCTCCTTGTTGCGCACGCGCTCCACGTACTTGCCGATATGCGCGACATCGCCGATCTCGCCGAGCATCTTCAGCACTTCTTCGTTGGCGCCGCCGTGCGCCGGGCCCCACAGGCTGGCGATGCCGGCCGCGATGCAGGCGAACGGATTGGCGCCCGACGAGCCGGCGACGCGCACCGTCGAGGTCGAGGCGTTCTGTTCGTGGTCGGCGTGCAGGATCAGGATGCGGTCGAGCGCGCGCGTGATGACCGGGTTCTGCACGTAGTCCTCGCACGGATTGCCGAACATCATGTGCAGGAAATTCTCGACGTACGACAGCGCGTTCTTCGGATACATGAACGGCATGCCGATGTTGTACTTGTAGCACATCGCGGCGATCGTCGGCACCTTGGCGACCAGCCGCGTCGCCGTCTTCTCACGGTCGTCCGGGTTCTTGATGTCGAGCGCGTCATGATAGAACGCCGACAGCGCGCCGACCACGCCGCACATGACCGCCATCGGATGCGCGTCGCGGCGGAAGCCGGAGAAGAAGCGCACCAATTGCTCGTGCACCATCGTGTGATGCGTGATGTCGTCGATGAACGCCTTCAACTGCGCCGGCGTCGGCAATTCGCCGTGCAGGATCAGGTAGGCGACCTCGAGAAAATCGCAGTGCTCGGCGAGCTGCTCGATCGGATAGCCGCGGTACATCAGCACGCCCTCGTCGCCGTCGATGTAGGTGATTTTCGACAGGCAGCTCGCGGTCGAGATGAAGCCCGGATCGTAGGTGAACCTGCCGGTCTTGCCGTACAGCGTGCGGATGTCCACCACTTCGGGCCCGACCGTGCCGGACAATACCGGAAATTCGGCTTTCGAAGGATTGTCGCTGAAGGCAAGCGTCGCGCTTTTCTCGGCCATGATCAAGCCCTTGTGGAAATTCCGGGGGTGAACCGATTATACGTGAATCGGCCACGCCGCCTGCGGCGACCCCATCAGGTCGAGCAAAACGGCGAAATGCCAATCGGGCGGCGCGCCGCCCATCAGCAGGTCGTACAACTCGCGGTCCGGCAATGCCAGCAGTTCCGCATATCGGGCCTGCTGGCCGGCATCCAGGTGCGGCAGATGGTCGCGGTTGAAGCGCTCGAGCAACACGTCGAGCTCCAGCATCCCGCGCCGGCAACGCCAGCGGATCCGGTCCGTCGCGCTCATCTTTCCTTTTTCACCATCATGGTCTTGATCCGGCCGATCGCGGCGGTCGGATTCAGTCCCTTCGGGCAGACATCGACACAGTTCATGATCGCATAGCAGCGGAACAGCCGGTACGGATCTTCGAGATCGGCCAGCCGCTCGCCGGCGGCGCGGTCGCGCGTGTCGGCCAGAAAGCGCCAGGCCTGCAGCAACCCGGCCGGCCCGACGAAGCGGTCGGGATGCCACCAGAACGACGGACAGGCGGTCGAGCAGCAGCCGCACAGGATGCATTCGTAGAGACCGTCGAGCTGCTCGCGTTCGGCCGGCGACTGCAGGCGCTCGCGCGCCGGCGGCGGCTCGTCATTGATCAGGTACGGCCGGATCGAGTGGTATTGCTTGAAGAACTGCGACATGTCGACGATCAGGTCGCGGATCACCGGCAGACCGGGCAGCGGCCGAATCTGCACCGGCTCCTTGAGTCCGGCCAGCGGCGTCACGCAAGCCAGCCCGTTTTTGCCGTTGATGTTCATCGCGTCCGAACCGCAGATGCCTTCGCGGCACGAGCGGCGCAGCGCCAGCGTGTCGTCGATCTCCTGGATCCGGATCAGCGCGTGCAGCAGCATGCAATCGGTCGGTTTCAGCGCCACCTCGTAGTCCTGCATCCGCGGCGCAGCGCCGGATTCCGGGTTGTAGCGGTAGATCGAAAACTTCATCGTTAATAAACCCGCGCCCTGGGTTCGATCGAAGCCGCAGTCAGCGGCTTCAGATGCACCGGTTTGTAGTCGAGCCGGTCGCCGTCCCTGTACCACAGCGTGTGCTTCAGCCAGTTGGCGTCGTCGCGCTTCGGGTAATCGCTGCGGTCGTGCGCGCCGCGGCTTTCGGTGCGCGCCGCCGCCGACACCAGCGTCGCGGTCGCGACCTCAACCATATTCCCGACTTCGAGCGCCTCGATGCGCGCCATGTTGAACACCCGGCTTTTGTCGCCGATCGCGATGCGCTGCGCGCGCTCAGCGACTTCCCGGATTTTGCGCACGCCTTCGGCCAGTGCGTCGGGAAAGCGGAATACGCCGCAATGCGCCTGCATCGTGCGCTGCAGCTCGGCGCGCACCGCGGCAACACTCTCGCCGCGGCTGCCGGGAACGGCGGCGTCGAGACGCGCCAGGCGCGCCACCGAAATTTCGCCGGCGTCATGCGGCAGTGGCTTGAGATCGCGCATTGCCTTCACGTCCTCGACGATCTGCTCAGCCGCCGCCTTGCCGAACACCAGCAGGTCGAGCAGCGAATTGGTGCCGAGCCGGTTGGCGCCGTGCACCGAAACACACGCGCACTCGCCGGCCGCGTAGAAGCCGGCGACCGGCGCTTCCGGATCGCCGCCGCGCGGCGCCACCACCTGGCCGCGGTAATTCGCCGGGATGCCGCCCATCTGGTAATGGCAGGTCGGCACCACCGGGATCGGCTGGCGCGTGATGTCGACGTTGGCGAACCTGAGCGCGATGTCGCGGATGCCGGGCAGTCGTTTGTGGATGACCTCGGGGCCGAGATGGTCGAGCTTGAGCAGGATATGATCGCCGTGCTCGCCGCAGCCGCGCCCTTCCTTGATTTCGGTCACCATCGCACGCGACACCACGTCGCGCGATGCGAGGTCCTTGACGCGCGGCGCATAGCGCTCCATGAAACGCTCGCCATTCTTGTTAACCAGAAAGCCGCCCTCGCCGCGCGCGCCTTCGGTGATCAATACTCCGGCGCCGGCGACGCCGGTCGGGTGGAACTGCCAGAACTCCATGTCCTGCAGCGGAATGCCGGCGCGCGCCGCGATGCCGGGGCCGTCGCCGGTGTTAACGAAGGCGTTGGTGCTGGTCGCGTAGATGCGGCCGGCGCCGCCGGTTGCAAACAGCGTCGCCTTCGCGTGCAGCAGCGCCATCTCGCCGCTTTCCATCTCCAGAGCGGCAACGCCGAGCACGTCGCCCGCTTCGTCGCGGATCAGGTCGAGCGCCATCCACTCGATGAAGAAGCGCGTGCCGGCGCGCACGTTCTGCTGGTACAGCGTGTGCAGCATCGCGTGGCCGGTGCGGTCGGCCACCGCGCACGCGCGCTTGACCGGCCGCTCGCCAAAGTTGCGGGTATGGCCGCCGAACGGCCGCTGGTAGATTTTGCCGCTGTCGAGGCGGTCGAACGGCATCCCGTAATGCTCGAGTTCGACCACGACCTCGCCAGCGCGGCGGCACATGTATTCGATCGCGTCCTGATCGCCGAGCCAGTCGGAACCCTTGACGGTGTCGTACATATGCCATTCCCAGCGGTCTTCCTCGTCGTTGCCGAGCGACGCCGATACGCCGCCCTGCGCGGCGACGGTATGCGAGCGCGTCGGAAACACCTTCGACAGCACTGCGCAGCGCAGTCCGGCCTGCGACAGGTGCAATGCCGCGCGCATGCCGGCGCCGCCGGCGCCGACCACCACCACGTCGAAGCGGTGCTGCGCGGCTACCATTTTCCCCACAAGATCTGCACCGTCCACGCCGCGTACGCGGTGAGCGCGCCGATTACCAGCGCGTACAGAATCTGCCGCAGACGGACGTTTCCGACATAATCCATGCAGATGTTGCGCACACCGATCCAAGCGTGCCAGTACGCGCTGAACAAAAACAGCAGCGCCGCAAGCCTCACCCACGGCGGCAGAAAAAGCTGCCGCCACGACGAATGATCGATCGGCGGCGCCGCGACCAGCATCGCCAGGAATCCGAGCGTGCAGACCGCCATCAGCGTGGCGGTGATCCGCTGCACGAGCCAGTCGCGCAGCGGATGGTTCGCGCCGGACTCGTGATAACTCACCACAGCAGTACCGCCGCCAGCACCGTCAATGCGATGCCCGTTACCAGCGTCAGCCGCGCCGACCGCCGGGCCGAACGCAGATCGACGCCGATGTGCAGGTCCAGCGCCA
This sequence comes from Burkholderiales bacterium, assembly GCA_035524795.1. Lineage (GTDB taxonomy): Bacteria > Pseudomonadota > Gammaproteobacteria > Burkholderiales > SG8-41 > DATKOF01. The sequence goes on from DATKOF010000030.1 coordinate 21,889, forward strand.
GATGGCGCAGGCCGGCGCATAGATGATGAAAATATGTCCACAGCAATGCGAGCAGCGCCATTTTCGAGTACCAGTGACCGAGTGCGGTCTTGAACGCAGCGAAAGCCGCAGGCGAGGCCAGACTTTGCTGAAACGCATACAGCATCAGCGGCAGCGCGAGGAACAACAACGCCCCGCTCACCCGGTGCAGGATCGAAATGATCCCCGGCAGCGGCAGCCGGACGCGCAGCGGGTTCAGATATTTCGGGCGTCGTGCCGCTTCAATGTTGGCAGGCATATCGCGCGCGGAGAACGGACGGGACGCGCCGATTCTACCAGCAATGCCGCAGCGCAAATCCACGCATTTCCATTTTGACACTGCAAAAGCGCGCCGCTACCATCGGGCAGATGAAACTGCCCGTTCGTATCACCGTGACCGGCGCCGCCGGCCAGATCGGCTACAGCCTGCTGTTCCGCATCGCATCCGGCGCGATGCTCGGCAACGACCAGCCGGTCGTGCTGCAATTGCTCGAGATCGCCGACGAAAAAGCACAGAAGGCGCTGCGCGGCGTGATGATGGAACTTGAGGACTGCGCGTTCCCGCTGCTTGCCGGCATGACCGTGGCCAGCGACCCGAAGGTCGCGTTCCGCGACGCGAACATCGCGCTGCTGGTCGGCGCCCGTCCGCGCGGCCCCGGCATGGAGCGCAAGGACCTGCTCGACGCCAACGGCAAGATTTTCGCGCCGCAGGGCAAAGCGCTGAACGAGGTCGCGAGCCGCGACGTCAAAGTGCTCGTCGTCGGCAACCCCGCGAACACCAACGCGCTGATCGCGCTGAAGAATGCGCCCGACCTCGACCCGCGCCGATTCACCGCGATGATGCGGCTCGACCACAACCGCGCGCTGTCGCAGATCGCGCAGAAGATCGGCCGGCCAGTGTCGAGCCTGCGCCGGATGACGGTGTGGGGCAACCATTCCGCGACCCAGTACCCCGACCTGTTCCAGGCCGAATGCGACGGCCGCAAAGTCTGGCCGCTGATCGACGACCGGGAATGGCTCGAAAAGGATTTCATTCCGGCGGTGCAGAAGCGCGGCGCGGCGATCATCGCGGCGCGCGGTCTGTCGAGCGCGGCCAGCGCCGCCAGTTCCGCGATCGACCACATCCGCGACTGGATGCTCGGCACGCCGGACGGCGACTGGGTCACGATGGGCGTGCCCGCCGACGGCAGCTACGGAATTCCCGAAGGCGTGATCTACGGCCATCCGGTGACCTGCCGGAACGGCGAATATCAAATCGTTACAGGCATCGAGCTCAGTGAATTCAGCCGCACGCGGATGCAGGCAACGCTCAAGGAACTCCATGAAGAGCGCGATGCGGTCGGACATCTGCTCGGTTGAAAACGGTCTCGTGGCCGGCGTAAAAGAACTCGGACACCTGGTTTTATACGTGCGCGATCTCGAAGGGTCGCGCGCGTTTTACAAGGACCTGCTCGGTTTCCGGGAAATTTTCCATCAGCCGCCCGCCGTCGCCGGCTATTGCGGATCGCAGCGCAGAACGCATCACGAACTGCTGTTGATCGCGGTCGGGCCCGAAGCGCAGCCGATCCCGCGCGGACGGCGCGTCGGCATGTATCACTTCGGACTGAAAGTCGGCGATTCGGACGACGAGCTGCGCGCGATGCTGAAAACATTGCAGGGAGCCGGCGTCACCATCGTCGGCGCCAGCGATCACACGGTTAGCCACAGCCTCTACGTGCTGGATCCAGACGGCAATGAACTGGAACTCTACATCGACGTGCCGGGCGTCGACTGGAAATCAGACCCGGCGCTGGTCGCGTCCCCGATCAGGCCGCTGCGGCTCTGATTCCGGGGAGGCAGCAGGTAATCAGGGTTTGGGGCCGATCCGCAGCGCCGCCGTCGCGTACAGGACTTCGCGCAGAAAATAGACGAAGGCGCCGCTGAAAGACAGCATCGCCAGCACGAACAGCAGCGCGACGATGCGCGCCAGGGCGATGGTCAGGATGTCGCCGACGAACAGCGCCACGATCAGCAGGCAGACGATCAAACCGGTCAACGACGCCAGTACGATCGCGCGGCTGATCAGGCGCGCGCGGCGTGCCAGCCGTTCGAATTCTCCGTGTATCTCGTCCCGCTGCGGATGATCCGCCGTCACCACTTCCTTCTCGATCACGCGCACCCGGTCGATGATGCGGTTCAGGCGTCCGGTCAGCACCGCAAGCAGCGCGCCGACGCCGGCCAGCAGGAACACCGGCGCGACTGCGAGCTGGATCAGGCGCGCGATATCAGTGACAGGTTCGTTCATGTTCAATCCGCAGCGAATGCATTCTACATCTGCCGCTGGTATTCGGCCGGATTGATGCGCGCCTCGATCAGCGTGAAACGTTTGCTGTGCAGGGCGACCTGCGCCGCCTTTTTGAGCTCGCCCGGGTTGGTCACGACGAAACCGTTGCCGCCGTACGCCTCGGCCAGCATCACGTAATCGGGACTGCCGGTCGCGACGCCGGTTTCCGGCAGTTTCATGCGCTGTTGTTTAAGCCGGATCAGCGACAGCGTGTCGTCGCGGAACACCACGATCGTCAGCGCCAGCTTGTGATGGGCGAGCAGCGCCATCTCCCCGATCACCATGTCGAGCCCGGCTTCCCCGGCCATCGCCAGCACCGGCCGCTTCGGGAAAAGCATCTTCGCCGTGATCGCCGCCGGCAGCGCGTAGCCCATCGTGCTCAGCCCGCTCGATTGCAGGAACCGCCGCGGCTCGTAGGACTGCCACACCTGGCTCACCAGGATGCGGTGGGCGCCGGTGTCGACCGTCGCAATCGTATCGCGCGGAAACACTTCGCGCAGCACCGTGGTCGCCTGGTACGGGCCCAGCCCTTTCGGCAACTGGCTCGCGATCGCGTGCCGGATCGTCTGCCGGTAACGGTCAAGCTCCGCCGCCGGCCAGTGCGCGGGCGCGCGCCTGGGCGCCTGTGCGACGAGTTCGTGCAGGCAGCCGGTAATGCTGCCGGTATATTCGACCGCGCTGCGGTAGACGTGATGCGTGTTCGGCACCAGGTCGATGTTGACCGTGGCTTTCTTCTCGTCCCACGGCGAATTCCATTCGGCATGCAGCTCGACCGGATCAAAGCCGATCGTCAGCACCAGATCGGCGTGCCGCACGTGCGCGAGATGAATCTTGTCGACCACCGGACTCAGGCCGGTCGCGCCGACGCACAGCGGATGATCCTCGGGCACCACGCCTTTTGCCTTGTAAGTGGTGATGAACGGGATGCGCCACGCTTCGAGAAAACGCCTGAGTTCGCGTTCCGCGCCGTCGAGCTGGGCGTTCATGCCGACGCACGCCAGCGGCCGTTTCGACTTCCTGAGCCATGCCCGGATCACCGCGATGTCCTCGCGCCGCGGCAGCGTGCGCACCGCGGCCGGCGCGAAGCGGCGCGCTTCACCCTGCTCGATGCCGGCGACATCGGCCGGCAGATTGAAAAATACCGGCCCCGGCAAAGGCGATTTTGCGATCGCGATGCCGGAGCGCACCTGGTCGAATGCGTTCTTCGCGGCGATCGTTGTCGCCCATTTCACCAGCGGGCGCAGCAACGACTCCTGGTCGACGACCTTGCGCGTATGCGCGCCCTTCAGCGCCAGTGGAATATCGCCGCCGATCACGATCAGCGCAGCGCGGTCGAGCAGCGCCTGGGCCACGCCCGGCGTGCTGCCGACGACGCCCGGACCGACCGTTGCCACCAGCACACCGGGTTTGCCGGTCAGTTGCCAGTAGGCTTCGGCCATCATGCCGGCGCCCATTTCCTGCTTGGTCAGGATGAATTTGATGCCGACCTTGCGGAATGCCTCCAGCAGGTCCAGCACCTCGCCGCCCGGAATGCCGAAAGCATGGCGCACGCCTTCTTCGTACAATGCGTGGGCGATGATATCGGAGGTTTTCGGCATCGGAATGTGACCCGGCTGTTATATTGCGTTGCGGCTGTGCGGAAATCAGCAAAAAATCAGGGGTGCGATGGTATCACACCGTTTCTCCAGCTCGCGCGCGCGCATTTTCCCTGCCGCAGCGCGGAAAGAACTTGTTACCATGCGTATAAGTCGATTGCTCAACAGGCAAATAACCTTCGATCTTTTCTTTTTTGAAACAACCAGTAACATGACATTCCTCCCGTACACTATAAAATAGATTATGTTTAACCTATAGCATTATGAATAAAAACAACTATATAAGTGAATTCTCCTACGCCGGCCGGCACGGAAAGTACTATGCGCTGCCCGCGCTGGAACGCGCCGGCATCGGCAGGATCGCGCGGCTGCCGGTGTCGATCCGCATCGTGCTCGAATCGGTGCTGCGCAATTGCGACGGCAAAAAAATCACCGCGGCACACGTCGAACAGCTTGCGAACTGGCAGCCGAATGCGCCGCGCATCGATGAAATCCCGTTGGTGGTCGCGCGCATCGTGCTGCAGGATTTCACCGGCGTGCCGCTGCTCGCCGATCTTGCGGCGATGCGCAGCGCCGCCCGCCGGCTCGGCAAGAATCCCAAGGTCATCGAACCGCTGGTGCCGGTCGATCTCGTCGTCGACCACTCGGTGCAGGTCGACTATTACGGCAGCCGGGACGCACTCGGCCGCAACATGCAGCTCGAGTTCGAGCGCAACGCTGAGCGCTACAAGTTCATGAAATGGGGGATGCAGGCGTTCGAAACCTTCAAGGTGGTGCCGCCGGGCATCGGCATCGTGCATCAGGTCAATCTCGAATATCTCGCGCGCGGCGTGCACCGGAAAGATGGCGTCTACTATCCCGACACGCTGGTCGGCACCGATTCGCACACCACGATGATCAACGGCATCGGCGTGGTCGGCTGGGGCGTCGGCGGCATCGAGGCCGAAGCCGGCATGCTCGGTCAGCCGATCTATTTTCTGACGCCGGACGTGGTCGGCGTGCATCTGAAAGGCGGACTCAAGGCGGGCGTGACCGCGACCGACCTCGTGCTGACCGTGACCGAACTGCTGCGCAAGGCGAAGGTAGTCGGAAAATTCGTCGAGTTTTTCGGCGCCGGCGCGGCATCGCTCGCGGTGCCCGACCGCGCGACGATCGCCAACATGGCGCCCGAGTACGGCGCGACGATGGGGTTCTTCGCGGTCGACGACAGGACCGTCGATTACCTCGCCAGCACCGGCCGCAGCGACGAGGAAATCGCGGCGTTCGAGGCCTATTTCCACGCCCAGCAGCTGTTCGGCACGCCGGAAGCCGGCGACATCGATTATTCGACAGTGCTCGAGCTCGACCTCGGCAGCGTGGTGCCGAGCGTCGCCGGACCGAAGCGGCCCCAGGATCGCATCGAGTTGAGCGGCCTTGCCGGGCGCTTCGCCGAACTGCTGTCAAAACCAGTCACGGAAAACGGTTATCAGCAGCCGGAGGAAAAGCTGCGCGAACGCCACCCGGCAACACTGCGCGCGCCGAAGCGCGCGACGCTGTCGGGCGGCGGGATCCAGAACCAGGAGTCGCTGCGTGAAGGCGCTCCGCAGGATGTCGTCGAAATGGTCAATAACCGTCCGACGCCGGATGCGGTTCCCGCGCCGCCCGCTGCCGCGGAAAACACCATCGACATCGGTCACGGCGATGTGCTGATCGCGGCGATCACCTCGTGCACCAACACCTCGAATCCCGGCGTGCTGCTTGCCGCCGGCCTGCTCGCGAAAAAAGCGGCGGCGCACGGGCTCAAGGTCAAGCCGCATATCAAGACCTCGCTGGCGCCCGGCTCGCGCGTCGTCACCGACTACCTGACCCGGGCCGGCCTGCTGTCGGAGCTCGAGAAACTCGGTTTCTATCTTGCCGGCTACGGCTGCACCACCTGCATCGGCAACGCCGGCCCGCTCGACCCCGACATCGAGGAAGCGATCATCAAACACAACCTGGTGTGCGCGGCGGTACTGTCGGGCAACCGCAATTTCGAGGCGCGCATTCACGCCAGCATCAAGGCGAATTTCCTCGCCTCGCCGCCGCTGGTCGTCGCCTATGCGATCGCCGGCACGGTGCTCAAAGACCTGACGCGCGAAGCGCTCGGCACCGGCAGCGACGGCAAGCCGGTTTATCTGAAAGACATCTGGCCGGCTCTCGATGAGATCGCCGCCGTCATGCGCCACGCGACCGATCCCGAGACGTTCCGCCGCCTCTACGGCGATTTCACCAGGGACAATCCGCTGTGGGACGGCGTGCCGGGCGCAACCGGCCAGGTCTATGGCTGGGAGCCTTCGACCTACATCGCCGAGCCGCCGTTTTTCGCCGGCTTCGGGATGCAGTCCGGCCGCGCGCACGACATCGAAGGCGCGCGCATCCTCGGCCTGTTCGGCGATTCGGTGACCACCGATCACATCAGCCCCGCCGGCTCGATCAAGCCGTCATCGCCCGCCGGACTATGGCTGCAGCAAAACGGCGTCGCAGTCGCCGATTTCAACAGCTATGGCGCGCGCCGCGGCAATCATGAAATCATGATGCGCGGCACCTTCGCCAACGTCCGCATCAGGAACCTGATGCTGCCGCCGCGGCCGGACGGCTCGCGCGTCGAAGGCGGCGTCACGATCGTGCAGCCCGACGGCGTGCAGATGCCGATCTATGACGCAGCGATGGAATATTCAAAGCGCAAGGTGCCGACCGTGGTATTCGCAGGCGAGGAATACGGCACCGGCAGTTCACGCGACTGGGCGGCGAAAGGCACGCAGCTGCTCGGCGTCAGGGCGGTGATCGCGAAGAGTTTCGAACGCATCCATCGCAGCAATCTGGTCGGCATGGGCGTGCTGCCGTGCCAGTTCAAGGACGGCGCCGACACGCAGACGCTCGGCCTCGACGGCAGCGAAACCATCGGCATCACCGGCATCAAAGCCGGTCTCCGACCGCAGATGGAAGTGACGCTCGTGATCCGCCGCAACAACGGCGCCGTGCAGAGCGTGCCGCTGCTGCTGCGCATCGATACGCCGGTCGAAGTGGATTATTACCTGCACGGCGGCATCCTGCCGTTCGTGCTGCGGGAACTTCTCGCTGCCTGAGCATCCGAATGTAAGATCGCGAACCTTGGCGCGACCAAGCGGCGTCAGCGAACAGGAGAAACCGCAATGCCCGACAAAATCGTCAAACCGGAACAGGACTGGAAACAGCAACTGACGCCCGAGCAGTATCACATCACGCGCGAGAAAGGCACCGAGCGCGCATTCAGCGGCGAATACTGGGACAACCACGAAGCGGGCGTCTACCGCTGCGTCTGCTGCGGCACCGAGCTGTTCAAATCCGACCACAAGTTCGACTCCGGCAGCGGCTGGCCGAGTTTCTGGCAGCCGGCCGCCGCGGGAAATGTAAGGACGGCGGCGGACAACAGTTATTTCATGCGCCGCACCGAAGTGCTGTGCAGCCGCTGCGACGCCCATCTCGGCCATGTGTTCGAAGACGGCCCGCAGCCGAGCGGGCTGCGCTACTGCATCAACTCGGCCGCGCTCAAGCTGGACGCGGAAAAGTAATCTTTCCGCGTGTTGCGGCGCATGGACAACGCGCCGCCAAAAATCCGATAATAGCGGCCTTTCAACAGCGCCCGCCGGCCGCCATCTTCCACATAGCGCATGAAATTCCTGTTCGACCTGTTCCCGGTCATCCTGTTTTTCGCCGCCTATAGCTGGACCAAAAACATCTACGCGGCCACTGCGATCAGCATCGCCGCCACCGCGGGACAGGTCGCGTACGTATGGCTCAAGCACCGCAAGGTCGACAACATGCTGTGGATCAGCCTCGCGGTGATCGTTGTGATGGGCGGCCTGACGCTTGCGTTCCACGACAAGCGTTTCATCATGTGGAAACCGACCGTCCTCTACTGGCTGTTCGCGGCCGCACTTCTGGTGTCCGTGTCCGCGTTCAAGAAAAACCTGCTCAAGAACATGATGGGCGCACAGCTCGAACTGCCGGACGCGATCTGGAGCCGGCTGAACTGGGGCTGGATCGCGTTCTTCGTTGCGATGGGCGTGCTCAACCTCTACGTCGCCTACAACTTCGCCGAAGCCACGTGGGTCAAATTCAAGCTGTTCGGCGGCATGGGTCTGATGTTCGCATTCATGCTGCTGCAGGCATTCCTGCTGTCGAAATACATCGACGTCGGAGAACACAAGTGATGCTCTACGCGATTGTCTGCACCGACGTTCCGGACAGCCTGGGCAAGCGCCTGCCAGCGCGTTCCGCGCACCTGGCGCGCCTCGCCGAACTGCAAAACCAGGGCAGACTGCTGCTGGCAGGGCCGTTCCCGGCGGTCGATAGCGTTGATCCCGGCCCCGCCGGCTTCAGCGGCAGCCTGATCGTCGCCGAATTCGACTCGCTCGCCACGGCGAACGCATGGGCGAATGCGGACCCCTACGTCAACGCCGGCGTATTTTCAGACGTTACGATAAAACCCTTCAGGAAAGTACTGCCGGCATGAACACTGTCGTCGAACGCATCGAACAAAAGCTCGCGGCGCTGACGCCCGCGCAAATCGACCTGCGCGACGAAAGCGAAGCGCACGCCGGCCATCCCGGAGCGGCGCGCGGCGGCGGCCATTACCGGCTGATCATCGTTTCCCCCCGGTTTTCCGGCAAATCCACGCAACTGCGGCACCGCATGGTATATTCCGCCCTCGGCGATATGATGCAGCGTGAAATCCACGCGCTTTCGATCAAGGCTTATGCTCCGGACGAAATCAAAATCTGATCCGTTTCACAACCAAGGGACCATCATGAAAGTAACCAAAGCTTCACATATTTCGACATTGACGGCGGCCGGCATTTTCGCGCTGGCTGCCTGTGGCGCGCAGGCCGACGATAGCGTCAAGGTCAATGGCCAGCTCATCCCGCAAAGCCGTTTCGATCTTCTCCTCAAGCAGGCCACGCAACATGCGCAACAGAAAGACTCGCCGGAACTGAGGAACGCGATACGCGACCGGCTGATCGACTTCGAGATCATGACCCAGGAAGCCGTAAACAAGGGGCTCGACAGGAATCCCGACGTCGCCGCCAGGATCGACATGCAGCGCGAGCAGGCGCTGGTAGACGCCTTCGCACAGGACTATGTCAAGAACCATCCGGTCAGCGAAGATACCCTGAAGCAGGAATATGACCGCATCAAATCCGGCCTCGCCGACAAAAAAGAATACAAGGTCAGACACATTCTTGTGAAGACCGAGGCGGACGCGAAGAAAATCATCGAACAGCTGAAAGCCGGCCGTGGCTTTGAAAAACTCGCCAAGGAAAAATCCATCGATGCCGGAACCAAGGCCCAGGGCGGCGATCTCGGCGACTGGTTGCCGGAAACCGTTCCCCCGAACCAGGTGCCCGCCCCGTTCATCGATGCGGTGAAAAAACTGAAGAAAGGTGAGTACACACAGACCCCGGTGCAGACCCCGTTCGGCTGGCACATAATCCGGGTCGACGACGTGCGGCCGATTACAGTGCCGCCCTATGATGGGATCAAGGGGCAGTTGCAGCAGAGCCTGCAGAACGCCAACCTTAAAAAAGCCATTGACGATCTGCGCGCCAAAGCCAAGATCGAGCAATAGCAAAGCGGCAACACAGAATGTGAACGGCGCACTGCGGTGCGCCGTTTTTACATCAGCCCGCCCAGCGCCGCGCGTTGCGGAACAGACGCAGCCACGGCGTATTCTCACCCCACTCGCGCGGATGCCATGAGTGCTGCACGGCGCGGAATACCCGCTCCGGGTGCGGCATCAGCACGGTAAATCTGCCGTCGACCGTGGTCAGCCCCGTAACGCCCTGCGGCGAGCCGTTCGGGTTGTACGGATAGGTTTCAGTTGTGTTGCCGCGATTATCGACAAAGCGCAGCGTCACGTACGGTTGTGCCGCAGCGAGCTGCCGCGCGTCGCTGAACTCGGCATAACCCTCGCCGTGCGAGACCACGACCGGCAGACGGCTGCCCGCCATGCCATCGAAAAACAACGACGGCGACGGCGTCACCTCGACCAAGACGAAGCGCGCTTCGAATTGTTCCGAGCGGTTGCGCACGAAATGCGGCCAGTGCGCCGCGCCCGGAATGATCTCATGCAGGTTGCTCATCATCTGGCAGCCGTTGCAGATGCCGAGCGCGAAAGTGTCGGCGCGTCTGAAGAACGCCTCGAACTCGTCGCGCGCGCGCGGATTGAACAGCACCGACTTCGCCCAGCCCTCGCCCGCGCCGAGCACATCGCCATAGGAAAATCCGCCGCACGCGGCGAACCCCCTGAAACCGGCGAGGCTGGTGCGGCCGGCGATGACATCGCCCATGTGCACGTCGACCGCGTCGAAACCGGCGCGGTCGAACGCCGCGGCCATCTCGATCTGACCGTTGACGCCCTGCTCGCGCAGGATCGCGATGCGCGGCCGCGCCAGATTGACGAACGGCGCCGCGACATTCTCGGCAGAATCCTCGTTTAAGTTGAAGGTCAGACGCGGTGAAATCCCAAGATCACCGTCGTCGAGAATGCGGTCGTATTCCTGCTGCGCACAGTGCGGATTGTCGCGCAGCTTCTGCATCTGATAAGTCGTCTCCGCCCACGCACGGTGCAGCTCGCTGCGCGATGCCGCCAGCAATTCGCGCGCTCCGGCCCGAATGACGATTCGATCCGAGGCGGTGACTTTGCCGATGACGCGGCTCGCGATTTCAAGTCCCGCCTGTTTCAGCAACGCGAGCACGGCGTTGGCGTCGCCGTCCCTGACCTGGAGTACCGCGCCGAGTTCCTCATTGAACAGCGCCTCGATCGCCCGCGTGCTGTCAGCGTCGCCGGGGTCGAGTTCGACACCGCAGCGGCCGGCGAACGCCATTTCGCAGACCGTCGCGAACAGGCCGCCATCGGAGCGGTCATGATAGGCAAGAATAAAATCTTCACGGCTCAGTCGCTGGATCGCGCTGAAAAACGCGCGCAACGCCTCCGGCTGATCGAGGTCGGGCGCAACATTGCCGGTTTGACCGTAGACCTGTGCCAGCGCCGAGCCGCCAAGTCGACAGCGGCCGAATCCAAGATCGATCACGATCAAAACGGTGTCGCCGCAATCAGTGCGCAGCTGCGGCGTCAGCGTCCGGCGCGCATCAGTCACCGGCGCGAACGCCGACACGATCAACGACACCGGCGCGATCACCTGCTTGGCGGCGCCGTCTTCCGTCCACGCCGTCTTCATCGACATCGAATCCTTGCCGACCGGAATGCTGACGCCGAGTCGCGGGCACAATTCCATGCCGACTGCGCGCACCGTGTCGTACAGCGCCGCGTCCTCGCCAGGATGGCCGGCCGCCGCCATCCAGTTTGCGGAGAGCTTGATGTCGCCGATGTCGCCGATCGCGGCGGCAGCGATATTGGTGATCGCCTCGCCGACCGCCATCCGTCCCGACGCCGGCGCATCGATCACCGCCAGCGGCGTGCGTTCGCCGACTGCGATCGCTTCGCCGCGGTATTCGCGGAAGCCGGACAGCGTCACCGCGACGTCGGCGACCGGCACCTGCCACGGTCCGACCATCTGATCGCGCGCGGTCATCCCGCCGACCGTGCGGTCGCCGATCGTGATCAGAAAAGTCTTGTCCGCGACCGCCGGCAATCGCAGCACGCGCAGGCAGGCTTCGCGCAGATCGATGTTCGCGGCGTCGAACGGCGGCAACGCCGTTGCGCGGCGCCTCACATCGCGCAGCATTTTGGGCGGCTTGCCGAGTAGCACCGACAGCTCCATGTCGATCGGCGTGTCGCCGAACGCCGGATCGGCAACGACCAGTCTGCCGTCGCCGGTGGCGTCGCCGACCACCGCGAACGGGCAGCGCTCGCGCTCGCAGATTTCGCGGAACACTTCGAGTTTGTCGGGCGCGATCGCGAGCACGTAGCGTTCCTGCGCCTCGTTGCACCAGATCTGCAGCGGCGACATGCCCGGCTCCTCGCTCGGGATTGCGCGCAGATCGAATCGGCCGCCGCAATTTGCGCCGTGCACCATCTCCGGCAACGCGTTCGACAGGCCGCCGGCGCCGACGTCGTGGATCGACAGGATCGGATTGCCGGCACCGAGCGCCCAGCAGCGGTCGATCACCTCCTGCGCGCGGCGCTGCATCTCGGCGTTGCCGCGCTGCACCGAATCGAAATCGAGGTCTTCGATATTGCTGCCGGCCTGCAGGCTCGACGCCGCGCCGCCGCCGAGTCCGATCAGCATGCCCGGTCCACCGAGCTGGATCAGCGGCGTCCCCGCGCCGAACTCGCGTTTGTATGCATGCTGCGCCGAAATGTTGCCGACGCCGCCGGCGATCATGATCGGCTTGTGATAGCCGCGCATTTCACCGGCAACCCGCTGTTCATAAGTACGGAAGTAGCCGCACAGATTGGGGCGCCCGAATTCGTTGTTGAACGCCGCGCCGCCGATCGGCCCGTCGAGCATGATCTGCAGCGCCGACGCGATGCGCCGCGGCCGGCCGTATCCGCCGGATTCGCCGCCTTCCCACGGCTGGATGAAACCGGGGATTTCGAGGTTGGACACGGTGAAGCCGGCAAGCCCAGCTTTGGGTTTGGCGCCGCGGCCGGTCGCGCCCTCGTCGCGGATCTCGCCGCCGACACCGGTCGCTGCGCCGGGGAAAGGCGAGATTGCGGTCGGATGATTGTGGGTCTCGACCTTGATCAGAAAGTGGACGTCGTCATCGACGTAACGATAACCGCCGTCGGGCGCGGGATAAAAGCGCGCGGCGCGCGCGCCTTCGATGATCGCCGCGTTGTCGGCATAGGCGACGACCGTGCCGCGCGGATTTTCCTGATGGGTATGGCGGATCATTGCGAACAGCGACCGCTGCTGCGGCTGGCCGTCGATGATCCAGTCGGCGTTGAAAATCTTGTGACGGCAATGTTCGGAGTTGGCCTGCGCAAACATCATCAATTCGACATCGGTCGGATTGCGCCCGAGCTGCGAAAAGCTGCGCCACAGATAATCGATCTCGTCATCCGACAGCGCCAGCCCCATTTCGCGGTTGGCGTCCTGCAGCGTCTGAACGCCGCCGCTCAGGATATCGACCGTTCGCAGCGGCTGTGCCGGATAGCGCCGGAACAACCGGTCGGCTGCATCAAAATTTTCCAGCACGGTCTCGGTCATCCGGTCGTGGATCAGCGGCAGCGCCACGCCGGCATCGGCGGCGCCGGCAAAACGCCAGGCGACGCCGCGCTCGATGCGCTCGACGGCGGACAGTCCGCAATGATGAGCAATGTCGGTCGCTTTCGACGACCACGGCGAAATCGTGCCCAGACGCGGCACCACCAGCAGCAGCCTGCCGCCGCCCGCCGCGGCATTCGCCGCAGGACCGTAGGTCAGCAGGCGTTCGAGCACCGCGCTTTCGCGCGCGTCGAGCGGGCGGCTGATACTGACGAAATGCCAGAACTCGGCGCCGATGGCGGAAGATTCGGAACCGGCCTCGCGCAAAGCCTGCTGGAGCTTGTTTAAGCGGAATTCAGAAAGGGCGTTGCGCCCGCGCAATCTCAGAAACTGCGGCATGAAGTCAGCGCGATCCGATAAAACCGGATTTTACCCGAATCCGCATAGCGGCGTTGTAAACTAGGACACAATATGACTTTTTCATCCGCCGTTTACGTTCCGATCTGCCGCCGCGCCGAAATTCGCGCGATCGAAGGCAAAGCCGGGCCGGGACTGATGGAGCGCGCCGGACTGGCCGCGGCGCAGATCGCGCGCGATTTAAACGTCAATCACGGGCACGGCGTGCTGGTCGTCGCCGGTCCCGGCAACAACGGCGGCGACGCGTTCGTCGCCGCGCGCCACCTCAAGGCATGGAGAGACAGGATCGAGGTCGTGTTTGCCGGCGATGCGGCAAAACTGTCCGCGGAAGCCAGAAGCGCATTCGACGCATGGCGCGATGGCGGCGGTTCGGTAATGACCACGATTCCGGACGGGCGACGCTGGGACCTCGTTGTCGACGGCCTGTTCGGCATCGGGCTGCAGCGCGCGCTGGATGGAAAATTCGCCGCGCTGGTGCAGGCGATCAATGCGATCGATGCGCCGGTGCTGGCGCTCGACGTGCCGAGCGGGCTCGACGCCGATACCGGCCGCGTGCCCGGCGGCGCGGTGCAGGCGGAACACACCGCAACCTTCATCGCGTTGAAGCCCGGCCTGCTTACGCTCGACGGTCCCGACTATTGCGGACAAATCCACCTCTGTCCTCTCGATATCGACTCCGCCGTGCTCGGCGCGCCGCGCGGCACGACGATAGGCGACGACGTCATCAGGAATATATTGCCAACGCGGCGCAACAACAGCCACAAAGGCGACTACGGTGACGTCGGCATCCTCGGCGGCGCGCACGGGATGGCCGGCGCGGCACTGCTCGCCGCACGCGCCGCGCTGAAGCTCGGCGCCGGCCGCGTCTATGCCGGATTGCTCGACGGCGCGCCGCCGTACGATCCGGCGCAGCCGGAACTGATGCTGCGCTCCGCAGATGAATTGCTGAAACTGCCGCTGAACTGCCTCGCCATCGGTCCGGGACTCGGTCAGTCGCCGGACGCCTTTCAACTCGTCGGCGCCGCACTGCAAACTGCGGCGCCGCTGATCATCGATGCCGATGCGCTGAATCTGATCGCCGCCGCCGAAAAACTCCGCGACGCCGTCAAGCGGCGAACTGCATCGACCGTGCTGACGCCGCATCCCGCCGAGGCGGCGCGGCTGCTCGGCTGCACCACCGCCGAGGTGCAGGCCGACCGCGTCAGCACGGCGTGCGAAATCGCGGCGCGTTATCGCGCCTGCACGGTGCTGAAAGGCGCGGGCAGCGTCTGCGCAATGCCGGACGGCGCGTGGCGCATCAACACCACCGGCAACCCCGGCATGGCGAGCGCCGGCATGGGCGATGCATTGACCGGCATGATCGCGGCGTTGATCGCCCAGGACGCCGCCGCGGAACAGGCGCTGCCCGCCGCAGTGCATCTGCACGGCGCGGCGGCCGACGATCTCGCGGCCAACGGCGCGGGCCCTGTCGGCATCACTGCGAGCGAAGTGATCACCGCCGCCCGCGCGCGGCTGAACCACCGATAACGGCGTTGATAGCCGCGCCGCGACACGCTACAATCGCGGCGTCGTTCAGGAGATGGCATGCCTCCTGTCCCAACCGCCCTCGAAGCTTCAGTGGGCTGATGATGCCTACATGTTTCACCGTCCGGCGGTGGAAATGTAGGCGGTTTCTGCACCTACCCCACCCCGATAACAAGCAACAAGGACTGGGGGTAATCATGAATTTTTTCAGTTGGCTTGCGGTGGGGGCCGGCGGCATCGCCGGCTGCTGGCTGCGCTGGTGGTTCAACATCACGCTGACGCCGCTGTTTCCCACGCTGCCGCTCGGCACGCTCGCCTCGAATCTGGTCGCCGGTTTTCTGATGGGCATTTCGATGGAACTGTTCGCGCGCTACGCCTCGATACCGCCGGAAATCCGGCTGCTGGTCACGACCGGTTTTCTGGGCGGCCTGTCGACCTTCTCCACCTTCTCGGCCGATGTCGTCACATTGCTGTCACGTCAGGAATATCTGTGGGGCACGATCGCAATCATCGTGCATGTGGCCGGTTCGATCGTGCTGACCGTACTCGGCATCCTGGCTGCCCGCTTACTGTTCTCAGGAGGCGCATCATGAAAGGCGTGTTACTCAAATTCTACATGCATGAAAACCGCAAGCACCACCATATACTGCTTTACGAATGGCTGATCGAACAGGCGAAGAAACTTGGCATCGGCGGTGGCACGGTGCTCCGCGGCATTGCGGGTTTCGGCCGCCACGGCATCCTGCATGAACAACATTTTCTGGAACTTGCCGGCGACCTGCCGCTTGAAGTCGAAATCCTGGCCGATGAACAGGAGGCGGAAAAACTGCTGCAGTTGATCGCCAGAGAAAACATCAGCATGGTTTACGTCAAGATCCCGGCTGAAATCGGCACCATCAACGGCAACGCTTGATCGCGTCCGATGGAGTCGCCCGCCAACAGTCCCCGCAATTCGCGCTGGCTCAACCGCACCGTGCTCGGCGTCGGGCTGGCCTCGCTGCTCAGCGACTGGTCGCACGAAATCGCGACTGCGGTGCTGCCCGCGTTTCTGGCGACGCTCGGCGCGGCCGCGGTGTGGCTGGGACTGATCGAAGGCGTCGCCGACGGCCTGTCGAGCTTCGCCAAGATGGCGTCCGGCTTCTACACCGACAAACTGCGGCGGCGCAAACCGATCGCCGTCATCGGCTATCTGGTCACCGCGTTCGGCACCGCATCGTTCGGCCTGGCGACCGCGGCGTGGCACATCCTGATTTCGCGCGCGTGCGCGTGGCTGGGCCGCGGCGTCCGCACACCGGTGCGCAAGGCATTGCTGGCCGCCGCGGTGACGCGCGAAACCTACGGCCGTGCATTCGGCTTTGAGCGCATGATGGACACGCTGGGCGCGATCATCGGCCCGGCGAGCGCGTTCGTGCTGCTCGAAGCGCTGAATCACCGCTACCCGGCGCTGTTCGCCGTCACGCTGATTCCCGGCCTCGCCGCCGCGGCGATGATCGCCTTCATGGTCAGGGAAAAGGAACGCGCGCCGGTGCCGTACATTTCGTTCGGGGACAGATTGCGTCTGCTGCCGCCGGCCTACAGGAAAATGCTGCTCGGCGTCGGCCTGTTCGGAATGGGCGCCTTCGCCCACACACTGCTGATCCTGCTCGCGACGGAAAAACTGACGCCGGCGCTCGGCGCGCCCAAGGCGGCGAGCGTCGCCGTTGCGCTGTACGTGCTGCACAATATTTTTTACGCATCGTTTGCGTTCATCGGCGGCTGGCTCGGCGACCGTCTTCCGAAGAACCGCCTGCTGGCGATCGGCTATTCGCTGTCCGCGCTGATGTCGTTCTGCATCATCCTGCTGCCGGCGAACGTCGGCACGCTGGCGCTGATTTTCATTCTGGGCGGCGCCAACGTCGCGCTCGAAGAAACGCTGGAGGATTCGCTGTGCGCGGAAATCGTGCCCGACGCCCATCACGGCGTCGCGTTCGGCACGCTGGCCACCGTCAACGGCGTCGGCGATTTTATTTCCAGCATCGCCGTCGGCGCATTGTGGACCGCGTTCGGCACCTCGGTGGCCTTCGGCTACAGCGCGGCGCTGTCCCTGCTCGGCGCGCTGCTGGTGTTCAGAGTGCGGCCGGCATCTGCAGCGGCATGACGCGCCGCTCCTGTTCCGCCTTCCATCGCGGCAACTGATCTTCCTGTAGAATCCGCATTTTTTCACGATCCGGGCCATGCTCGACGTCATCGGACTCGAATGCGCGCGCGGCGAGCGCACGCTGTTCCGCGATCTCAATTTTTCATTGCCGGCCGGCACGCTGTTCGAGCTGCGCGGCGAGAACGGCAGCGGCAAGACCACGCTGCTGCGCGCGATCTGCGGACTGCTGAGCCCGGTCGCCGGCGAAATCCGCTGGAATGACCAGAATATCAAGGCGCTCGGCGACGATTACCGCGCGCATCTCGGCTACCTCGGCCATCTGAACGGACTCAAGGACGAGCTTTCGGCGCTGGAAAATCTCGCGCTGGCCGCGCCGCTCGCCGGCATCGATGCCGCTCCCGCCGCGATCGAAAACATGCTGCGCCAGTTCGGCCTCGCGCGCTGCCTGCATCTGCCGTGCAAAGCGCTGTCGCAGGGACAGAAGCGGCGCGCGGCGCTGGCGCGGATCGCGCTCGGCACGCATCACGGATTGTGGCTGCTCGACGAACCGTTCGCCGCGCTCGACACCGCCGCGATCGCGTTTCTACAGTCGCTGATCGAACGCCACCTCGCAAACGGCGGCATCGTGATGTTGACCACGCACCAGGACGTGCCGATCACCGCGCCGCACCGCCAGCGCCTCGAGCTTGGCGCATGAACCCGACCTTGACTGCACTGCGCTACGTGATCGCGCGCGACCTGCTGCTCGCGATGCGGCGCAAGGCCGACGTGCTGACCACGCTGTTCTTCTTCGTGATCGCGGTCAGCCTGTTCCCGCTCGGCATCGGCCCCGAAACCGACCTGCTGCGCAAGATCGCGCCCGGCATCGTGTGGGTCGCGGCGCTGCTGGCGGCGATGCTGTCGCTCGGCCGCATGTTTGCCGACGACCATCGCGACGGCACGCTCGAACAGATGGTGCTCGCGCCGCAGCCGCTCGGCCTGCTGGTCGGCGGCAAGATCGCCGCGCACTGGCTGCTGTCTGGACTGCCGCTGGTGCTGATCGCGCCGCTGCTCGGGTTACAATTCGGCCTCGGGCGCGACACGCTGCTGGTACTGATGGGCTCCCTGCTGCTCGGAACGCCGGTGCTGAGCCTGATCGGCGCGATCGGCGCCGCGCTGACGCTCGGCGTGCGCGGCGGCGGCGTGCTGGTGTCGCTGCTGGTGCTGCCGCTGTTCATCCCGGTGCTGATCTTCGGCGCCGGCGCAGTCGAGGCGGTCACCAGCGGGCTCGGCGCAGCGGCGCACCTGTCGCTGCTCGGTGCGATCCTGCTGGTCGCGCTGTTCTTCGCGCCGTGGGCGACGGCACTCGCGCTGCGCATCGCGGTCGAATAGCGGACGCATATAAGAACAGGACAACAACGATGGCAGGCATCAACTGGTTCAAATATTCATCGCCGCAGACTTTCTATCCGCTCGCCGGCAGGATGGCGCCGTGGTTCTACGCCGCGGCCGCGGCGCTGGCCGCAATCGGCCTCTACATTTCGTTCTTCGTCGCGCCAAGCGATGCCACGCAGGGCGAGGTCTATCGCGTGATCTTCATCCACGTCGGCGCGGCGTGGATGTCGATGTTCATCTACGTGGTGATGGCGTTCTGGTCGGCGCTCGGCCTCACGCTCAACGCGCGGCTGTCGTCGATGATGGCCTCGGCGCTGGCGCCGACCGGCGCGCTGATGGCGTTCATCGCGCTGTGGACCGGCTCGTTCTGGGGCAAGCCGACCTGGGGCACATGGTGGGTGTGGGACGCGCGGCTGACCTCGGAACTGATCCTGCTGTTCCTCTACATCGGCTTTCTGTCGCTGCAGGCCGCGATCGACGATCCGCGCCGCGCCGACAAGGCCGGCGCGGTGATCGCGCTGGTCGGCGTGATCAACGTGCCGATCATCTATTTTTCGGTGCAGTGGTGGAGCACGCTGCATCAGGGCGCGTCGGTCAGCATGACCGCCAATCAGCACATGGCGGTGACCATGCTGTGGGGCATGCTGATCATGGCGCTCGCGTTCTGGATGTACAGCATCGCCGCCGCGCTGACGCGCGTGCGCAGCATCATCCTCGAGCGCGAACGCAGCGCCGACTGGGTGCGTGCGCTGCCGGAAGTCCAGCCGCTGGGGTCGCAGGCATGAACTGGGGAAGCTGGTCGGCGTTCTGGGACATGGGCGGGCGCGCCTTCTACGTATGGGGCGCCTACGGGATGGCGGCGCTGTGCATCGCGCTTGAAATCGTGGCGCTGCGCGCGCGCCGGCGCAACGCACGGCGCGACCTGCAGCGGCGCATCGCCGCCGAAAAATCCTGACCGCACACCGGAAGGCTGGAAGAACTACAGGCTTGAACGAATTTCCCTCTCCCTCCGCCCTCTCCCGGAGGGAGAGGGAATTCCCCCTTCTCCCGCCGGGAGAAGGGAGGGGATGAGGGTATCAGGATGCTTGCTGGAGTTTGCGCACCATCGGCAGGATGGTCTTTTCCCACGCCTCGGGCGTGATTGCGCCGATCTGTTTGTAGCGGATGATGCCCTGCTTGTCGATCAGGAAAGTTTCAGGCACGCCGTAGACGCCGTAGTTGATGCCGATCTGCCCTTCCTTGTCCACCGCGCTCAGCACGAACGGGTTGCCGAATTCGTCGAGCCACTTGATCGCCTGCGCCGGCTCGTCCTTGTAGTCGAGCCCGTAGATCGGCACCACGTTCTGGCGCGCGTATTCGACCAGCAGCGGCTGCTCGTCGCGGCAGCTTTCGCACCATGACGCCCATACGTTGAGCAGCCACACCTTGCCGCGCATGTCCTGCTGCGACAGCGTCAGGTCCGGACGGTGCAGTTGCGGCAACTGGAACGCCGGCGCCGGCTTGTCGATCAGCGGCGACGGAATCTCGCGCGGATCGCGGTAAAGGCCGACGTACAGAAAAACCAGCAGCAGAATGAACACCCCGAGGGGAACCAGATATTTGACCATGTTGGAAATTGCGCCGACGCGCTGCGTTAATTGACGATGACGGATTTCTGCGACTTCTGCGCCTGCTCGATCGCCTGCTTGGCGGCGGGCGGCATGTAGTTCTCGTCGTGCTTGGCGAGGATTTCGCTGGCGTGGAACACGCCGTCCGGACCGAGGCTGCCCTGCGCCACTACGCCCTTGCCTTCCTTGAACAGGTCGGGTACCACGCCGGTGTAATCAACCGGCACCGTATGCACGGTGTCGGTAACCACGAAGTCGATGGTCAGGCTGTCGCCGACGCGTTTCAGGCTGCCCTTCTCGACCATGCCGCCGATGCGGAACGGCCGGCCCTGCGGCGCCTCTTTCGCGTAGACCTGGCTCGGGCTGAAGAAGAACACCATGTTGCTGCGGAACGCCTTGAACACCAGCCCGGCGCCGATCGCGAGCACGGCGAGGCCGCCGATGATGATGGCAATGCGTTTATGACGTGGTTTCATGAATCAGCTTTTCCTCTCCCCAGCCTCGACAATGACCGCAAAACGCCGGGGCAAGTTCCTGAAAAGGGGCGGATTCTACCGGATTTGCGGGGGAAGGCCAATAAACCGATGAAATCGAGCTGGATTGATTGCAAAAACTGTATGGCGTAGAGTTTACCTCTTAGTTAATTTGTGAACGCAGTCCAAACATGGTTAGTCATATTGATAACGAGATCCGTCGGAGTCGGCAGCTTTTCCAGAACCCTTATGCCTATCTAGACGGTGAAGGCGCTTACTCTGCCGTTTCGGGAGAGCAAGCTGAAGATGTTCACGAATCTCGGCGAATTCTTGAAAATCAGTACGCATATTTGGACGAACGCGGCGGTTATAGTGAATGGTTAGAATTTCGAGGTAAAGCGTGCGCTCCTGTAACACTCGTTGATCATACATTTCTTCTGAATGGCCAACCAAAAGGCAAACCTTTCTCGAAGCGCAAAATCAAGGACATCGCCCGCAGACTCCATATTGAGTTGTGGCGCCGAAGAAAAGAAATTTTTCCAGCCCGCAAGGAAATTGACTCACTGGATATCCTTGATCCATCGATTGCGTTGAAAAGCATCGGTTACTCCATGCAGCTTACCGAATCTCTTGGACAATATTCTGACGCCAGAGGATTGTTTGAGGTCGCTGGTGTTCTAGACAACGCAAATTCTAGTGTTCAGATTTCGCGCCGCCTCCCCTCGGAAGTACGAAATTTCACTGCTGCTCACGAGCTAGGGCATGCGATCCTGCATATGGAATCTGAACTGCATCGAGATCGCGCGGTTGACGGTACTGGCGGAATTTCTCGAGATGCGAAAGAAACCGAAGCTGACATATTCGCAGCCTACTTCTTGCTCCCGGAGAAACCTATACGAAAAGCGTTCGAACAGAGGTTTTTAACACAATACTTCGCGTTAAATGATGAGACCGCCTTTGCTCTCACATCAAAAACCCTAGACTGGTTTCAGAATCGATGTAGAACACTTAGGGATTTGGCGCGAATGCTTGCTGGGGCAGAACACTATAATGGTATTCACTTTCACTCGATGGCCAATCAGTTCCACGTATCTATCGAGGCAATGGCTATTCGGCTTGAAGAACTAGATTTGATTCAACGTTAAAAGGCAACCCGGCCGCTTCGTTGGAGCTTTAGGAACCTACCTGTTCGGCATAAACCTGTGCGTCGCTATGCTCAATGACATCTGATGCAGCGGTCGGAATGCTGCTTGCCGATCGAACTATGGCTGCACCGACGCAATCTGATCAGTACTTGGCCTGCGCGCGGTAGATGTAACTGGTGAGTTCCGCCTGCTGCGCGCCCATCCGGTGCAGCAGACCGTGCACGACGCGGAAGATGGCGCGCATCACGCGATAGACGATCCACGGCTCGCGATCGAGCAGCGATTCGAGCCCCTCCCGCTCCAAGCTGAGGGTGCGCGTCACGCCCATCGCGCGCAGCGCCGCATAGTGCGGCTTGCTGTCCATGAAAGCGAGCTCGCCGACGAGATCACCGCGCGTCAGCACGTAGAGGTTGATCCATTCCTTGGTCGCCTGGTTGAATTTGGAAACTGCAATCGCGCCGTTGACGATCACCTGCAGCCGGTTGTCGGTCTTGCCCTCGCCGACGATGATTTCGCCGTCGGTGAAGTCGTGCACCGTGATGACGTCGGCCAGCACGTTGCACTGGTCGCCGGTCAGTTCGACCGCGAGCACCGAGTTGCGCAGCATTTCCGCTTTTTCAGATCTGGTCACTTCCGTCACGGCTTCTTCCTCCGCTGGTTTTTGTTTTCAGGCGCGTACTGTAGCAGCATTTGCGCCGCCCTATCCAGCGTCCGCTTACTGTAGATGCAGACGTTCGCCGCCGGCAATCGCGCCGGCTTTTCCGGACGGCACCAGGGATTCCGGCTCGGCGATGAAAAATCCCTGCGCGTAATCGACGCTGATCGCCCGCAACCGGTCGAGCGTCGGCTGGTCCTCGACGAATTCCGCGACCGTCTTCAGCCCGAGGATATGGGCGATGCGGTTGATCGCCTCGACGATTGCGCAATCCATCGGATCGCTCGCCATGTCGCGGATGAATACGCCGTCGATCTTGATATAGTCGACCGGCAGGTACTTGAGATAGGCGAACGACGACATGCCGATGCCGAAATCGTCGAGCGCAAAACGGCAGCCGACCGCCTTCAGCGCATTCATCAGCTGCGTGGCCTTGGCCAGATTCGAAATCGCCGCAGTTTCGGTCACCTCGAAGCACAGCAGGCCGGGCGGCAGGTTGAAGCGCGTCAGCAGCTTGCCGAGAAAATCCGGAAAGCTGTTGTCATTGATGCTGGTGCCGGACAGATTGACCGAATAGAAGGTATCGGTGCGCGCCGCGGTATCGGCGCGGATCGCGCCGCTTTCACATTCGCGGTGCAGATATTCGACCAGCGAGCTGATCACCCAGCGCTCGATAGACGACAGCAGGTTGAAGCGTTCGGCGGACGGCATGAAGCCGCTCGGCGGAATCAGGTTTCCCCGGCTGTCCACCATGCGCACCAGGACTTCGTAATGCAGCCCGCCGCCGTCCGGCGCGCCGAGCGGAATGATCTGCTGTCGGTAGAGCCTGAAATTTCCCAGTTCGAACGCGTGGTTGATCTGCGACACCATCTGCAGATCGACGTTCTGCTCGCCCTGCTCGTGTTTCGGGCGGTAGATATGCACGCGATCGCGGCCGCGGTTTTTCGCCTCGTAGCAGGTGGCGTCGGCGGCCGCCAGCATGCGGCCGACATCGCCGCTGTCGGCATCGATGACGACGAGCCCCACGCTGACGCCGATGCCGAAGGTCTTGCCTTCCCAGATGAAGCGGAAATCGCGGATCGCCTCGCGCATGCCGTTGGCGATGCGCACCGCCTGGTCGAGAGGACAGGCTTCGAGCAGCGCGCCGAATTCATCGCCGCCGATGCGCGCCAGAACGTCGGCCGCGCGCATTTTCGACAGCATCACGGTCGTCAACTGCCGCAGCAGTTCGTCGCCCGCCGCATGGCCGCAGGTGTCGTTGACGGTTTTGAAGTTGTCGAGATCCATGTAGAGCAGCGCGTGCTCTTTCTGCTCGTTGCGCGCCGACGCGATCAGGTCGGCGAGGCAGCGTTCGAATTCGCGCCGGTTGACGAGCCCGGTCAGCGCGTCGTGGCTCGCCTGCCAGGTCAACTGTTGCGCCATTTCCTGGATCTGGCTGACGTCGTGAAACACCACGACGCGGCCGATCAACTGGCCGTCGCTGTTGCGGATCGGCGCGAAGGAATCGCGGATCGCGCAGGCCGTGCCGTGGCGCCCGATCAGGCGCACCGCCAGCGCGCGATGGCCGCCGGATTCGTCGGGAACCGCGAGCGGCCTGCCGGTCTGCTCTTCGACGACGTGATAAACCGCCTCCAGCGGCTGCCCGCGCGCTTCGGCGCCGCTCCAGCCGGTATATTGTTCGGCCACCGGGTTCATGTAATCGACGCAGCCGGCGGCATCGGTCCGGATCACGCCGTCGCTGATCGAATGCAGCGTGGTTTCCGCGCGTTCTTTTTCGCGCAGCAGTTCGCTCTCATTGCGCGCGATGCGGCGCCGCAGCGCGTACAGCGTCCACAGACACGCGGCCAGCGCCAGCGCGCCGGCCAGCAGCCATGCCGGCTGCAAGACGGCCGTCAGCAGATCAGACATCGCGCCGCACCCGCCGCAAAGACCGTCGGCCGGATAACGGCGGCCAGATGAATAATTTCATTCCGTATTTACCCTCCCGCCCAAGGCTAACGCGACAGGCGCTGCTCGGCCAGAATTTCCTCGACTTCGCCGAACAGCAACTCCGGCCAGTCCGGCGGAAAACTCACCGTCGGCACCACCGGACGGGCGACCACTTCGACACCGGTCGCGCCGCCGTTGACGCGGCTGACGAACACCGCGATCCGCTCGCCGCCGGGACTGCTGAGGGACGCCTTGCCCGACAGCAGAACGGTGCCGCTGTCGGGAGACGAACTCACGATCTCCAGCTTCCTGCGGCCGGCCGCCTTGAGCACCGCCGCGAATACCGGATCGTACGGCTGTTTGAATATCCGTTTGACCCCCTGCCCATGCTCCTGCCTGACGCTGTCAAACGACGCGCAGCCGGCGAGCAACGCCACCATGGCGACGATCGCCGCGCCGCGGCCGATCTCCATGCGCCGATTCATTCTTCGTCGCCGGGTGCGACGACGCGCAATTGCGGCGGCTGTTGCGGAGCATCCAGTTCGACGCGTTCGATGCTTTCGAAGCGCTGCGTCAGCTTGCGGCCCGAAATCTGCACCTGCTGCGCGTCCTCGTGCGCCTGGCGGATGTGATCGGCCAGCTTGCGCAGCCGGTCGTCGAAACGCGAGAAGTCCTTGCCGAGCCTCGCCAGCTCGTCCTTGATGATGTGCACCTGGCGGCGCGTTTCGACGTCCTTGATGACCGCGCGCGCGGTGTTCAGTATCGCCATCAGCGTGGTCGGCGACACGATCCAGACGCGCCGCGCAAACGCGTGATCGACCAGATCGCGGTGGTGGGCGTGAATCTCCGCAAACACCGCTTCCGCCGGAACGAACATCACCGCGCCGTCGGAGGTGACGCCGCGAACGATGTATTTGTCGCCGATATCGTCGATATGCTTTCTGATGTCGGCCTTGAACTGGCGCAGCGCCTGCGCGCGCTCAGCCTCGGCAAGCGCCGGATCCAGCATGCGCTGGTAATTCTCGAGAGGAAATTTGGAGTCGATTGCGATTGCGCCGGTCGGCTCCGGCAGCCGCAGCAGGCAATCGACGCGCACGTTGCCCGGCAGCGTCGCTTGCATCTGGAACGCCGCCGGCGGCAGGATGTCGCGCACCAGCGCCTCGAGCTGCACCTCGCCGAACGCGCCACGTGAACTCTTGCTGCCGAGCAGCTGCTGCAGGCTGACGACGCTTCCGGTCAGCGTCTCGATCTTTTTCTGCGCCTCGTCGATCGTCGCCAGCCGCGCCATCACGCTGGTGAACGTCTCGTTGGTTTTCTTGAATCCCTCTTCGAGTCGCTCGTTGACCTTGCCGCCGATCTGTTCGAGTCCGTTTTGCAACTGTTGCTGCAGGCGTTGCGTATTGTCAGCGAGCGTGCTGGTCAACCGGTCACCCTGCCGGGTCAGACCATCGTGCAGATCGAGCAGCATCGCGCGATGTCTCTGTTCGAGTGTTTCGGACTGACGGGCCGCCAGATCGCGCAGCGCCTGCAGTTGCGTGGCAAGCTTGATCACCAGCACGACCAGCGCGGCAACGATGCCCACCCCAACCGCAAGAAAAATCGTTTCAGACATGGTTTTTCACGACCCCGGAAGTATAGCGCACCATTCGCGGCACTATTTGCCGCCTCACGTCCTGCCGCGGGACGGAAACCGCACCAGCTTTGAGCGTCTTTCATATTTGTGCACCCGACTGGCGCATACGGGACAGTTCAGGCGTGGCAAATATCACATTGGTTTTTCGGAACAAATACCTATAATTGGGAACGGTA
The DNA here is from genome assembly GCA_035524795.1 of Burkholderiales bacterium. Classification (GTDB taxonomy): domain Bacteria; phylum Pseudomonadota; class Gammaproteobacteria; order Burkholderiales; family SG8-41; genus DATKOF01. The sequence continues at coordinate 48,065 of DATKOF010000030.1, forward strand.
TTTGCTCGTTAAGTTTTTCATGCATCTTGCCGATAAAACGGAAAGTTATGAATGACATGATGGCAATGGCGCAGATTTCGCCGCCGGATTCATTCGAATGCGGTGCGGCCTTCAGCATGGAATCGATCGACGCAATGCTTGTCGCCGAAACATCGCAAACCCGGGCCCGCTTCGGCGACTTGCGGCTGTACTCTCATTTCCAGCCGATATTCAGTCTCGCCCATCAGCGGGCGATCGGGTTCGAGGCATTGGTGCGCGCGACCAACGGCAACGGCCGTCAATGCACTCCACCCGAAATCTTCGCCACCGCGCGCGAAGAGTCGCAGACGGTTCTGCTCGACCGGCTGTGCCGCGCGGTGCACTTGAACAATTTCATGCGCCATAAGATCGAATCGTCGTGGCTGTTCCTCAACATCAATCCCAAGGTCATCATCGAAGGCAGACAATTCGGATCGTTCTTCCGCGAACAGCTGGAGCGTGTCAAGATTGCGCCGCAACAGATCGTGGTGGAAATCCTCGAATCGGCGCTGCCGGATCAGGGCCTGCTGGAGGAGGCGGTAAACTATTACCGCGACCTCGGCTGCCTGATTGCGATCGACGATTTCGGCGCCGGCGAATCCAATTTCGACCGCATCTGGCGGTTGCGCCCGGACATCGTCAAACTCGACAAATCGATCCTGACGCAGGCGCGCCTGAACCGCAACATCCGCAGCATCATGCCGGGCATGGTGTCGCTGCTGCACGAAACCGGCTCGCTGGTGGTGATGGAAGGCGTCGAATCGGAACTGGAAGCGATGATCGCGATGGATTCCGACGCCGATTTCGTGCAGGGATTCTATTTCGGCGTGCCCCATCCGACTCCGGTCAAAACCGGCGAGCACCCGCCTGAATTCGGGAAACTGTTCGATCAGTTCAAGAATCTCAACAACACCGACCGCACCAGCTACCACGCCGATATCGCACCCTATATCAACGGCCTCGGCTATTCATCGGTGCTGCTGGCCAGCGGCCAGCCGCTGGAAGTCGCGTGCAACAGTTTCCTCGAACTGCCGCGCGCCCAGTTCTGCTTCCTGCTCGACGCCGACGGCAGGCAGATCGGCAACAACGTCTATGCGCCCCATGTGAACCTGGGTTCCGCCGATCCGCGTTATGCGCCGCTGAGCGACGCGCGCGGCGCAAACTGGTCGCGGCGGCATTACTTCCGGCGCGCGATCTCGAAACCGGAAAAGGTGCATGTCACGCGCCCGTATCTGTCGGTGACGCGGGCGACACCATGCCTGACCACTTCGATCGCGTTCAAACTCAACGGCGAATTGCGGGTGCTGTGCGGCGATCTGGGCTGGGACAGCAGGCACAGCGCAATCGACCGCACGATCGAAATCCGGCGCTAGCCCGACGTTCTTCTCAGCGTCTGCAGCGGCGGCGCCGCAAACAGGCGGCGCAGACCCAGCAACCCGCTTGCGGCGATACCGAGCCCGCCGCCGGCGACCGCCAGCGGCCAGATCCACGGCGTGCCCAGATAGGGAACATGCAGCACGCGGTCGGCAAGCAGATGGCCGAGAACGCTGGCGGCGGCGGCCGCCAGCAGACCCGCCAGCGCGCCGATCAGCGCGAATTCGGCGAACTGCACCGACAGCACCTGGCCGCGCCTGGCGCCGAGCACCCGCATCACCGCAGCCTCGTACTCGCGCTCGTCGCGCGTGCCCGCAATCGCGGTGTGCAGCACGGCGAGTCCCGCCGCCAGCGTGAACAGAAACATGAACTGCACCGCATCCGCCGCCTGATCCATCAGGCGCTGCACCTGCGCCATCACCTGCGCGACGTCGATCACCACCAGGTTCGGAAATTCGCGCACCAGATCGTTCAGCATCGCGGTGCGTTCCGGCGGCGCATAAAAACTGGTGATGAAGGAAACCGGTTGGCCCTGCAGCAGCGCCGGCGCGGCGATCACGAAAAAATTCACCTTGAACGAATCCCAGTCGACCTTGCGCAGGCTGGTGATGGTCGCGGTAAAGCGGCTGCCGGCGACGTCGTAGGTCAGCGCATCGCCCAGCTTGAGGCCAAGCGTCCCGGCGATCCCCTCCTCGACCGACAGCTCGCGCGCGTTCTGCGTCTCCCACCAGCGGCCGGCGACGATCCGGTTGTCGGAAGGCGGGACGTCGGCCCACGACAGGTTGAACTCGCGGTCGACCAGCCGCCGCGCGCGATCGTCGGCGTAGTCGGATGGCGATACCGCGCGACCGTTGACCGCGACCAGGCGGCCGCGCACCATCGGAAACATGACCGGTTGCGGCATGCCGCGCGCCTGGAAAAATCCGGCGAGACGCTGCACCTGCCCGGGCTGGATGTCGATGACGAAACGGTTCGGCAGATCAGGGCGCAGCGTCGCTTTCCAGCTCGCCAGCAGGTCGCCGCGGATCAACGTCAGCGTCAGCAGCGCCATGATGCCGACGCCGAGCGCGGCGACCTGCGCCGCGCTGGCGAACCGGCGTCGGCGCAGGTTCGCGATGCCGTAACGCCAGTTGACGCCGCCGGCGCCGAAGATGCGTACACGTCCCAGCAGCGCCAGCAGGCCGTATGCGAGCAGCGCGGAAAGCGCGGCGGCCGCGGCAAAACCGCCGAGCATGTAAAGACCGAGCCGCAGATCGCGCGCCTGCCACAATACGAGCCCGCCGATCGCGGCAGCCGCGAACAGGTAGCCGGCGGCGCCGAGCCCGCGCGGCGCGCCGAGGTCGCGCCGCAGTACGCGCAACGCGGGCACCCGCCCCAGATCCATCAGCGGCGGCAGCGCAAATCCCGCCAGCAGCACGACGCCGGCGACGACGCCGTGCAGCGCCGGCAGGCCATCGGGCGGCGGCAGCGCAACGGCGATCGCGGCGGCGAGCCGTATCGCGAGCAGGTTTTGCGCAAGATAGCCGATCGCACAGCCGACCGCGCCCGCGCCGACACCGAGCAGCAGGAAATGCAGCGCATAGAGGCGCGTTACGGTTGCCCGACGCGCGCCGCAGCAGCGCATCACCGCGCAGGCGTCGAGATGCCGCACGACGAAACGGCGCGCCGCCAGTGCGACCGCGACCGCAGCGATCACGACGCTGACCAGCGCCGCGAGGCCGAGGAAATAGCCGGCGCGTTCCAGCGCCGAGCGCACTTCGGGACGCGCGTCGCGCACGCCTTCGATGTTCTGCCACGGCGCGACATGCCGCTGCGCCCATGCACGGTAGGCGTCGACCGCCGCCGGCCCGCCGGCGATATAGAGGATATAGCGCACGCGACTGCCGTCCTGGACCAGACCGGTGGCCGCGACATCGGCGGCGTTCATCAACAGCCGCGGCAGACTGTTGAAAAACCCGGTCATGCTGTCCGGCTCCTGCGTCACCAGCGCTGCGACGCGCAGTTCCGAGTGCCCGACCCTGAGCGTATCGCCGGTCTTCAGATCGAAGCGCGTCAGCAACCGCGCATCGACCCATACCGTGCCCGCGGCCGGCGCATCGTGTACCGCGCGTTCGGCGCCGAACAATCGGTCGGCGATCTTCAATTCGCCGCGCAGCGGATAACCGTCCGCCACCGCCTTGATCTCGGTCAGCGCGCTGTCGGCGCCGTGCGCCGTCATGCTCGGAAAGCGCAGCGCATGCGTTACGCTGAGCCCGCCCGTCCGCGCGTTCTGCTCGAACGCCGCTTCCAGCGGCCGGTCGGAACTGAGAGTAAGATCCGCGCCCAGCAACTGGTTCGACTGGCGCGCCAGCGCCTGTTCGACGCGGCTGGTGAAAAATCCGACCGTCGTCAGCCCCGCTACCGCAATCACCACCGCCGCCGCCAGCAGGCCGACTTCGCCGCTGCGTGCGTCGCGCCACAGCAGGCGCAGCGCAAGTGTGATTTCCTGCAAACCGTTCATCACGCGTCCCCCGGCTGCAGCCATCCGGCGACCAGCCGCAGACGGCGCACGCACCGTTGTGCCAGAGCCTCGTCGTGCGTCACCAGCAGCAACGTGGTGCCGAATTCGCGGTTCAGTTCGAACATCAGCTCGATGACCTGCGCGCCGCTCGCGGCGTCGAGATTGCCGGTCGGCTCATCGGCCAGCAACAGCCCGGGCGTGCCGACAAACGCGCGCGCGATCGCGACCCGCTGCTGCTCACCGCCGGACAGCTGGTTCGGATAATGATTGCAACGTTCGGCGAGACCGACGCGCTCCAGCATCTGCTGCGCCTGCCGCCGCGCCTCGGCAATGCCCGCGAGTTCGAGCGGCAGCATCGCGTTTTCCAGTGCGGTCAGCGACGGCAGCAACTGGAACGACTGGAATACGAAGCCGACCAGCCGCGCGCGCAGCGCGGCACGGCCGTCCTCGTCGAGCGCGAAGAGGTCCACGCCGTCGAGCAGCACGCGGCCCGCACTCGGCGTATCAAGCCCGGCCAGCAGGCCGAGCAGCGTGGACTTGCCGGAACCGGAGGCGCCGACGATCGCTACCGCCTCGCTGCGCGCGACATCGAAACTCACGTCACTCAGAATGTCGAGCCGCGCGTCGCCGCTCCGGATTTGCTTGGCCAGCGCGATTGCCCGCACAATTACGTCATCTGACATGCTGCGCATCATCCTTTTCACGTTCGCCGTCTGCACCGCAGCGGCCGCCGGCGCCGCGCCCGTGGTCATGGTCTTCGGCGACAGCCTGTCGGCCGGCTATGGACTGGCGCAGGGCGCGGGCTGGGTCGATCTGCTGCAGCGTCGCCTGCAGCAGGAAAAACTCGATTATAAGGTGGTCAACGCGAGCATCAGCGGCGAGACCACGCTTGGCGGCAGAAACCGCATCTCCAGCGCTCTCGACCAGCACCGCCCGGCGATCGTGATCATCGAGCTCGGCGCCAACGACGGTCTGCGCGGCGATCCGATCGAAGCCATGCGCGCCAACCTGACGGCGATCCTCGCCGCATGCCGCCGGCATCGCGCTCAGGCGCTGCTGGTCGGCATGGAATTGCCGCCCAATTACGGCACGGATTATGTCCGGAAGTTCCGCGCAACGTTCGCGGCAGTCGCCCGCGAGCAACACGCGCCGCTGGTGCCGTTCCTGCTCGCAGGATTTGCCGATGATCCCGCGCAATTCCAGGCCGACGGCCTGCATCCGGTCGCGGCCGCCCAGCCGCGCATGCTCGAAAACGTGTGGCGGGCGCTGCAGCCGATGCTGCGGCGCGCGGTTCATGGATAACGGGTGTTATACTTGCGACCATTTGAGCAGCCCCGATTTCCCAATGACCGCGGCCGCGCCGACCCAGCGTCAACTCTGGCTGCTGCTGTTCGCCGCGTTGATCATCTGGTGCGGCAATCTTGAATACCGCAGCCTCGCGCTGTCCGACGAAGGCCGCTACTCCGAAATCCCGCGCTACATGGTCGCCAGCGGCGACTGGCTGACGCCGCGCCTCGACGGCATCAAGTACTTCGAAAAACCGCCGCTCCAGTACTGGACGACCGCGCTCGCCTACGAAGCGTTCGGCATGCATCAATGGACCGCGCGGCTGTGGCCGGCGCTGACCGGCATGTTGGGCGTTCTTACCGTGTTCTACGCCGGCCGGCGCCTGTTCGGCACCGACTGCGGCCTCTATGCGGCGCTGGTGCTCGGCAGCAGCCTGCTCTACGCGCTGATCGCGCATATCAATACGCTCGACATGGGACTCACCTTCTTTCTCGGCCTCGGTCTCGCCGCGATGCTGATCGCGTTCGACTCGCGCACCGCCGCATCATCGAGCCGGCGCTGGATGTATGCCGCGTGGGCCGCGTTTGCGGGCGCGACGCTGAGCAAGGGACTGATCGGCATCGTGTTGCCGGCGGCGGCAGTCATCCTCTACATGCTGTTCAAGCGTGATTTTTCTCTGTGGCGCAAGCTGCATCCCGTCGGCGGCGGCGTGCTGTTCCTGCTGCTGTGCGCGCCGTGGTTCGTCGCGATATCGATCGCCAATCCCGAATTTCCGTGGTTTTTCTTCGTGCACGAACACCTGCAGCGCTACACGACGACGCTGCACAACCGCTATCAGCCGTGGTACTACTTCATCCCGGTGCTGCTGGCCGGCATGCTGCCGTGGACGGTCACGCTGCTCGACACGCTGTTCTACGCGCGCCGGCAGACAGCGGCCGGCTTCGATCACACGCTGTTTCTGCTGTTGTGGTCGGGCTTCGTCTTCGTCTTTTTCTCGCTGTCCGATTCCAAACTGGTCTCGTACATCCTGCCGATGCTGCCTGCGCTGGCGCTGTTGATCGCGCTGCGCCTGCCGGCCGCCGGCGCGCGCGCGTTCACCTGGCAAATGTCGGCGATAGCGCTGCTCGCGCTACTCGGCCTGTTCGCCGCGCCGCAACTGGTCAGGCTCGCAAACACTGCGGTGCCCGCCGAATTGTATCGCGCGCAGGTGCCGTGGCTGATCGCAGCCGCGGCTGTGCTGCTCGCGGGTTGCATTGCGGCCATCTTCTACGGACGGCGCAACCGGCTGCGGCCGGCGGTGATCGTGGCGGCATTCGCCTCGCTGCTGGCGGGCCAGCTGGCGCTGGCCTCCTACGATGAACTGGCGCCGCTGCATTCGGCTCACAACATCGCCGAAAAGATAAAACCCTATCTGAGGCCCGGCGCGCCGTTCTACAGCGTCGCCACCTATGATCAGACCCTGCCGTTCTACATCGACCGCACCGTTACGCCGGTCGCCTTCCAGGACGAACTCGCGTTCGGACTGCGGCAGGAGCCCGCGCTCGGCATTCCGGACCTCGCCGAATTCGAGCACCGCTGGCACAGCAACGCCTATGCGCTGGCAATCATGGAGCCGGATATGTTCGAACGGTTGCGACAGGACGGCCTGCCGATGCGCGAAATCGCGCGCGATGCCGAACGCGTGGTAGTGGTCACGACGGGGGAGGAGCATTGATGAACGCGATCAGTTTTACGCTGCTGATGACCGGCGTGCTGCTGAACGCCGCCGCGCAACTGCTGCTGAAAGCCGGTACCAACAGCGTCGGCGTGTTCGAGTTCAGTCGCGCCAATCTGGCGCCGATCGGCTGGCGACTCGCGACCGAGCCGCACATCCTCGGCGGTCTCGGCTGCTATGCGGTCAGCGTCGTGGTGTGGATCATGGCGCTGTCGCGCGTCGAAGTCAGCATCGCCTACCCGCTGCTGTCGGTCGGCTACATCGTCAACGCGCTGGCCGCCTGGTACCTGTTCGGTGAAGCGGTCAGCGCCGCGCGGCTGGTCGGCATCGGCGTCATCATCGTCGGCGTTTACATCGTGGCGCGCTCCTGATCATGGCAGACTATCTTCCGTTCGCGCGTCCGCTGCTCGACGCCGAGACCATCGACGGCGCCGCCGAGGTGCTGCGCTCGGGATGGATTGCCAGCGGGCCGCAGGTGCTCGCGTTCGAACACGCGCTGTCGGACTACTGTGGCGGCCGTCCGGTACGCGTGATGAACTCGGCGACCGCGGCGCTCGAGATCGCGCTGCGCGTCTGCGGCATCGGCCCCGGTGATGAAGTCATCACCTCGGCCGAGAGTTTCTTCGCTGCGCCGAACATGATCATCCGCGTCGGCGCGCGGCCGGTGTTCGTCGACTGCGATCTGCTGACACGGAATATCGACCTCGATCAGGTTGAGGCCGCGATCACGCCGCGCACCAGGGCGATCCTGCCCACGCATTTTTCCGGCCTGCCGGTCGATATGGAGCGGCTTTACGAAATCGCGCACCGGCACAAGCTGCGCGTGATCGAGGACGCCGCACTGGCGATCGGCTCCAGCTGGCGCGGGCGGAGAATCGGTGCGTTCGGCGACCTCGTCGTGTTCAGCTTCCACCCCAACAAGAACATGACGACGATCGAAGGCGGCGCGCTGGTCGTCAATGATGGGGACGAAGCGAAGCTGGCCGAAAAGCTGCGCTTCCACGGCATCGTCCGCCTCGCCGACGGCACGCGCGACGTCGACGTCGCCGCCGGCAAGTTCAACCTGCCCGATGTCAACGCGCGGATCGGGCTGTCCCAGCTCCGGCGGCTCGACGGTTTCATCGCGACGCGCCGCGCGCTCGCCGAACATTACTTCAAGTCCCTCAAAACCGAACCGCCGTGCGTGCCGCCGGCGCGCGGCCATCCCGGCGACGCGGCCGGCCACAGTTGGAACATGTTCACCGTGCTGCTGCCGCTCGGCCGGATCGGCATCACGCGCAAGCAGTTCATCGACGCGATGCACGCGCGCGGCATCGGCATCGGCATTTCATACGAAGCGCTGCATCTGTCGACGCTGTGCCGCGGCTTCGGCTATCATCCCGGAGATTTCCCGAACGCCGAGCGCATCGCACGTGAAACCGTCACCCTGCCGCTGTTCCCCGCGATGACCGTCGCCGACGTCGAACGCGTCTGCGCCGATACCGCGGCCGTCATCGCCGGAGCCGCGCGATGACCGCGCCGGCGCTGTCGGTCGTGATCCCGGTCTACAACGAGGAGCAGACGCTGCCGTTGCTGTTCGCGCGGCTCTACCCGGCGCTCGACGGCCTCAAACAGGATTACGAAATCGTGTTCATCGACGACGGCAGCGGCGACCGCTCGGCGGCGCTGCTGCGCGAACAGTTCGAGCGGAGGCCGGACGTCACGCGCGTGGTCGTGCTGCACGGCAACTTCGGGCAGCACATGGCGATCATGGCCGGCTTCGAACACAGCCGCGGCGCGCGCGTCGTCACCCTCGACGCCGACCTTCAGAATCCGCCGGAGGAAATCGCCAGCCTGCTGGCGGCGATGGAGCGCGGCCACGACTACGTCGGCACCATCCGCCGCCAGCGCCGCGACAACGCGTTCCGACGCTGGGCATCGCGCGCGATGAACTGGCTGCGCGAGCGCATTACCCATATCCACATGACCGACCAGGGCTGCATGCTGCGCGCCTACGACCGGCGCATCGTCGACGCGATCCTGCAAAGCCGCGAGGTCAACACCTTCATCCCGGCGCTCGCCTACACCTACGCGGCCGACCCGGTCGAGATCGAGGTCGCGCACGAGGAGCGTGCGGCGGGGATTTCGAAATATTCGCTGTACAGCCTGGTGCGGCTCAATTTCGATCTGGTGACCGGCTTTTCGGTGGTGCCGCTGCAGATGTTCTCGTTCGCCGGCATCCTGATCGCGCTGGCGTCGCTGCTGTTCGTCGCCTACCTCGCGGTGCGCCGCTTTCTGGTCGGTCCCGAAGCCGAAGGCGTGTTCACACTGTTCGGCATCGTGTTTTTTCTGATCGGCGTCGTGCTGTTCGGCCTCGGCCTGCTCGGTGAATACGTCGGCCGCATCTACCTACAGGTGCGCGAGCGGCCGCGTTATCTGGTACGGGCCGTCCTCGAACGCAAGCCATGAAAGCGGTGGTGTTCGCCTACCACAACGTCGGCGCACGCTGCCTGCCGGTGCTGCTCGCGCACGGCGTCGAAGTCCCGCTGGTCGTCACCCACCGCGACAATCAAGCGGAAAACATCTGGTTCGACAGCGTCGCCGCAGTCGCGGCGCAACACGGCATTCCGGACATCATCGTCCCCGACGATCCGAACAGCGAAGAAATCGTCGCGCGCGTGCGCGCGCTGCAGCCCGATTTCCTGTTTTCCTTCTACTACCGCCACATGCTGAAACCGCCGCTGCTCAGTATTCCGAAACACGGCGCGCTGAACATGCACGGCTCGCTGCTGCCGAAGTATCGCGGCCGCGTGCCGGTCAACTGGGCGGTCATCAACGGCGAAACCGAGACCGGCGCGACGCTGCACTACATGGCGGAGAAGCCCGACGCCGGCGACATCGTCGCCCGGCAGGCGGTGGCGATCCTGCCCGACGACACCGCGTTCGACGTTTTCAACAAGGTCACCGCGGCGGCGGTGCAGGTGCTCGACCGCAGCCTGCCGGCGCTGCTCGCCGGCAGCGCGCCGCGCATCCCGCAGAATCTGGCGCAGGGGTCGTATTTCGGCGGGCGCAAGCCGGAGGACGGCCGCATCGAGTGGCGCTGGCCGGCGGCGCGCGTGCACAATCTGGTGCGCGGCGTCGCGCCGCCCTACCCGGGCGCGTTCTGCGAATTCAACGGCGGGGTGCTGCGCGTGCTGAAAACCCGCCTCGCCGGCCGCGCCGCGGCCGGCACGAAGATCCCGTCGCTGTACTGCGACGGCAGCCGCTGCTACGCGGCATGCGGCGACGGCCAGACGCTCGAACTGCTGCAGGCCGAATTTGCCGGCGTCGCGCTGACCGCAGCCGCGCTCGAACGTGAACTGAATTCCATCGCGTATAATCCGCTCTGACAAAATGAAAAAAATCCTGATCCTCGGCGTCAACGGCTTCATCGGCCACCACCTGTCCCAGCGCATCATCGGCACCACCGAATGGGAGGTCTACGGAATGGACATGCAGGCCGACCGCGTCGCCGACCTGCTCGACCATCCGCGCTTCCGCTTCTTCGAAGGCGACATCACGATCAACCGCGAGTGGATCGAGTATCACGTGCGCAAGTGCGACGTGGTGCTGCCGCTGGTCGCGATCGCGACTCCGGCGACCTACGTCAAGGAACCGCTGCGCGTGTTCGAACTCGATTTCGAGGCCAACCTGCCGATCGTGCGTTCGTGCGTCAAACACCGCAAGCGGATACTGTTTCCCTCGACTTCGGAAGTCTACGGCATGTGCCGCGACCGCGAGTTCGATCCCGACGCCTCCGAGCTGGTGCTGGGCCCGATCAACAAGCCGCGCTGGATCTATTCATGCGCGAAACAGCTGATGGACCGCGTGATCTGGGCCTATGGCAGCGAACACAGGCTCGATTTCACGCTGTTCCGGCCGTTCAACTGGATCGGCGCCGGACTCGACAGCATCCACACGCCGAAGGAAGGAAGCTCGCGCGTGATCACGCAATTCCTCGGCCAGATCGTGCGCGGCGAGAACATCAAGCTGGTCGACGGCGGCCGCCAGAAGCGCGCCTTCACCTACATCGACGACGGCATCAACGCGCTGATGAAAATCATCGACAATCCCGACCGCATCGCGAGCGGCAAGATCTACAACATCGGCAATCCCAGGAACAATTACTCGATCCGGGAACTCGCGCAGATGATGCTCGACCTCGCGCGCCGCTACCCCGAATACGAACGCAGCGCAAGAAAGGTCCGGCTCGT
>DATKOF010000031.1:0-9150 GCA_035524795.1 Burkholderiales bacterium
CAGTCGCTGTCGTGCCGATCGAGATCAACCTGTTCGCCGCCGCACAGCTCCGCGGCGAAATCGGCGATGTCGTGAATGTCGGCGTCGAGATCGATATCGCCCTCGACATAGGCCGTCGCGAACCTGCCGAGGCCGGGCGGCATCAGCGCCCTGAGCGCGGCCGGCCGGCGCAATGCGATCCTGATTTTAGGGTGATCGCCGAACTGGAACGACCTGCCGTTCCAGAGGTCGATTCTGACCGGCATGCCGACGGCTTGCATCCGCCGTTCGAACAGATGGAGCACCTGGCCTTCCAGCATTGCGCTTCCCGTGAGGAAATAGTGACGACAACGCGGCGGATGTAACTGCAGTCGGCGGTTACATCTGCAGATCCTGCAACAGCGATGTTCTTACCTCAGCGCTCACGTTGTCAATAGTCGCGGTGTAGTGCGGGTGGTCGACGCCGACGGCAAGCGCCGCGCCCGCGGCCAGCGCGCGTTTCATGTCGGGGCTCAGCTCGAAACGCAGGAAATGCACCGCCGAGGTCTTTTCCTCCGTTTCGCGTTCCAGATCCTCGTCGGCGATCGCGTAAACGCGCCCGCCGCCGGCAATTTGCACCCATACGCGATTCTCGACGCCCTTGAGCACGGCCAGCTTGCGTTTGCGCTCTTCGACATCAGGGTACTCGATCATCATCGTCGCTTTCCAGTTGCTGCCGTCCGGCACCAGCGGATTGTAGGCCGCAAGTTCGTCGTCGATGCCCGCCGCCTCGAAAATACGCGCGGCGCGCAGCATCTCCTGCACCTGGTAGCGGATCGTCAGTTCGTCCTCAAACAACAATGTGAGATGGCCGCCAAGCCGCACGGCGCGGTTTTTTTTGTGCGCGATGACCCTGGCACGGAACTGGTCGCGGTTGCGCGCATAGGCCTCGAGAGACATCAGGCTGTCGGAGGTGATTTGGGGCACGGCGTTTCCCTCACTGCAGCCCGTAGGCAATGCGCAACAATGTCAGCGGGTGTCGGCGCTGCGCCCGCGTTTCGCCGATGCCCTGCTCGATCTGGCGCGCCGCCATCGCGCAATCGGAGCTGATGTAGTCGGGGTCGCCCTCCGCCATCAGCCTCGACACCGGCCGGCCGATTTTCATGGAATTTTCGAAATATTCGGCCTTGACGCCCCACGTGCCGTCGTGGCCGGAACAGCGTTCGACCGTCGTGACTGTGGTATCCGGCAGCATCTGCAGCAGCTCGCGCGTTTTCTGTCCGATGTTCTGGACGCGTGAATGGCACGGGATGTGATAGGAAATCTTGCCGAGCGGCTGCCTGAAATCGGTTTTCAGCAGTCCATCGCGGTTGCGCAGCACGAAATACTCAAACGGCTCGAACATCGCCACCTTGACCGCCTGGACGTCGGCGTCGTCCGGAAACATCAGGGGCAATTCCTGCCTGAACATCAGCGTGCATGATGGCACACCGGTCAGGATCGCGTAACCGTCACGGGCCAGCTTTGCGAGCGCCGGTATGTTGATGTTTTTGAGCCGCTCGACCCCCTCAAGATCGCCAAGCTCGAGCTTGGGCATGCCGCAGCAGGCTTCCTTCTCGACGATCACGTACGGGATCGCGTTGTGGTCGAGCACCTTCAGCAGGTCCAGGCCGATGCCGGGCTCGTTGTAGTTGATGTAGCAGGTCGAAAAAATCGCCACCTTGCCCGGTGTGCGCTCGCCGTTCCTGACCGGATGATTCCTGGCGGCCTTCGCAGTCGCGCGGAACCTGACCGGACTGTATTCCGGCAACCAGCGCTGTTTGGCGATGCCCAGCGTTTTCTCCAGCGCAGCGCGGGCAATGCCGTTGTGATTGACCGCGTTGACGGTCTGCGCGACGACCGGGATCGCCGCCAGTCTGCCGATCGCGTCGGTGCTCGACAGCAGCCTGTCGCGCAGCTTGACTTCACCACGGCGGAACTTCGCCGCCTTGGCGCGCAGCATCAAATGCGGAAAATCGACGTTCCATGGGTGCGGCGGCACATACGGACACTTGGTCATATAGCAGACATCGCACAGATAACACTGGTCGACCACTTTCCAGTAGTCGCGCGGCGCGACGCTGTCGAGTTCGCCGCTTTCGCCGCTGTCGATCAAGTCGAACAGCGTCGGAAACGAAGTACACAGATTCACGCAGCGACGGCAGCCATGGCAGATGTCGAATATCCGGTGCATTTCCGCCGCCAGTTTTTCCGGGTCGCGGAAATCTTCGGACTTCCAGTCCAGCGGGTGGCGGATGGGCGCCTTGAGGTTGCCTTCGCTCGTCGTCATGGGATTGCGTCAGGGCAAAAAGAAGGAGGAGCAAGGTTGCGCCTCACCCCTCCTCCGTCTTTGCTGCGGCAGCTCAGTCAGCCAGCGCGTCGAGCGCCTTCTGGAAGCGGTTGGCGTGTGAACGCTCGGCCTTTGCCAGTGTTTCGAACCAGTCGGCGATTTCCTCGAAGCCTTCTTCGCGCGCCGCCTTGGCCATGCCCGGATACATATCGGTATATTCATGTGTCTCGCCGGCAACCGCTGCTTTCAGGTTATCGCGGCTGCTGCCGATCGGCAGACCGGTCGCCGGATCGCCGACGCCTTCGAGATACTCAAGATGTCCATGCGCATGCCCGGTTTCGCCTTCAGCCGTCGAGCGGAACAATGCCGCCACGTCATTTTGACCTTCGATATCGGCCTTGTTTGCAAAATACAGGTAACGGCGGTTGGCCTGCGATTCGCCGGCGAACGCTGCTTTCAGGTTTTCTTCAGTTTTCGATCCTTTGAGCTTCATAATGTTCTCCTATCTCAATAACTTGGTAAAAACCGGCCACAAGGAGTTTTTGATGCCCTTCCGGCCCTGTTATTAGACTTAATCTAAAATATGAACAAAGTATAATCCGTGTATCGGCCGGCGTCAACCGACATCCGGGAGTACCAGAATGACAGAAACGCGGCGCGGGTTTCGATTTCAGCGAAAATCATGTGCCGGCAGCCGGATATTTTCAGCGCTGCAACAACCTGGCCGCGCACACCATCCGTTTACAGCACACGATGCCCCGGATGGCGGTCATTCGGAGATCAGGCCGGTCGCGCCGCCGTGGTTGCGCCACGCGGCATCGCCGCGGCGCTGACGTGACATCGCGTTGTCGCGCAGATATCTGGAGAGCTCGCCCAGCGCCTGCTGGTAAACCCCGCGTTTGAACTCGATCACCGAATCGAGCGGCACCCAGTAATCGCTCCAGCGCCACGCATCGAATTCGGGGTGGCCGCTCGCCCGCAGCTTGACGTCCCAGTCACGGCCGATCAGGCGCAACAGATACCAGATCTGCTTCTGGCCTTTATAGTTGCCGCGACTGTCGCGACGCATCCATTGCGCCGGCACATCGTAGCGCAGCCAGTCGCGCGTACGGCCGAGAATTCTGACGTGATGCGAAGCCAGCCCGACTTCTTCCTGCAATTCGCGGTACATTGCGCATTCCGGCGTTTCCCCGGGCTTGATGCCACCCTGCGGAAACTGCCATGCGTGTTCGTTGACGCGCTTGCCCCAGAATACCTTGTTCCTGCAATTACAGATGACAATGCCGACATTAGGGCGGTATCCATCACGATCGATCATGTGAATTTCCTCGAACCCAATTCCGAGATTTTTTCACAAACGGCCCAGGATTAAAAGTTGTAACCGGTTACAACAACAGACGTTCTTCGTCATGCGGGTTCATCACGGCAAGGTCCCGCACGAACCGCGGGAACTCCAGGTCGTAACGCGCTTCCAGCGCTTGTGCCCGCTTGACGAGATCGCCCCAGCGCGGCTGGCCGGGGCTGGCTTTGAACGCGAGCGCGACGACATTACCCGGCCGCCCCGCCGGCAGGCACGCCACCCGTCCGTCGAAAGCCCGGGCGATACGGTCCACGCAGGCGCCGAATTCGCGGTCACCGCCCCACAGGTTGACGACGAGAATGCCGTTCTCTCCAAGCGCTCGCGCACAGTCGCGATAGAACGTCCCGGTCGCAAGTTCCCTGACCTGCGCCTCGGCGTCATAACCGTCCACCAGGATCACATCAGCCTGCAGACCCGCCGACTGCAGATAGGCCGCGCCATCGTCAATCACGACGCCAAACCGTGCATCTTCGGCCGGCAGACGGAAGAACTCCTGCGCAACCGACACCACCTGCGGATTGATCTCGACCGCGACGATGCGCGCCGCCGGCAGCCTGTGATGGATGAACCTTGCCAGCGAGCCGCCGCCGAGGCCGATCATCAGCACCTGCCGCGGATCGGGATGAAACAGCAGGAATGCCATCATGCTGCGGGTATAGGCAAGTTCGAGTTCGTTCGGACGGGCCAGCCGCATCGAGCTTTGCACCGTATCGCTGCCGATGTGCAGCGTGCGCACGCCGGATTTTTCGCTGATGTAAACCGACGTGCTGTCCTCTTCCTGTCTGCGGACGCGCCATCTCTTGAGAAAAGCCATGTTGTCGCCGGTTCGGAATGCGTTCAGGTTGGGTAGAATAACGGCTTTCTTCGCTCACAGCCATGCGCGTCTCCCGATTTTTTCTGGCCACCCTCAAGGAAGCGCCGGCCGAAGCCGAACTGGTCAGCCACCGGCTGATGCTGCGCGCCGGGCTGATCCGGCGCCTGGCTGGCGGCATTTACACCTGGATGCCTCTCGGATTGCGGATCCTGCGCAAGGTCGAAACCATCGTGCGCGAGGAAATGGACCGTGCCGGCGCGGTCGAACTCAGCATGCCGGTGGTGCAGCCCGCGGAATTATGGCAGGAATCGGGACGCTGGCAGGCCTACGGCCCGGAACTGCTGCGCTTCAAGGACCGGCACCAGCGCGACTTCGTGATCCAGCCGACCTCGGAGGAGGTGATTACCGACATCGCGCGCAACGAGCTGTACAGCTACCGGAAACTGCCGGTCAACTTCTATCAGATTCAGACCAAGTTCCGCGACGAAATCCGGCCGCGTTTCGGCGTGATGCGCGGCCGCGAATTCATGATGAAGGATGCCTACTCATTTCATGCCGATGGCGCGAGTCTGGAACACACCTATCGCGAGATGCACGACTGCTACACGCGCATTTTCACGCGGCTCGGGCTCAGGTTCCGCGCGGTTGCCGCCGACACCGGCGCGATCGGCGGCACCGGCTCGCACGAATTCCACGTGCTCGCCGATTCCGGCGAAGATGCGATCGCGTTCTGCCCGGACTCCGATTACGCGGCGAACATCGATCTGGCGGAAGCGCTGGCGCCCACCGGCAAACGCAGCCCGGCCACGAAGCCGATGGAAAAAATCTCCACTCCCGGGAAAAAAACGATTTCCGAGGTGTCGGAATTTCTCGGCGTGCCGCCCCACAAGATCCTGAAAACCCTGTTGGTGATCAGCGCCGATTCGAACAGATGGCTGATCCTTCTTCGGGGCGACCACCAATTAAACGAAATAAAGCTCGGCAAGCTGGCTCAATTTTCCAAATTCAGGTTTGCAACCGAAGAGGAAATCCGCGCCATCAACTCCCGCCCCGGGTATCTCGGCCCGATCAACAGGGGGTTGGGAATGATTGTCGATCGAGCGGCGGCGGCAATGAGCGATTTCGTGTGTGGCGCAGATGAGGCCGGATTTCACTACATCAATGCAAATTTCGGCCGTGATCTGCCCGAACCGGCCGACGTGTTCGACATTCGGAGCGTCGTGCCGGGAGATCCTTCTCCCGACGGCAAAGGCGCGCTGGAAATCTGCCGTGGCATCGAGGTTGGCCACATCTTCCAGCTCGGCACCAAATATTCGCAGGCGATGAACGCAACCTTTCTCGATGAAAAAGGTGTGTCGCGGGTGATGGAGATGGGCTGCTACGGGATCGGCGTGTCACGCATCGTCGCCGCCGCGATCGAACAGAACAACGACGAGCGCGGCATCGTCTGGCCCGCGCCAATGGCGCCGTTCCGGCTGGCGATCGTGCCGATCGGCGCCGCCAGAAGCGCGGCGGCGCGTGAAACCGCGGACCGGCTCCATCACGAGCTCGAAGCCGCCGGCATCGAAACACTGCTTGACGATCGCGATGAGCGGCCAGGCGTGATGTTCGCCGACATGGAGCTGATCGGCATCCCGCACCGCATCGTCGTCAGTGACCGCGGCCTCAAACAGGGACAGCTTGAATATCAGGGCCGGCGCGATACTGCTGCACAGCAGATCCCGCTGGCCGACGCGGTTGCCGTCCTCGGGCGCCTATGCGCAAACTGATCATCGCCGCGTGCTGCGTGGTGCTGCCCGCGACCGCGTGGGCCGGCGCGCAACAATACGAAGACCTCAGCCTCACCCTGCGCAACGGGCTCAACCGGGATGTCAGCGACTATCCTTCGCCGCACGTTTCGTTCAAAAGCCCGGAAGAAGAGCAGGCGTGGCTCGCCGCGATGTCGCCGAAGGTTATGAGCCGGATGCCGGACGCGCGCGCGCGCGAGGAATTTCTGGTCACCGTCCACTACGAAGCGACGCGCGCCGGACTGAGCCCGCAAATGGTGCTCGGCCTGATCGAGGTCGAGAGCAATTTCCGCAAATACGCGGTGTCCGACGCCGGCGCGCGCGGCTACATGCAGGTGATGCCGTTCTGGACCCAGCTGGCGAACCGCCCGCAGGACAATCTGTTCCACCTGCGCACCAATCTGCGCTACGGATGCTGGGTGCTGCGCCACTACATGGACATGGAGAGCGGCGACCTGTTCCGCGTGCTCGGGCGCTATAACGGCAGTCTCGGCCAGGCCGATTACCCGAACCGCGTGCTGCGTGCCTGCATCCGGCATTGGAAATATCCGCCGGCGGGCAGAAGCTGCAGCTAGCCGGCGCTATTCATGGTCATGACGCGCCGGCGCCTCGTCCGGCCGGTCGGCGGCATGGCTCAGGTAGAGTCCGGCTCCGATCAGCGCAATGCTGGCGCCGAGATAGACCAGATCGAGCATGTTCTCGATGCGCATCTTGACCGCGCGCTCGAACAACAGCACGATCAGGATCATCAGGATCACCTTGGCGAGACGGCTCTTCAGATCGTCGAGGTTCTCGATGACCAGGATCTTGCTCGATGTCTTGCTGGCGCGCGCCTCGTCGATATCGCTGACGAACAACTCGTACATGCCGAGGCTGAAGATCAGCATCACCAGCGCCAGCAGATAGCCGTCGACCACCTCGACGACATGGGTGATGGTGTCGTCATGCAGGGCCTTGCGCGCCTCCGCAGTCAGGTCGGACGCCGCGTACTGGAAAATGTGCGCGACCAGATACCAGGCATCGACTGTCGCGACGAAAAACATCGTGAACGAGGTCGCGATGCTTGCAATGACCGCGATCACCACCACGAAGCGGCTGTTCCACAGCACCCCTTCGAACAGTTGTTCGACGAATTTCATCCCCGCTCCCCGACTGATAGTGAGACCGGCGCCGATTCTAGCGCCGAAATATCCGGAACAACAGCATAATGACCAGCGACACGAGGATGCAACTGGCCAGCGGAAAATAAAAGCCGACCCCTTGCGCTCGATCCGGATATCGCCGGGCAGATGGCCGAGGCCGAGCCCGGCAAGCCACGGCCACAGCACACCCATCACGATGAGGACGACTCCGATTGCGATCAGCCACCTGGCCACGGACATCCTTTTGCATCCTATAACTGGGGATTCAGTTTCTCCAGCCTGGAATGCAGCTTGTTGAGCGCATTGATATAGGCCTTGGCTGAGGCAACGACGATGTCGGTGTCGGCGCCCTGGCCGTTGACGATGCGCCCGCTCTTCGCAAGCCGCACCGTGACCTCGCCCTGCGCATCGGTGCCACTGGTGATGTTGTTGACCGAATACAGCAGCAGTTCGGCGCCGCTCCGGACAATGCTCTCGATCGCCTTGAATGAGGCGTCAACCGGACCGCTGCCTTTAGCCTGCGCCGGCTTCTCGGCGCCGCCTTCCGCCAGCACGATCTTTGCGTACGGCGCTTCGCCGGTCTCCGAATGCGCGGTCAACGATACCAGGTTGAAATATTCGTTCTCATCCTGTTCAAGATTTTCCTCGGTGATCAGCGCCTGCAAATCCTCATCATAAATCTCGCGCTTTTTGTCGGCCAGATCCTTGAAGCGTCTGAACGCCGTGTTCAATGCATCCTCCGATTCGAGTTTGATGCCGAGTTCCTGCAAGCGCGTCCTGAACGCGTTGCGCCCCGACAGCTTGCCGAGCGTCAGCCGGTTGGTGTTCCAGCCGACGTCCTGCGCGCTCATGATCTCGTAGGTTTCGCGGTGCTTGAGCACGCCGTCCTGATGGATGCCGGACTCGTGTGCGAACGCGTTGGCGCCGACGATCGCCTTGTTCGGCTGGACCGGGTAACCGGTGATCGTCGACACCAGCTTGGAGGTCGGCACGATCTGCGTGGTATCGATACCGGTATCGCATCGGAACACGTCCGGGCGGGTGCGCACCGCCATCACGATTTCCTCGAGCGCAGCATTGCCGGCGCGCTCGCCCAGGCCGTTGATCGTGCATTCGACCTGGCGCGCGCCGGCCATCACCGCCGCCAGCGAATTGGCGACCGCAAGACCGAGATCGTTGTGGCAGTGCGTTGACCAGACAACCTTGTCGGCGCCCGGCACGCGCTCGATCAACTGCCGGATGCGCTCGCCCCACAGCGCCGGAATGCTGTAGCCGACGGTATCGGGCACGTTGATCGTCGTCGCACCGGCCTTGATCACGGTGTCGAAAATACGCGCCAGAAAATCCATCTCCGAGCGCACCGCGTCCTCCGCCGAAAACTCGACGTCGTCGGTGTACTGGCGCGCCAGCCTGACCGCCGCGACCGCCGCTTCCAGCACCTGCTCCGGCGTCATCCGCAATTTCTTCTCCATATGGATCGGGCTGGTCGCGATGAAAGTGTGGATGCGGCTGCGCGCGGCCGGCTTGATCGCCTCGCCGGCCGCGCGTACGTCGCGCTCCATCGCGCGCGCCAGCGAGCACACGGTCGAATCGCGGATCACCCCGGCGATCGCGCGGATCGCCTGTGCATCGCCAGGGCTCGCCGCGGCGAAGCCGGCCTCGATTACGTCCACACGCAGGCGCTCAAGCTGGCGCGCGATGCGCATTTTTTCCTCGCGGGTCATCGCTGCGCCGGGGCTTTGTTCGCCGTCGCGCATCGT
>DATKOF010000032.1:0-2122 GCA_035524795.1 Burkholderiales bacterium
CAGGCGGATCGACAAATCTGTGTCCAGATCGTTATTCACGAATTTGAACGTGTATTTGTCGGCTGCAGTCGGCGCGTAAGTGGCGATGAAATTTTCTGTGGTCGTATTGAATCCAGTGTGGTCGGTGCTGCCATCACCGGACACATGACTCGCGAACAGCGTGTATTCGTGCTGGTCTTTCTTGTTGCCGACCGTCACGTACTCGTTGCGGTAGCCGTAGCTGCCGGCATCGAGGCTGAGTTCGGCGCCGCGGATGTCGTCGCCGGGACGGGTCTGGAAGTTGATCGCGCCGCCGGTCGCATAGTTGCCGAACAGCGCGGAGGAGGGTCCCTGATAAACATCGATATTACCGTAGGAGTGCGGATCAATCAGGTCGGTACGGGCGAGACCGTCGGGCTGGGTGACCGGAAAGCCATCTTCGAATACCTGGATGTTACGTATGCCGAAGGTCTGACGCGCATTGGAGCCGCGCACTGACACTGAAATATCGCGCGGGCCGTTGCCCTGGGTGACGGTGACGCCGGGGGTCAGCGTCAGCACGTCGCCAATGGTGAAGGCTGGCGAGTTCTTGTATTTATCGCGGTCGATGGTAGTAACAGTCTGGCCGGACGGATGCTCAAATACCTTGGGTTTGCTGCTGATCACAACCACTTCTCCCAGCGTCTTCCCGCTGCCGGCTGCTGGC
The DNA here is from genome assembly GCA_035524795.1 of Burkholderiales bacterium. Classification (GTDB taxonomy): domain Bacteria; phylum Pseudomonadota; class Gammaproteobacteria; order Burkholderiales; family SG8-41; genus DATKOF01. The sequence continues at coordinate 686 of DATKOF010000032.1, forward strand.
GTCGCGGGGGCGGTTTCTGTGGTGGTGGCAGCGGATGTTCCGCTGTCGAGTTGCTTCAATTCGGACTTGATCGCTTCAAGTTCTTGCAGCAATTGCGCCCGCTTTTGCGCTTTCTCGGCTTCCGTCAACGCCGTACCGCTGTTTGACGGGTTGCCGCTCTGATCATCCGCTATCGCGGCAGTCATTGCCAACGGCAAAAGCGCCGTGGCGAGCATGATAATGATTTTTTTCTGCATGATGTTCTCCCTGTTTATAAGAAGTGACAATATGAATAAGCCGGGTGCGACAGGCGCACGGCAAAATAAAAAACCGGAGGCCGCGATGAAACTGGAGGGGGTGCGGTGGGTTCCTCCGGAACGAAACTGAAAATGGGTGTCATGGAAGTGCTCATCGGCCGGTTTGCGGGTCGGTGACGAAGGCGATTTTTGCGATGCCAGCGTTCTGTGCGGTGGCCATCACGTCAGTGACAACCTCATAGCGGGTGTCGCGATCGGCGCGCAGATGCAGTTCCGGCGCGACCGTGCCGACCCTGACCGCCGCGGCGAAGCGCGCGGCGAGTTCTTCGTGCGCGACCGGCGCGCCGTCCAGGAACAGGCCGCCGTCTCGATCGATCGCGACATGCAGCACCAGCGGCTTGTCGTCGAGTTTTCTGCTGTCGACGCGCGGCAGGTCGATCTGCACCGCTTCATGAAACAGCGGCGCGGTGATGATGAAGATAACCAGCAATACCAGCATCACGTCCACCAGCGGCGTGGTGTTGATCTCGGCCATCGGCGCGGCGCTGCCACCTTCAAGGAATTCCATTTCCATCATCGAATTCCTTTAGATGCTCTGCGCTTTCGGTGCCGGGATAGATGAAGCTGCCCTGCCTGGGGATTCCCGGGGTTCAAGGCGGATGCCTGCGGCGAGATAGGCGTACAGCGCGTGGGCGAAAGCGTCGAGCTGAGCCAGTACCAGACGGTTGGCGCGTACGCAGGCGTTGTAGCCGAGCACTGCGGGAATTGCGACGAACAGGCCGCCCGCGGTCATGATCAGCGCTTCACCGACGGGGCCGGCAACTTTTTCCAGCACCACTTGGGTCGAGCCCGCCAGTCCGACCAGCGCGTGATAGATGCCCCACACTGTGCCGAACAGGCCGATGAACGGTGCAGTGGCGCCGATCGAGGCAAGAAAGGTCAACCCCCGCTCGAGATGCGCCTGTGATTGCAGCATGCCCTGGCGCAGCGCCTGTTTGATGAAATCGCCGGCCAGAATGCCGGTTGCGATGTTGCGCAATGACTGTTTCTGGTGTTCGAGCGCGGCCTGCGCGCCGGTTTCTGCAATCAGTGCGAACATTCCGCTGCGATCCGCCTCATGCAGCGCGTCGATGGCGGCCGGCAGCGCCGGCGCCGACCAGAACGCGGACAACGTGTTCGAAAACGACTGCCGGTAACGCCA
>DATKOF010000033.1:0-26369 GCA_035524795.1 Burkholderiales bacterium
TTACCCGGTAGCCCCTTTCCGTGACCTGCCGTACCGCCTCAACCTTCAACTCCTCCGCATAGCGCTTGCCACTCATAACACCCCCTGTTAGCCTTAAGTTTAAGGCTCAAAGGTGTCTACTCAAATAGGGGCGATTCAAACACTGATTTGAGAGCTGGCAAATTTGTATCTTTATTGCCCGCGAGTGCCGCTATGCTGACCATGCCACCGACAGCCGAAAGGTAGACGCCAATGTGGAATTTGGTGTAGTCGAGTAGCCTATCAAGACGCTTGTCCTCTGACATAGGAAACTTCCTTCTCCGGTAACTTGAGACCCATCTTGATCATTTCGCCTGACTAAAAGTAAACCACCCAAAACAAATAGAATTTACGTTGCTACCTTTCCCCAATCCCCCACCACAGCTTCCCGATCTCCGCGCTTAAAAACAGTATGGCAGCGGAATAATATACCCACAGCAGCAATACCACGAGTGAACCCGCCGCGCCGTAGACCGACAGCCCATGCGAGCTTTTGATATAGAGCCGGATCGCGAAATGGCCGATCAGAAACAACGCGGTCGCCAGAATCGAAACGTGCCTTGCCTCGCGCCACGACACGCGGGCGGCGGGCAGCCATTTGAAGATCAGCAGGAAGAACAGGCCGATCAGCCCGGTCGTGATCAGCAGCGACAGGCTGCGGAAAATTTCCAGTTTGGCGAGGCCGAACATTGCCAGCACGTTATCGGACAATAGTTTCAGGAAAGCATCGAGGCTGACCGAAGCCAGCACCAGCAGCGCGAGAAACCCGATCAGGATGAACGCGAGGATGCGGCTCCAGATCGCGCGCAGCGTGCCCGACGAGTTCTTGCGCGTGCCCCAGATGTCGTCGAGGCTTTCCTTCAGTTCGTCGAACGCCGAGGTCGCGCCGATCAGAAACATCGCCAGCGCCAGCGTTGCCGGCCAGCCGTTCGCATTCTGCCAGCGCACGTTGACCAGCATGTTGTGCAGCAGGCCGGCGGTGCTGGGGCCGACCAGTTGCTGCGTGATCGAGGTGATCTGATTCACCACCGACGCCGAGCCGACGAAGTGGCCGGTGATGACAATCAGCAGCAACAGGATTGGCGCCAGCGAGAAGATCGCGAAGAACGACAGCGCTGCCGCGCGGCTCGTGCAGCGGTCGTCGAGCCAGGCGTTGAGCAGCGCGAGCGGGGAGTAAGTGGTTCTTGCCATCGGCGTGCGGTTTCAGGCGGCGGACGCCGGCGCTAGCGCGGCTTCCACAAATGTTCCATTTTGAGATAGGTGAAGGACGCCGACCAGCCTATCAGCACGAATCCGGTCAGCGCCTCGGTGCCGGTAAGAAAGCGGATCGGGCCTGTCGGCAGTATGTCGCCGACACCCAGGGTGGTGAAGACGGTCGCTGAATAATAAACGTACTCAAAAATGTTGCCGTTGGCGCCGTTGAGGTGTCCGGTATCGGACCACAGCAGCAGCGCGTAATAGGCGATCGCGAAAATCCAGATTTCGGCGATATGCAGCGCGATCAGCGACAGCACTGCGTAGAGCACGCTGCGCCGCCGCGGATGGCCGACGTGCGCGAGCGTCCGGTTGATCCAGGCCAGCCCTTCGTAATGGGTGAAGGCGGCGGCGATTACCGCGAATATCGTGGCGAGGACGACGGCGATGTTCGCGGCCCAGTTGTTGTAAATTGCGCTGCTCATAGATCAAAACGATTCTATCGCGTTGCCGTATCGAAGCGCAGCGACAGATCGACCGCTGCGATGTCCTTGGTCAGGCTGCCGATCGAAATTCGGTCCACGCCGGTTTCCGCAATCGCGCGCACGTTGTCGAGCGTGACGCCGCCCGATGCTTCGAGCTGCGCGCGGCCGGCGTTCAACTGGACCGCCGCCCGCAGTTGTCCGAGGTCCATGTTATCGAGCAGGATCATTTTCGCGCCGGCGGCTAGCGCCTCGCGCAGTTGATCGAGGTTTTCCACTTCAACCTGAACCCAGACGCCGGACGGTGCGGCATGTTGTGCTTGCTCGAACGCGGCGGCGATGCTGCCGGCCGCCGCGATGTGGTTTTCCTTGATCAGGATGCCGTCGAACAGTCCGATCCGGTGATTGACGCCGCCGCCGACGCGCACCGCGTATTTTTCTGCGATACGCAGGCCGGGCAGCGTTTTGCGCGTGTCGACGATCTGCGCGCGTGTGCCGCTGATCGCATCGACGTAGCGGCGGGTCGCGGTCGCCACTGCCGACAGCATTTGCAGGAAATTGAGCGCGGTGCGTTCGCCGGCCAACAGCGCGCGCGCGTTGCCTTCCAATGTACATAGTTGCTGGCCGGGCTGCACCAGGTTGCCGTCGCCGCCTGTGCCCGACCATTCGATGTCCACCTGTGGATCGAGCCGGCGGAACACCGCGTTGAACCACAGCGCGCCGCAGATCACCGCCGGCACACGGCTGATGACGGTGGCTTTGGCTGTGTTGCCGGCGGGAACCAGTTGCGCGGTCAGGTCGCCGCTGCCGATGTCCTCGGCCAGCGCGCGCGCGACGTCGTCTTCAACGACGGCGGCCAGGTTTGCAAATTCATCAGGCATGGCGCATTTTACCCAATCAGGTGCTTGAAAATGGAGGGTGATGCCCCATTTGTGGGTAAGAAAATCAAGAGGATCAACCATGCGTTTGGATAAATTCACCACCAAATTCCAGCAGGCGCTGGCCGATGCCCAGAGCCTGGCGGTCGGCCGCGACCATTCCTATATCGAGCCGCAGCACCTGCTGCTGGCGCTGATCCAGCAGGACGATGGCGGCACGCGCTCGCTGCTGGCGCGCGCCGGCGTCAACGTGCCGGCGCTGACCACTGCGCTCGAAGGCGCGCTGCAGCGGCTACCGAAGGTCGAGGGCACGGCCGGCGAAGTCAACGTGTCGCGCGATCTCGCCAATCTGCTGAACGTGACCGACAAGGAAGCGCAGAAACGCGGCGACCAGTTCATCGCGTCGGAGATGTTTTTGCTGGCGCTGACGCAGGACAAAGGCGAGACCGGCAAGCTGTTCAAGCAGCACGGCGGCGCGCGCCAGCCGCTCGAACAGGCGATTGCCGCAGTGCGCGGCGGCGAGAGCGTCAACAGCGCCGAGGCCGAAGGGAGCCGCGAGGCGCTGAAGAAATACACGGTGGACATCACCGAGCAGGCGCGCAGCGGCAAGCTCGATCCGGTGATCGGACGCGACGACGAAATCCGCCGCGTGATCCAGATCCTGCAGCGACGCACCAAGAACAACCCGGTGCTGATCGGCGAACCCGGCGTCGGCAAGACTGCGATCGTCGAGGGCCTCGCGCAGCGCATCGTCAACGGCGAGGTGCCGGAATCGCTGAAGAATAAACAGGTGTTTTCGCTCGACATGGCGGCGTTGCTGGCGGGCGCCAAATACCGCGGCGAGTTCGAGGAACGGCTGAAGTCCGTGCTGAAGGAAATCGCGCACGAGGAAGGCCGCATCATCGTCTTCATCGACGAAATCCACACCATGGTCGGCGCCGGCAAGGCCGAAGGCGCGATCGACGCCGGCAATATGTTGAAACCGGCGCTGGCGCGCGGCGAGCTGCATTGCATCGGCGCCACAACGCTCGACGAATACCGCAAGTACATCGAGAAGGACGCTGCGCTCGAACGCCGCTTCCAGAAGGTGCTGGTGGACGAGCCGTCGGTCGAATCGACGATCGCGATCCTGCGCGGCCTGCAGGAGAAGTATGAAGTCCACCACGGCGTCGAGATCACCGACCCGGCGATCGTCGCCGCGGCCGAGCTGTCGCAGCGCTACATCACCGATCGCTTCCTGCCCGACAAGGCGATCGACCTGATCGACGAGGCGGCGTCGCGTATCAAGATGGAGATCGACTCCAAGCCGGAGGCGATGGACAAGCTCGACCGCCGTTTGATCCAGCTCAAGATCGAGCGCGAAGCGGTGAAGAAGGAAAAGGACGAGGCGTCGAAGCAACGGCTGGCTTCGATCGAGGCCGAGATCAAGCGGCTCGAAAAGGAATACGCGGACCTCGACGAAATCTGGAAAGCCGAGAAGGCGCAGGTGCAGGGCGCGCAACACGTGAAGGAAGAGATCGACAGGCTGCGCGCGCAGATGGCCGACCTGCAGCGCAAGGGCCAGTACGACAAGCTCGCTGAACTCCAGTACGGCAGGCTGCCGCAGCTCGAAGCGCAGCTGAAGGCTGCGGAAAAGTCCGGCAAGAAGGGCGCCGAACAGCAGCACAAACTGCTGCGCACCCAGGTCGGCGCCGAGGAGATCGCCGAGGTGGTGTCGCGCGCAACCGGCATCCCGGTGTCGAAGATGATGCAGGGCGAGCGCGACAAACTGCTGCAGATGGAAGAACGGCTGCACAACCGCGTGGTCGGTCAGGACGAGGCGGTGCGCCTGGTGTCGGACGCGATCCGCCGCTCGCGCTCGGGACTCGCCGATCCGAACCGTCCGTACGGCTCGTTCATGTTCCTCGGCCCGACCGGCGTCGGCAAGACCGAACTGTGCAAGGCGCTGGCGTCGTTCCTGTTCGATTCTGAGGAGCACCTGATCCGCATCGACATGAGCGAATTCATGGAGAAGCACTCGGTCGCGCGCCTGATCGGCGCGCCGCCCGGCTACGTCGGCTACGAGGAGGGCGGCTATCTGACCGAAGCGGTGCGGCGCAAACCGTACAGCCTGATCCTGCTCGACGAAATCGAGAAGGCGCACCCCGACGTGTTCAATGTGCTGCTGCAGGTGCTCGACGACGGCCGCATGACCGACGGACAGGGGCGCACCGTGGACTTCAAGAACACGGTGATCGTGATGACGTCGAACCTCGGCTCGCAGATGATCCAGCAACTGGCTGGCGAAAAATACGATGTGGTCAAGGCCGCGGTGCTGGACGAGGTCAAGGCGCACTTTCGCCCCGAGTTCATCAACCGCGTCGACGAGATCATCGTGTTCCATCCGCTCGACGACCGCAACATCCAGGCCATCGCCAAAATCCAGTTGTCGCTGGTCGAACGCCGTCTCGCAAAGATGGAGATCAGGCTCAACGTCACGGATGCCGCGCTCGCGCATATCGCCAAGGCCGGTTTCGACCCGGTCTACGGCGCGCGTCCGCTGAAGCGCGCGATCCAGAGCGAGATCGAGAATCCGCTCGCGCGCGAAATCCTCGAAGGCCGCTTCGTAGCCAAGGACACAGTCAATGTGGATGTGGCCGACGGCGGGTTGCGGTTCAAGAAGAAATAAGAAGCCCTGACTTTTCCCGTGTGTCGGAACGGCGCGGCCGTTCGCCGGATTTCGATCGCACTTGACGTTGGGCGGCCAAGCCGCAATGATTGCCGTCCGTACGGAGAGGAGGGGGCGGCATGCAGTCGCGAAGGGTGGCCGGCATGGCGATATTCCGTACAGATTCTCATAAGACATAACGGCGGACATAACGCGCGTGAGCAAGCAACTGGTGGGCGCACCCATCAGCGACAAGATACAGACCTCGGATCCGGCTCTGCCGGACAAGGAGCGGGTGCTGGTCGGGTTGCTGAGCAATCTCGACGGCATGGTTTACCGCTGTCGGGACGATGCGGACTGGACGATGGAATTCGTCAGCGAAGGCTGCCTGCGGCTGACCGGTTATCGCCCGGACGAACTGCTGTTCAACGGTTCCATCTCGTATGCGCAGATCATCCACCCCGATGACCGCAAGCGCGTGCGCGACGAGATCCGTTCCGCGATCAAGGACAAACACCGCTTTCTGATCGAACATCGCATCGTCTGCCGGGATGACGCCGTTAAATGGGTGTGGGCGCGCGGGATGGTGGCCGACGAGGACGACTATCCGGTCTTCATCGAGGGTTTCATCGAGGACGTCACCAAGGTCCGGCTGAACCGCGAAAAACTCGAATATCTAGCGAACCATGACCCTGTTACCAATCTGCCGAACCGTCTGCTGTTGAACGACCGCCTGCGGCGCATGATGGTCAACGCGCAGCGCAGTCATTCGGTGGTCGCGGTGGCGCTGGTCGACCTCGACAATTTCAAGCTGATCAACGACACCTTCGGCCACAATCGCGGCGACCAGCTGCTGCAGACGATCGCCAAGCGCATGCAGTCGTGTCTGCGCGAAAGCGACACCGTCGGCCGGCTCGGCGGCGACGAGTTTGTGCTGCTGCTGTCGGGCGAAAACCGCGGCGAGGCGCTGTCGGTGGCGATACAGCGCGTGCTGAAGTCGGTGGCGCTGCCGTGGCAGTTCGACGGCAACGAGCTCGGCATATCGTGCAGTATCGGCGTCAGCGTTTTCCCGCGCGACGGACGCGACGTCCAGATGCTGCTGCGCAACGCCGATGCCGCGATGTACAAGGCCAAGGAACTCGGCAAGAACAACTACCAGTTCTATTCGCCTGAAATGAATCAGGCGATCGTCAAGCGTCTCGAAGTGCAGAACATGCTGCAGCAGGCGCTCGAAAAAAACCAGTTCGTCCTGTATTACCAGCCGAAGGTGGATCTGACGACGGGGCGCATTTTCGGCATGGAAGGATTGCTGCGCATCGCCGGGGAGGACAACCGGCTGCTGCAGCCGCAGGAGTTCATCAAGCTGGCCGAGGAGACCGGCCTGATCGTGCCGATCGGGGAATGGGTGCTGCGACAGGCATGCGCGTTCAACAAATTCCTGCAGGACCGGAACCTGCCGGCGATGCCGGTCTCGATCAATCTGTCGGCGCGCCAGCTGGTCCGCTACGATCTGGTCGGCGCCGTGGAGCAGGCGCTGAACGATACCGGGCTGCCGGCGCGGTATCTCGATCTCGAACTGACCGAAAGCATGGTGATGCACAATCCGGAGGAGGTCATCAAGATTCTGGAGCGCCTCAAGGCGCTCGGCGTCCAGCTCGGCATCGACGATTTTGGCACCGGCTATTCAAGCCTCAGTTATCTGAAGCGTTTCCCGGTCAATACGCTCAAGATCGACCGCTCGTTCGTGCACGAGCTTGGCGACGACGAAGACGCGGCGGCGATCGTGTGCGCGGTGATCAATCTGGGACACAGCCTCGGCATGGAAGTGATCGCGGAGGGGGTTGAAACCGAGCAGCAGGTGCAGTTTCTGCGGGAACACCGCTGCGATTACGTGCAGGGATACCTGTTCAGCCGGCCGCGCCCGGCCGACGAGTTCGTTGCGCTGCTTGAACAGCAATGCCGCGGCCAAGGCCTGATTCCTTCCTTCGCGCCGTTGACGCGGAAAGCCCGGAAAGCAAAAGCTCCCGGACAGAAATCATGACTTTTTGACGGCGAGACCGCCGAGCAGCGCGGCGACCTGTTTTGCAGGCTTGGCGCGCGCAGCCGTTGGGGCGACTGTTGCCGACGCGGCGGCAGTGGGCCGCGGAGTGTAGGGCGCGGAATAATCGAAACCGCCGGACGCGGGCGTGGGCGCTCTCGGTGTCTGCGGAGAACGGCCGTGCGGTTTTGCGCGTTTTCTGTCGGCGCCGAGTTCAGGCAGCGGCTGCCGCGGCAGCCGGCGGTTCAGCAGGCGCTCGATGTCCTCCAGCAATTTGATTTCATCGCGGCTGACCAGCGAGATGGCCTCGCCGGTGCTGCCGGCGCGGCCGGTGCGGCCGATGCGATGCACGTAATCCTCCGCGGTGTACGGCAGCTCGTAGTTGATGACGAACGGCAGTTCCTCGATATCGAGACCGCGCGCCGCGATGTCGGTCGCGACCAGCACGCCGACTGCACCGTTCTTGAAATCGTCGAGCGCCTTCATCCGTTCGGCCTGCGAGCGGTCGCTGTGGATCGCGGTGGCGTCGATGCCGTCGCGCACCAGTTCGCGCGCCAGCCGGTCGGCGTCGCGCTTGGTGCGCGTGAACACCAGCACCTGCCGCATGCCGCGCGACTGGATCAGATGCACGAGCAGTGCGCGTTTGCGCGGCGGCTCGACTTCATAAGTCATGTGGCTGACCAGGTCGGCCGGTGCATTGCGCCGCGCGACTTCGATCACCACCGGCGCGCGCAGCAACTGGCCGGCGAGCTTCTTGATGTCGTCGGAAAACGTCGCCGAGAACAGCAGGTTCTGCCGCGTCGGCGGCAGCAGCGCCAGAATGCGCTTGATGTCGGGCAGGAACCCCATGTCGAGCATGCGGTCGGCCTCGTCCAGCACCAGGATCTCGACGCGCGACAGATTGACGGTCTTCTGCTGCACGTGATCGAGCAACCGCCCCGGCGTCGCCACCAGGATTTCAACGCCGGCGCGCAGCGCCGCGATCTGGGGGGCGATGTCGACACCGCCGAAGACGACGGCGGAACGCAGCGTCAGATATTTGCCGTAGGTGCGCACGCTGTCCTCGACCTGCGCCGCGAGTTCGCGCGTGGGCGTCAGCACCAGCGCGCGCACCGGATGCCGCGCCGGTGACGGACTGGTGTTCTGCTGGGGGGCGAGCAACTGCAGGATCGGCAGCGAGAAACCGGCGGTCTTGCCGGTGCCGGTTTGCGCGCAGGCCATGATATCGTGGCGTGCGAGCACTGCGGGGATCGCTTTCTGCTGGATCGGGGTTGCTTCGGTGTAGCCCTGTTCCGAAACTGCGCGCAGCAATTCGGGCGCCAGACCGAGGGTCGAAAAGGACATCAGGAACAACTCTTCAGAATCAATATAACCATATGTTTTGGCTATTATAAGTCGATTTATGGCCGGGCGCCATAAAAAGCTGGAATTTTAACCAGGAAATCCGAACGGCGATTTTCTTTTGCCAGGGAACTGCGGCTGGAAGGTGGAGGATGGACGGATTTTGCGAAGAAAATCCGGGCCGGACATTAAAAATCGGGAAAAATCTGGTAAATTGCGGTGCAACCGCATGAAATCACGGTCAAGACCTTATGTTGAGCACGGTTGATATCGGATCGACAGTTCGCGGCAACGGTTTTCCGCTGATCCTGACGCTTGACACCAACGGCATTCCGCACCGCTGGATCACCTGGCAGCACGCCTGCTTCTACTATGCGAAGCAGTTGATCGCGTGGACCGCCGGCGAGCACGCGTTCACCGTACACGGTGGATTCAACCGGCTGTCGGGCGAGCGTTCGGAAATCACCGCCAGCAGCATCATCGCGATCAAGGGCAAGGCGATGGCGATGCGCGCTTTCGGCCAGGTGCCGCCGCTCAACAACCGCGAACTGTTCCACCGCGACCGCTATCTGTGCGCATACTGCGGCGACATTTTTCCGGGATCGAAGCTGACGCGCGACCACGTGATCCCGTTCTCGCGCGGCGGCAAGGATACCTGGATGAACGTGGTCACCGCGTGCCGCAGTTGCAATGAAAAGAAGAGCGACCGCACGCCGGAAAAGGCGCAGATGGAACTGCTGTACCTGCCGTATGTGCCAAACCGCGCCGAATACCTGATCCTGACCAACCGGCGCATTCTGTCCGACCAGATGGAATTTCTGGTGCGCCACGTGCCGGCGCAAAGCCGGCTGCATCAAGCCGCGTAAAAATCAGAAAACTTTGCTGCAGCTTCCCGAACGGGTGTTCAGGGGGATTTCTTCGTCCCTTTGCCGTGTATTTCCATCATCAGCGCGTAAGCCTGTTCGGGGGTCAGTGCCTCCGGTTTGCGGTCGCGGAAGATCAGCCAGAACAGCCCGCCGTTGATAAGCACCAGGAACACTTCGAGATACAGGATCGAGGTGACGATCACGTGGTCCGGCCGTCGCGCGAAAATGAAATAGAAGCCTTCGAAGTTCGGGATCGCCGCCTTGCTCAGCGTATAGGCCGACTCGAACGGCGGAAACAGCACGATGACCACCAGATTCACGGCGACCACGATCAGCGTTGCGTTCTGCAACTTGATGCGATTGCGCTTTGCACCGGGATGCGGGGGGCTCAGCAGCAGCCAGCCGATGCCGGCGTTGACCAGAACCACGAACAGCTCCAGATACAGTACCCCGCTGTTGATGCTCATGTGCGGGTCGTGGCTGAAAACGCAACTGAATCCGCCGAATACCGGAACCTGCGAATTTGCGATCGAATGGATATCGTACGGCGGAAACAGCAGGATCAGCGCGATGTTGGCCGCTGCGATGCCGAGCATGATCATCTGGTTGCGATTCATATTACCTGTGTCTCATTCGATTTCCGGCGATACCACAGGCGCATTATAGGGGATATTCATCTGCCATGAAGCCGGTGCCGCGCGCCGCAACGGCATGCCCGGCGCGCCGGCGGACGATCTGCTAAAATCTTTCATCGTATTGTTTTTTTCGCGCCCGGTTGGCGCGCCATCATTCCTCTGATCAATATCGACCTGCACTGCCATTCGACATTTTCGGATGGCATCCTGCGCCCGGACCAACTGCTGGCGCGGGCACGCGAGCGCGGCGTCGCCGCGCTCGCGCTGACCGATCACGACGAAACCGGCGGCCTTGCCGCGGCGCGCGAAGCCGCCGCGGCGCACGGTATCGCGCTGATCGACGGCGTCGAGATTTCGGTGACGTGGCGCGGCCAGACTCTGCACATCGTGGGCCTCGGCATCGATCCCGGCGATGCCCGGTTGCAGGCTGGACTGGCGGCGACGCGCGCCGGCCGCACCGGTCGCGCCCGCGCCATCGCCGCGGCGCTCGAAGAACTGGGCATCGACGGCAGCTTCGACGGCGCGCGGCAATTTGCCGACAATCCCGAAATCGTCGGCCGCACCCATTTCGCGCGCTTCCTGGTACAGCAGGGGCTGGTCAAAGACATCGCGGCAGCGTTCAAGCGCTATCTCGGCAACGGCCGGCCAGGCCACGTGCCGCACCAGTGGGCGGCGCTGTCGGACGCCGTCGACTGGATCAACGGCAGCGGCGGCGCCGCGGTGATCGCACACCCGGGGCGTTATCCGATGAGCACGTCCGAAATGCACGAACTGCTGGCGGAGTTTCGCGAGCGCGGCGGCGCCGCGATCGAGGTTGTCAGCGGCAGTCACAGCCCGCAGCAGTACGCGACATTCGCCGGGCTGGCGCGCCGCTTCGGACTCGCGGCCTCGGCCGGTTCCGATTTTCACTCGCCGCACGAAAGCCGCCACGATCTCGGCAATCTGCCGGCGATTCCGGAAGGCTGCGCGCCGGTATGGGAGAAATTTGACCTGATCGGCGCATCGCGCGTTTCATCATGTTAGAGACTCTCAGCACTGTCCAGAAAATCGCCGTGTTCGCGCTGCCGATCCTGTTCGCGATCACGCTGCATGAGGCGGCGCACGGTTACGTCGCCCGCCATTTTGGCGACATGACGGCGGAAGCCGCCGGCCGCATCAGTCTCAATCCGCTGCGGCACATCGATCCGGTCGGCACCATCGTCGTGCCGCTGGTCAGTCTGCTGCTGACCAGCGTCATGTTCGGCTGGGCCAAGCCGGTGCCGGTCAATTTTGCGAAGCTGCGCCATCCCAAGCGCGACATGCTGTGGGTCGCGGCGGCGGGGCCGTTCAGCAATCTGCTGATGGCGTTCGGCTGGGGACTGGTGTTCAAGATTGGCGACGGGCTGGCCGGCGATAATCCGGCGGCGACATGGCTGATCCTGGTCGGTGCCTGCGGCATTTTCGTCAACGTGGTATTTTTTGTGCTCAATCTGCTGCCGTTGCCGCCGCTCGACGGCGGGCGTATCGCGGTCAGTCTGCTGCCGCATCGCGCCGCGTGGCGTTTCGCGCAGATCGAGCAATTCGGCCTGATCATCCTGATCATACTTCTGGTCAGCGGACTGCTGGGCGGGGTGCTGTGGCCGCTGGTTCATATTTCCATGTCCGTCGTCGGCGCCGTGCTCGGCATCGCCCCGGACAAAGTATTGCGGCTGATGACGACGTTGTGAACGGAAAGATGACCGACCATGTTCGTTGACCGCGTTCTTTCCGGCATGCGTCCGACCGGCGCGCTGCACCTCGGGCATTATCACGGCGTGCTGAAGAACTGGGTCGCGCTGCAGCACGAATTCCAGTGCCTGTTCTTCGTCGCCGACTGGCATGCGCTGACCACGCATTACGACGAGCCGCAGATCATCGAGGCGAATACCTGGGACATGATCATCGACTGGCTGGCGGTGGGCGTCGATCCGGCACAGGCGACGTTGTTCATCCAGTCGCGCGTGCCGCAGCACGCTGAACTGCACCTGCTGCTGTCGATGATCACGCCGCTTGGCTGGCTCGAGCGCGTGCCGACCTACAAGGACCAGCAGGAAAAACTGGCCAACAAGGACCTGTCGACCTACGGTTTTCTCGGTTATCCGCTGCTGCAAAGCGCCGACATCCTGATCTACCGCGCCAACCGCGTGCCGGTCGGCGAGGACCAGGTGCCGCACGTCGAGTTCACGCGGGAGATCGCGCGCCGCTTCAACCACATCTACGGCCGCGAGCCGGGCTTCGAGCAGAAAGCCGAGGCCGCGATCAAGAAACTCGGCGCCAAACGCGCCAAGGTTTACCGCGAAGCGCGCACCCGGTTTCTCGAACAGGGCGACGCCGCGGCGTTGGAAGAAGCGCGGGCGCTGCTCGAAAAGGCGCAGAATCTCGCTCTCGGCGACCGCGAACGGCTGTTCGGCTATCTGGAAGGCGGGGGCAAAATGATCCTGAGCGAGCCGAAGGCGCTGCTGACGGAGGCGTCGAAAATGCCGGGGCTCGACGGTCAGAAGATGTCGAAGTCCTACAACAACACCATCGGTCTGCGCGAGAGCGACGACAGCATCGCCAAAAAGATCCGCACCATGCCGACCGATCCCGCGCGCGTAAAACGCAGCGATCCCGGCGATCCCGACAAGTGCCCGGTGTGGCAGTTGCATCAGGTCTATTCGGATGAGCCGCGCCGGCAATGGGTGCAACAGGGATGCCGCAACGCCGGCATCGGCTGCCTCGAATGCAAACAGCCGGTGATCGACGCGGTGATCGCGGAACTGCAGCCGATGCGCGAGCGCGCGCAGCGCTACCTCGATGATCCGACACTGGTCAGGAACGTGATCGCCGACGGCTGCGAAAAGGCGCAGAAGCTGGCCGAGGAAACGATGCGCGACGTGCGCGAAGCGATGGGATTGCACTACAGCTGACCGCGGATTCGCGGTAGAATGCGCTCTCATGCAGTCTGCCGAGACGTCCACCGCGTCCATTGTTACCCCGATCGCCAGGTATCGCGGCGAAGCGGTGCTGGAACTGCCGCACGATCTCTACATCCCCCCCGATGCGCTTGAAGTCTTCCTCGACACCTTCGAGGGGCCGCTCGACCTGTTGCTGTATCTGATCCGTCAGAACAATCTCGACGTGCTGAACATTCCGATGGCGCGGTTGACCGCGCAATACCTCGAGTACGTCGAGGTGATGCGGCGGCGCTCGCTCGAACTCGCGGCCGAGTATCTGGTGATGGCGGCGGTGCTGATCGAGATCAAGTCGCGCATGCTGCTGCCGCGTCCGACGGCCGCGAGCGACGAGGAAAGCGACCCGCGCGCCGAGTTGGTGCGCCGGCTGCTTGCTTACGAACAGATGAAGCTGGCCGCGCAGCGCCTCGACGCATTGCCGCAAGCCGGCCGCGATTTCGAGCTGGTACAGATCGAAATCGAGCGCGCAGCCGGACAGGCGCTGCCCGATGTCAACGCCGAGGATTTGCGGCAGGCATGGCTGTGGCTGGTGCAGCGTGCGAGCGTCAGCCGTCACCACCGTATCACACGCGGCGAGCTGTCGGTGCGCGAGCACATGAGTCTGGTGCTGCGCAGGTTGCGCGAAGCGGGATTGCTCGAATTCACACAGCTCTTCGCGCCCGAAGAGGGCGTGCCGAAACTGGTGGTGACCTTCCTGGCGATCCTCGAACTGGCGCGCGAGTTCCTGATCGAGGTCACTCAACAGGCGCCGTACGCGCCGATCTACCTGAAGGCGACCCATGTCCCAACTGTTTGACGTGCAGCAGGCCAAGCAAATTCTGGAAGCCGCATTGTTGGCCAGCAGCGAACCGCTGTCGCTGGCTGATCTGAAAAAATTGTTCGATGAAGATCTGGGTACTGAGACTCTGCGCCGGCTGCTCACCGATCTGGCCGATGACTGGCAGGGGCGGAGCGTGGAACTGGTCAGCGTCGCCAGCGGCTGGCGTTTCCGCACGCGTCCCGAATTTCAGCGCTTCATCGACCGGCTCAGGCCGGAAAAGCCGCCGCGCTATTCACGCGCGGTGCTGGAGACGCTTGCGATCATCGCTTACAGGCAGCCGGTCACGCGCGGCGATATCGAGGATATCCGCGGCGTCGTCGTCTCGACCGGCATCATCAAGGCGCTGCAGGCGCGCGGCTGGATCGATGTTGTAGGCAATCGCGAAGTGCCCGGCCGTCCCGAGCTGCTGGCGACCACCAAACAGTTTCTCGACGACCTGAATCTGCGCTCGCTCGAGGAGTTGCCGTCGCTCGACGAACTGGGCCAGCTGGTGGAAACACCGGCGCTTTCTCCCGCGCGGGAAGAAGCCGGGCAGCAGGACACGCTTGAAATCGTGATGCCGGCGGAGGCCGATTCCGCCGGCAGCGATTCCAGACCGGCGCTGAATTGAACGGATTTCCTGAATCGGTTTGACGCGCACGAACGCGGATTGCTAGAATCCGCCCCTCATCTGACGCGGGGTAGAGCAGTCTGGTAGCTCGTCGGGCTCATAACCCGGAGGTCGTAGGTTCAAATCCTACCCCCGCAACCAAATCCATGATGCCCTGCGTATCCGCAGGGCATTTTTATTTGTGGGCTTCAGACCGTGTCATGTTTGCGCAGCCCAGCGCTGCGCGCTAACATGATTCTGGTCAGGCGCCGCCTTTGAAGGCGGTGCTTGTCACCGGCACCCCCGGAAATCCATCATGCGATACGAGCTTTTTTACTGGCCATCGATACAGGGGCGCGGCGAGTTTGTCCGGCTCGCGCTGGAACAGGCCGGCGTCGATTATGTTGATGTCGCGCGCAGACGCGGCGGCGAAGCCGTGTTGATTCGATGGCTCGAAAACGAAGGGATAAAACATCCATCGTTCGCGCCGCCGTTTCTGAAAGCCGGCAAACAAATCATCGGTCAGACTGCGAACATCCTTTTGTTTCTCGGCGCGCGGCACAATCTGGCGCCAAAAGACGAGGCCGGCCGGCTGTGGGCGCATCAATTGCAATTGACGGTCGCTGATTTCGTCGTCGAAATCCACGACACGCACCATCCGATCAGCGCCAATTTATACTATGAGGAGCAGAAACCGGAGGCGCGCCGCCGTGCCGTGGATTTCCGCAAGGAGCGGTTGCCGAAATTTCTCGGTTATTTCGAGCGCGTCATCGAGCGGAATGGCGGTCGTTATATGGTCGGCAGGAAATTGAGTTACGTCGATCTTTCGGTGTTCCAGATCGTCGCCGGGCTGCGCTACGCATTTCCGCACGCGATGAAAAAATCGAGCGGCAAATATCCGCTGCTCGACGCGTTACATGATCGAGTCGAAGCGCTGCCGGGAATCACCGCTTATCTGCAGTCGCAACGACGGATACCGTTCAATCAGGAAGGGATCTTCCGCCATTATGAAGAACTCGATGCGTAGGTACGGAGAAATTGGCTGATCGAGATAGCGATAGTGCCGCGCACGATCCTCATTGATGGCAGCAAACGAGCCGCCGCGAATTGTATTGAAGCCATCTTTCATCTGGTGCGCCCGCAGAGTGCAGATGTTTCTCCGCGGCTACTGCATCGAGGAGCCATGAAAAAGTTGTCCACGGACAGTGCCCGGAACGACCAGGGGCTGGCCAAGTCCCTGAGGGGTATCGAAAATAAAAATATATTCGGCGGCGCGCAGGGGATGGTTCACGGCGTGCGTATCAGCAGCAGGGCCCGCAAGGGTCAATCAACCCTTCAGGAGCATGCCATGTCATCTTCTTTCAGGACCATCCCCGCCGCCGTCGCGGCACTGAGCCTGCTGGCGCTGTGCGCCGCTGCGGATAGCGCCCAGGCGCGCAATATTCACCGCAGCGGTACCTTTACGACGGGCGCGGGAAAGACCGGAAGCTACAGCGGATCAGTTACCGGCAACCTTCGCAATGGTCTCACGCGCAGCACTTCGGTGACCAACGCCAGCGGCCAGACGTGGAACCGTACCGCCACCAAGACCTATGACCCGTCGACCGGCGCTTTCAATAAAACGGTGACCTCGCCCAACGGCACTACACGCACATACACCGGCACGGCAGCAGACGGGCAGCGCAGCGGCACCTACACCACCAGCACCGGCAAGAGCGGCAGTTTCACTGATACCGTGACTGCCAACGGCAACGACAGCGTGACCCGCAACACCAGCATCACCAACGCCGCCGGCCAGACCGTGCAGCGCAGCGCGACCACCGGATACGACCCCTCCACGAATACGGTGACGCGCTCGGTCACCGGGCCGGAAGGCAACACGCGCCAGGGTTCGGTTACGTTCACGCCGTCTTCCAACTAAGGAAGCGTGATGAGCCGCATTTTTCCCGCACTGCTGGCGGCGGGCGCCCTGTGTGCCCTGTGCGCCGCCGAGGCGCACGCCCAGACGTCCCAGCCCGCTCCCTCCGCCGGCGTCGGCCAGCGGGGACAGCGACTGCAACGCCTGGGGGACGAAGCCTTTAAACGCATGGATACCAACGGCGATGGCGTAATCAGCAAGCAGGAGTACATGGAGCAGGCTGAAAAACGCTTCCAGCGCCTCGACGCCAACGGCGACGGTCAGATCACGCGGGAAGAATTCGATGCAATGGCGCAGAAGCTGCGCGAACGCGCCGGCGCAGGCGGCGGTGCCCAGTTCCCCTGACGGGGATCCCATGCATTGTCAGCGGCCATATCTGCCTCGGGTACGCGCGCGGGCCGTGCCGCGCGTTATTGATATGTCGCGAGCCACGAATGCCGCAGCGATCCATGCCGAGCGAGATATCCGATACACGGAGCAATGCGTCCTCCGATGCGGCCCTGATGGAAAGAGTGGCCGGAGGAGACGCGCAGGCATTCCGTATGCTGGTCGAGCGCTATCTGCCGCGCGCCCACGCCGTCGCGCGCCGCATGCTGGGGTCGGCCGCGGAAGCCGAGGACGCGGTGCAGGAGGCGTTCTGCCGGATATGGACGCACGCAGCGGCGTTTCGCGCCGAGCGCGCGGCCTTCTTCACCTGGGCCTATCGCATCATCGCCAACGCCTGCCTGGATGCGATGCGTCGGCGTACGCCGGCGGCCGAGCCGGTGGACGACATGGCCGAGAACCTGGCGGATCCTGCGCCGGACGCGCAGTCCCGGCACGAAAGTCTGCAGGTGCGGCAGGCCGTGCAGGCGCTGCCGCCGCGGCAGCGGCTGGCTGTGGTGTTGTGTTATTTCGAGGGCATGACCAATCCCGAGGCGGCGGCGGCGATGGACATGAATGTGAAGGCGCTGGAAGGACTGCTGGTACGCGCGCGGCGCAGTCTGCGAAACCGGCTCGACGGTTGAATGACGATAAACGATGACGACGATATGAACGACGAAACCGGTATGGAAAAGGAAGACGGATTGAAGGCGAAACTGGCGGCATGGAGGGCGGTTCCGCCGCCGGTGGATCTCGCGGCGCGCATCGCGCAGCGCGCCACGGCACTGCCACAGCGCAAGCCGTGGGGGACGCGGATATTGGCGGCCGCCGAACGTGCCCTGACCGAGTGGCGCTACGGGCTGGTCTACAAGCTCGCAACGCTGGCATTGTGTGCAGCTTTCGGCTTCGCAGCGGGAACGTACCGGGCCGAGAGTGTGGACATCGTGGCTCTGGCATTCGGCGCCGGAGCGGGGGAATCGCTGTGAACGTGACGAGAACCCAGTTGCTGATAGGAAGTGTGTTGTTCCTTTCGCTGGCCGCCAACGCGGTGCTCGGCGCGATGGCCATCGGCCACCGGCTGGCCCCCGAAGCAGCAGGCAGCAGTCGTCCACTGAAGGACATGATACAGAGACTGGCGGCATTGCCGCCGGAACAGCGTGCCCAAACGCGTGAAGCCGTAAGGTCGTACCTGCCGCGGTTGCGCGACGCCATGGAGGATTTGCGGAAGGCGCGTCAGGACACGTTCAGCTACGTGCGCAGTCCGGACTACACGCGTGTCGAAGCGGAGAAACGTTTCGCCGCGCTGCGCGAAAAGACCACGGCCCTTCAGGCCCTGGGACAGAGCATGGTGCTGGACATCGCAGATCACCTCACGCCCGAGCAGCGGGATCAGCTGCTGTCGCCGCGAGGACAGCGGTGACCACCGCCGCGAGTGCGGACGCTTTCCAGGCCGCCGCCCGCTTCGGGCTGGGGCCGCGCCCCGGCGAGTTCGACACCATCGGCGGGGATCCGCGTGGCTGGGTGCTGGGTCAGATTTACAGTGCCTCCATACCGCCCGAAGTGCAGGCGCGCCGCGGCGGCAATGCGCTGATGGCGCGGGTGGTGACGGGCATCCGTGCCAGCAGTGCGAGCGAAGTGCAGAATGCTGCGCGCGCCATGCGCGACGTCTATATCGAGGAGACGAGCGCGCGACTGCAGGCGCAATTGAACAGTGCTCAGCCTTTCGTCGAGCGCATGGTGCTGTTCTGGAGCAATCATTTCACGGTGTCGGTGCAAAGGCCCATCATCGCCGGCATCGTCAATCAGTACGAGGTCGAGGCCATACGCGCCAATCTCAGCGGTCATTTTCACGACATGCTGCTCGCGGTGTGCCGGCATCCGGCCATGCTGTTCTACCTCGACAATGTGCAGTCCTTCGGGCCGGATTCGCGCGGCGGGCAGCGCCGCGGCAAGGGGCTCAACGAAAACCTGGCGCGCGAAATCCTGGAACTGCATACGCTGGGTGTGAACGGCGGCTATACCCAGGACGACGTGATTGCGCTGGCCAAGATCATCACCGGCTGGACGCTGGACCGCTCCAGCCTCGATACCCGAGTGGCATACCGCTTCCAGCCGTTGCTGCACGAACCCGGCAGCAAGCGGCTGCTGGGGCGGACCTTCGAGGAAAACGGCGAGCAGGAAGGCGTGGATGCGCTGACGATGCTGGCGCAGCATCCCGCCACCGCGCATCATATCGCCGTCAAGCTGGCGCGGCATTTCATCGCGGACGATCCGCCGCCGCGTGCGGTTTCGGTGCTGGAACGGCGCTTTCGCGACAGCGATGGTCATTTGCCCACGGTGATGGAGGCGCTGGTGCGCTTGGACGAGGTCTGGCAGCCGCCGCTCGCCAAGTTCAAGAACCCCTATGAGTTCGCGGTGTCGGCGCTGCGCCTGACTGGCGTCGAGCCCGATCCCCGGCAGGCGGTGCAGGGGCTGGAGGCGCTGAATTTCCGCGCCTTCAATGCGCCTTCCCCCGCGGGTTACGACGATACGGCCGCGGCCTGGGCCTCGCCGGACGGTGTCATGAAGCGCATCGAATGGGCACACCGCCTGGCGTTGCGCATGCCTTCGGGTACCGACCCCGTCGAACTGGCGGATGCCGGCATCGGGCCGGTGATGAGCGACATGACGCGCCAGACCGTCACCCGCGCCGCCAGCGGCGCCGACGGGATTGCGTTGCTGCTGGCCAGCCCTGAATTCCTGCGCCGCTGAAGGAGAAGGCATGACGCCGCCTGACATGACGCGTCGTCGGTTATTGCAAGGAGGTTGCTGCCTGGGGCTGGCCTCGCTGCTGCCATTTTCCTCCCGCATGGCGTTCGCCGTCGCGCCCACCGACAAGCGCCTGATGGTGATCATCATGCGCGGCGGCATGGATGGCCTGGGGGCGGTGGTGCCGTACGGCGACCCGGATTACGCCGACGCGCGCGGACCGATCGCGCTGCCGCAGAACGCCGATACGCTGGCCGACCTCGACGGTCATTTCGCTTTCAACCGCGCACTGGATCCGCTGCTGCCGCTGTACCGGAACCAACAGCTGCTGGTGCTGCACGCCGCGGCCACCCCGTACCGCGAGCGTTCGCATTTCGACGCCCAGGATCTGCTGGAGAGCGGTGGATTGCACCCGCACGCGCTGTCCACCGGCTGGCTGAACCGCGCGGTGGCGGCTCTGCAACGCCCGGAAGAGGCACTGGCGCTGGGGCCGACGGTGCCACTGGTATTGCGCGGCAGCGCGCCGGTCACTTCGTGGGCGCCCTCGGTGCTGCCGGGCGTGGACGAAGATTTCCTGGGACGCGTCGCCCATATGTACGAGAAGGACGCGCTGTTGTCCCACGCACTCGAGCAGAGCCGCATGCTGGAAGGCATGGGGGCAGCGGACGACGGCGGGGGGCACCAGGCTTTTCCGGGCATGATGAAAAAAGCCGCCGAGCTGCTGTCGGCGCCCTCGGGGCCGCGCATCGCGTCCGTGGACGTCACGGGCTGGGACACGCACGCCAATCAGAACGGCCGGCTGGCCGGCGCCCTCAAGACTTTTGCCCAAGGCATCACGGCGTTCCGCGACGGCGTGGGCCCGCTGTGGGACCAGACGGTGGTGATTGCGGCGACCGAATTCGGCCGTACCGTCAGGGGCAACGGCACGGGAGGTACTGATCACGGCACTGCCAGTGCGGCCTTCATGCTGGGCGGGCGGGTGGCGGGCGGGCGCGTAGCCGGTGACTGGCCGGGATTGAGCCGGCTTCGGGACGGCCGGGATTTGCTGCCCGCCAACGATTTGCGCAGCCTGTTCAAGGCGGCGCTGGACGAGCACCTCGGGCTACGCGAGGACGTGCTGGCGGCGACGGTGTTTCCGGATTCGGCCGGCGTGAAGTCCCTCAGAGGCGTGATCTCGGTCTGAGGAGCAGCGTTATCGTTTACGCGCGCGAAGGTGCTCAGGTCTCCGCACGCAGAGCGAGCGCAGCGACGTAATCGTTATCCGTCGGCAGACCGCGGATCAGCCAGCCCGCGCGTTCCAGCATTGTGTCCCGTGATCGGTCCGCCGCCGTATCCTCGGGCGGCAGGGTGTCCAACTTTGCGAAGCCGTAACCCAGACCTTCGCCGCTGGCTTTGGCCACCGCTTCCTTGCGTGTCCAGCATTCGAGGAAAAAACGCGCGCGCAGGTCTGCAGGCGTAGCGGCATAGCATGCTTGTTCCTTCGATGTCAGAAAGCGCGCGGCGAGTGCGGCGTGGTCGATTTCGCGATGCAGATATTCGATGTCCACGCCAACCGGCCGACTGTCGGAAATCACAATCAGCGCGCGCTCGTGCGAATGCGAAACATTGAAATGGAGCGTGGCGCCGATTACAAAGAGTTTGCCTTTTTCTGTCCGGCCGAAGCGGACAGCTTTGGGATCGACGGCGAGGCGTGCGCCAAGCAGCATTCGCAACGTGCCGCGAGCAATGGTGAAATGCCGCCGGTCGCATTCGAAGTGAAAACGGCCGGCACGTTCGAGTTCGTCCCCGGATAGCAGCGTCATGCAACGGCCGATGGCACCGGTGTCGGGATCGAGAGGCACGATCCAGACTTCGGTTCCGCCGACCGGCATCGCAATGCGGCGGAACCCGCATGGCGGTGCTGTTTGCTTGTTATCATGCGAAACCTCTAACATCGCGCCTGCCCTGGTTCAAAGAAGAAATCGTGGTTTTGCTGAAATTCCTGTCGCGATGGCCGCTGGCGGCGCTGTATCTGCTGACCGACGGCCTGTATTTGTTTATTTACCATATCTGGGGCTTCCGCAGGGAGCTGTCGCGCTCGAACCTGCGCAACTCCTTTCCCGACAAGTCCGCCGGCGAGATCGAGCGTATTGCGCGCGCATCTTACCGCAACGCCTGTAGCCTGATGGCCGAGGTGGTGAAAGGTGCGGTGATGCCGCCGGAAGAGTTGCGCCGCCGGGTCAGGATCGTCAACGCCAGCCTGTTGCGGCCTTATCTCAACGCCGGCCGGCCCGTGGTATTGCTGGCGTCGCACCATTGCAACTGGGAGTGGCTGCTGCTCGCGGCTTGCCTCGATCTGAAAATACCGGTGGATGCGGTCTACAAGCCGCTGCGGGTGGCAGTGCTCGACCGCTTCATGCAGCAGACGCGCACGCGCTTCGGCGGCAATCCGATTCCGGTCGGAAATTTCATGATCGAGGTGATGAAGCGGCGCGACACGGCGCGCGCATTCGCGCTGGTCGCCGATCAGACACCGCCGCACGACGAAGAAAAGTACTGGGCGCGTTTCCTGAACCAGGACACCGCATTTTTCGTCGGTGCCGACCGCATCGCGCGCATCGCGCGTACGCCGGTGTTTTTCGCCGGCATGCACCGCCTGCGTCGCGGTTATTACGAAGCGAATCTGCAACTGCTTGCCGAACCTCCGTACCAGGGCGAAGGCTATCCCGTGATCGAACGCTATGTGGAGGTGGCGGAGGACCACATCCGGCGCTATCCGGCGGACTGGCTGTGGATGTACCGCAAGTGGAAATACAAGAAACCGCTATACGCCTGATTACGTTCTGCCCGCCGACTGTTTTCTCAGATAACCGGCCAGATCGGAAATCGTCGGGTAGTCGAAGAAGTCGGTAACCTGGAGTTTGCCGGGGTAGACGGTTTCGATACGCTGGTGAATCTGCGCCAGCGTCAATGAGCTGGTGCCGAGCTCGAAGATGTTGTCGTGCAGGCCAACTGGTTTTCCCGTGATCAGGGCGTCGCAGATTTCTTTGAGCGCGCGTGCGACTTCGTCCTGTTGCTCCGATTCCGCCGTCACATCCTGTGCCATCAGCGCGTTCAGCTGTGCGATGGACTGGTTGAATTCGCCGGCCTGATACTGCTGTGCCAGCAGATAGCGCTGGATTTTTCCGCTGGTCGTCTTGGGGATTCTGCCGACTGGAATCACGTGATCGACGACGATGCCGACCTGCTCATTCACGCATTTTCTGACCGCTTTGACGACCGGAATGAAGCTGGCCGGATCGCCGCGATGCAGAACGAACACCAGCACTCGATCGGTTTCGGCGTCCGGCGGGCGCACTCCGCACGCGGCGGCCTTGCCGAGTTCGACGCCGGCATGCCGCTCGAGCACGGCTTCGATGTCCTGCGGATAATAGTTCTGGCCGTTGACGAACAGGATTTCCTTGCGACGGCCGCTGATGACGAGACCGGCATCGGCGATGAAACCGAGGTCGCCGGTGTCGAGCCAGCCGTCGTCGGAGAGGGCGGCGCGCGTGGCTTCCGGATTCCTGTAATAGCCGTGCGTGACGTTGTCGCCGCGGATCAGGATGCGGCCGATCACGCCGGGCGTGACTTCCTGTCCATCGTCGTCGGCGATGCGCACTGCGCAGCCCTCGACCGGCCGGCCGACGCAGGCGAAGGCGACGTCGTCACTGCTTTCCGCAATCTCAACACGGGCACCGGTGTTCAGCGTCTCCCGCCGCACCATGACCGTATGGTAAGGAATCTCCGGTTCGGGGAAGGCCACGGCGAGGCTGGCCTCGGCCAAGCCGTAGACCGGGAACATCACCGTGCGTTTGAGGCCGCTGGGAGCAAGCGCCGTCAGGAATTCTTCACACAGCGCGGTCGAGATTGGCTCGGCACCATTGAACAGCAGCCGTACTGCCGACAGATCGAGTTGGGCCGCTTTTTCCGGCGTAAACGTCCGCAGGAAGTGTTTATAACCGAAATTGGGCGAGCACAGCAGCGTCGCGCGCATCTCGCCCGCCTTGGCCAGCCATAGCTGCGGACGGCGCACGAACAGCGCGGTCGGCATCAGGCCGTGGCTGGCATCCGCGACGAGCAGCGTCAGATGAAAACCGATTAGCCCCATATCGTGCGTCAGCGGCATCCAGCTCAGCCCGACATCGTTATCCGTCAGATTGATGCCGCGCGCGATGGCGCGGATATTGGTGAGCAGATTGCGATGGCTCAGCACTACGCCTTTCGGCTCGCTGGTGGAGCCCGATGAATACTGGATGAAGGCGATGTCGTCCGGCGCCGGCGTGTACGGCGATCCCGGGCGGCTGATGTCGTCGATCCGGTCGAGCAGAACCGTGTGCGGCTTCAATGACTCGATATCGGCGGTCAGGCCAGCAGCCGATGCAAAGTCCGCGTAGCGCGAAAAAACACGGCTGTCAGTGCAGAGCAGGGGATTGGCAAGCTGTTGCAGAATGCGGAAAAACTTATTTCGGTGTTCGTCGTTGGCTCCCGGCGCGACCGGGACGACCGCGATGCCGCCAAGCACGCCGGCCCAGAATGCATCGATGAACTGCTGATTGCTGTCGACCAGCAACAGCATTTCGCTGCCCGGCTTGGCGCCGCATGCCTGAAAATGCCGCAGCAGGCCGAGGGCCCGGTCACGCAGATCCCTGAACGGCAGACGGCGGTCATCATTCCCACCTTCGATGAAATCGATGCCGCGCACGCTGTCGCGGCGCGCTGCCAGCGCGTCATTCAAGGTGTCGAATCCGGTCATCGGCGGAGTTCCGGTCGCATCATCACCGGATATTTGCTGCGCAGGTTGATCTGACATTCGAGTTCAACCCGCTGCTGAGGCAGGGGATGCAGCCGGATATCGCGCGCCAGCAGCGCGATATGCCATGTCATTTCGGCCATTGCGAAATGTTCGCCGATACAGGCGCGTGGTCCCAGAGCAAACGGCAGATAGCAGAACCGGTCGCGCTCTGCAACCTGCGCGGCCGAGAAACGTTCGGGATCGAAACGCTCGGGGTCGAGCCAGAACTGAGGATGGCGATGCACAAGATAGGGTGAAATGAAAACGTCGGCATTCGCGGGGATGGAGTAGCCGGCGATGGTATCAGGGCCGACGGATTTTCGCGTCAACAGCCAGCCGGGCGGATACAGCCGCATCGATTCCTCGATGACTTGGCGGGTGTAGGGCAATTGGGCAGCGATAGCGTCAAGCGTTGCGGGTAACTGCGGAAGGCGATCGACTTCCTCGTGTAGATGCTTCTCTGCCGCGGGATGGTTGGACAGCAGGTACCACGCCCAGTTGAGAGCGCTCGCGGTGGTTTCGTGGCCGGCGACGATCAGGGTCATGGTTTCGTCGAGCAGCAGCCGCTCCGGCATCGGCTCCCCGGACTTGCGGTCGCGCGCTTCGATCAGCATGTCGAGCAGAGTCTCCTTTTCCCCGGCATGCGCACGCCGCCGGGCTATGCATTCGGCGACCAGTCCGGACAATGCCCGGAACTTGTAGGCAAAGGCGAGGTTGCGCTGGGTATCGTCGATCAGCAGCGCGAACGGGTTCGAGCCGTGCCTGGCCATGATCCACTCCAGGTCGTCGCCGAATATCGAGCGCAATATGACTTCCAGGGCCACCTCGCTCATATCGTGGGTGACGTTGATCGCCGTTCCGGCGCGCGCCGCCCGCAGCCATTTTTCGCGGAGTCCGTGGTTGGCGGCGCGGATGTGCTTGAACATGCGCGCAATGACATCGCGGTGAAACGCCGGCTGCAGCAATTTGCGCTGGCGGCGCCACAAATCGCCTTCGCTGACCATGATGCCGTTGCCGAGCAGGATGCCGACGCGTTCTATGCCGAGGCCCTTGGTATAGTTCGAGTGGTTGTCGACCAGCACGTGACGCACGTGTTCGGGATGGCTGAAGACATGGATGGCCGTTCCGGTCAGCGACGATGGAATCCGGAACGCGTCGCCCAGGTCCGTGAAATAACGCAACAGCTTGGCCAGCATGTCCTCGGAAAAGCTGATGTCAAGCGCTTCCCCGGCCACGGGAGGCGGGTTGCTGCCGGCTACAAGGGGGAGCATAGGGTGGTCCGGATGCTGCGTAAATCGGAGGAGAGGGGGCTCATCAACTCTGGCGACTGTTCTTCCTTTGATTCGGGAAAATAATATGTTGTTAAGGGTGTTGCAAGCCTTGTCATCAATAATTTATAATTCCGCTTCTTTGCCGGTCCCTCCGGATTTTCTGGGTGGATGGGCTTGTTCTTTAAAAATTTACAGCCGACAAGTGTGGGCGCTTGGTTGGGGGCAAGCGCGTTTGATCCGTTCACGGACAAAGGCGCAAACTTTCAATACAGAAGTGCTCGCACGATGGTTTTATACGTCAAGCGAGAGTAATACTTTGCAGAGATTAAACTGAAGAGTTTGATCCTGGCTCAGATTGAACGCTGGCGGCATGCCTTACACATGCAAGTCGAACGGCAGCATGACGTGTAGCAATACACGTTGATGGCGAGTGGCGAACGGGTGAGTAATATATCGGAACGTACCCTGTAGCGGGGGATAGCTCGGCGAAAGCCGGATTAATACCGCATACGCTCTACGGAGGAAAGCGGGGGCCGCAAGGCCTCGCACTATAGGAGCGGCCGATATCGGATTAGCTAGTTGGCGGGGTAACGGCCCACCAAGGCGACGATCCGTAGCTGGTCTGAGAGGACGGCCAGCCACACTGGAACTGAGACACGGTCCAGACTCCTACGGGAGGCAGCAGTGGGGAATTTTGGACAATGGGCGCAAGCCTGATCCAGCCATGCCGCGTGAGTGAAGAAGGCCTTCGGGTTGTAAAGCTCTTTCGGCAGGAA
>DATKOF010000034.1:0-91803 GCA_035524795.1 Burkholderiales bacterium
AAGATGATTGAGGATGAATTCGATGCACTCTGGGCCAAACAATCCTCACTTAACCCGAGCATCTTCAACGAAGCCGCATGCGATGAACTCAAAGGTTCCCCTATCTGCTCTTGTTTCAAAAGTGCGTTCCGGTGACCCCGACAATCTGGAAGCTCAAGGCGCACGCCGTTACTGGAACCTGCTCTTCGGAGAAGATTTCCGGCGCGATCAAAGTTCCGGCGGCATCAATGCCATGTTGAATTACGGATACACGATATTGCGTGCCACGACAGCGCGCGCCATTGTCGCAGCCGGTTTACATCCAACGATTGGTCTGTACCACAGCAATGAAGGAAATGCCATGCGACTGGTGGACGACCTGATGGAACCATTTCGCCCCATTGTGGATTTGAAGGTCTGGCAACTACAGCGTGGCGGCGAGGATGAGATCACGCCGGAAACCAAGCGCGCATTGGTGCGCACGATGTACGATGACATGCAAACTGATGTTGGCGCAACGCCGGTCACTGTCTGCACGCAAAAACTTGCGACTTCTTTAGCGCAAGTATTTCTTGGAGAAAGAAATGGCCTCGATTTGCCTCTCCCCGGATTGCCGCTTGCCTTAGCCACAGCATTGGACAACGAGTAACCATGCTTTCCGGATATCGGCTCATGTGGATTACCGTCATGTTTGATCTTCCCGTCGTCACGAAAGCCGAACGAAAAGCGGCCACTGGTTTCCGAAATGCACTATTGGATATGGGATTCGAGATGAGCCAGTTCTCCGTGTACATGCGTTTTTGCACCAGCCCGACACAAATTGACACCTATTGCAAACAGGTGGAGGATGCCTTGCCTGATGGCGGCAAGGTGAACATCCTACAATTCACCGACAAACAATACGAGCGCATCATCACTTTCCACGGACAGGTTAAAACACCCCAGAAAAAAATACCCGATCAGTTCGACTTATTCTGAAAACCGAATGAATTTCCATGCCCTAAAAACAAACAACCCCCTAAAAATCAGGGGGTTGTTTGTTAGGTAGTTTACCTGACTGAGATATGTGCACTGGCCGGAACCAATCTGGCTGTCAATCGGCTGCATGAATCAGTTTACCTGACTGAGATATGTGCACTGGCCGGAACTGTATCTCGCATCGCCGTACACCCATGCCAGTTTACCTGACTGAGATATGTGCACTGGCCGGAACAGATTAGCCTGTTGCCGTTGCTGCTCGGCGAGTTTACCTGACTGAGATATGTGCACTGGCCGGAACAATAGCCGACCTCTGGGTCGAGGGGGGTGTAGTTTACCTGACTGAGATATGTGCACTGGCCGGAACTACAACGACCTTGAATTGGCGGGACAAGCCCGCCAATTCAAGGTCGGCGAGCTACGCTCGCGCAACTAAAGAATATCCGTGAAATCCGGAACCGCTTCGCAGTGTACGTTAAGTTTTGGTTTTCGCGCCGCGCACAAGCGCAATGAACACCCAGACCAGCGCCAGAGGAATCAGTAACAGTAGAAGAAATGGAAACAGCAGCCACGCGACGATCAGTCCGACCAGAATGAAACCGCCAAGCGCAAACAGCCAGATACCGGCGAGTACGAACGCGAACAGAATCGCCAGGCAGAACAACACTACCGACCCCACGATCACTCCGGTCACGCCGACCATCCCCTTGAGCGGATTTGCCAGCGGCTGGCCGTTGACGATGATCGAAACGTTGCTTTCGGCAAACAGCGCCCATGCCGCAATCGCAAGCAGTACCAGCGCCAGAATGATGGCCATTTGTTTCATGAATGCTCCTTCACTCGAACAATTTCCCTCACCTTCCGTTCTCTCCTGGAGGGAGAGGAAACCCCACCCCGCCCCCTCTCGCGTGGAGGGGGGACTTTCAGGCGACCTTCGGGTCTTCGTCGGAGGGCAATGTGGTCAGCGCAAGTTCGAGGTTCGACGCAAGTTTTTTGGCATAGCTCGCCGCCTCGAACAGGCGCGCCGATTCATAGAACTGCGCCTTGGCACGGAAATTCCTGATGTCTTCGGCCACCGTTTTGCGGATTTCGTCTTTCGTCATTGGGAACTCCTTTGGGAATCTGTCACGTCATACCAACGGCCGGATTATCGTCCACGTATTTTCGCTACGTACCGAACGTCGGCGATGTTTTCAAAGTCCGCATCCTGTGTCCAGAAAACGGCGCCATGCGCACGGGCGGTCGCCAGCATCACGCTGTCGGCCAGCGGCAGGCGATGCGTAATGCCGACCTTCGCTGCCGCCAGCGCCACTGCCGCGTTGAGTTCGACGACGCGTCCCTGCTGCATCAGGGCCACCGTCTGCAGCGCCTGATCCTCGTTCCGCTGCTGCAACACGCGCTTGAAGACTTCATACAAACTCAAGGTGGGAACCAGCAGATCACCGGCATTCTCTACCGCCGCCGCGAAAAACTTCGCATTCGGCCCATCTGCAAGATATTCGAGCCAGCCGGAGGAATCGACGACGTTCACACGCGGTCTTTGTCGCGCGGCACTGCGGTGTCGATGCCTTTCAGGAATCCGCGCATTTTCTTGATGGGACGAACCGGAATCAACTCGATGCGATTCTCGTAAGCGATCGCCTGCACTTTCTGTCCGGCGCTGAGTCCGAGTGCCACGCGTATGCCTCTTGGAATGACGACCTGGAACTTGGGAGAAATGGTCACGGTTTCCATCGAAATCCTATCGATATGATTTTCGTATGACAACTATAGCAACGATCGGTTCCGCTCCGCAATCCTCGTCAAAAGCGCTCGCGCAGCGCCGCGACCGCCTCGGCGACGCGCCGCACCGCAACGACTTCGAGTCCCGCAATCGGCTGCTTCGGCTTGTTCGCCTCCGGGATCAGCGCGTGCGTAAAGCCGAGCTTGGCGGCTTCCTTCAGACGTTCCTGGCCGCGCTGCACCGGCCGCACTTCACCTGCCAGTCCGACCTCGCCGAACACGACAAGTTTCTTCGGCAACGGCCGGCCGCTCAGCGACGACACCATCGCCAGCAGGATCGCGAGATCGGCCGCCGGCTCGGCGATCTTGATGCCGCCGACCGCGTTGACGAACACGTCCTGATCGAAACACGCGATGCCGGCGTGCCGGTGCAGCACCGCCAGCAACAGCGCGAGCCGGTTCTGTTCGAGACCGACGCCGAGCCGGCGCGGGTTCTGCGCGTGCGCGTCGTCGACCAGCGCCTGGATTTCGACCAGCAGCGGCCGCGTGCCCTCCTGCGTGACCAGTACGCTCGAGCCGGCGACCGGTTCCGGGTGCTGCGACAGGAACAGCGCCGATGGATTGTTGACGCCTTTCAGTCCCCTCTCGGTCATCGCGAACACGCCGAGTTCGTTGACCGCGCCGAAGCGGTTCTTGACCGCGCGGATCAGGCGGAAGCTCGAATGGGTGTCGCCCTCGAAATAAAGCACGGTATCGACCATGTGTTCGAGCACACGTGGGCCGGCCAGCGCGCCTTCCTTGGTGACGTGGCCGACGAAGATCATCGTCGCGCCGCCGCCCTTGGCGACGCGCGTCAACTGCGCCGCGCACTCGCGCACCTGCGCGACCGAGCCGGGCGCCGAGGTCAGCTGCTCCGAGTACAGCGTCTGGATCGAATCGATCACCGCGATCTGCGGCTTCTCCGCGGCGAGCACGGACTGGATTTTTTCGAGACTGATTTCGGCCAGCAGCTCGACCGCGTCGGCGTCAAGCGCCAGCCGCTTCGCGCGCAGCGCGATCTGCTGCGGCGATTCCTCGCCCGACACGTAGAGCACCTTGCGCGTGCCGCCGAGAGCGGCCAACGCCTGCAGCAGCAGCGTCGATTTGCCGATGCCGGGATCGCCGCCGATCAGCACCACCGCGCCAGGCACCAGGCCGCCGCCGAGCACGCGGTCGAATTCGGCGATGCCGGTCGGCACGCGATGTTCCTCGCGCGCCTCGACTTCGCTCAGGCGCTGCAGGCGGCTGGTTCCGGCCACCGCGCTGAAGCGGTTGCCGCCGGCCATCGCGGTCTCGGCAACGGTCTCGACCAGCGTGTTCCATGCGCTGCAGTGCGGACACTGGCCCTGCCATTTCAGCGCCTGGCCGCCGCATTCGCTGCATACATAGAGGGTCTTGGCTTTGGCCACGGTCAGGTCTTCGATCGGCGGATGGGGGACAACGCAATGATGATACGCCCGCAGCGCCGGTATTTCACGGCGCCGGTATTTCGGCCACCGGCACGCGCGGCGCCAGCGCGCACAGCAATTCGTAGCTGACGGTGCCGGCGCTCGCCGCGACTTCGTCGGCCGACAAACCCTCTCCCCACAGCGTGACCGGGCTGCCGACCTGCGCCTGCGGAATGCCGGTCAGGTCGGCGTGGATCAGGTCCATCGAGACGCGGCCGAGCGTGCGCGTGCGCGCGCCTGCGACGAGGATCGGCGTGCCGGTCGGTGCGTGGCGCGGATAGCCGTCGGCATAACCGCAGGCGACGATGCCGACGCGCATCGCGCGCGGCGCTTCGAAGGTGCCGCCGTAGCCGAGGCGGTCGCCGGTTTGCAGTTCGCGCACCGCGATCAACTCGCTGGTCAGCGTCATCGCCGGCTTCAGTCCGAGTTCGGCCGCCGGCATTTCCGGAAACGGCGAGCAGCCATAAAGCATGATGCCGGGGCGCGCCCAGTCGCCATGCGTTTGCGGGTAGCGCAGCAGCGCCGCCGAATTGGCGAGCGTGCGTTCGAGTTCGAGACCCGCCGCCGCGCGTTCGAACGCCTCCATCTGCCAGGCGACGCCGCGCGCATCATCGGCGTCGGCGAAATGCGTCATCAGCGTGAGTTTACCGACCGCCGGATGCCGGCGCAGGCGTTCGATCACCGGTTGCGCGCCGTCGGCGGTGAAGCCGAGCCGGTTCATGCCGGTGTTGAGCTTGAGCGCGACGTCGAGCCGGCGCGCGGCCTTCACGCTGTCGAGCATCCGCACCTGTTCTTCGTGATGGACGACGACGCCGAGGTCATGCGCGGCGGCGGCCTCGAGATCGGATATCGAGAACGCGCCTTCGAGCAGCAGGATGCGCTGCCTGAAACCGCGCTGGCGCAGACGCAGCGCGGCGTCGAGTTCGAGCAGCGCGTAGCCTTCGGCGTCCACCAGCGCGCGCGCGGCGCGTTCGACGCCGTGGCCGTAGGCGTCGGCCTTGATCACCGCGAACAGCGCGGCGTGCGGCGCGTGCCGCCGTGCCACGCCGAGATTGTGCCGCAGCGCATTCAGATCGACGGTGGCTCGGATGGGGCGCGGCATGCGCGCTATTCAATCATGTTTCGCGCGGACGTTCCAGACCGGGCGCGCCTCCCGTGCCGTCAAACTATGGTATAAAACAGCCCCAAACACTCCGCCTCGCAGGGAAGCCCCGTTTTTCCAGATGCCGTTCGGTTTCTACATCATCATGGCGGCGCAGTTTTTTTCGTCGCTCGCCGACAACGCGCTGCTGGTCGCCGCGATCGCGCTGCTGGCAACGCTGAACTCGCCGGACTGGCTGACGCCGATGCTGAAGCTGTTCTTCACGATTTCTTACGTGGTGCTGGCGCCGTTCGTCGGCGCGTTCTCCGACGCGCTGCCGAAGGGACGCGTGATGTTCATCTCGAATGCGATCAAGATCGGCGGCTGCGCGATGATGCTGTTCGGCGTGCATCCGCTGCTCGCCTACGGCGTGGTCGGACTCGGCGCCGCCGCCTATTCGCCGGCCAAGTACGGAATATTGACCGAATACCTGCCTGCGTACAGGCTGGTCATCGCGAACAGCTGGATGGAAGGGCTGACCGTCGCCTCGATCATCCTCGGCACCCTGCTCGGCGGCGTGCTGATCAGCGAGAAAGTCGCCTACAAGCTGCTTACCATCGACGTCCAGCATCTGCACGTCCGGCACCTGAATACCGCGCCCGAGATCGCGATCGCGCTGATCATGGTCTGCTATCTGGTCGCCGCGGTGTTCAACCTGCACATCCCGAAGACCGCGATCGATCACCGGCTGCCGCGCAAGAATCCGCTGTTCCTGGTGCGCGATTTCGCGCAATGCCAGCGGCAGTTGTGGACCGACAAGCTCGGCCAGATTTCGCTTGCGACGACCACGCTGTTCTGGGGCGTCGGCGCCGCGCTGCAGTTCATCGCGCTGAGCTGGGCCGCCGCTGCACTCGGCTATTCGCTGAGCCAGGCGACGCAGCTGCAGGGCATTTCAGCGATGGGCATTGCGGTCGGCGCGATCGCCGCGGCGCGGTTGGTGCCGCTGAACCGTTCGCTGAAGGTGCTGCCGGTCGGCATCGCAATGGGACTTGCAATCGTCGCGATGGCGTTCGTGCGCAACGTCTACGTCGCGATGGCGGTGATGATGCTGATCGGCGCGATTTCCGGATTCTTCGTGGTGCCGATGAACGCGCTGCTGCAGCACCGCGGCCACGTGCTGATGGGCGCCGGCCACTCGATCGCAATCCAGAACTTCAACGAGAACCTGAGCATCCTCGTCATGCTCGGCATCTATGCGGTGCTGATCCGGATCGACTTCTCGGTCTACGCGGTGATCGTGCTGCTCGGCGTGTTCTCGGTGTTCATGATGGCGCTGATCATTCAGCAGCACAAGCTCAACGCGCGCAGCGGAAATCTGCCGCGGATTCCCGCCGGCCCGCATCCACATCATCACCACTAAAGAACGACCGGCCGGTCGGGCAGCTCATCGGGATTGTCGCCGGCGGCGGGAAAATGCG
Source organism: Burkholderiales bacterium (assembly GCA_035524795.1). Lineage (GTDB taxonomy): Bacteria > Pseudomonadota > Gammaproteobacteria > Burkholderiales > SG8-41 > DATKOF01. Next base: position 6,726 of record DATKOF010000034.1, read on the forward strand.
CCGCGAGCAACGCGCCGATGTCGCGGATGCCCTGCAACGCGCCGTCCTCGTAATGTCCGGTTCGGAATGCGTCCTCCATGCGGCGGCAGATCGCGTCCCACTCGGACTGCGCGATTTTCGAGTTGATGCCGCGGTCGGCGATGATCTCGATCGCGCGGTCGACGCACTGCACGTAGATCAGCACGCCGCTGTTGTGCGCGGTGTCCCACACCCGCAGCTGTGAGAACAGTTCGACTGCGCGCTCCCGCGCGCCGGCGCCGCGCCTCAGGTGACGGATGTCGAGACCGCCTTCGACAACGAAGCGCAGTTCGGCGTCGTGCGTGCGCTCGGACGCGCGGATCGCGGTCTCGATGCGATCGAGCAGCGCCGGCGTGAACGGCCGGCGCGCCAGCCAGCCGGGAATCAACAGGTGCTTCAGCGCGCGCTTCACGGCGTTACCAGCGTCCCGAGGCGCCGCCGCCGCCGAAGCCGCCGCCACCGCCGCTGAACCCGCCGCCGCCGAAGCCGCCTCCCGACGACCAGCCGCCGGGGTAACCGCCCCAGCGGCCATGCGTGCCGCCGGTCAGCGCCAGCATGAATGCGACAAAACCGACGATCAGCGCCGCAAACAGCGTGCCGGCGAAAAACCAGGCAACAGCGGCGGCAACCGCACCGACGATGCCGGAGCCGAGCATGCGGCCGAAGATCGCGCGAAGGATGCCGCCAACGACGAACACCAGAATGAAGCCGATCAGCAGCAGCGATTCGAAATTGAACTGCCGCTGCGGTTGCGCGCGCGGCGGCGGCAGCGGTTCGCCGTTGATCACGCGCGTGATGCGGTCGACGCCGGCGGCGATGCCGCCGTAGAAATCACCGGCGCGGAAGCGCGGCACGACGTCCTCCTCGACGATGCGCTTGGCGATCGCGTCGGGCAGCGCGCCTTCGAGGCCGTAGCCGACCTCGATGCGCACGCGATGATCATCCTTGGCGACCAGCAGCAGCACGCCGTCATCGACCCCCTTGCGGCCGAGCTTCCATTGATCGACGACGCGGATCGAATACTGCTCGATTTCTTCCGGCTGGGTGGTCGGCACGATCAGCACCGCGATCTGGCTGCCCTTTTTCGCCTCGAATGCGGCGAGCGTCTGTTCGAGCTCCGTCGTCTGGTCGGCATTCAGCGTCGCGGTCAGGTCGGTCACGCGGTGCTCGAGCGGCGGCACCGCGACATCGGCGCGCGCGACCGCCGCGGCGAGCAGCGCGCACGCCGCGAACAGCAGCGGCCTGACCAGCCTCATCACGGACTTACTTGGCCGCTGGGGCGGCCGGGGCAGGCGGCGCGCTGAAATCGACTTTCGGCGGCTTCGCGATTTCGGCCTCGTTTTCGACCGTGAACTGCGCCTTTTCCTTGAAGCCGAACATCATCGCGGTCAGGTTGCTCGGGAACGAACGCACCGTCACGTTATAGTCCTGCACCGCCTTGATATAACGGTTGCGCGCGACCGCGATCCGGTTTTCGGTGCCCTCGAGCTGCGCCTGCAGGTCGCGGAAATTGGCGTCCGACTTGAGCTGCGGATAGTTCTCGGAAACCACCAGCAGGCGCGACAGCGCCGATTTCAGCTCGTCCTGCGCGGCGACGAATTTCTGGAACGCGGCCGGATCGTTGACCAGCTCCGGCGTCGCCTGGATCGAGCCGACCCTGGCCCGCGCCTCGGTCACGCCGAGCAGCACGGTCTGTTCCTGCGAAGCAAAGCCCTTGACGGTGTTGACCAGATTCGGCACCAGATCGGCGCGGCGCTGGTACTGATTGACGACTTCCGCCCAGCTCGCCTTGATCTGCTGGTCCTGCGATTGCAGCGTGTTGTAGCCGCAGCCACCGAGCAGCAGCGTGGACAGCAGCCCAATCCCGATAAAAAATCGTTTCATACCCGTTCTCCTTGGAAAGAACCGCGCCGCTCAGGTGGCGGCGGCGGACGACTTTTTCAAGTCCTGCATGGTTTTTACCGCAAAACACAGATCGACCCACGCCTCGGCCTTGCCCGGCAGATTGCGCAGCAGATAGGCCGGATGATAGGTGACGATCAGCGGGATGCCGCGGTACGCGTGCAGCCTGCCGCGCAAACTGGCAATCGACGCCTCGCGCTGCAGCAGGTTGACCGCGGCGACCTTGCCGAGCGCAACGATCAGCTTCGGCTGGATCAGTGCGATCTGGCGCTGCAGGTACGGTTCGCACTGCGCGGCCTCCAGCGGTTCCGGCGCGCGGTTGTTCGGCGGCCGGCATTTGACGATATTGGCGATATAGACGTCCTTGCCGCGCTTCAACTGGATCGCGGCCAGCATGTTGTCGAGCAGCCGGCCGGCCTGACCGACGAACGGCTCGCCCTTCAGGTCTTCCTCCGCGCCCGGCCCTTCGCCGACGAACAGCCATGACGCCCGCTCGTCGCCGACGCCGAACACGGTCTGGTTGCGCCCCTTGTGCAGCGGGCATGCGACGCAGCCGGCGACGCTGGCCTTCAGTTGCGGCCAGTCCATGCGCAGGATCTGCGCGGCGCGCGCATCGAGCGACAGCTGCGGCGCGGGATCGTCGGCCGCGGCCGCGCGCGCGGCATCCTGAACAGGCGGTGGAGACGGTTCGGAACGCTGCGAGCGGCCGCGCTGCCGCCAGCGCGGTGCCAGTCCGAGTTCTTTCATCATCTCGCGGCGGCGCGCGCTCATAGTTCGCGCGCCATCACCACCGCGTCCTCGCGGCCGTGGTCCGCCGGATAATAATCGCGCCGCAGCGCGATCCTGGAAAAACCGCTGTTTTCATACAATGCCTGGGCGGCGCGGTTCGATTCCCGTACTTCGAGCAGTATGCGTTCGACCGCTTCGCGGCGCGCCAGCTCCAGCAGGTGCCGCAGCAGTTCGCGCCCCAGACCGCGCCGCTGCCAGCCGGCGGCGACGCTGAGATTCAGCAGGTGCGCCTCGCCGGCGCCGGCCATGACAATTGAATAACCCGCGATCTCGCCGCCGATCTCCATGATCAGGCAATGATAGCCGGCGGCCAGCGAATCGCTGAAATTGCCGCGCGTCCACGGATGGGGGTAGATGCGGTCTTCGATTGCCAGCACCGCGTCGAGATCGTCCGCGGTCATCCGGCGGTAGAGCGGCAGTACATCGAGCTGCGCGCTCATCGCGGCGGACGCTCGTCGATGCGCAGCGCCACCTTGTCGCGCACATAGAGCGGCACCGCCTGCTCCGCCGGCACCCCTTCCCCGCGCGCAAAACCCCGTGCGGCGAGGGCAGCGATGTCGCGCGCATGCGGCAACCGCCGGTCCGAGATCGCCGTCAGTTGACCGCGGTAGCGCTCCATCAGCGCGGCGCGATAAATGTCGAAGCCATTGCCGCAGCCGGTCCAGCCGCCGTCTTCCAGCAGCGGCGCGTGTTCCGGCGCATAAAGCCCCGGGGGGCACGCCACCCGCCAGTCGTCGCCGTGTCTTTCGTAGGCGGCGTGGTAAATCTGCCCCATCCGCGCATCGAGGCAACACACCGCGCGTGCTGCGCCAGCGGCTTCCGCCAGCGCCAGCAGCGTGCCGACGCCGAGCACCGGAAGGTCGGCGCCGAAGGCAAGCCCCTGCGCGATGCCACAGGCGATGCGCAACCCGGTGAACGAGCCGGGGCCGGCGCCGAACGCGATGCCGTCGAGGTCCTGCAGCCTGAGATTGCGGGCGGTGAGCAGCGCGTCGGTCATAGGCAGCAGCAGTTCCGAGTGCCGCTGCCCGGCGTGGGCTTCGCGCACATCAACCGCGCCGTCGCACCACAGCGCGGCGGAGCACAGTTCGGTCGAGGCTTCGAGGGAAAGTATCTTCAAGCTGGAGCGCGCAAACGGGAAGGGGCCATTCTATCGGAACCGCCACCCGCCCGGCGCTCCGACGCGTCTTGCCGACCGCTATTCCTTGCCGGCCTTCACACTCCTGACTTCGATGTCCGCCGCTTTCGCCAGGTCGCGGTGAATGCGGGCAACGCGCTCGACTTCGCCCTTGGCCGGGAAGCGCTCGTAGAAGCCCTCGACGCGGAACGCGCGCCGCAGATCGCTCCACGGACCCAAGCGCTTCTCCCAGCGCGACTGGCGGCCCTCGGCCGGTTCAGCGTCCTCGCGCGCAAGGTCGGCGCAGACGCGGATCATCGCCTTCAGCGCGACCGGCCGCGTGACCATGTAGCCGTCGCCGCCCCAGGCGTCGCCCCACGCCTTGTGCGCGGCTTTCAGAAAGTCGCGGATCGCGGCGTAATATTTTTCGGCCTCCTTGTAGCTGTTGGTCGCCTGTTTGATCTTCTTCCAGTCGGCGCGCGTCCAGCGGTAAAGCTCGTTGAACAGCTCGGCCTGCAGTATCCATTTGTCCTTCTGGCTGCGGCCGCCGAGCCGGTTGATCCGGTAGCGCAACGGGCTGTCGCCCTCGCTGTAGAGGCTGTCCACCATGCGCGCGGCGAAACGGCGGTCGGGGTCGGCCCACGACACGCGTTCGTAGAGATCGACCAGATGGCTCTTGTTGATGCGGGTCGGCGTCGAATTGATGATGACGAACATCTCGGCCGCAAAATCCTCGCTGCGGCCGTCGAAGATCACGCACGGCACGCGGATACTCGACGCCTCGGTCGGATGTTCCATCAGGTAGAACTTGAGCGCTGCCAGCCGGTGCTGGCCATCGATGATCAGGTACTTGGAGGTCGGCTCCTCGAGCTGGCCGATGTCTTCCTGTCCGGCCAGCGCGCGGAAACCGAGCGTCTGGTCGGTAAACAGCAGCACGGTGCCCGGGATCGGCGGCTGCGTCACCGCCATTTCGTAGAAATTCTTCAGCGAGCGCACCTTGGCGCGCGACAGCTGGCGCTGGAACGCGGCGTCGCTGCGTTCGATGCGCGCGATGAACTGGGCAATCTCGTCGTGTTGCGGCACGGTCTGCGGGGCGATCTGCTCGTCCTCGCCGTAAAACCGGCTGATGAAGCGGACCCGATCGAGCACCGCCTTTGCCGGATAGCTCGCGAAATAGAAGATGCCGTCCTTCTGGCGGATTCGCGTAGCAAGCATGGTTCCTCTCCCGAATGAGCGTTTTTCAGGTCTTGCGCCGGCTTCTTATATAAGGAGCCCGGCTTACGAGACGAGAGGATACGACAAAAAACGGCTGTATGGGGCACCTTCCCATGCGAAGGGCATAAAAAAACCGCCCCCTCAGGGGCGGTAACCGGCCGGCCGCACTGGGGAGAGTGCCGGCACCGGCCGTTCAGGTGTTATCGGTTCAGGCAGTGGGCACCCCTTACCTTTATTGCGGAGACATCGGGGCGCCGTCCGGCGGGCCCGCAGGACCATGCGGCGGTCCGCCCATCATGTCGTCGCCGTGCCAGTGCGGGCCCTTCATCATCCCGCCCCACTGTTCATGGCGGCCCATGTCCGGATGCATCGGAACGGAGGCTTTGGCTTCCTCCAGCGACAGCATGCCGTCGTGGTTAGCGTCCAGTTCGGCAAAGCATTTGGCGAGATCCGGCGCGCCTTTCTCCGCCTCGGCCATGGTCAGCATGCCGTCATGATTGGCGTCGGCTTTCCTGAACTGCTTTTCCAGGCGGTCAAGCGCGGCCTGGCGCTTCTTTTTCGCCTGATCGTAGCGCTTGGTGTGGAAATCGGTGAATTCCTGCAACGATACCCGGCCGTCCTTGTTGGCATCCAGTTCGTAGAACTGATGGGCGATCATCGGCGCGCCCGCCTCGGCTTCCGCCATCGTCAGAGCGCCGTCGCCGTTGGCATCGGCCTTCTTGAACTGCTCCTTCATCCGGTCAAGCATTTCCGCGTGGCACTTGTCGGGATCGGTCCGGCACTCCTCGCGTTTTTGGGCGAACTCTTCCATCTTCTTTTTGTTATAGGCCTCGAATTCCTCGAGCGTAATCTGCCCGTCGTGATTGGCGTCGATCGCATCGAAATCGCGCGCCAGCATCGGCATCGCCGCCGCTTCGGCCTTGCTCAGACTGCCATTGCCATCGGCATCGGCCTGCTTGAACCACGCCTTCAGATGCTCTTCCATCCGCGCCTGTCTCTCGGCGCGGCATTTTTCAGCGCCTTCGCCTTCGCATTTCATTCCCCATCCGTGGCCGCCCGGGCCGTGGCCATCGCCGGGCCCCATCATTCCTCCCTCCGCCGGCGGCCCGCCCTCATCGGCCAGCGCAGCCGGCAGGATGAAACAGGCGGCCAGTGCGGCCGCGGCGACAGTAGTGGACAACATCCGTTTCATTGCTCCCTCCTTTGTATGGAAACTTCGCAGTTGGTCCCGAAATTCATTTACGGTAAATCTCGCGGTCGGCACGCTCGAGGTCGCGCCTCAGGGCGCGGCGTTCGTCGTCGGACAATTCGCCGGCCCGCGGTTCCGGCCCGGCGGGGCCTGCCACCGGCGACCGGTCCGCGCCCAATGTCTCGCGCAACGCGTGCCGCGGATGGTGGAAACCGGCCTGCGGCGACGCTCCGCCACCGTCGGGCGACGGAGGGTCGGCCCATGCCGGCAACGCTCCCGTCAGCGGGAGCATGGCCAGCAGGGTCAGCGCATTGCACAGCAGTCTGATCAGCGCATATTTCACGGGTCGGTCACCCCATCGACGATCAACAGGAAATCCGGCACCGGTTCTTTGTCCGATGATGGCGCATGCTACGCTCAATCACCGAAGAATCTTCAGCGGCCATCGTATTTTTTTGTAACAATTCATTGCATCTGCGCCCGATGTAATAAACGCTTACCAAAGGCGCAGCAGGGACCGCGCCGGGCGGTTAAGATATCGACATGAATGACAGCAAGACGAAAATCATCGTCGTCGACGATGACGCGCGGCTGCGCGAACTGCTGAACCGCTACCTGACCGAACAGGGATTCAGCGTGCGCGCCGTCGGCGACGGCGGCGAAATGAACCGCTGGCTGGCGCGCGAACGCTACGACCTGATGGTGCTCGATCTGATGATGCCGGGCGAAGACGGGCTGTCGATCTGCCGGCGGCTGCGCGGCCTCGGCGAAAAGATGCCGATCATCATGCTGACCGCCAAGGGCGACGACGTCGACCGCATCGTCGGCCTTGAAATCGGCGCCGACGATTATCTGCCGAAACCGTTCAATCCGCGCGAACTGGTCGCACGCATCCAGGCGGTGCTGCGGCGCGCGCCCGAGCCGCAGCCGCCGGGAGCGCCGACCTCCGACCAGCAGTCCATCAAATTCGGCGCTTTCAGTTTCAATCTGTCAACGCGCACGCTGGAGGCCGACGGCGCCAACATTCCGATCACCACCGGCGAATTCGCGCTGCTGAAGGTGCTGGTGCAACATCCGCGCGTGCCATTGTCGCGCGACAAGCTGATGGAGCTGGCGCGCGGCCGCGAGTTCGGCGCGTTTGACCGTTCGATCGACGTGCAGGTATCGAGGCTGCGCAAACTGATCGAGGAAAATCCGGCCAAGCCCTGCTTCATCCAGACCGTCTGGGGGTTTGGCTACGTGTTCATTCCCGACGGCAAGGCCGCCGCATAGCCTCCGTCATGATGCGGCACGAACGCGCCAGATGAAGTTGCTGCCGCGCAGTCTGCTGTGGCGCACAGTGCTGCTGATCGCACTGCTGCTGATCGCCGCGCATCTGGCATGGGGGATCATTTTCAGGATCACCGAACGCGCGCCGATGGCCCACCGTTTCGCGTCCCAGATCGCCAGCGTCATCAACCTCACGCGCTCAGCGCTGATCGCCGCGAACCCCGACAAACGCCTCGACCTGCTGCGCGCCATGGCGCAGCAGGAAGGCATACAGATCTATCCGGCGCTGGACAACGAAACGGTCGCCCCGCTGCCACCGCCGCCGCCCGGAATGGAGTCGCTCGACAGCGAACTGCGCGACCGCCTCGGCGCCGATACCGAACTCGCCGGCGTGGTGAACGGCATTCCCGGTCTGTGGGTCAGTTTCGACATCGACCGTCAGAAATACTGGCTGCGCATGCCGCGCGAACGCATGCCGCGCAACAACGAGCTGCGCTGGATCAGCTGGGGCGTGCTGGTGCTGGTGCTGTCGCTGCTCGGCGCCTTCCTGCTCGTCGCGCGCATCAACCGCCCGCTGCGTGAATTGACCCGTGCCGCGGCGCTGGTCGGCCGCGGCCGCGTGCCGCAGCCGGTGGCCGAAACCGGTCCGTCGGAAATCAGCACGATGGCGCGCGCGTTCAACCAGATGACGAGCGATCTGCAGCGCATCGAGGCCGACCGCGCGCTGCTGCTGGCCGGCGTGTCGCACGATCTGCGCACGCCGCTGGCGCGCATCCGGCTCGGCATCGAAATGTCCGATGCCAAAATGGATCCCACGCTGAAGAGCGGCATGGTGCAGGACATCGAGGACATCGACGCGGTGATCAACCAGTTCCTCGATTTCGCGCGCGTCACCGGCGAGGACAACGTCCTCACGGACAGTGATCTGAATGAACTCGTACACGCAGTGCTCGACCGCTACCAGCGCCAGGGCAAGGCGGTGACGGCGCGGCTCGGCGAGCTGCCGCGGCTGCCGCTGAAGCCGCTGGCGATGCAGCGCCTGCTGACCAACCTGATCGACAATGCGCTGCGCCACGGCGGCGCGCCGGTCGAAGTCGAAACCGCGCTCGACGGCGGCAAGGTGCGGCTGTCGGTGTTCGACCGCGGCCCCGGCATACCGGAGACCGAAACCGAACGCATGCTGCAGCCGTTCACGCGGCTCGATGCCGCGCGCAGCACCAGCGGTTCCGGGCTGGGGCTGGCGATCGTCGACCGCATCGCGCAGCTGCATCACGGCAGCGTCCGTCTGCTGGCGCGGGACGGCGGCGGGCTAGAGGCGCGCGTCGAACTGCCGGTCTAGCGCGCCGCGCTGGGTGCGGGACACGATCATCCTGCTGTAATCCTTGCGGCGTAAAATAATAATTATTTCGCCTCCGAAAAGGCCGCCATGCCGACACCCCGCGTTTCCAGAAGCGCAGGAAATCCCGGCGCCCCGGACCGCTTCAACATTCTGCTCGCGCTGTGCTTCGTCGCCGCCGGCGCATGGCAACTCGTGCTGCTACCGCTGCTGCTGTTGCCGCGCAACGGCATGTGGGGGCTGACGCTGATTCCGCTCGCATTGCTGACCAACACGCTGTGGGCGCTGATCCACGAAGCGATCCACGGTTCGCTGCACTCCAGCCGGCGCGTCAACGCCGGCCTCGGCCGTGCGCTGGCCATCGTGTTCGGTGCGCCGTTCGCATTGCTGCGCTGGGGCCATCTGCTGCACCACGCCTACAGCCGCACTCCGCGCGAGCGCAGCGAGGTGTTCGACCCGGCGCAAACCGGCCGCCGGCGCTTCGCGTACGCGTACTATTTCCGGCTGTGCGGCGGCCTCTATCTGGCCGAAGTGCTGGGCGCGCCGTTGCTGCTGATGCCGGAACGCTGGCTGCGCCGCGCCGGGAGCAGTCTGGCGCGCGACGACAACGTCGTCGCGCTGCTGCTGCAGAAGCTCGCCGCGCCGCAGACGCTGCGCGAAGCGCGGCTCGACGCCGCCGTCATCGTTGCGCTGCTGATCGCGAGCGCCTGGTGCTACGGCGCGTACTTCTGGATGCTGGCGGCGGCGCTGCTGGCGCGCGGTTTTCTGGTGTCGGTCACCGACAACGTCTATCACTACGGAACGCCGCTGACCGACGTGCGCGCGGCGAATAATCTCGAGCTGCCGCGGCCGTTGCAGGCGCTGCTGCTGAATTTCAACCTGCACGGCGTGCATCATCGCGCGCCCGATCTCGGCTGGCGCGCGCTTGAAGCGGAGTTCCGGCGCGTCGGCGCGTTCGACGGCGATTTCGCAGCCGCGCTACTCGATCAATTCCGGGGGCCGTTGCCGCTGACCGCGTTCAATGCATCATCCGGCGCGGATTACGCCGCGACATCCCAGCACGCCAGCGTCTGATAGGCGACGCCGCGCTCGTCGCGCGCCGCCTCGACCAGCGCAAAATCCCGCACCGGCCAGTCGAATGCGAACGCCGGCGTCGCCGCCGGCGGCCGCGCGTTGCGCAGCAGCGTCGCGTGCGGCACGTACGGCCGGCGGTCGAAATCGAAACCGGCATCTTCCAGCGCCCCTTCCAGTACGGCGACGAAATCCGACAATGGCGGCGGAACGGTGTGCGGCGCGACCCATACGATGCGATTGTGCCGCCAGTAGCGGACCGCGCCGAACCCGATGCTGAAAGCAGGCAGCCGCTGTGCGGCGGCAACCTCCTCCAGCGCGGGTATCTTCCCGCGCGCGACATCGCCGAGAAACACCAGTGTCATATGCAGATTGTCGCGGCGCGTCGCGCGTCCGCCGCATGAACGCCGCAGTTCCTGCCCAATACGGAACAGTTCGTCGCGCGCCGCGGCATCAGGCCACAGCGCAAAGAACAGCCGCGCGGTCGGCGCCGGAGTTTTCAGCCGTCCTTCTCGATCAGCGCCACCGCTTCGGCGGCGATGCCCTCGCCGCGGCCGGTGAAACCGAGCCGCTCGGTGGTCTTGGCCTTGACGTTGACGTTCTCCGCCGCGATGCCGAGGTCGGCCGCGATATTGGCGGCCATCGCCGAAATATGCGGTGCCAGCCGCGGTTCCTGTGCGATCACGGTGGCGTCGATATTGACGACGCGCCAGCCGTCCCGCGCCAGCAACCCGCCGGCCGCGCGCAGCAGCTCGCGGCTGTCGATGCCCTTGTAGCGCGGATCGCGGTCCGGAAAGTGGCGGCCGATATCGCCTAGCGCGGCGGCGCCGAACAGCGCGTCGCAGATCGCGTGCAGCAGCACGTCGGCGTCGGAGTGCCCTTCGAGGCCCATCTCGTACGGAATCGTCACGCCGCCGATAATCAGCTTGCGCCCCGCCTTCAGCGCGTGCGCGTCGAATCCCTGTCCGATCCTCATCTAAACCTTTTCAACCACAGATGAACGCAGATGTGCACAGATAAAACCCGCCGATAAAAATCGCGCCGGAAAATTTCCTCGCCGATTGGGAGTGCATTTTATCCTTATCAGCGTTTATCTGCGTCCATCTGCGGTTGCATCGATCCGAGTATCAATTCCGCGAGCGCCAGGTCCTGAGGATAGGTGATTTTAAAGTTGCGCGCGTCGCCGGTCACCAGTTGCGGCCGCACGCCGAGTTGCTCGACCGCGTACGCTTCGTCGGTCGCCGCCGCCGGATCGATCGCGCGCAGCGCCTCGAGCAGCAGCCGGTAGCGGAACATCTGCGGCGTCTGCGCCTGCCACAGGTGTTCGCGCGCCTCGGTGCAAACCACGCGGGCGTCGTCATCGCCGCGTTTCAGCGTATCGACCACCGGCAGCGCCAGCAGGCCGCCGCTATCGCCGTCGCGTACCGCGGCGATCAGCCGCGCCAGCGCTTCCGGCGCCAGGCACGGCCGTACCGCGTCGTGCACCAGCACCCAGTCGGCGCCGTCGATCTCATCGCGCGCGGCGAGCAGTCCGTTGAATACGCTGGCCGCACGCGTTTCGCCGCCGCAATACAGCGGCGTGATCCGCGCCGCCAGCGGCTGCCAGTCGTATCGTGCGTAATGCGTATCGCCGGGCGCCAGCACCACGAATACGCGTTCGATCGCCGGGTCGCGGCACAGGGTAGCGAGCGCATGATGGAGCAGCGGCCGGCCCGCCAGCATCAGGTACTGCTTGGGCAGATCGCCGCCGATGCGCGTGCCGCTGCCGGCGGCGGGAACCAGTGCAAACAGCTTCGCCATAGGGCGACGATTTTAGCAGCCCCGCTGCGCAACCACGCCGCCGGCGATGCGCGGCGCGCCTATAATAGGCCTTGAAATGGCCGCTGCGCCCCACATTTGGGTGCCTATGAATAAAGTGCGTGCGCCCGCGGTCGCGGGCATGTTCTATCCAGCCGGCGGCGTCGAACTCGCGCGCGAGGTCGGCGCGCTGCTCGCGCAGGCGGCGCCCGACGCGCGCGGCAAGCCGTTGCCGAAGGCGATCATCGCGCCGCACGCCGGCTACGTCTATTCCGGGCCGATTGCGGCCAGCGTCTACGCGCAGCTGGCGCCGGCGCGGCAGACCATCCGCCGCATCGTGCTGCTCGGCCCCGCGCATCGCGTGCTGGTGCGCGGCCTGGCGCTGCCGGCAGCGCAGGCGTTCGCGACGCCGCTCGGCGCCGTGCCGCTCGACGAAGCCGCCGTCGCACGCATCGCGGCGCTGCCGCAGGTGACGGTCAGCGACGCTGCGCATGCCGCCGAACATTCGCTTGAAGTGCACCTGCCGTTCCTGCAAACCCTGTTCGAAAATTTTTCCGTGGTGCCGTTGGTGGTCGGCGACGCCACCGCGGAACAGGTCGCACAGGTGCTCGACGCGCTGTGGGGTGGCCCCGAAACCCTGATCGTCGTCAGCTCCGACCTTTCGCATTATCTCGGTTATTCCGACGCACAGGCGATCGACCGCGCGACCGCGCAGTCTGTTCTCAATCTCGACGGCATCCTGTCGCACAGCCAGGCGTGCGGCGGCACGCCGGTCAACGGGCTGCTGCTCACGGCGCGCCGGCGCGGTTTGCAGCCGGAACTGCTCGACCTGCGCAACTCCGGCGACACTGCGGGCGACCGCCGGCGCGTCGTCGGCTATGGCGCATTTGCTTTTTACGAGACTCCGCATGTGCACTGAACCCGTCACCGCATCGTCGGAAAACGACGGCAACGAATTGCTGCCCGAGAACGCCGGCAACGTTCTGCTGCCTGAAAACGCCGGCAGCATCCTGCTGCCGCTGGCGCGCGCCGCAATTGCACGACAACTGAACTTGTCCGCCGCGGTGGACGACAGCGCGCCGTGGCTGCGCGCGATCGGCGCCAGTTTCGTCACGCTGAAGAAGGACGTCGAGCTGCGCGGCTGCATCGGCACACTCGAAGCGCAACGGCCGCTCGGCCTCGACGTCGCCGCCAACGCAATCGCAGCAGCATTCCGCGATCCGCGCTTCGCGCCGCTGAGGCACGACGAATTCGACGCGGTGCGCATCGAGGTTTCGGTGCTGTCGCCGAGCGCGCCGCTGGCGTTCCGCGACGAGGCCGACGCGCTGGCGCAGCTGCGGTCCGGACGCGACGGCGTGATTTTCGAAAGCGACGGGCGGCGTTCGACCTTCCTGCCACAGGTATGGGAGCAGTTGCCCGAGCCGCGGCTGTTTCTCGCCCAGCTCAAGATCAAGGCCGGGCTGCCGCACGATTTCTGGAGCCCGCGCGTCCGGCTCGCGCGCTACACCGTGAGCAAGTGGCATGAAACCCGCTGACGCCGATCAAGGACTGCATCCTGGCCGCTGGTGGCGTCGGCTCGATGACGGCCGCCTCCAGTGCGACCTGTGTCCGCGCGACTGCAAACTCCACGAAGGTCAGCGCGGCGCATGCTTCGTGCGGCAGCGCGTCGGCGACCGGATGATGCTGACCACTTACGGCCGTTCGTCGGGATTCTGCATCGACCCGGTCGAGAAGAAGCCGCTCAACCATTTCTATCCGGGATCGAGCATCCTTTCGTTCGGCACCGCCGGCTGCAACCTCGCCTGCAAATTCTGCCAGAACTGGGACATCAGCAAATCGCGCGAGATGGACACGCTGATGGATCAGGCGTCGCCGCAGGCGATCGCCGACGCCGCGGTCGAATACGGCTGCAAAAGCGTCGCTTTCACCTACAACGATCCGGTGATCTTCGCCGAGTATGCGATGGACACCGCCGACGCCTGCCGGGAACGCGGCGTAAAGAGCGTCGCGGTCACCGCCGGCTACATGCACGATGCGGCGCGGCGCGAGTTCTACGCGAAAATGGACGCGGCCAACGTTGACCTCAAGGCGTTCACCGACGATTTCTACTTCAAGCTGTGCGGCGCGCGCCTGCAGCCGGTGCTCGACACCCTGGTCTATCTGAAACATGAAACCAGCGTGTGGTTCGAAATCACCACGCTGCTGATCCCCGGCAAAAACGATTCGACCGAAGAACTGACCGCGATGTGCGCGTGGATCATAAAGGAGCTCGGCCCCGACGTGCCGCTGCACTTCACCGCCTTCCATCCCGACTGGAAAATGACCGACATTGCGGCGACGCCGGCGGCGACGCTGCGCCGCGCGCGGCAGATCGCGCAGGACGCCGGTCTGCATTACGTCTACACCGGCAACGTCCATGACAGCGAAGGCGGCACCACGTTCTGCCCGCAGTGCCGCGCCGCGCTGATCGTGCGCGACTGGCACCGCATCGTTTCCCACGACCTGACGCCGGCCGGCGACTGTCCGCACTGCGCGACACGCATTGCTGGCGCCTTCGAGGCATTTCACGGCCAGTTCGGACAGCGGCGCATCCCGGTCGCCATCGCATCGCGCTGATGCCTGCTTCATCGGGGCCGCCGGTATAATGGCGGCCTTTTGCAGTTTGCATGATGTCTGCCGCAGCAACGCCGCCGGGCCGGAACAACGATAGCGGCCCGCTCTACGGTTCCGCCGACGCGCTCGCGATCGCTGAAACCGCGGGCAAGGTGCGTCCGCTGCTGGTGATCACCGCGACCGCGCTCGACGCGCAGCGCCTGCTCGACGAGATCAAGTATTTCGCGCCGCGCCTCGAAGTCCATCTGCTGCCTGACTGGGAAACGCTGCCGTACGACAGTTTCTCGCCGCACCACGACCTGGTGTCGGAGCGGCTGGCGACGCTGCACCAGATCGTGCGGCGCGCGTTCGACGTCGCGATCGTACCGGTCGCCACCGCGCTCTACCGGCTGCCGCCGGTCGAATATCTCGCGGCGCGCACCTTCTTCTTCGAGCAGGGCGCACGATTGCCGACCGACGAACTGCGGCGGCAACTGGCGCTTGCCGGCTATACTCACGTCGCGCAGGTGGTGTCGCCCGGCGAATACAGTTTCCGCGGCGGGCTGATTGACCTGTTCCCGATGGGCAGCCGGCTGCCGTACCGGATCGACCTGATCGACGACGAGATCGAAACCCTGCGCACCTTCGATCCCGACACCCAGCGCAGCATCTACAAGGTCAACGAAATACGGCTGCTGCCGGCGCGCGAGTTTCCGCTCGACGAAGACGGCCAGACCGCGTTCCGCAAAAATTTCCGTGCGCGCTTCGAGGGCGATCCATCGCGCGTCAAGCTCTACAAGGATGTCAGCAACGGCATCGCGCCGGCCGGCATCGAATATTACCTGCCGCTGTTCTTCGAGAACACCGCGCTGCTCGCCGATTACCTGCCGCCGGAAACCAGCGTCGTGCTGCACGGCGACGCGCAGGCCGCGATCGCGCAGTTCTGGCGCGACACGCAGGCGCGCTACGAAATGGTGCGCGGTGACCTGAGCCGGCCGGTGCTGCCGCCGGACGAACTGTTCCTGCCCGCCGACCGTTTCTTCGGCATGCTGAAGCCGTTTCCGCGCATCGAAATCCCATCGCTCAATGCTCAATCCTCGATCCTGAATCCCGAATCCTGCATCCCGCCCTCCCTCGCCGTCGAGCGGCGTGCCGACAATCCGCTGCACCGGTTGCGGTCGTTTCTCGATGGCTTCAGCGGCCGCGCGCTGGTGCTCGCGGAAAGTCCCGGCCGCCGCGAAACGATGTCCGACTATTTCGCCGAATACGGAATCACGCCGGCGCCGTGCCAGAGCTTCGCCGATTTTCTTGCCGCCGGCGACAGATTGATGCTCGGCGTCGCGCCGCTCGCCGGCGGCTTCATCGACGGCGCGCGCAACTTCGCGATCATCACCGAGAACGAGCTGTATCCGTCGCAGGTGCGGCCGCGCCGCGAGCGCGAGGCCAGAAAGACCAGCGCCGAAGGCATGCTGCGCGACCTGTCGGAGATCAAGCCCGGCGATCCGGTGGTGCACGAGCAGCACGGCATCGGCCGCTATCTCGGATTGCAGAATCTCGATCTCGGCGAAGGCACGATGGAATTCCTGACGCTCGAATACGCGGGCGGTGCGAAACTGTATGTGCCAGTCTCGCAGTTGCACCTGATCGGCCGCTACAGCGGCGGCCCGCCGGAATCGGCGCCGTTGCACGAACTCGGCAGCGGCCAGTGGGACAAGGCGAAGAAGAAGGCCGCGCAGCAGGTGCGCGACACTGCGGCCGAGCTGCTCAACCTCTACGCGCAGCGTGCGGCGCGCCACGGCCACGCGTTCACGCTGAAGCCGCACGACTACGAAGCGTTCGCCGAAGGTTTTCCATTCGAGGAAACGCCCGACCAGCGCGCCGCGATTCAGGCGGTGCTGAACGACCTGCAGCAGGGCAAACCGATGGACCGGCTGATCTGCGGCGACGTCGGCTTCGGCAAGACCGAAGTCGCGCTGCGCGCTGCGTTCGTCGCAGTCAACGAGGGCAAGCAGGTCGCGGTGCTGGTACCGACCACGCTGCTCGCCGAGCAGCACTTCAACACCTTTTCCGACCGCTTCGCCGATTCCGCGGTCAAAATCGCCGAGCTGTCGCGCTTCCGTTCGACGAAGGAAGTCGGCGCCGCCGTCGCCGCGCTGAAGGAGGGCAAAATCGACATCGTGATCGGCACCCACAAGCTGCTGTCCGGCGACGTCAAGTTCAAAAATCTCGGCCTCGTCATCATCGACGAAGAGCACCGTTTCGGCGTGCGCCAGAAGGAAAAGCTGAAGGCGCTGCGCGCGGAAGTGGACGTGCTGACGCTGACCGCGACGCCGATTCCGCGCACGCTCGGCATGGCGCTCGAAGGCTTGCGTGATTTCTCGGTGATCGCGACCGCGCCGCAACGCCGGCTCGCAATCAAGACTTTCGTGTCGCGCACCAGCAAGGGGTTGATCCGCGAGGCGGCGCTGCGCGAGCTGAAGCGCGGCGGGCAGATTTATTTCCTGCACAACGACATCGACACCATCGCGCAGACGGAAGAAAACCTCGCGCAACTGCTGCCGGAGGCGCGCATCCGCATCGCGCACGGGCAGATGCGCGAGCGCGAACTCGAACTGGCGATGCGCGATTTCTACCAGCAGCGCTTCAACCTGCTGCTGTGCACGACCATCATCGAGACCGGCATCGACGTGCCGAGCGCCAACACCATCATCATCAACCGCGCCGACAAGTTCGGCCTCGCCCAGCTGCACCAGTTGCGCGGCCGCGTCGGCCGCTCGCACCACCAGGCCTACGCCTACCTGCTGCTGCCCGACGAAGGCGAGATCACCGCCAACGCCAGGAAGCGCCTCGAAGCGATCCAGATGATGGAGGAACTCGGCTCCGGTTTCTTCCTCGCGATGCACGATCTCGAAATCCGCGGCGCCGGCGAAGTGCTCGGCGAATCACAGTCGGGTGAAATGCAGGAAGTCGGCTTCAATCTTTACTGCGCGATGCTCGATAGCGCGGTGCGCTCATTGAAGGAAGGCAAGGAACCCGATCTCAATGCGCCGCTCGGCGTGACCACCGAAATCAACTTGCACGCGGCGGCGCTGCTGCCGGAAGATTACGTCAACGACGTGCACGAGCGGCTGGTGCTCTACAAGCGGCTCGCCAACTGCGAGGACGAAGAACAACTGCTTGAAATGCACGAGGAACTGATCGATCGCTTCGGCGTGCCGCCGCCGCCGGCGCGTACGCTGCTCGAAAGCCACCGCCTGCGCGTGCTCGGCAAACCGCTCGGCGTCGCGCGCCTCGACGCCACCGACAGCGCGCTGCAGATCCAGTTCGTGCCCAATCCGCCGCTCGACGCCAGCCGCATCATTCAACTGATCCAGAAAAACAGGAATTACAAACTGGCCGGGCAGGACAAACTCAGGGTCGCGGCGGACATGCCGGAAGTCAAGGAGCGGATTGCGGCGATTCGGGAGATCTTCGGAAAATTGGGATAAGCCGTTCGTATTCACAATGCACGCGGCGCTTCACCCAGCTTCGATTCTCTTTTGCTCCGCCTCATGATCAAGTGATTCAATATGTCCCGGGAGCCCACCTTCAGCCGGATCGCGAGAAAAACGATTGGGTTACAATAGCGCTTCAAGGATATCGAGGAGATCGGCATGCATTTCACCATCGAACACGAACGCGAGGATGATGGCCGCTGGCTCGCCGAGATTCCGCAAATCCCCGGCGCCCTTGCGTATGGCAGTACTGCTAATGAGGCAATGGCGAAGGCCGAAGCCCTGGCATTGCGCGTGCTCGCCGAGCGCATCGAGCACAACGAAGCCGGACCGCAACCCATCTCCATAGTTGTTCCCGCCGCGTGAGCGTGTGACCTTCGAGTAAGGCCCGCCACGTATTAGCTGCCCTGTTTCGGATCGGCTGGACGATCAAACGCCAGTCCGGTTCTCATAAGACTCTCGCTCGCCTCGGTTGGGCCGACATCGTCTTTGCTTTCCACGATGGAGATGAGATCGGCCCGAAGATGCTCGCGCGCATCGCCAAACACACCGGCTTGACACCCGAGGATCTATGAGCGCCGGCGCTTGCCGCTCAGCCGTGCTAGTGGAGGGCGCGCGCCACCGACAGTGCAATCCAGCCACAATTGGAGCGGATTGCGGCGATTCGGGAAATCTTCGCGAAACTTGCGTAAAACTGCGCGGCGAGCCTTCGTTTGGTTTATCCTGTTCCATATGGTGCAATATCGGTTTACAGATTATTTTGAGAATGAGGTTTTGCGTAAAAGGACTTATCTGAAAAAGGAATGGTGTGTTCGAGTGCTGCAAAATCCAGTACGGGTCGAGCAGCAGGAAAACAACCGATATCGTTTTTGGGGCGTATGCGAGGAACTCGGTGAACGGTACTTGCGAGTTATAACGCTCGAGGACAAGATCACCATACATAATGCTTTTCCGGACAGAGGATTCAAACCATGAAACTGAATTACTATCCCGAAACCGATTCGCTCTATATCGATCTTTCCGGGCAGCCGAGCGCAGAGAGCCGCGAAATATCGCAGGGCATCGTGCTCGATTACGATGCCAAGGGCAATCTGGTCGGCATCGATATTGACAATGCGAGCAAGAAAGTCCAGCTTGAGAAACTCGTGCTCAACAAGCTACCTTCCGATATCGAAACTCTTCCCGCCTGATATTGGTCGCCCGACATTGCGCGCATCGACGCCACCGACAGCGCGCTGCAGATTCAATTCATCCCTAAGCCGCCGCTCGATGCCAGCCGTATCATTCAGTTGATCCAGAAGAACAAACAATACAAACTAGCGGGACAGGACAAGCTCAGAATTACGGCAGACATGTCGGAGGTCAAGGAGCGGATTATGGTGATTCAGGAGCTTTTTGGAAGGCTGGGATAGATTTTTTCATTTTGGGTCACTAATCTGAATCAAACCCCACATAACTCAAGGAGACATCATGGGAAAACTTCGCATTCGATTGGGGGGAAATGAGATTGAACTAGAAGGCCCAGATGCCTTCATTAGTAAACAATTAAATCAGTTTTATGCACGTCTCGGCGCAACCCTAATAAGTAAACCAGCTATCAAAGAACAAATTCTTTCGTCAGCGCCCCACGGGAAAACAGGAGGGAAAGCGCCCACCCCTGCGGAATTTTATAAGCAAAAAAAGAAAACGGATGGAGTCTCCCAAATACTCATCTTTGGGAAATATCTAGAGCAGTATAGAAACAAATCTGAATTTACCCGAAAAGATATTAACGCGATCACCACTGAGGCAAAATTTTCGAAAGACATTCACGCCCAATATTTTACAAACGCGGTAAAACAAGGACTCCTCCGAAAACAAGGTCAAAATTATTCACTAACGTTAAGCGCCGAAGAACTCCTTGCGACCATTTGACATAGATCCCCGTGTCACCGCTTGAGTTCTTGGAACAATTTCCAAACCACGCAGACTTCTCCCGCAAGTCTCGAGTAATACTATTTGCTTATTACCTTCGTCAATTCGAAAGCGCCACAGAATTTTCTGCGACCAGCATTAAAAGCTGCTTCGAACGATCACACCTAAAATTACCCACCGACCTCGCCTTCCTGCTTAAATCATTGACAAAGGGGCGGGAAGCGCCCCTTCTCAAGATCAAGGGGAGATATGCATTATCTCTTTATGGATTAAATGAAGTTGAAGCCATCATCCCAACCCCCTCTATAACTTCAACTACCGGAACATCTCTCTTAGCAGCTGCACTGCCCTTCCTACAGAGAACTATTTCCAAAATTACCGACGCACAGCGAAAAGAATTTCTTGCTGAAGCAATTTCTTGTTTGGAAGTTAAAGCCAGGAGGGCAACAGTAATACTTTCATGGATTGCGGCGCTAGATCACATGTATGAATATGTGCTCGCTCATAAATTAAACGAATTTAACTCCGCCCTTTCCAAACAACCCTGGAATTCAAAGCGATTAAAAATCGCAAAGAAAGACGATTTTGGAGAAATCAAAGAGTCTGACTTCATCCTGGTTTGTCGTTCCGCTCGAATTATCACTGGCGATGTAAGGAAACTTCTAGACGAAAAACTTGGATTCCGCAATTCCTGCGCCCATCCTTCATCTATCGCTGTAGGTGACTCTAAAGTTCTTAGCTTTATTGAAGATTTAATAGACAACGTAGTCGCAAAACACCTGATATAACGATTACTCGAGCAAAATAAATAACGAATGGGAAGGGGTCCCATTTGTTCTGCGATCACGACCATCGATCACGCCATATACTGCTGATCGGTCACATGCTCCATCCATTCGACGGCTTTGCCGTTCAGCATTTCGAGAACGGCGATGTGCGTCATTGCCGTTGTCGCCGTCGCGCCGTGCCAGTGCCTGTGGTTCGGCGGACACCAGACGACATCGCCGGCATTGATCTCGACTTTCGCTTCACCATCGCATTGCGTCCAGCCGCGTCCGGCGGTCACCACCAGTAGCTGCCCCAGCGGATGGGTGTGCCACGCGGAACGCGCGCCGGGCTCGAAGGTGACGCTGAGCGCCATCAGACGCGCCGGCGCTTCGGCCTGATGCAACGGGTCAAGCCGCACATTGCCGGTGAACCATTCCGCAGGGCCTTTGGCCGAGGGTTGTGAGCCATTGCGCTTGAGGATCATCATGATCGCCTCCTTTCACGATTGGAGCGTGGCCATGTCGATCACAAAGCGGTATTTGACATCGCCCTTCACGGTGCGGTCGTAGGCCTGGTTCACGTCCTTGATCGCGATTTTTTCGATGTCGCAGACGATGTTGTGCCTGCCGCAGAAATCGAGCATCTCCTGCGTTTCCGGCAGACCGCCGATCAGCGATCCGGCCATCGAGCGGCGACGGAAGATGAAGGGCACGCCGCTGACGTTCTTCAAGGGCTCGACCGCGCCGACCACGACCATCGTCGCGTCGCGCTTCAGCAGCGCCATGTAGGGATCGGCGTCGTGACCGACCGGAATCGTGTTCAGCAGGAAGTCGAAGCTGTTCTGCGCGGCCTGCATCGCCGCGGCGTCTTTGGAGACGAGAACTTCATCCGCGCCGAGCTTGCGGGCGTCTTCGCCTTTTTTGGGTGAGGTCGTAATCATCACCACATACGCACCCATCGCGTGCGCGAGTTTCACGCCCATGTGGCCGAGACCGCCGAGGCCGATGATGCCGACCTTCTGCCCCGCCCCGACTTTCCAGTGCTTCAACGGTGAATAGGTGGTGATGCCGGCGCACAGCAGCGGCGCGGCGGCGGCGGGGTCGAGGTTTTCCGGGATGCGCAGGACGAAATGTTCATCGACGGTGATCCTGTCGGAATAGCCGCCGAACGTCATTTTATGCGGCGTGCCGCCGATCCTGTCCTCGCTGTTGTAGGTGCCGGTCCAGCCGTTGTCGCAGTATTGTTCGAGGCCGTCATTGCACGACGGGCAATGACGGCAGCTATCAACGAGACAACCGACGCCAACCAGATCGCCGGCCTTGAACCGGGTGACCTTGCCGCCGACGGTCTTCACGCGCCCGACGATTTCATGACCGGGCACGAACGGAT
This sequence comes from Burkholderiales bacterium, assembly GCA_035524795.1. Taxonomy (GTDB): domain Bacteria; phylum Pseudomonadota; class Gammaproteobacteria; order Burkholderiales; family SG8-41; genus DATKOF01. The sequence continues at coordinate 28,583 of DATKOF010000034.1, forward strand.
AATGCGCCATGCCCCACTCGTTGCGGGCCATGTGAATGTCGGAATGGCAGATGCCGCAGTACAGAATGTCGATCACCACATCCTGCGGACGCGGGTCGCGGCGCTCGAAGCTGAACGGAACCAGTTTATCGGTGGCGGAACGGGTCGCATAACCCCTGGCTTGCATCGTCATGATTTTCTCCTGACTGAAATGAACGGCAATGGCCTTTTATTCATTTTACCGCCGCCGTCACCACAATTTCTATCTTCCACTCCGGCCTCGCGAGATTCGCCTGTACGGTGGCGCGCGGCGGCGTGTGACCGGGAACGACCCACTTTTCCCACACGCCGTTCATCGCATCGAAATCGGCCAGGTCCTTGAGGAAAATCTGCGCGCGCAGGATTCTGCTTTTGTCGCTGCCCGCGCGCGCCAGCAGCGCGTCGATGGCGGCAAGCACCTGTGCGGTCTGCCCCCTGATGTCCTGACTGCCGTCGGCGGCGACCTGGCCGGCGAGATAAGCCACGCCGTTGTACACGGCGAGCTCGGACATGCGGGGGCCGACATCGAAACGTTGTATGGTGCTCATGGTTTTGCCTTCCTTTATTGAAAACCGGTTCACGAAGCGCGCTGCGCGACTTCCGATTCCGGCGTCGAACCGGTGTGGTGGGTGCCGAGGCCGGCGCCGCGCGCGTCAATGCTACCGACAGCGTGCGCCGGATTCAATCCGCGCCGGCCGGAACCGACCCGGCGTCGCGGCGAAGAGGCCGCAGGCCGAACCACAAATCGAGGCGCTGAGGGAAATTCCGGACAAGCCGGAATAGCCCTATCGATAAATCCCGCCGCGCGTTATAAGATTGAACACAATGAGTGATACAAAGGTCGGGCGGCTGACGGATCGGCAATTCGTGCGGATTTCGCGCGCGCTGGCCGAGCCGCGGCGCTACCAGATCCTCAAGCAGATCGCGGATTGCAACGATCCGATGCGCTGCAGCAGCCTGCGCCGGTTCCACCGCGTCAGCGCCGCGACCCTTTCCCATCATATCAAGGAGCTGGAGACGGCCGGCCTGGTGCAAATCGAGCGTGCCGGCAAGTTCATGAATCTCTCGCTCCGGCGCGACGTCCTGCGCGCCTATCTCGACCGGCTTTCCAGAATCTGAGGCTCCGGCAGAAACGTGATTTGACTTCAGTTCGTTATCAGTTAGATAATTATCTAATTGTCTAATCGATCAGGAGAACCGAGATGAGCAGATTGACGGGCAGGGTCGCCGTTGTGACGGGCGCTTCGAAGGGCATCGGCGCAGGCATCGCCAAAAGCCTGGGGGCGGCGGGCGCGGCGGTCATCGTGAACTATGCTTCCAGCAAGGAGGGCGCGGACAAAGTGGTGGCGGAAATCACCGGCAAAGGCGGCAAGGCCATCGCGGTGCAGGGCGACGTATCGAAAGCCGATGATGTGAAGCGACTGTTCGCGGAAACGAAAAAGGTGTTCGGCACGCCGGACATCCTGGTCAACAACGCCGGGGTTTTTCAATTCGATCCGATCGAGACGGTCACCGAAGCCGAATTCCACCGCCAGTTCAACACCAATGTCCTGGGGACGATCCTGACGACTCAGGAAGCGGTCAAGCATTTCGGCGCCGCAGGCGGCAGCGTGATCAACATCGGTTCCGTCGCCAGTACCAAGGGGATGCCGACCTCGGTCGTCTATGCGGCAACCAAGAGCGCGCTTGATTCGGTGACGCAGGTGCTCGCCAACGAACTGGGGCCGCGGAAAATCCGCGTCAACTCGATCAATCCGGGCGGCGTCGAGACCGAAGGCACCCATCGGATAGGCATGATCGGCAGCGATTTCGAAAAACAGATCGTCGCGCAAACGCCGCTGGGAAGAATCGGCCAGCCGGAAGACATCGCGCGCATCGCAGTATTTCTGGCCTCCGACGATTCGGGCTGGCTGACCGGCGAAAAAATCACCGCGTCCGGCGGATTCCGCTGACACGCGGCAACGCGCGCGCCTGCCGGGGCGCGCGGTACTAAACTTCCCCAACGCTGACAGGCAGCGCCGCAATTCATCCCGCCCCCGCCGCGTCGGGATGACATCACTTGATCGCGGCGATCCAGGAAATTTTCCGGAAACTGGGGTAGGCTTCGATAAATTACCGCGAACCTCAGGACATGTCCGACCCGCGCGTCTTTTTCGCCGCCGAGCGCACGCTCCTCGCCTGGATACGCACCGGCATTACGGTGACGGCTTTCGGGTTCGTCGTCGCGCGCTTCGGGCTTTTTCTCGAACTGCTTGCTGCCGAACGTGCGGCGCCATCTCCCTCGTCGGCAACCATGGGGCGCTTCTCCAACGGCATCGGCATTGCGCTCGCGCTGTTCGGCGCCGCCATCATGTTCTTCGCCGCGATCCAGCACCGGCGTTTCATATCTTCCCTGCCGCCCGCCGATGTGCCGCCGCTTTATCACCGCGGCTTTCCGGTGTTTTCGGCCTTCATTCTCGGCGGGTTGGGCCTTCTGCTCGCGATTTATCTCGCGGCAACCTGATCGAAGCAGGCTCGGGATAGCGCTTCGCCTCCGGAAAGCGCCATGTGCAGCGGGTCTGCCCCCGTTTAAGGATTGAAGCCGACAGCGCTCAAATGGGATTAGAATGAACGCCTATTCGGCGGGAGACTAAAATGATTTTGCCGCAGCAAAAAAACGGGCGGTTTTTCTGGGGAAGACTCGCTCCCGGCGAGCACGTCGTTCAAATCTATAAAAGCGATGAACAGTTTATTGCCTGCCTTGAGGCGTTTGTGGCTGAAGGATTGGAGCAGAATGAGTGTGTGATCGTCATAGCAACCCGATCGCATTTGTCGGCCCTTGAGCATGGATTGAGAAAGCGCGGCTGCGACCTGGACCATTCGAACGATCAATATATTGCCTTTGATGCGCACGAAACGCTCGCCAGGCTCGTGCCCGGGAAATCGCCGGACGAAGCGTGCCTTGAAAAATTCATGGTCGAATTATTCGCGAGAATCCGCGGTCGGCAAATACGGGCGTTCGGTGAAATGGTGGCCATTTTATGGTCGCGTGGAGACTACGAGACAACGCTGTTGCTGGAACAACTGTGGGACAAAATCGCCCGCCGGGAGAAATTTCCGATTTTTTGCGCTTATCCCGCCAGCAGCTTCAGCGGAAAGCTGGAAGAGCCGGTGAGAGCGATTTGTGAGGTGCACTCCAAGGTAGTCCTGGATTTCGCCACTTAAGCAGTTGCTGCGCGGATCGAATTGAACGGAGTGAAATTATCAACTCCTCGACCGGTATAACAGCGGGAATTTAGACCCAAAGATTCAGCGGGGGGCCAGGGTCGCCCCCCCCGATCGCTTCATCAATCACTCCGTTTCTTGTTGTCATGCTTAACGACTGGCGCCAGAAACGAAAAGATCTCGGTAATCGAAGATATGAATGAAAATAAACCTCGCTGCAAGTGGGCCGGGCCCCATCAGCTGTATATCGAATACCACGACAGGGAATGGGGCGTGCCGCTGCACGACGACCGGCGGCTGTTCGAGATGCTGAACCTCGAAGGCGCGCAGGCGGGACTGAGCTGGCTGACGATCCTGAAGAAACGCGTCGGTTACCGCAAGGCGTTCGCCAATTTCGACGCCGCGAAGATCGCCAAGTACACGACGGCGAAACAGGCGGCGCTGATGAAAGACGACGGCATCGTGCGCAACCGGCTCAAGATCAATGCGGTGGTCGAAAACGCGAAAGCCTATCTGAAAGTCCGGCGCGAGTTCGGCAGCTTCGACCAATACATCTGGGGATTCACCGGACGGAGAACGCTGAAACGCGCGGAACGGAAAAAAGCCGTCGCGATCAGCACGCGGATGAGCAAGGAGCTGAAGAAACGCGGCTTCCGCTTCGTCGGCGCGACGATCTGCTACGCTTTCATGCAGGCGGTCGGCATGATCGACGATCACTCTCCCCGCTGCTTCCGCGCCGGGCGATAATAACGCCCCGGCTTTCCACAGGAGGAAATGCGATGCGCCCCACCCTCGCCGCCGCCGCGGCCCTCGCACTGCTCAGCACCCCGGCTGTCGCCGACGAAACGCGCAGCACGCTCGACGACCAGCAGAGCGTCGCCGTCACCATTTACAACGACGACCTTGCGCTGGTGAAGGACCAGCGCAAAATCCAGCTCGGCAACGGCCGCCAGTCCCTAGCCTTCCGCGATGTCAGCGCGCGCATCAGACCGGAGACCGCGCTGCTGCGCAGCCTGTCGAGCCCCGGCAAGCTCGCGGTGATCGAGCAGAACTTCGATTTCGATCTGCTGACGCCGCAGAAGCTGCTCGAAAAATATGTCGGCAAGAGCGTCAACGTGATCCGCACCAACCCCGCCACCGGCGCGGAAACCGCCGAGTCGGCGCAGGTGCTGGCGGCGAACAACGGCGTCGTGCTGAAGATCGGCGACCGCATTGAGACCGGCATTCCCGGCCGCCTCGTCTATCCCGACGTGCCGGCCAACCTGCGCGACCGGCCGACGCTGGTGATGCTGCTCGACAACGGCGGCGCCGCGCAGCAGGACGTCGAGCTGTCGTATCTGACCGGCGGCCTCAGCTGGAAAGCCGACTACGTGGCCGAATTGAACGCCAATGACGACAAACTCGATCTCTCCGGCTGGGTCACGCTGACCAACACCAGCGGCACGACTTACCGCGACGCGAAACTGCAACTGGTGGCCGGTGACGTCAACCGCGTGCGGGATGAATTACGCCAGATGCCTGCCGTCGCCGGACTGATGGCGAAGAACGCGGCGGCCGAATCGCGGATGGCCGAAGAGTCGCTGCTCGAATACCATCTGTACACGCTCGACCGCCCGACCACGATCGCCGAGAACCAGACCAAGCAGGTGTCGCTGCTGTCCGCCGCCGGCGTTCCGGTGCGCAAGGAACTGGTGCTGAAAGGCAACGATTACTACTACGGATCGAGCTACGGCGAACTGGGACAGAAGATGAAGGTCGGCGTGTTCATCGAGTTCGACAACCGGGAAACAAGCCGCCTCGGCATGCCGCTGCCGAAAGGCGTGGTGCGCGTCTACAAGAAGGACAGCGCCGGCAACGCGCAGTTCGTCGGTGAGGACGGCATCGACCACACGCCGAAGAACGAGAAGGTACGCCTGAAACTCGGCGACGCGTTCGACGTCACCGCCGACAAGAAGCAGACCGATTTCAGGAAGCTGCCCAATCCGGCAAAGGGCAACGCACTGTTCGAGAGCGCCTACGAGATCGTGCTGAAGAACGCGAAGAAGGAAACCGTCAGCGTCACGGTGCAGGAACCGATTCCTGGCGACTGGAAGGTGCTCGAGTCGAGCCAGCCGTTCGAAAAGGCGGCCAGTAACACCGCGCTGTGGAAAATCAGCGTGCCGGCCGAAGGCAGTGCGACGCTGACCTACCGCGTGCAGGTCAGGTATTGAATGACAACAAACCGGGAGGAAACATGAAAACGATACTGTATCTGACGGTCATCGCATTCGGAGCCACGGTCTCCACCGCGGCGCTGGCGCGCTCGGAAGCCTGCCATCCGGCCGGTGAAAAGGAAATCGCCGCGCTGTTCGACCGCTGGAACGCGTCGCTGCAGACCGGCGACCCGCACAAGGTGGTTGCCAATTACGCCGAGAAGTCGGTGCTGCTGCCGACGGTATCGAACAAGCCGCGGGTGACGGCTGAAGAGAAGGAGGATTACTTCGAGCACTTCCTGCAGAAAAAACCGTCCGGCAAGATCGACTGGCGCTGGATCGAGATCGACTGCAACACCGCGATCGATGCCGGCCTCTATACGTTCACGTTCGGCGACGGCAGCACGGTTCCGGCGCGCTACACCTATACCTACAAGTGGAGCGGCGGGCAATGGCTGATCACTTCGCACCATTCCTCGGCGATGCCGGAAAAATGAGATTCGCCGCCGCGATCGCCGCCATCTTCTCCTGCTGCCCGTTCGTCCCGGCGTATGCCGCGACGACCGCACAGCAGGCATTCATGGATGCGACGACCCGGAGCGTAGAAAAATATATCGCGGTGCCGTGCGAGACGCCACAGACCGCCGAGATCAAGGTGCAACTGCAAAGCTTCGCTGACGGCCACCTGAAAAGCATCGAAATCGTGCAGCAAAGCGGCTATCCGCAGTACGACAAGGCGGTACTGAAGGCAATCGCCGATGCGCAGCCGCTGACAGTCAGCGATCCCGCAGCGTTGCAACATCTTGGCGATTCGATCCTGTATTTTCATCCGGGCATCCCGCCCTATCCCTGCAACCTGCAGCCGCTCAATGGAGACATTCCCAATCTCAAACTGAACGAGCTGCCCGCCGCGCCAAAAACGAAAACCCGGTGACGGGACCGCGCCGGTCGGCGTCGCGTCCGGATGTCATGAGACCGGCGCGCGCTTTTTTTTGCGGTCGCCGAACAGGCCGGCGATAGGGACGCCGGACTTGCCCGAAGGCGCCGGCATCTGGCCGATATCCGCCAGCGTGCAGCGATCGAGTTCCGACATGAAGGCGGACTTCGCGGCAAACAGAACCCCCTTGAGGCGGCACACCCTGGTAATCGCGCAGCGGTCGGTGCGTGGATTGAAGCATTCCAGAAGATCGAGATCGGGTTCGGTCTTTCTGACCACGTTGCCGATGGAAATCAGCCTGGCGTCCTTCGCCAGCCTGATGCCTCCACCCTTGCCGCGCGTGGTCTGGACAAAACCGGCCATCCCGAGGCTGTGTACGATCTTCACCAGATGATTGCGGGAGATCCGGTAAAAACCCGCTATTTCGGCAATGGTCGCCGGCTCTCCCTTCTTGTAGCTCAGGTACAGGAGCACGCGCAAAGAATAATCGGTGTATCGAGTCAGCCGCATAGTTGCATAGTTTGAGCACGCCGTTCGGCGCGGAGTTTGATCCAGATCAAGGTATCGGTGCGATCCGCACTATAACATGTATTCTGTATACATCTTATAACGACCCACAAGGAAAGGAAGGAGACCATGAGTTCCCTATACGAAAAAATAGGCGGCGAACCTGCCGTGAATGCCGCTGTCGACATTTTCTATCGCAAGGTGTTGAAAGATGATCGCATCAAACATTTCTTCAACGATATCGATATGGAAAAACAAGCGGCCAAACAAAAAGCATTTATAACGATGGCGCTGGGTGGCCCGAACAAGTACACCGGACTGGATATGCGCAAGGGCCACGCCCACTTGGTGGCGCGCGGACTCAACGATTCGCATTTCGACGCGGTGGTGGAGGATCTGGGCGCAACGCTCAAGGAACTCAATGTTCCGGCCGAGTCGATCGCCGAAATTGCCGCGCTGCTGGAAACAACCCGCAACGATGTTCTCGGCCGATAACCGGCCTGCCGGCACATGGTGAAAATTACCTATGACGGTCAGGCATTCGAGTGTCGGGAAGATGAGTCCGTACTCGACTGCCTGGGCGCTCATGGGATTTCGGTCCCCTCTTCCTGCCATGCCGGCGTGTGCCAAAGCTGCATGATGCGCGCGGTCCATGGAAAATTACCAGCCAAGGCTCAGTCGGGCTTAAAGCCTGCGCACGTTGCCAAGAACTTTTTTCTGGCGTGTATCTGCCATCCCGACAAAGATATCGAAATCGCTTTTGTCGATGAGACTCTGCAGAAATTTCCCGCCGATGTTCTGGATATCAGTCGTCTGAATAGCGACATCGTTCGCGTTCGCTTGCGACCACGGCAGCCGATGCAATACAGCCCGGGACAATTCATCAGGCTGTACAAAGATGCCTCGACCTCGCGCTTTTATTCATTGGCCAGCGTCCCGCAACTCCACGAGAATGACATTCACCTTCACGTCAGAAAGATGCCCGGCGGCATTGTCAGCGGCTGGATTCACGACAAACTGCATACGGGGGACGTGGTGAATATTTCGGAATCGTTCGGTGAGTGCTTTTATCTGCCGGGCCATCCGGAACAGGGGCTGCTTCTCGTTGGAACGGGTTGTGGTCTTGCCCCCTTGTACGGGATTATTCTGGATGCCTTGACTCATGGCCATCGGGGGCCGATCCAGTTGTATCACGGCAGTACCAGCATCGGTGGTCTGTATTTGATTGAGGAATTATCGGATCTCTCGAAAGCCTTCCCGAATTTCAAATACGTTCCCTGCATTTCAGCGGTGGAAACACCGCCCGGATTTGCCTCCGGAACGGTGCTGGAGGTGGCGATGGCCGAACATGCGGATTTATCAGGCTGGCGCATATATTTATGCGGCAATCCGGAGATGGTGTCGAATGCAAAACGCGAAGCTTTTCTTGCCGGGGCATCCATGAGGGAAATTTACGCCGACCCCTTCCTCCCGACGGTGAGCAGCGCCGTCGCCTGTCAATAAATATCCCCGTCATTCCCGGACCCAAGATGCGAAAACTTCTTGCAGCGTGCATGAAGCCGCAGATCCGGCTGCAGGCCGTCAAGGTGGCGCTGTGCGTCGGCACGCTGCTCAACCTGATCAACCAGGGGGCGCCGATACTGGAGGGCGGTCCGCTGTCATGGCCGCACCTGCTGCTCAACTACCTCGTCCCTTTCTGCGTCTCCAGCTACAGCGCGGCAAAAAACGATATCGCACGGAACCGGGCCTGACCGGGAGGACTGTAACCGGGCGGACATAAATCCGCAACACAACTCCGGTGGAATGGCGTCTTTTGAGCCACGAACGGAAAAGTAATGACCGCCACCTACCTCGCCGCAATGATGGACGCCGAAACCGGCAGCAACCAGAGCTATCAATTCGAAGGTGAACCGGATCTGTTCCATAAACCGGCCGATGACATCGTCGACGCCTTCATCCAGTCGCTGGACGGCTTCGGCGACAATCCCGCGCCGCTTTCGTACGAACTGAACTCGGCGATCAAAAAATCCGAAAAGCAGGTGGTATTGGCGACCGGCTCGCTGCACGTCGAACGCGGCGAAATCCCGTTTCTGCTGTTGATCTCGCCCGCCCGCGAAGAGAAAACGGCGTGAGCACCGCCGACGCCGGCAGCGGCGCGCTGTTCCAGCGCATTCACGCCGACCTGATCGACAGTTTCGACGAAGAACTCGAAATGGAGATCGACGACGAGCGTCTGGCGCGGATGCTCGGCGAGCTCGCGGACCATCCCGCGCCGGAAGCGATCGATCGCAGATTCTACTTCAAAGAGCTGTTCCGGCTGCAGGGCGAACTGGTCAAGCTGCAGGACTGGATCATCCACCGCAAACTCAAGGTGGTCGTGATCTTCGAGGGCCGCGACGCCGCGGGCAAGGGCGGCATCATCAAGCGCATCACGCAGCGCCTGAATCCGCGCGTATGCCGCGTCTGCGCGCTGCCGGCGCCGAGCGAGCGCGAGCGCACGCAATGGTATTTCCAGCGCTACGTCGAACACCTGCCGGCGGGCGGCGAAATGGTGCTGTTCGACCGCAGCTGGTACAACCGCGCCGGCGTCGAGCGCGTGATGGGATTCTGCACCGACGACGAATACGAGGAATTCTTCAACACTGTGCCGGACTTCGAGAAGATGCTGGCGCGCTCCGGCATCACGCTGATCAAGTACTGGTTCTCGATCACCGACGACGAACAGCACCTGCGCTTCAAGATGCGCATCCACGATCCGCTCAAGCAATGGAAGCTTTCGCCGATGGATCTCGAATCGCGACGCCGCTGGGAGCAGTACACGAAGGCCAAGGAAGCGATGCTCGAACGCACCCATATTCCGGAGGCGCCGTGGTGGGTGGTCGAGGCGGTGGACAAGAAGCGGGCGCGGCTCAATTGCATCCATCACCTGCTGAGTCAAATCCCCTATCAGGAAGTGCCGCATGCACCGGTGACGCTGCCGGAGCGCGTGCGCAATCCCGACTATCTGCGCGGGCCGGTGCCCAGGGAAATGTACGTACCGGCGGTTTACTAGCTCCGTTCAGTCGTCCCGGAAGCCGATCGATGCGTGCGAGCCGTCGCAGAACGGCTTGTTTTTCGACGCGCCGCAACGGCACAGCGCGACGCGGTTGCGGACCTCGTATTGCGCGCCGTCGGCGGCGACGACGGGAATGCCGCCGCGCAGCCACAACGGTCCGCTGACGTTCTGCCCGGTATCCTCGATCAGCCCGATCGAAGGCTCGAGCTTCGGCTCCAGCGGCGCCGGCTCGCCATTCGTCTCCTTCCACACGATCAGACGCCCGGAAGGACAATGTTCGGTCTGTTCGATCAGCATGCGCCGCACTTTGGGATCGTCGCTCTGCTCGATCAGCCTCCACACACCGCCGTTGCGATCGCAGAACCGCGCGTAAGCGCACAGCGCAGTGGCGTCGGTCAGCACCATGTCGGGCCCTTCCAGCGCCTCGGCCTGCTCGACGTAGGGCCGGCGATCGGCAGTCTCGGTGCCGTCGAAGCCGGTCTTGCTGTGGCTGCCGTCGCAAAATGGCTTGTTCTGCGATGTGCCGCAGCGGCACAGCGCGTAGCTGTCGCCAACCGCATAGCGTTCGCCCTCGCGCCAGGCGATGGATTCGCCCGCCGCGTTGTTCTCGATGATCTGCTTTGCCAGCGCCGCGACGCCGGACACCAGGTAAGGTCCGTTCCTAGCGACGGTCACCCACGCTGCCTGCGGTTTGGTCTTCATGCAATCATTCCCCTTTCCCGATGGTTCACAGATCGGCCGGCAGTCTCCCCGGCTTCGCAGACCGCGGCTGCGACCCGCGTCGCGCGCCTTGTATCCGCCGCGTTGGGACAGGCAACGCACACGTGTATCATTATGGTAGGGATTCCAATATTACGCGGTTTTTCAATTTGTCTTAGGTCGGAGGAGAAAACGTTTGAAGTTACAAAATGAAGAAATACGGGAGGGGCTCTACCGCGCATTGCTGGTGGCGGCGTTGGCCAGTCTGCCGGGCGGCGCTTATGGCGACACTGATCCGCACCAGATGCCGAACGCCGGTTCGATGATGGGACCGGCCAGCGTGCCGGATCTGTCGCTGCCGCTGGACTGCAAGACAGTCGATGATGAACTGGCGCGGATCCGCAAATTCGCCGTCAGTCCGAAAGCGACCAAGACCCAGCTTGCCGCCAATGCGAAGCGCGCGGAAAGACTGGAAGCCAAACGCAAAAAACTGCAGTGTCCCCCAACGTCTCCGACGAAATAACCGCGGTATTTTCATGAAACAGTTCAACGCCGACGACGGAGGGACACTATGATGAAACGCGATGAATACGTGGAAAAGCTCAAGGCCCAGATCGATGCGTGGAACGCCGAGGCCGCCAAATGGGAGGCGAAGACCCGGCTGGCGCAGGCCGAGATGCGCACCGAATACGAGAAACAGTTCGAAACGTTCCGGCGCCAGCGCGACGAGGCGCTGGAGAAAATGCGCCAGATCCAGGGAGCGGGCGGCGATGCATGGCTGGAACTGGTGCGTGGCGCCGACGAAGCGTGGGCGAAGATGCGCGAGGCCTTCGAAAAAGCGCATGCCCGCTTTCACCGGAATGGCGAATAACCGGTTTTTCGCTTCGAGTACAAAAAAACTCCCCCGCGAAGGGGGAGTGTAAATTTCCCGGATTTTCCATGGGGGAGGTAACCCCGGGTGGCGGAAAGTCCGGGTTTCCAATGCCGTGAAGCGCTGTCGGCACTGAAACGGTCAGGCGGCAGGCGGATGGTCTGTTCAGCGCCGCCGCTCTCGGTCAAAGTCAGGGGCTCTAGATAACCCGTGAGTAACGCGCGCGTTCGCGGTCGCTGCGCAGGTAGCGGTCGAACACCATCGCGATCGCACGCACCAGCAGGCGGCCGCGCGGCAGCACCGTGATCCATTGATCGTCGATTTCAACCAGACCGGCTTCTTCCATCTTGCGCAATTCGACAAGCTCCGGCGCGAAATAGCGCCCGAAATCGATCAGATGCGCGATCTGGATGCCCTCGATCGACAGCTCGAAATGGCACATCAGCGCCTGGATGATCGAACGGCGCAGCAGATCGTCACTGTTGAGCTCGAGCCCGCGCATCACCGGCAGTACATTGCGGTCAAGCGCATCGTAATATTCGTCGGTAGTGCGGAAGTTCTGGCTGTAGCATGGCCCGATCTTGCCGATCGCCGACACGCCGAACGCCAGCATGTCGCAATCGGCGTGCGTCGAATATCCCTGGAAATTGCGGTGCAGCCGGCCCTGCCGCTGCGCGACGGCAAGTTCGTCGTCGGGACGCGCAAAGTGGTCCATCCCGATATAAACGTAGCCGGCGCCGGTCAGGCGCTGAATCGCGTGCGCGAGGATCTGCAGCTTGGTGTCGGCGGACGGCAACTCGGCCTCGACGATGCTGCGCTGGGTCTTGAACGCGCCCGGCAGGTGCGCATAGTTGTAGACCGAAAGGCGGTCGGGGCCGAGCGCGATGACCTGTTCCAGCGTGCGGTCGAAACTGGCGACACCCTGCCGCGGCAGCCCATAGATCAGATCGACACTGACCGACTTGAAACCGGTCGCGCGCGCGGCGTCGATCACGTTCGCGGTCTCCTCCACGCTTTGAATGCGGTTGACCGCGCGCTGCACGTCCGGGTCGAAGTCCTGAACGCCGATGCTCATGCGGTTGAAACCGAGTTCAGCCAGCAGCTGCACGGTGGCGAAATCGACCTTGCGCGGATCGACCTCGATCGAATATTCGCCCTCGGCCACGAATTCGAAGTGCTTGCGCAGGGTTCCGATCAGTTCGCGCATCTCGCCGTGCGAAAGAAAGGTCGGCGTGCCGCCGCCCAGATGCAGCTGCGCGACCTTGTGATCTCCCTCGAGCAGCGCGGCCTGCATGCCGATTTCCTTCGCCACGTACTTCAGGTATTCGGCCGAGCGTGCGCGATCCCTGGTCACGATCTTGTTGCAGGCACAATAGGCGCAGACGGTGTTACAAAACGGAATATGAACGTATAATGAAAGCGGTAGCGTAATGCTGGTCATCGCCCGTGCGCCGAGCCATACGCCAAGCGCATGGGTGTCGAATGCCTCGACGAAGCGATCCGCAGTCGGGTACGAGGTGTAACGTGGTCCGTTGACGTCGAAACGCCGGATCAGTTGCGGGTCGAAGACAAGGTCACTGCGCGGGCGCAATGTAAGAGCGGCAGAATTCATGGACAGATTTTTTATAGTGGACGACAGAATCGCAGAATGGGCTGTTTTCTGCATTGACGTGGATCAAACCGCGGATCGGCAGAACGGCTGACGCGACGAAAATTCCATCATGCAAACCCAGACCCCGGCCTCGATTTCCATCAACCACCTGAAGGTTGCCTGCTCGGAGTGCAGTTTGCGCGAGCTGTGCCTGCCGTATGGCCTGTCCGAACCCGAGCTGGATCGCGTCGATCAACTGGTCGGTCTGCGGCGCAAGATCAGGCGGCACGCTCCCCTCTACCGTTTCGGCGATCCGTTCGAAGCCATTTACGCGATCCGCACCGGATTCTTCAAGACCGACGTGCTGCTCGACGACGGCCGCTCGCAGGTCACCGGCTTCCAGATGGCCGGCGAGATCCTCGGCATGGACGGCATCGGCACCGAACGCCATTCCTGCAACGCGGTCGCGCTGGAAGACAGCGAGGTCTGCGTGATCCCGTTCCTGAAGCTCGAGGAGGTCGCGCGCACCGTCACCACCTTGCAGCACAATTTTCACAAGGTGATGAGCCGTGAGATCGTGCGCGATCACGGCCTGATGACGCTGCTCGGCACGATGCGGGCGGAGGAAAGGCTCGCGGCGTTCCTGCTCAATATGTCGCAGCGTTTCACCGCGCGCGGCTATTCGCCGCAGGAGTTCCATCTGCGCATGACGCGCGAGGAAATCGGCTCCTATCTCGGCCTCAAGCTTGAAACCGTGAGCCGCACCTTTTCCAAATTCCAGGAAGACGGTTATATCAGCGTGCAGCAGAAGCACATCCGGATCCTCGACATTCCCGGGTTGCGCAAGCTGCTCAACCATCAGGCCTGTGCCTGACAACGGCGGTTTCTCCGCATACGCCGGCACGGGACAGGCCGCCACCGCCGGTTTCATCCAACGCCGATGAATCTGATCATCCAGGGCGCGGAGGTCGCGACCGCCGATCTCAAACATCTGGCCAGGCTGGGCGGCGCGACGGCGATCGAATCGATCGCCGCCAACGCGTTCCGTCTGGTCGGCGCGGCGCCGTTTCCGGAACTCGCACCGCACTGCGAACAGGCCGGCCTCGACTACGGGTTCGTCCCGGAAAACCGCAGACTTGCCGATTTCAGACTGGTCGTGATGGACATGGACTCGACGCTGATCACGATCGAGTGCATCGACGAAATCGCCGATTTCCACGGGCTCAAGGTGCAGGTCGCACGGATCACGGCCGCCGCGATGCGCGGCGAGATCGATTTCAGGGAAAGCCTGCGCCAGCGCGTGGATCTGCTCGAAGGCACGACCGAGGACGCGCTGATGCGGGTCTATGAAGAACGGTTGCGGCTGTCGCCGGGAGCCGACCGGCTGCTGGCGCGGCTGCACGCAACCGGCATCAAGACGCTGCTGGTGTCGGGCGGCTTCACTTTCTTCACCGAGCGGCTGCGCGCGCGGCTCGGCCTCGACTACACCTGCTCGAACACGCTCGAAATCGAGGACGGCCGGCTGACCGGCCGCGTGCTCGGCGAGATCGTCGACGCCGACGGCAAGCTCGCCGCGTTGCGGCGCGTGCGCGACGAACTCGGTCTGAAAAAAGAACCGGTGATCGGCATCGGCGACGGCGCCAACGACCTCAAGTTCATGGCCGAGTGCGGCGTCAGCATCGCCTACCACGCGAAGCCGGTGGTGCGCGCGCAGGCGACCTACGCGCTCAATTTCGTCGGCCTCGACGGCGTGCTGAACCTGTTCAACTGAAAACCGGCCGGTGCATCAATCGCGCGAGATGAAATAGGCCGCGAGGATGACGCCGAGGATGCTGAGCGGAATCGCAAACTCGAACAGCGGATAGATCGCCAGGCACGCGACGACCCCGATGATGGCGACCCTCGGCATGCGCCGGCTCAGACTGCGACGACTTCGAATTCGGGATCGATCTCCCGTAACAGGCTTTCGATGCCGACCAGCGTGCCGGACAGCGAGCTCGGACAACTGCCGCACGCGCCCTGATAGTGGACGGTCAGCCGCTTGCCTTCGAGTCCGATCACGTGGAGGTCGCCGCCGTCACCGCGCAGGTACGGCCGCACGCGCTCGTCGAGCAGCGCATTGATGCGGTCGAGCCGCTCGCGGTCTTCCGGGCCCAGGTCGGCAAGCGAGGCGGTCGCTGCTTTGACCGTCGCCATGGTCTGCGCGTCGGCGGCCGGCGCGGCGCGGATCGGCTCCGCCAGCTTGCGCAGCAGATCGTCCCAGTCGGCCTGTCCGTCCTGGGTGACGGTCAGCCAGTGGTCGACGTAGAACACGTTGGTCACATGCTCGACCGCGAACAGCGCCGACGCCAGCAGATCGTCCTTCGCCTGCTCGGCGCTCTCGTACGAATGCGGGACTCCCCAGCTCAGCGGCTCGCGCAGGATGAACTTGATCGCATTCGGGTTCGGCGTGTTCTGGATGTCCTGAATCTTGGGCATGGTCCGGCCTAAATGGATCCTGAAAACGCGGAAATCAATGCAGACGCCCCCTCCATAACGCCTTTCCCGTCAAACGGTTCACGCATTGCCGAGCGGCGCGTGCATCGGATCGGCGTCGGCCTCGGTGGTCGCGGTGGCTTCGGCGTTGAGCGCCGCGTGCAGCGTGTGCCACGGCAGAATCGCGCACTTGACGCGCGTCGGCAGGTCGCGCACACCGGCGAACACGGTCAGCCGGCCGAGGTGGTGTCCCGGCGCGCCGGGATCAAGTTGACCGGTCGCCATCTCACGGAACTCGCGGAACAGCATCTCGGCGTCGTCGCGCGTCCTGCCCTTGACCGCGGCCGTCATCATCGACGCCGACGCCTTGCAGATCGCGCACGATTCGCCCTCGAACGCGATCGCGCCGATGTTGCCGCCACTGACCTGCAGCGTCAGGTGGATGCGATCGCCGCACAGCGGGTTGTAGCCGTCGGCGCGGTGGCTCGGCCGCTCCAGCGCGCCGTAATTGCGCGGCTTGCGGTTATGGTCGAGGATGACTTCCTGGTAAAGCGCCTTGGCGTCGGCCATCAGAGGAACACCTTCTGCACTTCGCGGATGCCGGCGATCAGCGCGTCGACCTCCGCCAGCGTGTTGTAGAACGCGAACGACGCGCGCGTCGTCGCCGGTACGCCGAAGCGCTCCATCACCGGCTGCGCGCAATGATGCCCGGTGCGCACCGCGATGCCCTGCTGGTTGAGCAGCGTGCCGACGTCGTGCGGGTGCACGCCGTCGATCACGAACGACAGCACCGCCGCCTTGCGCGCCGCGGTGCCGATGATGCGCACGCCGGGCAGCTCGCGCACCCGCGCGGTCGCGTAGTCGAGCAGCTGGTGCTCCCAGGCGCCGATCGCGTCGAGACCGATGGCGGACAGGTAGTCGGCAGCGGCGCCGAGCCCGATCGCGCCGGCGATCGGCGGCGTGCCGGCTTCGAACTTGTTCGGCAGGCCGGCATAGATCGTCTTTTCGAACGACACCGACAGGATCATGTCGCCGCCGCCCTTGAACGGCGGCATCTTTTCGAGCAGCGCGGTCTTGCCGTAAAGCACGCCGATGCCGGTCGGCCCGCACATCTTGTGGCCGGAGAACGCGTAGAAATCGCAGTCGAGGTCCCGCACGTCCACCGTCAGGTGCGGCGCGGCCTGCGCGCCGTCGACCAGCACCGGCACGCCGCGCAGGTGCGCGCTGGCGATCATCAGCTTGACCGGATTGACGGTGCCGAGCGCATTCGACACGTGGCCGACCGCGACCAGCCGGGTGCGCGGCGTGAACAGCTTTTCGTATTCGTCGAGCAGCAGTTCGCCGGCGTCGTTGACCGGCACCACGCGGATCCTCGCGCCTTTTTCCTCGGCCACCATCTGCCACGGCACGATGTTGGAATGGTGCTCGAGCGTGGTCACGATGATTTCGTCGCCCTTGCCGATGGACTGGCGGCCGTAGCTGTAGGCAACCAGGTTGATCGCGTCGGTGGTGCCGCTGGTGAAAATCACTTCGTGGTCTTCGCGCGCATTGATGAAGCGCGCGAGTTTGCGGCGCGCCTCCTCGTATTCGTGTGTCGCGGTCTCCGACAGCGTGTGCACCGCACGGTGGATGTTGGCGTGCTGCGAGCTGCGATAGCGCACCAGGCGGTCGATCACCGGCTGCGGCATCTGGGCCGACGCCGCGTTGTCGAGATAGACCAGCGGCTTGCCGTCGAGCCGGAGGCCGAGAATCGGGAAATCGGCGCGGATGCGCTCCACGTCGAACGCCGGCGCAGCACCCGCCTTGAGCACGGCGTGCGGAGCATTCATGGCTGCACCGTGGTCTGAGCGAGCACCGCCTGCTCCAGCCGCTGCCGCAGCGACGCGACCGGAATGCGCTCGATGATCTCCGCACCGAACGCGTAGGTCAGCAGTTTGCGCGCGGCTTCCTCCGACAGGCCGCGGCTGCGCAGGTAGAACAGCTCCTCGCTGTCGAGCTGGCCGACGGTCGCGCCGTGCGCGCACTTGACGTCGTCGGCGAAAATCTCGAGTTGCGGTTTGGCGTCGACACGGGCGCGCGCCGACAGCAGCAGGTTGCGGCTGGCCTGCGCCGAGTCGGTCAACTGCGCGCCCGGCCGCACCATGATCTTGCCGTTGAACACCGCGTGCGCGGCGCCGCCGGCGATGCATTTGTGCAACTGGCGGCTGACGCCGCGCGGCTGAGCATGATCGATGCGGCTGTGGGTGTCGGCAAGCTGCTCGCCGCCGATCAGTGCGAGGCCGTCAGCCGTGCATTCGGCGCCTTCGCCGCCCTGCGTCACGTCGAGGTTGTAGCGTGAAAGCCGCGCGCCGAGCGCGACGCTGGTCGAACGATATCGCGCGCCGCGCGCGAGCGACACCGCGCAGCGCGCGATATGGAACGCGCCGGCGGCTTCGCGCTGCACGCGCACATGCTCGACATGCGCTTCGTCGGCGACCGCGATCTCGGTCACCGCGTCGGTCAGGTAGGAACCTTCCGCGAGCGCGACGTAGTCTTCAACCACGGTGATGCGGCTGCGCGCCCCGGCGACCAGCAGACAGCGCGGATAGACCGCGGCGGCCTGCGTCGCGACGAACAGCAGATGCAGCGGACGTTCGAATTCAACCGCGGGCGGCACGGCCACCAGCGCGCCGTCGTGCAGGAATGCGGTGTTGAGCGCGGCGAACACGTCGTCGTGGAACGCCGCGAGCCGGCCCAGTCGGGACTCGAACGGTGCGGTCTGCGCGGCCGGCACCGAACCGAGGTTGTGTGCGATCACCGCGTCGCCGACGCCGGTGGAAAGGTACGGAGCGTAAACGCCGTCGATGAACACCAGCCGCGCCGCCGCTTCCGGCAACAGGTGGCGCTCGATGTCGGCCGGCCGCAGCCGGGAATGCTGCCGCGGCGGTTGCAGCGGAATGCGGGTCAGCGGCGCGAGGTCGGTGAAGCGCCACTCCTCGTCGCGCGTGGTCGGCACCGTCAGCGCGCCGACGCGGTCGACCGCCTCCGCACGCAGCCGGTTGAGCCACGCGAGCGGGCTCGCCGGCATTTGCGCCTGCCCGGTCAGCAGGCTGTCGAGATAATTTCTGGCGGCGGTGTCCATGCCCTGCTCAGGCGGCGGCACCGATGGCCGGCGGGGCGGCATTGATCCAGTCGTAGCCGCGCGCTTCGAGCTCGAGCGCGAGTTCCTTGCCGCCGGTGGTGACGATGCGCCCGGCCTGCATCACGTGCACGTAGTCGGGCACCACGTAATTGAGCAGGCGCTGGTAATGGGTGACCAGCACGGTCGCATTGTCGCAGGTGGCGAGGCGGGTGATGCCGCCGGCGACGATGCGCAGCGCGTCGATGTCGAGCCCCGAGTCAGTCTCGTCGAGGATCGCAAGCTTCGGATCGAGCAGCGCCATCTGCAGGATCTCGTTGCGCTTCTTCTCGCCACCCGAGAATCCTTCGTTGACGCTGCGTTCGAGGAAATCCGGATTCATGTCGAGCAGTTTCATCTTCGCGCGCGCCAGATCGTCGAACTCAAGCGGGTCGAGCTCGTCCGCGCCGCGTTCCTTCTGCAGCGTATTGTAGGCGAGCCGCAGAAACTGGCTGTTGGCGACACCCGGCACTTCGACCGGATACTGGAAGCCGAGGAACAGGCCGGCGCGCGCGCGCGCCTCCGGCTCGAGCCCGAGCAGGTCGCGGCCTTCGAAAAGCGCGCTGCCGCCGGTGACTTCGTAGGCCGGATGTCCGGCCAGCACCTTGGACAGCGTGCTCTTGCCGGAACCATTGAGGCCCATGATCGCGTGGATCTCACCGGCCCTGACTGCAAGATCGACGCCCTTCAGGATTTCGACGCCGTTGACGGTGGCGCGCAGCCCGCGCACTTCGAGCAGCGTTTTCGCGTTGGGGTTTATCATCCGACGCTCCCTTCGAGTTTGAGTCCGAGCAGCTTGGTCGCCTCGACCGCAAATTCCATCGGCAGCTGCTGGAACACGTCCTTGCAGAAGCCGTTGATGATCATCGATACCGCGTCCTCGGCGCCGATGCCGCGCTGCGCGAGATAGAACAACTGGTCCTCGCCGATCTTCGAGGTCGTCGCCTCGTGCTCGACCCTCGCGCTGCGGTTGTGGACACGAATGTAGGGGAAGGTGCTGGCGCTGCAGCGGTCGCCAATCAGCATCGAATCGCATTGCGAATAGTTGCGCGCACCGTCGGCCTTGGGCGTGATGCGCACCAGGCCGCGATAGCTGTTGCTGGAGCGGCCGGCCGAGATGCCCTTGCTGATGATCGTGCTGCGGGTGTTGCGGCCGATGTGGACCATCTTGGTGCCGGTGTCGGCCTGCTGCAGGTGATTGGTCAGCGCGACCGAATAGAACTCGCCGACCGAATCGTCGCCCTGCAGGATGCAGCTCGGGTATTTCCAGGTGATCGCGGAGCCGGTCTCGACCTGCGTCCATGAAATGTGCGAATGGGCACCCTTGCACATGCCGCGCTTGGTCACGAAATTGTAGATGCCGCCGACGCCGTTTTCATCGCCCGCATACCAGTTCTGCACCGTCGAGTACTTGATGTACGCGTGGTCGAGCGCGACCAGCTCGACGACCGCCGCGTGCAGCTGGTTGGTGTCGAACTTCGGCGCGGTGCAGCCTTCGAGATACGACACCGAGGCGCCCTCCTCGGCGACGATCAGCGTGCGCTCGAACTGCCCCGACTGCTCGGTGTTGATGCGGAAATAGGTCGACAGCTCCATCGGGCATTTGACGCCCTTCGGAATGAAGCAGAACGAACCGTCGGTGAACACCGCGGAGTTGAGCGCCGCATAGTAATTGTCGCCGACCGGCACCACGCTGCCGAGATACCTGCGCACGAGGTCGGGATGGTCGCGCACCGCTTCCGACATCGAGCAGAAGATGATGCCGACTTCGGCCAGCTTCTGCTTGTAGGTGGTCGCGACCGATACGCTGTCGAAGATCACGTCGACCGCGACGCCGGCGAGCGCCGCGCGCTCGTTGATCGGCACGCCGAGTTTCTCGAACGTGCGCAACAGTTCGGGGTCGACCTCGTCGATGCTCTTCAGCTTCTTCGGCTTCGGCGCCGAATAGTAGCTGATCGCCTGGAAGTCGATCGGCGGATATTGGACATTCGCCCACTGCGGCGCCTGCATCGTCAGCCACTGGCGGTAGGCGGCGAGCCGGAATTCGAGCAGCCATTCGGGTTCGCCCTTCTTCGCCGAGATCAGCCGGATGATGTCCTCGTTGAGGCCGCGCGGTGCGACCTCCGACTCGATGTCGGTCACGAAGCCGTGCTCGTAAGGCCGGTTGATCAGACTTTCTATCGCCGCGCTCACGGGTATTCCTTCAGGCATTCGCGGCCGGAGCTTTCACGCTGAAGCTTTCGCCGCAACCGCAGGTGGCGTCAACGTTCGGGTTGTCGACCTTGAACGCCTGCTTCAGCCCTTCCTTCACGAAATCGAGCGTCACGCCGTCGAGAAACGCCAGATCGGCGGCGGCGACCACCAGCTTTGCGTCGTGCGACTCGAACACGCGGTCGCCCTCGCCCACCTCGTCGGCGTAATCGAATGCATAGGCATAGCCGGAACAGCCGACCTTCTTGACGCCGAGGCGCAGGCCGACTCCCTTGCCGCGCTTCGCCAACTGAAGCCGGACCTGTTTTGCCGCGTTTTCCGTCAAATGTATCGTCATGAATCCCTCTTCAAACCGCGATTGCCGCGAGCCGGCGCAATTTCAACAGCACATCGTTCAGCGTGCGCAGGAACGCATCGATTTGTTCGTGCGTATTCCCGCGACCCAGGCTGACGCGCAGCGCGCCGCGCGCGAGTTCCGGCGCAACGCCCATCGCCAGCAGCGTCGCCGACGGTTCGGTGCTGACGCTCGAACACGCGGCACCGCTGGCGACTGCATAGCCGGCCTTGTCGAGCTCGACGACCAGCGTTTCGCCATCGACATCGGGAAACGCGAAATAACTGGTGTTCGGAATGCGCGGCGCGGTGGCGCCGAAGATGGCCGCGCCCAGCCCGCCGAGTCCCTGTTCAAGCGCGTTGCGCAGCTCGGCCAGGTGCGGGGCCGCCTCCCGCAGGTGACCGCCGGCAATTTCGCAGGCGGCGCCGAAGCCGACGATCGCCGGCACGTTCTCGGTGCCCGAGCGCAGCCCCTGTTCGTGCCCGCCGCCGGACAACAATGGTCGCAGCGAAATCCGTTTGTCGTGCACCAGCGCGCCGGCGCCCTTGGGTCCGCAGATCTTGTGAGCCGACAACGTCATCGCATGCACGCCAAGCGCATCGAAGTCGACGGCAACTTTGCCGAGCGCCTGCACCGCGTCGGTATGGACGATCGCGCCCGCTGCGCGCGCCTTTTCCGCGATGGCGGCAACATCCTGAAGGACGCCGGTTTCGTTGTTGGCGAGCATTACCGAAACGATATCGGTATGCGTCCCGAGTGCGGCGCCGATGTCGTCCGGTTCGACGCGGCCGGCGCGGTCCACCGCGAGCTTGCGCACCCTCCAGCCGCCCCTCGCCAGTGCTTCCGCCGGTTTTGCCACGCTCGGGTGCTCGATTGCCGATACCGCAATCTGACCGGGTTTCAGGTAGCCCGCCATACCCTTGACGAACAGATTGTTGGCCTCGGTGCCGCCGCTGGTAAATACCACCTGCGCGGGTTCGGCTCCGATCAGTGCCGCGACCTGCGCGCGCGCATGTTCGACCGCTCTGCGCGCGATGGCACCGGGCTGGTGGCGGCTGGAAGCATTGCCATGATGCTGGCGCAAAAACGGCAGCATCGCCGCCAGCACGCGTTCGTCGAGCGGCGTGGTTGCGTTGTGGTCGAAATAGACGTGCGACATCGATTCAGGCTGAAACGGGCGATGTGTCGTGTTTGAAATTCTTGCCACGCATGTCATGCACCTGTTCGACGCCGTGCTTGGCCCGCTGTTCGTCGACCATCTGCTTCAGCGTAACCGCGCCCAGATATTCGAAAATGTGCGCGTTGAGGCTCGCCCACAGATCATGGGTAATGCATTTCTGGTCATCGTGGCAGTTTTCCCTGCCGCTGCACTGCGTCGCGTCGATCGGCTCGTCAACCGCCAGGATGATATCGGCGATCGAGATCTGCGCCATGTCCTTGGCGAGGCGATAACCGCCGCCCGGTCCGCGCACGCTGCTGACCAGAAAACGCCGCCGCAACTTGCCGAACAACTGTTCGAGATATGACAGCGAAATTTTCTGGCGTTCGCTGATTTCGGCCAACGTCACAGGATCATTGCCGTGATGCAGCGCGAGATCGACCATCGCCGTTACTGCGAAACGTCCTTTAGTTGTCAGTCTCATAAAATTCCTGTTTATAATCAATACAATATATAAAAAAATATACGACTATTATTATCAACTATATAATACCGTATCATTTCAGTCAACAATACGGTTCAAATAATTCGGATCGAAGGTATCGCGCTGCGTCGCCGCTTCGCAATTGACGCCGGCACGTTTGAGTTGATCGAGGATCTGGTCGATACGGCGGTCGATATTGACGCTGTGGTCGATCAATTCATGAATTGCCTTGACCATCGGGTCATTCATGTCGCTGCCGACCGCATACGCGGAAAAACCGGCCTGCGCATCGCGTCCCGCCTCGATGATGCGGGCCGGTATGCCGATGGCAGTTGCGCCCGGCGGCACGTCTTTGACGACCACGGCATTGGAGCCGATGCGCGCGCCGGCGCCGATCGTTACCGGCCCCAGAATTTTCGCGCCGGCGCCGACTACCACGCCGTCGTCCAATGTTGGATGACGCTTGCCGCCGCTCCACGAAGTACCACCGAGCGTGACTCCGTGATACAGCGTGCAATCGTCGCCGATTTCGGCGGTTTCACCGATAACGACCCCCATCCCGTGGTCGATAAAGAAGCGGCGCCCGATCATCGCCCCTGGATGAATCTCGATGCCGGTCAGCCAGCGCCCGCAGTACGACAGGAATCGCGCCAGCCATTTCATATGCATGCGCCACAATCGGTGCGCACAACGGTGCACCAACAGCGCATGCAGACCGGGGTAACAGGTGATGACCTCCCATACGTTGCGCGCCGCCGGATCGCGCGCAAAGACGATCGAAATTTCTTCTTTAATGGCGGTGAACACTGTTGAATTTCAAAGTAGATATGTTTTTCAGCATAATGTCGCCGACCAAATCGGTCAACTATGGTCCTGCCCCGTTCAGCGATGCATTTTATCAACCGCGTTCAGAAATCCCCGCAGGATATCGACCTCTCCGGTTTCAAGTCGCGCCCGCGCCAGCAGACGCCGCAACCGCGGCAGCAGACGTTTGGGATTGGCCGGATCGAAAAAACCGGAATGCGTCATGGTTTTTTCGAAATGCCGATACAGGAGATCGAGCTGTTCAAAATTTGCCGGAACAAATTCAGGTTCGGCAGGTGGCGCCGGTTGCGCGGTCGCGAGCCGCAATTCGTAAGCGAAGATCTGTACCGCAGCGGCGAGATTGAGCGAGGGATAGCGCGGATCGGACGGAATCCGCGCCCACACCCGGCACAGGCCCGCCTCCTCGCTGGTCAGCCCCGTCGTCTCATTGCCGAATACGATGGCTGCCGGATGATGCGCCGCCTGCGCCACCAGCTCCCGCGCAGCGGCACGGGCATCCATCAAGTCATGGCGCAGTTCGCGATGACGCGATGAAGTCGCGACCGAGAACGCGCACCCCCGCAGCGCGTCCGGAATATCCGGATGCATCCGCGCGTTGCGCAACAGATCCTCCGCGCCCGCCGCGCGTGCGTCCGCCTCGGGATCGGGAAACCGGCGCGGCCTGACCAGGTGCAGCGCGTCCAGCCCCATGGTTTTCATCGCGCGCGCGGCGGCGCCGATATTGCCGGGATGGCTGGGATGCGCCAGCACGACGCGAATATTTTTGAGCGGGTCGCGCTTATTCACTTAAAATAGCGGCGCACGCGTTTTCCGATCATTCAACCTCCCAGCCGACCCCCGATCCGTCATGCATCCGATGCTCAACACCGCGGTGAAAGCCGCACGCCGCGCCGGGAACATCATCAACCGTGCCGCACAAAATCTGGACATTCTGACGGTCACTCAAAAAGTCGCGAACGAGTTCGTGTCGGAAGTGGATCGCGAAGCCGAGCAGGCGATCATCAAAATCCTGCTCGGCGCCTACCCCAATCATTCCATTCTAGCAGAGGAAAGCGGTGCCGCCGGTGCTTCGGATTACCAGTGGATCATCGATCCGCTGGACGGCACCACCAATTTTCTGCACGGATTTCCGCAATACGCAGTGTCGATCGGGCTCGCGCACAAGGGCGTGCTGACGCAAGGGGTCGTCTATGACCCGACGCGCAACGACCTGTTCACCGCGTCGCGCGGGCACGGCGCCTACCTGAACGACCGCCGCATCCGCGTCAGCAAACGCCGGCAGCTCGACCAGTCGCTGATCGGCACCGGCTTCCCGTTCCGCGAGTTCACGCTGGCCGATGAGTATCTGAAAATATTCCGCGACATGATACGCAATACCGCCGGCGTGCGGCGCGCCGGATCGGCGGCGCTCGATCTTTCCTCTGTCGCCGCCGGCCGGCTCGACGGTTTCTGGGAATTCGGACTGAAGCCATGGGACATGGCGGCCGGCGTGCTGCTGATCACCGAGGCCGGCGGGCTGGTCAGCGACCTCGACGGCAATGACGGCTTCATGGTGAGCGGCAATCTCGTCTGCGGTAATCCGAAAGTTTTTGCGCAGTTGCTGCAAGACATTTCGGCGCACCTGAAAAAGAACGGTCCGCGCCCCTGATCGAACCGGCACCGCCAGCATGAACGCCCCGCAGCACACGCCGATGATGCAGCAATATCTGCGGATCAAGGCCCGGCACCCCGATATGCTGGTGTTCTACCGGATGGGCGATTTCTACGAGCTGTTCTACGGCGACGCCGAGAAAGCAGCGCGACTGCTCGACATTACGCTGACCACGCGCGGCGCCTCGGCCGGCGCGCCGATCAGGATGGCGGGCGTGCCGTTCCACGCCGTCGAGCAATATCTGGCGAAACTGGTCAAGCTCGGTGAATCGGTCGCGATCTGCGAGCAGACCGGAGACCCCGCCTCCTCGAAAGGACCGGTCGAGCGGCAGGTCACCCGTATCGTGACGCCAGGGACATTAACCGACGCGGCGCTGCTCGAAGACAAGCGCGACAACGTACTGGCGGCCTTGTGCCGGCAGGGTGATGCGATCGGCATCGCGTGGCTGTCGCTCGCCGCCGGCCGCTTCCGCGCCACCGAAGTCGGCCCGGCCGGTCTCGCCGCCGAACTGGAGCGCCTGCAGCCGGCCGAGATCCTGATCGCGGAAAACGAGAGCCTCAGCGTGCCGGCCGCCGCGCTGAAGCGCCTGCCTGCGTGGCAATTCGAAGCAGCGGCTGCGGCGCGCGCGCTGTGCCGTCAGTTTTCGGTACATGACCTCGCCGCATTCGGACTCGACAAACTGCCGGCGGCGACGGCCGCCGCCGGCGCGCTGATCGAATACGCGCGCGCCACCCAAGGCAATCAGGTCGCGCATGTCACTTCACTCGCAGTCGAGAGCGCCGCAGCGTACGTCGCGCTCGATCCGGCGACGCGGCGCAATCTTGAAATCTCGGTGACGATACGCGGCGAGACGGCGCCGACCCTGCTGTCGTTGCTCGACACCTGCGCGACCGGCATGGGCAGCCGGCTGCTCCATCACACGCTGCATCATCCATTGCGCGACCGCGCGCGGATCCGGGAACGGCTCGCCGCAGTCGCATCGCTCGTCGACGATCACGCCAACGCCCGCCGCACGCTGCATGAAATGCTGGAAGGCTGCGCCGATGTCGAGCGCATCGCTGCGCGCATCGCGCTGAAAAACGCGCGGCCGCGCGATCTGGCCGGATTGCGCGACACGCTGACGCAGCTGCCGGCACTGCATGCCGGACTCCGGCAGATCGATGCCGCGGAATTGCGGCGCCTAGCGGCCGATCTGCGGCCGCTCGACGACGTCCCGGCATTGCTCGCGCGCGCGATCCGCCCCGAACCCGCGGCGACGGTGCGCGACGGCGGCGTGATCGCCGACGGTTACGACGGCGAGCTCGACGAACTGCGCGCAATCCACGACAACTGCGGGCAGTTTCTGCTGGATCTGGAAACGCGTGAACGCGCGCGCACCGGCATCGCCAGTCTCAAGGTCGAATACAACCGCGTTCACGGCTTCTACATCGAGGTCACGCACGCGCAGTCGGGCAAGGTACCCGACGACTATCGCCGCCGGCAGACGCTGAAAAACGCCGAGCGCTACGTGACGCCGGAGCTGAAGGCGTTCGAGGACAAGGCGCTGTCGGCGCAGGAGCGCGCGCTGGCGCGCGAGAAGCTGCTTTACGACCAGTTGCTGGAACGACTCGCACCGGATATCCCGGCGCTGCAGCGCGTCGCCGCGGCGCTCGCCGAAACCGATTTGCTGACGACGTTTGCCGAACGCGCCCAGACGCTCGACTGGCGCGTACCTGAACTGATCGACGAATCCCGGATCCTGATCGAGGACGGCCGGCATCCGGTAGTCGAAACGCAGGTCGATCATTTCATCGCCAACGGCGCGCAACTGTCGCCGCAGCGCCGGATGCTGCTGATCACGGGTCCCAACATGGGCGGCAAATCGACCTACATGCGACAAATTGCGCTGATCGCACTGCTTGCGCACTGCGGGTCGTTCGTGCCGGCGAAGCGCGCGGTGCTCGGCCCGATCGACCAGATCTTCACGCGCATCGGCAGCTCCGACGATCTCGCCGGCGGCCGCTCGACATTCATGGTCGAAATGACGGAAGCCGCCTATATCCTGCATCACGCGACGCCGGCCAGTCTGGTGCTGATGGACGAAATCGGGCGCGGCACTTCGACCTTCGACGGCCTCGCGCTGGCATGGGCGATCGCGCAGCAGTTGCTCGAGACCAACCAAAGCCTGACGCTGTTCGCGACCCACTACCTCGAACTGACGCAGCTCGCGCAGCAGTTCACACAACTGGTCAACGTCCACCTCGATGCGGTCGAACACCACGATCACATCGTGTTCCTGCACAGCGTCGAGGAAGGGCCGGCCGACCAGAGCTATGGCCTGCAGGTCGCGCAGCTTGCCGGCGTGCCGTCCGGCGTGATCCGTGCTGCGAGAGAACATCTGCTGGAACTGGAACGACGACGCGCCAACGCCGATGCTGTGCGCCAGCCCGATTTGTTTGGCGCCGCGGATACCGCGCCGCAGCCGCATCCGCTGGCGGCGCAGTTGCGCGCGGTAAATCCCGACGCGCTAAGCCCGAAGCAGGCGCTGGAATTGATCTACCGCCTGAAGCAGTCCCTCGAAAACTGAGCGGGGAAAACGCTCAGTGATGATGCCCGTGCGGGCCGTGCACATGCCCGTGCGCGACCTCATCGGCGGTCGCGGAACGCACCGCCGCCACGGTGCATTTGAAGCGCAATGCCTTGCCGGCGAGCGGATGGTTGCCGTCGAGCACGACCTTGTCGTCGGCGATATCGGTGACCGTGTAAATCAGCCCGTCTCGCCCGCCTTCCGGCACGCCGCGGAAACGCATGCCGATTTCGATATCGCCGGGAAGTTTGGACCGCGGTTCGACATATACCAGTTCGGCGTCGTATTCGCCGAAGGCATCGACTGGTTGCAGATAGACATCGCAGGTATCGCCGGTCTGCTTGCCCTGCAGCGCCTGTTCGATGCGTTCGAATATGCCGTGATGCCCGCCGTGCAGGTACTCGATCGGAGCACTGGTCTTTTCGATCAGCGCTCCTTCCGAGTTGAACAATTCGTACTGCAATGCCACTACCGTATCGCGTTCGATCCGCATTTGCCCCTCTCCGCCCGTCTGCGCCGCCTGGGTTAATATTGGCGGAAATTATATTCCGCATTGCAGCCATGGAAACCGTCCCGCCCGAATGCATGCCCGGCGACCGTGCCCTTGACGGGCTGGCGCAATATGATACTGCGCTCGACGAGCTGCTGGCTGCGGCGCAGTACACGGTGCGTATTTTCGAGTACGGGATAGGCCGCAACTACAACTCGACTAGGCGCTGGGAACTGCTGCGCCGGTTACTGCTGGCCAGGCGCGCCAACCGGATCCACCTCGTGCTGCACGACGCCGGCAACATCGTGCGGGACTGCCCGCGCCTGATCGGACTGCTGCGGCAGTTCAGTCACAACTTGAGCATCCATCGGGTGCTGCCCACCGCGTTGCGGGTCTGCGATCCCTTCGCAATCGCCGACGATGCGCGTTTCGTGCGCCGCTTCCATCATGAAGACACGCGCGGCGTCGCCAGCATCGGAGACATCGCGAGCACCCGGCTGCTGATCAAGCGTTTTGACGAGATTTGGGCGGCTTCGACGCCAGCGGTTTCCGCAACGACGATCGGCCTCTAGGTCGCCGCGGATTGCTGGAAATGAGGCGAATTCCCCGCTAGAATTTGCAAAGTGGTTGGCTTTCGGTTCGGGCCCGACCGCGTTAGAGTTTCCCCACTACATTTATTAAAGGAAAAACAATGATTCGCTCGCTTCTCGTTGCTGTCATTGCGGCGCTCGGTCTGGTCGCGTGCGGCGAAAAACCCGCTGAAACTCCTCCGGCGCCGGCCGCTGCTCCGGCAGCCCCCGCTGCGCCTGCTGCTGCTCCGGCTGAACCTGCTGCACCCGCCGCCGCCCCGGCTGCGCCTGCTGCGGCTCCGGCTGCACCCGCCGCACCTGCTGCTCCGGACAAGAAATAACGGACCATCGTTATTTGCGCAGCATAAAAAGCCGGCCCTGTGCCGGCTTTTTATTGAGCGAAGGCGCCCGGCGCCGGAGTACGAAACCACCTGCTTTCTCTGGGAGAATTCGATGTCAACGTTGGATGATTTGAATCATCGCTTCGGAATCACCGGCACCCTGCATTTCGAGGAAGCGGGCGACAATTTCATTGCCGCCCGCGTTGCCAACCCGCTGGGCGCCGCAACGATCGCACTGCAGGGCGCCCACGTGATGACTTATCAGCCCCGCGGCCAGCAACCGCTGATCTGGCTCAGCGAACAGGCCAGATTCGCACCCGGCAAGTCCATTCGCGGCGGCGTACCGGTATGCTGGCCGTGGTTCGGGCCGCACGCGACCGAATCCGGATTTCCGGGCCACGGTTTCGCCCGCACCGTACCGTGGCAGTTGCTCGAAACCCGGGCGCTGCCGGACGGCCGCACGCAGCTGGTATTCGAAATCATCCACAACGACGTCACGCGCGCACAATGGCTGCACCCGTCGCGCGTACGCAACGTCATCACGGTAGGACAGGAACTCGAGGTAGAACTGGCCACCGTCAACACCGGCGCCGCAGTCTTCGAACTGGGGCAGGCGCTGCACACGTATTTCCACGTCGGCGATATTCGCAGCGTCACGCTGCACGGACTCGACGGCTGCGATTTCATCGACAAAACCGACGGCGGCGCGCGCAGAAAACAGCAGGGCCCGGTCGTTTTCAACCGGGAAACCGACCGCATCTATCTCGGCACCCACGGCTATTGCGAAATCCGCGATCCGGCAATGAACCGTTCGATCGTAGTGACCGCGACCGGCAGTCGTTCGACCGTGGTGTGGAATCCATGGACCGAAAAGGCCGCCAAAATGGGCGATTTCGGCGCGGAAGGACATCTCAACATGGTGTGTGTGGAAACCGCGAACGCCGCCGAAGATGTCGTGACGCTGAGGCCCGGCGAGGAGCATGTGCTGGCGGCGCAGTACCGACTGTTGCCGCGCTGAGCCGGCGCCCGCCAGACCGCGGGCCGGAAAACGCCAGGGATCAGCCCACCTGCCGCCAGGCAAAGCCGTCGTGCTGATCGGCAACGCCGATCCAGTCGCGACTGCAACCCAGGGCCCCTGCCAGCGCATCGACCGCAAGCTCCGGCGTATTGTTGTGCCGGCTCAGGTGTGCCGCTATCAGATGCTGCAGCCGGCTGCAATCGACACTGGCGACCAGCTGCGCCGCAGCCGCATTGTCGAGATGACCGAACTTGCCGGCAATACGCTGCTTGAGTTGCTGCGGATAGGTGCCGTTCCACAACATGTCGAGATCGTGGTTGCATTCGAGCACCAGCGCGTCGAGCCCATTCAGCACCTCGCGCATGTGCGCCGTTACCGAGCCGGCGTCGGTCAGCAGTCCGATGCGCGCTGCGCCATCGCCAAACACGAACTGCGCCGGTTCGCGCGCGTCGTGCGGCACGGTGTACGGCGTGATTTCGATATCGTCGATCGCAAACGGGCTCTGGCAATCGAACAGCCGCACTTCGGCATCGCCGAATTCTCCGGCCGCCGACCGCAGAGTACCGCTGGTCAGCCACACCGGCAGACCGAACCGGCGCGCGAGCCGGGCCGCCCCTCCAAGATGATCGTCGTGCTCGTGCGTGACCACGACCGCGTCGAGTTCCTCCGCCATCACCGCGAACCGCGCCAGCCGCGCGACGGCGTCGGCAATGGAAAAGCCGCAATCAACCAGGATGCGCGTCGCGCCGGCCTCGACCAGCAGACCGTTGCCGTCACTGCCGCTGCCGACCGACGCGAAACGCATCATCGGCGATGGCGGGCTGTCGGGAAAGGAAATGGGAAAAGGTAACGCCCGCTGCTTTTTCCGACGCCGCCGCAGGGGTTCATTTGAGCTGCTCGTAAAGCTTAGCCAGCAGATGGCCGGCGGTCTCGGATTTTTCCACATTGCCGTCCTTGCCCAGTACGCTGACCCGGCTTTTCGTCGCGACTTCCTTGACCAGGATCTGGTGCTGCAGATCGGCGTCGGTCTTCTTCTTGCCGAACAACTTCGAGAAGAAACCCGTTGATTTGTCCTGCGCGTCGGGATCGTCGTAATGCACGCGGTAAATCCCCTTTTCGCGATCGCGGTCTTCAACCGTGATACCGCTGCGGTCGAGCGCAAGGCCGACCCGCCGCCAGGCGCGGTCGAACGGATCGTTGACCATCAGAACGTCCGTTCCATCGTCGCCCTTGGCCATCGTCGCATAGGGGGCCGCCGGCGCCGCGCCCGCATTTTGCGCGCCGGGTATCGCGAAGCGGTCGTCGGCCGCCGGTTTGACAAGGTCGGGCGGCACCTCGAGCGGCGGCGTCTGGCCGGCTGATTTGTAATCAACCTTGTCGCTTTCGATCTTCGGCACGCTGCAACCTGCGGTCAGCGTCGCGATCAGCGACACCGCGGCCGCGAAGCGCAGATATGACAGTTTCATCGATGTTCTCTCCTTAACCTCAGTGTGATTTCCGGATGTCGATGCCGGCCTCGCGCAGCGCGGAACGTATGCGCTCGTGGTGGATGTCCGCCAGCGTTGTCAGCGGCAGACGGATGCCGGCGCCCGCCAGTCCCATTTGCGACAGCGCCCATTTCACCGGGATCGGATTGGCCTCGACGAACAGATCGCGGTGCAGACTGAGCAACTGATCGTTGATCCGGCGCGCGCGCGCGACATCGCCGGCCAGCGCCGCCGAGCACATCTGGTGCATCGATGCGGGCGCGACGTTGGCGGTGACCGACACCACGCCGCGAGCGCCAAGCAGCATCAGCGCGAGGCCGGTCGCGTCGTCGCCGCTGTAGACGGCGAAATCCGATCGTATCCGCCGCAGCAAATCGCTGCCGCGGGCGAGATCTCCGGTCGCATCCTTGATCCCGACGACGTTGGAAATTTCAGCCAGCCGCAGCACGGTCTCGTTGTGCAGATCGGCAACCGTGCGTCCCGGCACGTTGTACAGGATATGCGGGATATCGACGGCTTCGGCGATCGCGCGGAAATGGCGGTACAGTCCTTCCTGCCCTGGCTTGTTGTAGTACGGCACCACCGACAGGCTGATGTCGGCGCCGATCTGCTTCGCATAGGCGGCGAGCTCGATCGCTTCGCGCGTCGAATTGGCGCCGGTGCCGGCGATCACCGGAACGCGGCGGCGCACCTGCTCGACCGCAGTCTTGATCAGCAGATGATGTTCGTCGAAATCGACGGTCGGCGATTCGCCGGTGGTGCCGACCACCGCGATGCCGTCGCTGCCTTCCGCGATGTGCCACTCGATCAGCCTGCGGAAGGCGTCGAGATCGAGACTGCCGTCTTCGTGCATCGGGGTTATCAGCGCAACCAGACTGCCGGTCGGGATCGTCATGATTAAACGTTCTGCAATATGCGCCGAGCGGCGCGATTCAAATGCGTCATTTTACCGGATGGCACGGCAACTCTCGCTCCAATTGACCCGCCGCACGCGCCGAAGTTCGACAGCCGCCGGACTCAGACGACGCGGAAATTCTTGAATTGCCACGGATCGGATGTGTCGAGGTCTTCCGGAAACGGGTGGTTGCGCCCGGCCAGCGGCGTCCAGTCGGTATAGGCGCCGAACACCTTGCCGAGATAAGGGCGGGCGATTTCGAGCACGCGCCGGAAATCCAGATCGTCGGGGTCGATGATTCCCGCGCGCGGATTTTCGATCGCCCACACCACCGCGCCAAGCACGCCGGCGGCGACCTGCAGGCTGGTCGCGTTGTTGAACGGCGCGAGTTTGCGCGCTTCGTCGATCGACAGTTGCGAGCCGTACCAGTAGGCGCCCTTCGCATGGCCCATCAGCAGCGCGCCCAGCTCGTCGACGCCGGTGACGATCTGTTCCGTCAGCACGCGCCGCTGCTGCTGCGGCTGCCAGTTGCGGCCGGCCAGCTCGTGTACCGAGAGCACGGTGTCGTCGCACGGATGATAGGCATAGTGACAGGTCGGGCGGTAGACGACCCGCCCACCCTCGCGCACCGTGAAGTAATCCGAGATCGAGATCGACTCGCCGTGCGTGATCAGGAAACCGTGATACTGGCCCTCGCCCGGCGTCCACGAGCGCACGCGCACCGAAGCGCCCGGCCGCGTCAGGTAAATCGCCGCGTCACAGCCGAAATCGTGGCGTTTGCCGTCGGGCGGGAAATGCTTTTCATGCGTGCCCCAGCCAAGCTCGCACGGCTGCGAACCTTCGCCGATAAAACCATCCACCGACCAGGTATTGACGAACTCCCAGCGCCGTTTGCGCGGCTCGGCAACCTGGGTGTCGCGTTCCGCGCAGTGGATCGCCTTCACGTTGAGCTGCATCGCCAGCCGTGCCCAGCCTGCTTTGTCCTTCGGCACGTCCACCTTGCCGTGGAGATCGCCGGCGATGTCGAGCAGCGCCTGCTTGACCCAGTGCGAAACCAGACCGGGGTTTGCCCCGTGCGTCGGAATCATGGTCGGCGCATCCGGATATTTCCTGCGCAGCGCCAGCACCTCTTCGCGCTGACCGTAATTGGAACGGTGCGAAGGCGAAACCGCCGGATCGGTATAACCGCCGAGCCACGGTTCGATGCAGGTGTCGAGGTAGAGCGCGCCCTTCTCGCAGCACAGTTCGACGAGGGCGGCGCTCGCGACATCGACGGAAAGATTGAGCAGAAAATCGCCGCGCTCCAGCAGCGGGTCGAGCACCGCGCGGTAGTTCTCGCGCGTCAGCGGCTGCACCTTGAAGTCGACGCTGTAGTGTCCGGCCTCGGCGGCGCCGCGTTCATCGCCGGTGATGATGCGGACACGCTCGTGCGGCATGTCGATATGCCGCAACAGCAGCGGCAGGCAACCCTGCCCGACCGATCCGAATCCGACGAAAACCAGTTTTCCTTTATGTTTGACGTATTTTTTTTCGTTCATTTACTGCTTCTGCGCCACCGCATTTTTTGCGGGGTGGAGTGTAGCATTTTCCGTCCGCAGCGTCGTCCCCGCGCGGACGGGATCGCCGGGCAGATCGGCATGCGCGCATGCGGCGGGCGCGCCGGCGCAAAAAAATACGCCCGCACGAGGCGGGCGTATCGAAGAACGGGGAGACGACTGGGCGGCGCGCAGGGAGCCGGGATCAGAACTTGCGGCCGATGCCCACGCCGAACACCCACGGGTTGATGTCGAAGCTGGCGGCAGTGGCGCCGGTCGCCGCCACCTTGACGTCGGTCGAAATCCAGATCTTCTTGACGTCGAGGTTGACGAACCAGTCCTTGTCGATGCCGTAGTCGAAGCCGGCCTGCAACGCTCCGCCCCAGCTGTCGTTGTCGACGGTGAGCGTTCCGCCGCCGAGATTGACGTCGTAAAAGCGCGTGTAATTGACGCCGGCGCCGACATAGGGACGGAACGTCTCCGCCGGCATGAAATGATATTGCAGCGTCAGGGTCGGCGGCAACAAGGTGACTTTACCAACGTCCGCGCCGTTGGCGGAAATAGTGTGCCGGTTGGTAGCGAGGATCAACTCGAGCGCGAGATGGTCGGTCGCAAAATAGCTGAAGTCCAGTTCGGGCACCCATTCGTTCGACGCATCGAGATTGAGCGCGGATGAACTGGTGTCCGGCGCGATATCCAGCGCACGCAGGCGTACCAGCCAATCGCTCGCCGCCGCGAATACCGGCGCAGTCGCGAACAGCATCGAAGCGATAGCAACAGTCAAGAGTCTCTTTTTCATTATCGTACCTTTCCTGAATTAATAATTTCTGAAACCAATACCGGAACCATTATCAATGAACACTGCGGCAACGCCCTTGACTTATATCAACGAAATTTCCCGCCGCAGCGCGCGGCGCTACAATTCCCGGATGATCCCCTGGCTCGACCGCACCGACCCCTTTCCGCCCGTGACTGCGGCGCTGGCCGATCCCGACGGCCTGCTCGCCGCCGGCGGCGGCCTCGAGCTGCCGCGGCTGCTCGATGCCTACCGGCGCGGTATTTTTCCGTGGTACGGCGCCGGACAGCCGGTGCTGTGGTGGACGCCCGACCCGCGCACGGTGCTGTTCCCGCGAGAATTCAGGATTTCGCGCTCGCTGCGTAAAGCGCTGCGCCACCGCGACTACGAAATCCGCGTCGATACGCGGTTCGAGACCGTGATGCGCGCTTGCGCCACGCCGCGCGGCGCCGGGGATACCGGCGCCGCCGGCACCTGGATCGACGACGCGATGATCGCCGCCTACGGCGCGCTGCACGGACAGGGGTTCGCGCACTCGGTCGAGACCTGGATCAACGACGAACTCGCAGGCGGGCTGTACGGGGTCGCGCTCGGCCGCGTGTTCTACGGCGAGTCGATGTTCGCGCGCACGCCGGATGCCTCGAAAATCGCGCTCGCCCATCTGGCGCGCCAGCTCGAACGCTGGGAATTCGGCCTGATCGACTGCCAGGTCAGGACCGCGCATCTGCTGTCGCTCGGCGCGCGCGAAATCCGGCGCAGCGATTTCATGCGACGGCTGGCGGAATTGGTAAACTATGCGGACCGCACCGGCCGCTGGCGGTTTGACGACGACTTGCGCGATGACCTTACTGAATGATTTTCCGCTTTCGGTACTGCAGTTTTACGCGACCGCGCCGTACCCGTGCAGCTATCTGCCGGACCGGATGGCGCGCTCACAGGTCGCAACGCCGAGCCACCTGATCGACGGCCCGGTCTACAGCGAGCTGGTCAAGGCCGGCTTCCGCCGCAGCGGCGCGTTCACCTACCGCCCGTACTGCGACCATTGCCGCGCCTGCACGCCGGTGCGTGTCATGGTCGAGGACTTCAAACCGAGCCGCACCCAGCGCCGCGTCTGGAAAAACCACGCCGCGCTGAAACCGGAAACGCTCGATCTAAAATATTATCCCGAGCATTACGCGCTGTATCTGCGCTACCAGTCCATCCGGCACGCCGGCGGCGGCATGGATCAGGACAGCCGCGAACAGTACCGGCATTTCCTGCTGCAGAGCAACGTCGACACCCGCCTGATCGAGTTTCGCGACAACGGCGTGCTGCGCATGGTCAGCATCGTCGACAGGCTGCAGGACGGTCTGTCGTCGGTTTACACCTTTTTCGATCCCGCAGTCGGCGGCGCCAGCTTCGGCACCTACAACATCCTGTGGCAGATCAGGCTGTGCGCGCAGCTCGATCTGCCGTTTCTGTATCTGGGCTACTGGATCGCACAAAGCCGCAAGATGACCTACAAAATAAACTTTCAGCCGCTGCAGCAGCTGGCCGGCGGCCGCTGGCAACGGCTCCCCTCGTCCTTTTCAGGCGACGTGCCGTCAGCCTGAGGGCGCGCGCTGGCGCGCCCACTCGCACGCCAGCGCATAACCAACCGCCAGCAACGTCGGCCCCAGAAACGCGCCGATGAAGCCGAAGGCGATGATGCCGCCGAGCACGCCAAGGAATACCAGCAGGAACGGCAGGCGGCTGCCGCGGCTGATCAGCAGCGGTTTCAGCACGTTGTCGATACCGCTGACGACGATCAGCCCGTAGAGCGCCATGAACACCGCCCATCCGATCTCGCCCCGGTAAAAAAGCCACGCCGCCGCGCCGCCCCACACCAGCGGCGGACCGACCGGCAGCATCGACAGCAGAAAAGTCAGAAGGCCCAGCAGTGCCGCCGCCGGCACGCTCGCGATCCACAGGCCGAGCGCCGCCAGCACGCCCTGCGCCAGCGCAGTACCGAGTACGCCGTAGACGACGCCGCGTATCGTGCCGCCGACAGTCCGCAACAAATCGGGCGCCAGCGCGCCGCTGACCCGCTGCAGTGCCGATTGCAGCCATGCGAGCAACGCGGCGCCATCGCGGTACAGGAAGAATCCGATGAACGACACCAGGCTCAGTTGCAACACACCCTCGCCCAGCATCACACCGAACTTGAGCAGCGCCTGCTGCGCCGGCTGCGCGAAGCGCTGCAGCGCCGCCTCGAGTTCCTGCGGACTCGCGAGTGCGCGCCAGCTTGCGTCGAGACTGCCGCCGACCAGCGGCAGCGTGCGCACCCAGTCGGGCGGCGCCGGCAGACCGGAGGCCAGCGCGGTTCGCAGCCAATCGAAAGCCCGCGCGGCGGAATCGGACAGCGAGGCCGCGATCAGCGCGAGCGGCAGCACGACCAGCAGGATCAGCAGCAGCGTCATCGTCAGCGCAGCGAGTGTCGGACGGCTTCCCGTCAGCCGCTCGACATGACGGTACGCGGGCCAGGTCGAAAAACACATGATCGCGGCGCCCAGCAGCGCGGTCACGAACGGCCGCAACACGAACAGGCAGCCGATGATCAGCGCCACCAGCGCGGTGATCTGCACGATCTGCTCGATGCGCTTTTCCAGCGGCCTTTCCATCGCCGCCCTTCTAGCACGCCGTCCCCGCCCGGTCAAACCGCGTCACGGTAAAATGACGGCATGATCTACCGCTTGGCGCGACCGCTGCTGTTCGGCCTCGACCCCGAGCACGCACACTCGCTCGCGCTCGGCGCGCTCGACATCCGTGCGCGGTTCACCGGCGCTTGTCCGGATCCCGCCATCCGCTGTCCGCGCCGGATCATGGGCATCGACTTTCCGAATCCGGTCGGGCTCGCCGCCGGCCTTGACAAAAACGGCGACCATATCGATGCGCTGGCCGCGCTCGGCTTCGGGTTTCTCGAAATCGGCACCGTCACGCCGCGCCCGCAGCCCGGCAACCCGCGGCCGCGACTGTTCCGGCTGCCGCAGGCATGCGCGCTGATCAACCGGATGGGATTCAACAATCAAGGCGTCGACCATCTGGTCGGGCGCGCGATGCGCGCGTGCTATCGCGGCGTGCTCGGCGTCAACATCGGCAAGAATTTCGACACCCCGCTCGAGCATGCGGTGGACGATTATCTGGTCTGCCTGCGCAAGGTGTATCCGGTCGCAACCTATGTTACGGTCAACATTTCGTCGCCCAATACCACTGGATTGCGCCAACTACAGCAGGCCGCCGAACTCGATGCGTTACTGGCGGCGCTGAAGACCGAGCAGCGCGCGCTTGCCGAACGTCACGGCCGTTACGTGCCGCTCGCGGTCAAGATTGCGCCCGATCTCGACGATGCGCAGCTCGCGGCGATTGCAGCCGCCCTGGCGCGACATGCGATCGATGGCGTGATCGCAACCAACACCACCGTCGCGCGGCCGCAGGTTGGCGGCCAGCGCCACGCCGATGAAACCGGCGGACTGAGCGGTGCGCCGCTGCACGACATGGCGCTGAATGTCGTGCGCAAACTGCGCGGCAGGCTCGGCGCCGGTTTCCCGATCATCGGCGTCGGCGGCATCATCAGCGCTGAAGACGCGCGCGCGATGGCAGCCGCCGGCGCCGACCTGGTGCAGATCTATACCGGCCTCATCTATCGCGGTCCGGCGCTGGTGCACGCGGTCGCGACCGCGTTATGCGCTGCCGGCAGCGCGCGATGAGGACGCGCCCCTTGCCCCTGCAGGTCGCATTGATCGACGAAGAGCGCTGTATCGGCTGCACACTCTGTCTTGCGGCATGCCCTACCGACGCAATCATCGGCACAGCCCGGCTGATGCACACCGTAATCGCGCGCGACTGCATCGGCTGCGAACTGTGCCTGCCGCCGTGCCCGGTGGACTGCATCCGCATGATCGAGAGCAGCGCGCCGCTGACCACGGCGCGCAAGAAACGGCTGGCGCAACAGGCGCGACGGCGGCGCCACCGGCTGCTGCAACGACAGCGGGCGCTGGCGCGTACCGAGCCGGCGACTGTCGCGCGCGCGCTGGAACGCGCACGGCAGCGGCTCGCGCGACGCGTCAAGCGCTGAATACTTCCTGCCGGATCGCACCCTTGTCGGTGCGCTTGACCATGTACATCAGTTTGTCGGCCTGCCGGATCATGTCGTCGATCGTCTGCGGGATGCGCACGAAGGTCGCGATGCCGATGCTGAAGGTAACCGGCCAGTCATGCTGCCGCATTTCCTGCAGCAGGCGCTGCTGCAGCATTTCGACCACCATGCGGCACGCCTCGGCGCTGGTTTCCGGCAGCATCACTGCGAACTCGTCGCCACCGAGCCGGCCAGGGAGGTCCGACGCGCGCAGTTTGCGTGTCATGATATGCGCGATCCTGCGCAGCAGTTCGTCGCCGACGTGATGGCCGAAGCGGTCGTTGACGGCCTTGAAATTGTCGCAATCGATGTAGGCAATCGACAGCGACCGCTTATACCGGCGGCACACCTCCATTTCGGCACCGACGATCTGATAAAACCCGGCCTTGTTGACCAACTCGGTCAACGCATCGCGGCGCGACTGAAAATGCGCGTCATCGAGTGCCCGCCGCAATTTCCAGCTGCCCGCCACCAGCAGCGCAAACCCGGCCTGCAACGCGCCCCAGTTCCACCAGACGAGCGTCGAATCCCCGCCATGGCGTCCCGCAAAATCGACATAGGCCCACGACGTC
The DNA here is from genome assembly GCA_035524795.1 of Burkholderiales bacterium. Classification (GTDB taxonomy): domain Bacteria; phylum Pseudomonadota; class Gammaproteobacteria; order Burkholderiales; family SG8-41; genus DATKOF01. Next base: position 68,375 of record DATKOF010000034.1, read on the forward strand.
GTCGCAACCACGGACAGCAACAGTCCCGACCACGGGCCGGTAAACCAGATGACGACCAGCAGTGGAAACAGATAAAGCAGCAGCAGATTGAAGCGGTAATTCGTCAAGTAATCGACGGCACCGACCGTCAGCAGCAGCATCAGCGCCAGCACCAGCCACCTTTCACGGCGCTGGATCACGACGAAATAAGTGCCGATGCCGGTTTTTTCGTGCGGGTGAGCCATAACCCCCGTCTTCCAATGATGCGCGATTTCACTCGCCATGCATCGGGATGCGCAATATCCATGCCAAATTCATCGCGCTCCCCGCCGCGGAACGGAAACGCCATGCGGTGGAAATGCCGCATGCCTGCGGGCTCAGATATAACGCTCGCGTCTTTCGGCAATCAGGTGTTCGAGCGCCCTGATATGTCCGGCGACGTCCTCAAGGTTGGGATTGATCGCGAGCGCGCGCCTGAAATAGTCGAGCGCGCGCGCCGGTTCGTCGCGCTGCATGTAAATCAGGCCGTAGCCGGACAGCGCTCCGAAATGCAGCGGATTGCGTTTCAGCACCTCATCGCAATCGTGCAGGGATTTTTCGTAATCGCCGATCATGTAATACACCGTCGCGCGTTTGTTCCAGCCTTCGGCGAAATCGGGTTTTTTGCTGATGACCAGATTGAAGGTCGCGAGCGCGCTGTCGGTATCGCCATCATTCATCTGCTCGACGCCGCGGCGATAGAGCGCATCGACCATCGCATCGCCGGAGCGCCCCCATACCGCCTCGATTGCGTCTTCTGCAGCTCCGCGCACCTGACTGTCGTCATCGCGCAGGTCATTGACCAGGGCCGGCACATCGGCCATCGTGCCGACCTCGCCAAGCCGCTCGGCGGCAACCCTTCGTGCCGCCGCATCGTGTGCAGTCAGCGCGCCCAGCGCCTGCTCGCGCGTCAGCGCATCCGCCGCCATCACGGGAATGGGCACCGCCAACACGATCAGCGCCGCGATAAAACGCCGCAACCGTTTTTCCTTTAACATTGCCATCGATGCCGATATCTATGCGCCGGTCATCCCCGATTGTCAACCGGATACGGCGGCGCCGTGCCGAAGCCCGATGAATCCCGCCAAGCGCGTGGAGATTTTCCAGCGGCTGCGCGCCGCCAACCCCGCCCCGCGCAGCGAACTCGAATACCGTTCGCCGTTCGAGCTGCTGGTCGCAGTCGTGCTGTCGGCGCAGGCCACCGACCGCAGCGTCAACTTCGCGACGCAGCAACTGTACAAGGTTGCCGACACGCCGCAGGCGATGCTCAAACTCGGCGTCAAGGGCCTGGAGCGCTACATCAGGAGCATCGGGCTGTACCATACCAAGGCGAAGAACATCATCGCGACCTGCAAGCTGCTGCTCGAACGCCACAACGGCGAAGTGCCGCAAACGCACGCCGAACTGGAAGCGCTGCCCGGCGTCGGCCGCAAGACCGCCAACGTGATCCTCAACGTCGCATTCGGACAGCCGACGATCGCGGTCGATACGCACATTTTCCGCGTCGGCAACCGCACCGGGCTGGCGCCGGGAAAAACGCCGCTCGAAGTCGAGAAAAAACTGCTCAAATTCACGCCCGACGAATTTCGCCATGACGCGCATCACTGGCTGATCCTGCACGGACGCTACGTGTGCAAGGCGCGCAAGCCCGACTGCCCGCGCTGCCTGATCAGTGATCTGTGCGAGTACCGGCACAAGACATCGAGTTGAAGTACCCTCCGGCAATGGCCAACCGCCTGACTAGGATCGTGACGCGCACCGGCGACGACGGCACCACCGGACTCGCCGACGGCACGCGGCTGCCGAAGAACGCGCCGCGCGTGGCGGCGATCGGCGCCGTCGACGAACTCAACAGCGTGCTCGGATTGTTGTTATGCGAGGGAATGCCGGCTGATGTTCGCGACTGCCTGATCGGCGTCCAACACGATCTGTTCGATCTTGGCGGCGAACTGAGCTTGCCCGGAAGAACCTTGCTGACCGACGCGCATGTCGCACGACTCGAACAGGCGGTGGAACACCACAATGCCGACCTGCCGCCGCTCAGGGAATTCATCCTGCCCGGCGGCGCGCGCGCCGCGGCGCTGGCGCACGTGGCGCGCACCGTGTGCCGGCGCGCCGAGCGCGAAATCGTCGCGCTGTCACAAAGCAAACCGGTCGCGCCCGCGCTGCTGCAGTACCTGAACCGCCTGTCGGACCTGTTGTTCGTGCAGGCGCGTGTGCTCAATCGTTACGAAGGCAGCGGCGACATCTACTGGCAGCCGGGGGGAAATCGATCATAACCGCCGATGAACGCAGATAAACACGGATAGATTCAAAATCCAATTGCCACAGAGGACACAGAGAGAAAACCTCCAAAACAGTCTTGGAGAATAAATCTCTGTAACCTCTGTGCTCTCTGTGGCTTTCCAGTTTTTATCCGTGTTTATCTGCGTTCATCTGCGGTTTCCCTGACGTTTTCCAGTCGTTCGCAGATCGCGCGCGCGCCGTCGAGAATGCGCGGTGTCTGACGCTGGATCAAATCGGGATTGACATAGATCGTCGGCAACGCCGCCAAAGCCGGCATTTCATTGCGCCATTCTGCGGCGAGGTCTTCCGCCGTCATCGTCGCCGAACCGCCGCCGACAATCGCGTCCGGCTGCGCTGCGAGCACGCTTTCCAGTGACACCACCGGCACCAGCGTCGGCGCGCCGTCGAACACATTGCGGCCACCGCACAGCCGGATCACGTCGCTGATGATGTGCCGGCCGTTGACCGTCATCAGCGGCGCGTGCCAGATTTCGTAGAACACCGGCACCGTCGGCCGCGCGCCGTATCGCGCGCGCAGCGCCGCGATGCTCTGCTCGAAATCGCGCGCCGCGCGTTGCGCCGTTGCCGAAGTTCCGGCCAGCGCGCCGAGCGCGCGCAGCGTCTGCGGGATCGCCGCCAGCGTGTCCGGCTCGGCGACATAGGCCGTGAAGCCGAGCCGTTCGAGCCGCTCGATGTCGGCGGCCTGGTTGCCGCTTTTCCAGCCGACAATCAGATCGGGTTTCAGGGTCAGCACGCGTTCGATGTCGATGCGCGATGCATCGCCGATCTGTTGCAGCGCGGTTGCAGTCGGCGGGTAATCGCTGAACCGCGCGACCGCGATCAGACGATCACCGGCGCCTGCCGCGTACACGAGTTCAGTAAGCGCCGGCGCCAGCGTGACGATGCGCTGCGCCGGGGCGTCGAGCGCGATGCGCCTGCCGCGGTCGTCGTTGACGGCGACCGCGGCGGCGTGCGCGGCGATGGAAAAAACGGCCATCAGCGCGCACGCCGCGCGCATCATTTCATCGTCTGCAGCAGCTTGACGCTGGTCTGGCGCAGCCGCTGCGACAGCAGCGTGACCAGCTTGACCAGGGTTTTGGCGCCGAGGCTCGGCTTTTCGAGGATGATTTTGGCCATGTTGTCGCGCGTCAGCGTCGCAAAAACGGTTTCCTTGATTGCGATGCAGCTTGCGAAACGCGGCTCGCCGTCGATCATCGACATCTCGCCGAGCGTCATGCCGGGCAGCACCGACGCCATTTCCTGCTGCACGCCGAACGGATTTTTCTTCAGGATATCGACCTCGCCCTTGATCAGCAGCAACATGGAATCGCCGACATCGCCCTCGTGGATGATGGTCTGCCCGGGACGGGCGCGGTACACTTCCATGTAGTCGGCGAGCTGCTCGATATCCGCACGCGTGAATTCGGCGAAGAATGGCGAACGGCCGACCAGCGCGTGAATTTCCGAGGTGAAGCCGACGCCCGGGCCAAGATGCTCCATTTCAGCCAGCAGCAGCGCTTCGTGCGAAGAGATCGGCGCTTCGGCCATCGGATTACCGTTCCTCGGCTTCCAGCAGCACGGCGCGCCGCCTGCGCGCCGCGTCGGCCAGCGTGTCGAGCAGCATGCGGCTGTCGTCCCAGCCGATGCAGGCATCGGTGATGCTCTGGCCGTAAACCAGCGGCTTGCCGGGCACCAGGTCCTGCCGTCCCGCGCGCAGGTGGCTTTCGACCATCACGCCGAAAATGCGCTCTTCGCCGGCGGCGACCTGCTGTGCGACGCCGCGCGCGACCTCGTTCTGACCCTGCGGGTCCTTGCTGCTGTTGGCATGACTCAGATCGATCATCAGCCGCTGCGCAATCCCGGCCTGCGCCAGCGCCTGCGCCGCCGCCTCGACGCTCGCCGCGTCGTAATTCGGTGTCTTGCCGCCGCGCAGGATGATGTGACAGTCCTCGTTGCCGCTGGTGGCGACGATCGCCGAATGCCCTTCCTTGGTCACCGACAGGAAATGGTGCGGCACCTGTGCGGCGCGGATCGCATCGACCGCGATGCGAACGTTGCCGTCGGTGCCGTTCTTGAAGCCGACCGGGCACGACAGCCCCGACGCCAGCTCGCGGTGGATCTGGCTTTCGGTGGTGCGCGCGCCGATCGCGCCCCACGACACCAGGTCGGCAATGTACTGCGGCGTGATCATGTCGAGGAATTCGCAGCCGGCCGGCACGCCCATCTCGTTGATGTCGCGCAGCACGCCGCGCGCCACGCGCAGGCCCTTGTTGATGTTGAAGCTGCCGTCGAGATCGGGGTCGTTGATCAGTCCTTTCCAGCCGACCGTGGTACGCGGTTTCTCGAAATAGACGCGCATCACGATCAACAGGTCGGCGCTCAGTCGTTCGGCCTCACGCTTCAGCCTGCCCGCGTACTCCTTCGCCGCGACGACGTCGTGGATCGAACACGGCCCGATCACCACCAGCAGCCGGTCGTCGCCACCGTGCAGAATACGGTGAATCGCCCGCCGCGTTTCGTATGTGACCCGGGAGGTCGCTTCGGATATCGGAATCTCGTGCAGCACTTCGAGCGGCGGCACGAGCTCCTTGATGTCCCGAATGCGGATGTCGTCGGTGCGGTGCATAAACAATCAATTTCTGAAAAATCAGAACATTATACCGGTTAAAAAGCCGAAATGCGGTGCGGGCCCGCCGGATCAGACCAATCCGATATAGCGAACTTCGAGTACCTGGAGCTCCTCGGTTCCCGCCGGCGTCTTCAGCGTCACCGCATCGCCTGCTCTTGTCTTGTTGAGCGCGCGCGCGACCGGCGAAATCCAGCTGATGCGCCCGCGCGCGGGATCGGTTTCGTCCTGGCCGACGATGCTGATGGTGCGCTCGACGCCGTTGCCGTCCGAGTAAGTGACGGTGGCGCCGAAAAATACCCGGTCGAGCCCCGGCCGCGCCGGATCGATGATTTCGGCGATTTCGAGCCGTTTGGTCAGAAAACGGATGCGACGGTCGATCTCGCGCAGCCGCCGCTTGCCGTAGATATAGTCGGCGTTTTCCGAACGGTCGCCGTTGGCTGCCGCCCACGCGATGGTCTTCACCAGCGCCGGACGTTCCGTGTCGAGCAGCTGCTGAAGCTCGCTTTTGAGTCGCGCATGGCCAGCGGGTGTAATGTAGTTTTTTGCGCCGGCCGGCAACGGTGGCAATGCGCCTTCGTCATCAGCGGCAGCATGCACCGCGTGGTCGCGTTCGATGTCCGTCAGCTTGCGCATGTTTCGGGTTTCCCTGAATCCCGAATCCTTGATCCTGAATCCTGCCTTTAAGCCGTTCCCCCAACAGTCAGGCCGTCGATGCGCAGCGTCGGCTGGCCGACGCCGACCGGCACACTCTGGCCGTCCTTGCCGCAGGTGCCGACGCCGGGGTCGAGCGCCATGTCGTTGCCGATCATCGACACGCGCGTCAGCACGTCGGGGCCGTTGCCGATCAGCGTCGCTCCCTTGACCGGGTAGGCGAGCTTGCCGTCCTCGATCATCCACGCCTCCGACGCCGAAAACACGAACTTGCCGCTGGTGATGTCGACCTGTCCGCCTCCGAAATTGACCGCATAGAGGCCGTTTTTGACCGAAGCGATGATTTCATCGGGCCTTTTATCGCCGTTCAGCATGTAGGTGTTGGTCATCCGCGGCATCGGAATATGCGCGAACGACTCGCGCCGGCCGTTGCCGGTCGGCGCCACGCCCATCAGTCGCGCGTTCAGCGCGTCCTGCATGTAACCTTTCAGCACGCCGTTCTCGATCAGCACCGTGCGCTGGGTCGGATTGCCCTCGTCGTCGATGTTGAGCGAGCCGCGCCGCTGCGCCAGCGTGCCGTCGTCGACCACGGTGACGCCGGGCGCGGCGACGCGCTCGCCGATGCGGTCGCTGAACGCCGAGCTGCCCTTGCGGTTGAAATCGCCTTCGAGGCCGTGGCCGATCGCCTCGTGCAACAGCACGCCCGGCCAGCCCGGGCCGAGCACGACCGTCATGGTACCGGCCGGCGCCGGACGCGCTTCGAGATTGATCAGCGCCTGATCGACCGCCTTCCGCGCGTAGTCCTTCAGCACATCGTCGGTGAAGTACGCGTAGTCGAAACGCCCGCCGCCGCCGGCCGCCCCCTGTTCGCGGCGGCCGTTCTGCTCGACGATTACCTGCAAAGACAGCCGCACCAGCGGCCGCACATCGGCGGCGTTGACGCCATCGCTGCGCGCGACCAGCACCACTTCGTATTCGGCGGCAAGACCGGCGATCACCTGCGTCACGCGCGGATCAAGCGCGCGCGCCATACGTTCGATTTTCTCCAGCAGTGCGACTTTCGCCGCGTCGTCGAGACTCGCCAGCGGATCGCGCGGCAGATACAGACCGCGGCCGGCCTCGACCCGCGAAACCGCGGCGGCGCCGGCAGAGCCCTGCACGGCGATCGCGCGCGTCGCCTGCGCCGCCGCGCTCAGCGCGTCGAAACTGATGTCGTCCGAATAGGCAAACGCAGTCTTCTCGCCACTGACCGCGCGCACGCCGACGCCCTGATCGATATTGAAACTGCCCGACTTGACGATGCCTTCTTCCAGACTCCAGCCCTCGCTGCGGCTGTACTGGAAATAGAGATCGGCGTAATCGACGCGGTGCGCGAGCAACTGGCCGAATACGCGATCGAGCGACCGCTCGTCAAGCGCATATGGCGCGAGCAGAATTTCCTGCGCCGTCGCAAATGGGACCTCGTCACGAACAGCTGAAGCCTTGAAAGTTTTCATCAGACGGTTGGACAGTAAAGATGGTAAATAATGCCGGCGGGTCGTAAATTCAATCGTCAACAGCGGTGAATCGTGCGATGCGTGAGCGCCGGCAGGCTGTGGCGCAGGCGCTGAATATACTCCGGATGGATGTTTGCCGTCGCCACGCCCGATCCGCGCGGCAGGCGATCGAGCACCACCCCCCACGGATCGACGATCATGGTGTCGCCGTGTGTTTCGCGGCCGTTGACGTGATAACCGCCCTGCGCCGGCGCCAGCACGTAGGCGAGGTTCTCGATCGCGCGCGCGCGGATCAGCGTTTCCCAGTGCGCCTTGCCGGTGGTTTCGGTGAACGCCGACGGCACGACGATGATGTCGACATCGCGCATCGCGCGGTACAGTTCGGGGAAGCGCAGGTCGTAGCAGATCGACAGCCCGAGGCGGCCGAACGGGGTATCCACCGTTTTCACGGCGTCGCCGGGTTCGATCGTGCGTTGTTCGGAATAATTTTCGCCGCCCATTTCGAAGCGGAACAGATGGATCTTGTCATAGCGTGCGGCGAGTTTCCCCGCATCGTCGTAAACGAGGCAGCTGTTGCGCACCCTGCCGGGGTCGGCAGTCGCCAGCGGCACGCCGCCGCCGGTAAGCCAGATGCCGAGTTGCCGCGCGGTATCGGTCATGAACTGCTGGATCGGGCCGTCGCCCGGCACCTCACGCGCCGCGACCTTGTCGGTGTCCTTCATTCCCATGATCGCGAAATACTCGGGCAGCGCAACCAGTTTTGCGCCAAGCTCGGCGGCCATCACGATCAGCCGCCGCGCCTCGTTGAGATTGGCGGCGACGTTCGGCCCCGATGCCATCTGTACCGCGGCGATGCGCACCGGCGCGCTCATTGCGCCACTTCGAGCGCCAGCGGCCGGCCCGGCGGCAGATCGTCGAGCAGACGCACACGCGCCGCATCCACCGCCAGCGCCATCAGCCAGACGCGCAGTTCCCCGGCCTGCAGCGCCGATTCCGGAGCAACCGCGTGATGGATCACCAATTGCGCGCCGGGTTGCGCAAGATAGCCCGCGACGGCCTGCGCAACCGCGGGTTGCTCGGAGACGGCGCGCGCGCTGCGCGGCCGGTCCCACAATTCGGGCCCGACGCTGAACATGTCGGCCGCCGGCGCGACGCCGGCGATGCTCCACAGCCACAGCAGCCACGCCGCGCGCCTCACGGCGTTTTCTCCAGACCCTGCGCGTACGGCTCGATCTTCGCCACCTGCGGATTGTTCCAGTTGCCACTGATGTTGTACTCGTAGGACGCCATCTGATCGAGCGGATCCTTGAGCAGCTTTTGCGCGACCCATGCCGCAACCCCCGCGATCGGGCCGCCGATCAGCGCACCGGCGACCGACACCGAATCCGAGACGCTGGGCGTTATCTTGACATGCAGATTCTGCGTTTCCTCCGTGAGATCGACGCTGCCGTTCATCACGATGCGCGCGGAAGGACTCTGGATGCGCAGGCTGTCGGTGCTGGCGAGGCCGCGGCTGATTTTCACCGCGCCGATGATCTCGTCGAACGCCAGCCCCTGGCTGAAGATGTCGCGGAAATCGAGCGTAATCCGCCGCGGCAGCGACTGCAGGCTGAGGATGCCGAGCAGCCGGCCGACGCCGGGATCGAGTTTGGTGAACTGCCCCTTCTTCGCATCGACGACCAGGTTGCCGGACATCGTCTTGTAGTCGATATTGTACGGCGCGCCGTCCCACGACAGCGCGCCGTCGAGCTGCGCGGTGCCGCGCTTGACGCCCTGCGGCTGCCCGAGCCGCAGCAGCAGTTTGCCGATGTCATTGACTTCGAGATGCACGTTGGCCTCGGTATGCGGATGCGCAAGCCAGTCCTTCCACAGGCCGTCGATCTGCAGCGTCGCGTCGGGATTGGAAATATGCAATTTGTCGATGCGCCAGCCGTTCTGTTCCGGTGCCGCGAGCAATTCGAGCCTGCCGAGAGCCTTGTCGCCGAGGGTGAAATTTTCCGCGCTGAAATCGACCGTCGGCAGGTCGCTGGTCCCTCTGCTGGATGTCGCGGCGGCGGACGCGGTGTCGCCGCCGCGCCGCGCCGGAATCGTCAACTGCCTGAGGCGCGCCTGCAGACGCTTGCCCTCCGGCTGTGACCGCCAGCTCACATCGCCCGCGATCTCCTGACCGTTGACGGTCGCGCGCAGTACGCCGCCCGGCGCCATGGCGCCGTTGATCGCAAAATCGTGGAACGCCCGCCCATGGACATCGATGTTGCCGATCCGGAGATCGATCGCGGTGATATCCGGCAGCAGCATCCCGTCGCCGCCGTCTTCCAGCAGCCCCAGCCAGCCGTCGAAATCGAGGCTGGCGATGGCGCCATTTATCGTCAGGCCCCTGCGTGCCGGCATGCCGGTCGCGTTGCCGAAGGTGATGCTGCCGCGTTCAACCGTGAAACGGCCGCTGTCGTCGCGCCCGATCAACTGCGCCGATACGACATCGCCCAGCAGAAAGGTAATGCGCTCGCGCGGCATTTTCACGACATGGCGCTCGATCCTGAACGGCACGCTTTCAGCGCCGACTTTGGCCAGCGGCGCCGGCAATTCCGAAACCACTCCCTGCAATGTTGATTCAATCACCAGATCGACCTGCCGCCGGCTGTTCAGCACGATATCGCCCTTCCAGTCCGTCGCGCCGTGCAGCAATTGCGCCCACGACGGCGCGCGTGGCGAACGCCGCAGATTTTCGAAGTCGGCGTGCCCGCGGGTCGTAATGCGGGTGGCCCCGTCGGCGCCGCTCACCACCGAGATCGTTGCCGGCCCGCCGAGAAAATTCACCGCGATGCCAGAGGCATGCATGCCGGATTCGGTGAACTCGAGGCGGCCGTTGACGTGCTCCAGCGGCGGTATCACGCCCTCTTCGACCAGACGGTTGTTGACGAACTGATAACCGCCGCTGATCCGCGCGTCGGAAGCATGGTCGAGCGGCATCATCATCTTCAGCAGCAGGCGACCGTTGCCTTCGGCCCGGATCTTTTCGGTGAAATACTTGACGGTATCGAGCGTGGGACTGTTGGCGATGAAGGCGAGAAAATCGCTGGTCGGCCCTTCCGCCGCGCCGTCAATGCTCAACGTCCTGGGATGGACATCGAGATCGGGGATTTCGGCGCGCACCGGCCCCAGCCTGACGCCGAACATCGAGCCCTCGCGCGCTGCGACCTCCATTCGACGGCCGCTGAAAATCACGTCGCCGGAAATGTTCTCGATTTTCGGCCAGCCTTTCGCATAATCGAGCGTCAGGCCGGACGCCTTGATCGCGACGCGGAACAGCCCGTCCCCGTTGTCCGCGAACGGAAACCGGTCGAGATCGCCCTTCAACCGCAGCTGGACGTCCCTGGCCTCGCCGGCGAGAAACGCGCCGTCGAGCCAGTGCCGCGCCGACTCTGCGACCTGCAGCGGAATATAGCGCGTGATGCGCCGGGCATCGGCGCGCGTCAGGTTTCCCGACAGATCGATCGCGCCCTTGCCGACGGCGGCGGTGCGGTAGACGCCGTAGACGCTGCCGGCGACGTCGGCATTGGCAAACGCAACGTTGTTGAGTTTGACGGTGTACTGGTCGCCGCTGCGATCCCATACCACGCGCGCCGTCAGCGATTCCAGGCTGAGGCTGTCGCTGAACACCAGCGGCAAATCGGCCGTCACGTTCTCGGCATCGAGATAAAGGGTGCCGCCGCTTTCGTTGCCGTCGATCCGGCCGCTGAGTCCCGCAAATCCGGGCAGGCGGCCGACCGGGCGCAGACCGACCCCGGTAAAACTGCTCTTGATGCTGTACTGGCGCGGCTGCGGCCAGCTGCCGTCCCATTTGATCGCGACCTCGTTCAGTTTGCCGCGCGGCGCGTAGCCGGCGATTTCCCGGCGCAGGTCCTCATCGAGCGGCAGATAATCGGCAAGCGCCAGCAGCGACTCGACGCGGATTTCATTGGCACGCAGTTCGCCGCGTTCGAGTTTCGACCCGGAGGCGTGCTGATAGCGCAACAGGAAGTCCGTCGCCGGCAATACCACTCCGTCGCGAGTGGCAAGCGCAAGATGCGTGGTGGAAAATTCGAAGCCGTCGGGCAGCGACTGCCAGGCGAGCCGCCCTTTCAGGGACTGGAGATCGAGTTCCTTCACGTCCGGCCCGAGGCGCGTCTGCACCTGCGACAACTCGAGATCAGCGGTAATGCCGGTCATCCGGCCATCGTCGAGATCCGCCCATACGCGCGCCGCGCCGATGCCGCGCGGGAACGTCACCGGGAATGGCAGCCAGGTGCGCCACGCCGCAATGTCGACGTAATCGAGCCGCGCGAACAGCCGGCCGCTCCATTGCGCGAGATCGGTGACCGAGCCGCCGCGCAGGTCGCCGCGCACGTCGAGCGGCGCCGCAAGCGGCGCGGGCGGCGCCGCGCGCAGCCCGAAGCGGTGATGGCGTCCATTGCTGTCGAGGCGGAAATAGACGTCTCTGAGCTCGAGCGGCGGCGCGCTGCGCTGATCGTCCTGCCAGCTGATCCGCGCGTCACGAATCACGATCCGGTCCTGGCGCAGCAGCCAGTCGGAGAAGCCGCCGCCGCCAGCCGCGTTGACTTCGATGCCGGCGACCGTGATCACGCCGTCACGGCTGCGCGCGATGTTCAGACTCGGCTGTTCGATCTCGATCGAATGCAACCGCGGCTCGAGGTAAAAAAACGACCACCACGACAGCGAGCTCTCGATCCGTTTGAAGACCAGCGCCGGATGGTCGGTCTTGTCATAGACCGTGACGTCGCCGAGCGCCAGCGTCAGGCGCAGCCCGTCCCAGTAGCCCTCGATGCGTCCGATCGTAATGCGCTGGTGCGCCGCGGCGCTCAGGTCCTGGGCGACGGTTTCGCGGTAGTCGCCGATGCGCGGCAGCAGCCAGTACTGGACGCTGATGACGATAATCGCAAACACCACGCCGCCCAGCAGCACCAGCCACGTCGCGACGCGATACATCCACGACACGTGGAAGCGCAGCCACTTGATCAGAGATTCCGGCACCCGGCGCCCTAAAAACAATAAGATACAATGGATTGTAGCTTAGAGTTCCTAATATAATGAAACGCGCGATGCGCTGGCACGATTCCGGGCGCGCGCGAAGCGAAACGCGCCGCTTGACCATTCTGTCAGGAACTCTTAACCAATCGCAAGCATGCCATTTCCGGAACATCCTGCAGTCGCGCTGTCCGCTGATCCGCTGCGCCGTGCGGCGCAGTTCTCGCGCTACGCGCGCCGCGTGCTGGAACGCGCGCCACAGCTGCTGACAGCCGCGGAGATCGATGCGCCGTTCACCGCCGCGGCGATGCGCGCGGCGTTGCCGGCGGCCCCGGTCGACGATTCCGCGTTGTGGCGCGCGCTGCGCGCATTGCGCGAACGGGTGATGCTGCGCGTGATCGCGCGCGACCTCGGCGGCCTGGCCGGCCTCGATGAGGTCGTTGCGACGATGACCGCGCTGGCCGAGACCGCGATCGCGTTCGCGGCTGATCATCTTGAACGGCAACTGGCGACGCAATACGGAACCCCTTCCGGCAGCGACAGCGGAACGCCGCAGAAGCTGCACGTCGTCGGCATGGGCAAACTCGGCGGCCGCGAACTCAACGTGTCATCGGACATCGATCTGGTGCTGGTCTATCCCGAGGAAGGCGAAACCGACGGCGCGCGCGCGCTCAGCAACCACGAATTCTTCGCCCGTCTCGCGCGCCGCCTGATCGCGGCGCTCGATGAAATCACCGCCGACGGCCGGGTGTTCCGCGTCGATCTGCGGCTGCGTCCGTGGGGCGCCGAAGGGGCGCTCGTATGCAGCTTCGAAACGCTCGAAAACTATTTCGTCGCGCACGGCCGCGAATGGGAGCGCTACGCGTGGATCAAGGCGCGCCTGCTGCGCGGCGACCGCGCACCGGAACTGACGGCGCTGGTGCAGCCGTTTGTGTTCCGCCGCTATCTCGATTACAGCGCGTTTGAATCGCTGCGCGCGCTGCACCGTGAAGTGCGCGACGAAGTCGAGCGCCGCGATCGCGCCGACAATATCAAGCTCGGCCCCGGCGGCATCCGCGAGATCGAATTCATCGCGCAGCTGTTCCAGTTGGTGCGCGGCGGGCGCGACGCCGCGCTGCGCGAGCCGGCGACGCTGAAGATGCTGCCGCTGCTGACCGAGCGCGGCCTGCTGCCGTCCGGCGCGACGCAGGAACTCACCGCCGCCTACGTGTTCCTGCGCAACCTCGAACACCGTCTGCAGTATTTCGACGATCAACAGACACAGCAACTGCCGACCGACGCCGCGGACCAGGCGCTGCTTGCCGCCGCGATGGATTGCGCCGACTACCGCGAGCTGTGCGTCCGGCTCGACCGGCACCGCGCCGCCGTCACCCGCCATTTCGACGGCGTGATCGCCGACGTGCGCGGCGCACCGCATCCGCTCGCCGGATTGTGGTCGGCGGCGGCGGACGATGCGCGCTACGCGGCGCAGTTGCGCGCGGTCGGCTACCGCGAGCCGCAGCGGCTGCTGCAGCGCCTCTCCGTGCTGCGCGCAAGCCAGCGTTTCCGTCAAATGCCGGAAGCAGGCTTGGAACGCATCGAACGGATCGTGCCGCTGACCGCTGAAGCCGCGGCGCGCCAGCCTGACCCCGAAGCTGCATTCGAGCGCCTGCTCGATCTGCTCGAAAGCATCAGCCGGCGCGAAGCCTATCTGGCGCTGCTGCTGCAATATCCGGGCATCATCGAACGCAGCGCGCGGCTGGTCGGCGCCAGCCCGTGGGCGGCAGCATATCTGGCGCGACACCCGATCCTGCTCGACGAGCTGCTCGCCGAACACGCGCCGCCGGACGCCGGCGAATGGCCGCAATGGCACGCGCAACTGCGCGACCAGCTCGACAGTTGCGCCGGCGACACCGACCGCCAGATGGACGCGCTGCGTCATTTCAAGCACAGCCACGTGATGCGCCTGATCGTCGCCGACCTCGACGGACAACTGCCGCTCGAACAGCTGTCCGACCATCTGAGCGCGCTCGCCGACATCATCCTCGCCGAGACACTGCGCGCGGCGTGGCAGGGGTTGCGCGCGCGCCACCGCGACGCGCCGCGTTTCGCGGTGGTCGCCTACGGCAAGCTCGGCGGCAAGGAACTCGATTATGCATCCGACCTCGACCTGATTTTCCTTTACGATGACGCGGCGCCCGCGGCGGCGGAAAACTACGCGCGGCTCGCGCAGCGCCTGAGTCACTGGCTGACCAGCCTGACGCCGGCCGGCGTGCTGTACGCGGTCGACCTGCGGCTGCGTCCCGACGGCGCCAGCGGCCTGCTGGTCAGCGCGCTCGACGGCTTCGACGATTATCAGAAAAACCACGCCTGGACCTGGGAACACCAAGCGCTGACGCGCGCGCGTTTCGTCTGTGGCGACGCCGGCATCGGCGCGCGTTTCGAGCAGCTCCGCCTCGAAGTGCTGTGCCGGCCGCGCGATCCCGCCGCGCTGCGCGCGGAAGTGGTCGCGATGCGCGAACGCATGCTCGAGGCGCACCCGGACGCCGGCGACGCACGGTTTGATCTCAAGCACGGCCGCGGCGGGCTGGTCGACGTCGAATTCGCCGTTCAGTACCTGGTGCTCAACTATGCGCATCGCCATCCCGAGCTCGCGGCCGACATCGGCAATCTCGCGCTGCTGAAGCTGGCGGCGCGCCTCGGCCTGATCACCGAAGCGACGGCGCTCGCCGCGCACGCCGCCTACCGCAGACTGCGCTGGCTGCAGCACACTTCGCGCCTGCAGGGCGAGAAACAGGCGCGCGTCGAGCCGGCGGCGGTCGCAGCCGAGATCGTCGCCGTCAAAAATCTGTGGCGGGAAGTGTTCGAAACCTAAACCGCGGCCGAATGTTTCGCCGCTTCGTGCCGCTTGGCGATCAGCCGATAAGAGGTGATCTGCCGCTGCCTCTTCACCACCAGGGTGTCGGGCCCCTCGAACTGGTACGGGCCGCGCAGCCGGAGATAAGTGGCGGTGTCGACCAGGATATGCCCGCCCTCGGCCTCGCTGCACAGGCGGCTGGCGGTATTGACCGGATTGCCCCACAGATCGTAGATGAACTTTTTGACGCCGATCACGCCGGCGACCACCGGCCCGGTGCCGATCCCGATATGGATGCCGAGCGGTTCGCCGTTGCTCATCTTGTGGATCGACATTCTTTCGCGCACCTCGAGCGCCATATCGGCAATCGCTTCCGTGTATTTGCTGGGGTGCGCGAGCAGTCCGCCCGCGATCATATAGGCGTCGCCGATGGTCTTGATCTTCTCCAGCCCGTAGTTTTCGGCCAGCAGGTCGAACCACGAAAATACCTCATTGAGCAGCGCCACCGTTTCGCGCGGCGGCATTTCCTCCGACAGCCGCGTGAAATCGGTGAGATCGGCGAACATGATGGTACAGTCGGCAACGCCGTCGGCGATGACGCCGGGTTCGCGCTTCAGCCGCTCGGCGACGTGGCTCGGCAGCACGTTGAGCAGCAGCCGTTCCGAGCGTTCCTGCTCGACCTTGACCAGCCGGTGCTGCTCGTCGAGTTCGGTCTTGAGCCGGTCCTTCTCGCGCACCGAATAGACGACCAGCAGATAGACGATGGTGGACATCGCGGTGAAATTCAGCGCAAAGAACACCGCGATCGTCTGCAGTGGAACGCCCATGCTTTTTTCGCCGTAGCCGAGGTAGAAGTCGAAGAAACCCGACACCGCGGTCAGCACGATGTAGGCGACGAACCACGGGATGGATTGCTTCGGCCCCTGGAAGATCATCACGCCGATCGGCGCCAGCAGCGCCCACAGCATCACGCCGGACGAGGTCACGTAGCTGCCGATCGCCCACTGCATGATGAACGGCACGAACAGATAAAGGGTGGTCTGCGCGAGGCGGAAAAACTCGAAGTTGCGGTTCCACAGATACAGCCCGAGCGTCGCCGCCGACACCGCAAGATAGGTCAGCGGCACGGTCGCCGAGTACTTGATACCCATCACATGATAGATGACGAGCCACAGCACCGCGGCGAAGCCCATCAGCCCGCACGCGAAGATCAGCAGCGTCTTGTGCAGCCTCAGCTCGGCGCTGTCGGTCAGACTGAAAACGCGATTGCCCAGCCTGCCGAGCGCGCTGTTATGGGGGTCGGCCACCTGTTCGTCCTCGAACATTGATTTTTTGAGATGCAGCGCGGTTTATCGCACCGCGGGGAGCGATGATATTTACATCAATCAAACGGCGGGTCAAGAAAACCTGAAATAAGCTAGAATTCAGGCTTTTTCCGCTGGACTGAAACCATCATGCCATCAATGAGCGACCGCGACGGCCACATCTGGCACGATGGCCGGCTGGTGCCGTGGCGCGACGCGACGACCCACGTGCTGACGCACTCGCTGCATTACGGCCTCGCGGTATTCGAAGGCCTGCGCGCCTACAGAACCGCCGGCGGCACCTGCATCTTCCGGTTGCGCGAACACACCGCGCGCCTGTTCAACTCCGCGCATATCTACCTGATGAAGATCCCGTACACGCCCGAGCAGCTGATCGAGGCGCAGAAGGAAGTGGTGCGCGCCAACCAACTCGACGAATGCTACATCCGTCCGATCGCATTCTACGGCGCGGAAAAAATGGGGCTGTCGCCGCGCGGCGCCGCGGTGCATGTCGCGATCGCGGCGTGGCCGTGGGGCGCCTACCTCGGCGCCGACGGCATCGAGAAAGGCATCCGCGTCAAGACTTCGTCCTATGCGCGCCATCACGTCAACGTGACGATGCCGCGCGCCAAGTTCGCCGCAACCTATCCGAACTCGATCCTCGCCACGCTCGAAGCGACGCACGACGGCTACGACGAGGCGCTGCTGCTCGACGTCGACGGCTTCGTCGCCGAAGGCCCGGGCGAGAACATCTTCATCGTCAGGAATGGCGCGCTGCACGAGCCCGAGATCACGTCGGCGCTGTCCGGCATCACGCGCGATGCGGTGATCCATCTCGCGCGCGACCTCGGCATCGAAGTGCGCTCGCGGCGGCTGACGCGCGACGATATCTACACCGCCGACGAGGCGTTCTTCACCGGCACCGCGGCCGAGGTGACGCCGATCCGCGAGCTCGACAACCGCACCATCGGCAGCGGCGCACGCGGGCCGGTCACCGCCAGGATACAGCAGGCGTTCTTCGAACTGGTGCAGGGCAAGAACCCCAAATACCGCGACTGGCTGACGCCGGTCGGCAAATAAGCGATGGCCGCCGCCGAACAGACACAGACCGCCAATACGCGGCGCGAGATCGAAGTGACCGCGGCCGATCTGCCGCTGCACTGCCCGATGCCGTCGATGCTGCTGTGGAACGCGCACCCGCGCGTGTTCCTGCCGATCGAGGCGACCGGTGAGGCGCTATGCCCGTACTGCGGCACCCACTACACGCTGAAGGGCGAGCCGGTCTCCAGCGGCCATTAAAGAGACAAATCTTTCACCGCAGAGACGCAGAGGCGCGGGGAAAGGCAACAACAGAAAAGCAAACCAATGGTTTTGAGCTTTTCCTAAATCCTGGTTTCTGAATCCTTGATCCTGTTTTTGTTCTTCTCCGCGTCTCTGCGGTTCAATCCAGTCTTGACTGAATTCGAATGGCGGACACACGAAACATCCTGATCGTCGCGCCGGCCTGGGTCGGCGACGCGGTGCTCGCGCAGCCGCTGTTCAGGCGCCTGCACGAACTGCATTCCGGCTTGATGCTCGATGTGCTGGCGCCACCGTGGACGCTGCCGGTGTTCGCGCGAATGCCGGAAGTCCGCGCAACCATCGCGGCGCCGTTCCGGCACGGCGAACTGGCGCTCGGCAAGCGCCGCGCGCTCGGCCGCGAACTCGCGGAGAAAAATTACGATCAGGCGATCGTGCTGCCCAATTCGTTCAAGTCGGCGCTGGCGCCGTGGTTCGCCGGCATCCCGCTGCGCACCGGTTTCGTCGGCGAGTTGCGTCAACTGCTTCTTAACGACGCGCGGCGACTCGATGACAAGACGCTGCTGCAGATGGCCGAGCAGTTTGCCGCGCTCGCCGAGCCGCCCGGCGTGCCGCTGCAGCGCCCGCTCGCGCCGCCGCATCTTGTCGCCGATGAGGCACGCCGCGCCGCAACGCTGGCGAAACTGGGCCTCGACACCGCGCGTCCGGTCGTCGCGCTGTGTCCGGGCGCCGAATACGGCCCCGCCAAACGCTGGCCGCCGCAATATTTCGCAGAGCTGGCGCGCAGGCTCGCCGCACAGGGCCATGCGGTATGGATAATCGGCTCCAAAAACGACGCCGCAATCGGCGCCGAAATCGCGCGGCACAGCGGCGGCGCCGGCATCGATCTGTGCGGCAGAACCACGCTCGACGAAGCGATTGACCTGCTGTCGTGCGCAGCGCTGGTGATCAGCAACGATTCCGGCCTGATGCACGTCGCCGCCGCGCTCGGCAAACCGCTGCTCGCGCTCTATGGTTCGAGCAGTCCGGCGTTCACGCCGCCGCTGTCGGACGCGGCGCAAATCCTGCGGCTCGACCTGCCATGCAGCCCCTGCTTCCGGCGTGTCTGTCCGCTCGGTCACTTCAACTGCATGATGAAGATGACGCCCGACCATGTCTGGCGGCAGATCGATTTTGCTAAAATCCGCGTGTCATGAAGCGCATCATCTACGCCACCGCGCACGACACCGAAGCCGCGTTCTACGAAGCGATCGAGAAATCCGATCTCGAAGCGATGATGGCGGTATGGGCCGACGATGACGACATCGTCTGCGTGCATCCGGGCGGCGTGCGCTTTGCCGGCGTCGCGCAGGTGCGCGAGTCGTGGCGCAAGATTTTCGCCGGCGGCCAGCACCTGCACTTCCGGCTGCTGCTGCAGCACTCGATAACCGGCGCGACGCTGGTCGTGCACAGCGTGTACGAGGAAATCACGGTCGTCGGCGAGGCGCATCCGGCGGCGCCGGTGATCGCCACCAACGCTTATCTGCGCACCGAGCACGGCTGGCGCATGGTGCTGCATCACGCGTCGTCGTCGCCGGCCCAAGCCGAAAGCAATGCCCGGCGCGCGCCGAAGACACTCCACTGAGTCCATCCCTCTACCGCGCGCCGCACTGGCTGCCCGGCGCGCATTTGCAGACGATCTACCCCGCGCTGATCGCGCCGCGCCCGCGTATCGTCTACCGGCGCGAACGCTGGGACACGCCCGATGGTGATTTCATCGACGTCGACTGGTTGGCCGGTCAGGAAACCTCCATCCTGCCGCTGGTCGTGCTGTTCCACGGACTCGAAGGCAGCTCGCGCAGTCACTACGCGCTGGCGCTGATGGCCGCGCTGCGGGCCGCCGGCCGGCGCGGCGCGGTCGTGCATTTCCGCGGCTGCGGCGGTGAACCGAACCGGCTGCCGCGCGCCTATCATTCGGGCGACAGCGCCGAAATCGACTGGATACTGCGGCGTTTCCGGCGCGATCACGCGGCCGGCGCGCCGCTGTTCGCCGCCGGCGTATCGCTCGGCGGCAACGCGCTGCTGAAGTGGCTCGGCGAGCAGCGCGCCGGAGCGGCCGCCATTGTCGACGCGGCGGCGGCGATTTCGGCGCCGGTGGACCTGATGGCGGCCGGCGCTGCGCTCGGCCGTGGCTTCAACCTGTCCTACACGCGCAACTTCCTCGTCGCGCTGAAAAACAAAACGCTCGCCAAGCTCGAGCGCTTTCCGGATCTGTGCAACCGCGAACGGATGCTCGCCGCACGCACGCTGCGCGAGTTCGACGATGTCGTGACCGCGCCGCTGCACGGCTTCCGCGACACCGACGATTACTGGACGCGCGCCAGCAGCAAGCCGCTGCTCACGGACATTGCGGTGCCGACGCTGATGCTCAATGCACGCAACGATCCGTTCCTGCCGGAGCGGGCGCTGCCGGCGCCGCGGGAAGTAAGCGCCGCGGTCACGCTGGAATTTCCCGCCGCAGGCGGCCACGCCGGCTTTACGACCGGCGTCTTTCCCGGCCGTCTCGACTGGCCGCCGCAGCGCGTGCTCGGTTTCTTTGATGAAATCGCCCGTGCGATAATCCGCGGATGAATCCGCTCCCGCCTGAGATCTTCAAGGCCTATGACATCCGCGGCATCGTCGGCAGGACGCTGACGCCGGCGGTGGTCGAAAAAATCGGGCAGGCGATCGGCAGCGAAGCGATCGCGCGCGGCCGGCGCGAAGTCGCGATCGGCCGCGACGGTCGGCTGTCGGGGCCGGAACTGGCGGCGGCGCTGGCGCGCGGGCTGCGCGCGGCGGGCGTCGATGTGATCGATATCGGCCAGGTCGCGACGCCGATGCTCTACTTCGCCGCCTATCATTTCAACACACTGTCCGGCGTGATGCTGACCGGTTCGCACAACCCGCCCGACTATAACGGTCTCAAGATCATGCTCGCCGGCGAGACGCTGGCCGGCGACGCGATCCAGGCGTTGCGCGCGCGCATCGAGCGCAACGATCTCGCAAAAGGCGACGGCGGCTATCGCGAGGAGAACGTGCGCGAACGCTATCTCGAACGCATTACCGGAGACGTCAGGCTCGCGCGGCCGATGAAGATCGTGATCGACTGCGGCAACGGCGTCGCTGGCGCGTTCGCGCCCGAGCTTTACCGGCGGCTCGGCTGCGAAGTGACCGCGCTGTTCTGCGAAGTGGACGGCAATTTCCCGAACCACCATCCCGATCCGTCGGTGCCGGAAAATCTCGAAGACCTGATTCATGCGCTGAAAACCTCCGACGCTGAAATCGGCCTCGCGTTCGACGGCGACGGCGACCGGCTCGGCGTCGTCACCAAGAACGGGACTATCATCTATGCCGACCGCCAGTTGATGCTGTTCGCGGCCGACGTGCTGTCGCGCCAGCCCGGCCCGGTGGTGTTCGACGTCAAGTGCACGCGCAACCTCGCACCGTGGATCGTCCAGCACGGCGGCACGCCGGTGATGTGGAAGACCGGCCATTCGTGGATCAAAGGCAAGATGAAGGAAATCGACGCGCCGCTCGGCGGCGAAATGAGCGGCCACATCTTCTTCAAGGAGCGCTGGTACGGCTTCGACGACGCGCTCTATTCCGGCGCGCGGCTGCTCGAAATTTTAAGCAAGGAAAAAGACCTCAACGCCAAACTCGCCGCGTTGCCGAACGCGGTCAACACGCCCGAGCTGCAGATCAAGCTGAAGGAAGGCGAGAACTACGCGCTGATCGCGCAACTGCAGAAGACCGCGCGGTTCGACAACCCGCAGCAGGTCATCACCACCGATGGCCTGCGCGTCGAATATGCAGACGGTTTCGGCCTCGCGCGCTCATCGAACACCACGCCGGTGATCGTGCTGCGTTTCGAGGCCGACAACGAAAAAGCGCTGAAGCGGATACAGCAAGATTTCCGCCGCGTCATCACCGCGGCCAAACCCGACGTCGCGCTGCCGTACTAACGCCGCAGGTTCAAGCTGCCCCTCCGTTTTGCCGTTATAGGTGAGGTGCAACAATCCGCCCTCAAAACCACACCTGGCCCGGAACAGGTCTTCATCGGCCGCCAGTCGATCGTCGACACGAACCGCCGGCTGGCCGCCTACGAGCTGCTGTTCCGCGACGGCAGCGACAACCGTGCGGTGATCTGGAACGACCTGATGGCGAGCGCCACCGTCATTTCGCGCGCGTTCTCGGAACTGGGGATTGAAGAAGCGCTCGGCCCCTATCCCGGTTTCATCAACTGCAGCGCCGAGCTGCTGCTGTCCGACATGCTGCTGCTCCTGCCGAAACAGAAAATCGTGCTGGAAATACTGGAAACAGTCGACATCACGCCGCAGATCGTCGAGCGGATCAAATATTTGCGCGGCGCGGGATTCACCATCGCGCTCGACGATTACACCGGCGAAGAAAAACGCTACGCCGCCGTTCTGCCGTTGATCAACATCGTCAAAGCGGACCTCACCGGCCTCAGCGAGAACGCGCTGACACTGCACGCGCTGAGCTTGAAGAAATCCGGCATTCGACTGCTCGCCGAAAAGGTCGACAGCGAACAGCAGTTCGAGCTGTGCCGGAAACTGGGCTTCGATTATTTTCAGGGCTATTTTTTCGCGCGGCCGGTCGTCATTGCCGGCAAACGCCTGAGCCACTCCGAAGCCTCCCTGCTGCGTCTGCTCGGCCTGATCGTGCAGGACGCGGAAACCGCCGACATCGAGGACGTGTTCAAACAGGAGCCCGGCCTCTCGCTGAACCTGATGCGGCTGACCAACTCAGTCGGCAGCGGCGCGGCGTGGAAAATCACCTCGCTGCGGGACGCCATCGTGCGCCTCGGGCGCAGCCAGCTTCAGCGCTGGCTGCAATTGCTGATGTTCACCAATCCCTCCAACGGCACCGCCGGTCCGCTGCTGCAAACCGCCGCGACGCGCGGACGCCTGATCGAATTGCTCGCAGGTGAAGTGGCTCCCGGCAACAACGATCTTCACGACAGCGCGTTCATGACCGGCATCCTGTCGCTGGTGCCGGTGATACTCGGCATTCCGCTGACGGAGGTTCTGAAACCGCTGCCGGTCTCGGCGGAAGTCTGCGCCGCGCTCGAACAGCGGGCCGGCCTGCTCGGCACCTTGCTTGCCATCGCCGAATCTGTGGAAAACGCGCCGGACGCGGCGCCGCTGGCGCAACCCCTGGGCAAACTGCCGGCGCTCAACGCCGGCACTCTCAATCGCCTGCAAATGCAGGCGCTGGCCTGGGCCAACAACATCCGGATCTGAAAGCAGCTTGTCGTCACTGGCGAGCCTGCGCAACGCGCGGCTGTCTTTTTAAAACTGCTTATCCAAGCCAGCCTGCTTCAAGACCGCGTTCGCCGTATGACGCGACTTGATATTGCTGTCCACAGGAAACCGCTTGTTGGAAATCGGGCTGTACCAGATTTCATGATCGCCCTTTCCCTGCCGTTCAAAACGGCAGCCCGCTTCGAGAAGAATCTTTTTGAGCTGACCGGTAAAACTCGCCACGCGGATTACGCGGCGTGACGAGGGGCTACCGCCCGCACTTCGGTTTTGACGGTGAACGGTACATCTTCATCGGCATTCTCGTAACCGTTGGCGTCGAGCAGATCGGGAATCATCACCTTCAGCTTGGCGACCAGCGCCTCAACGCTGTCGGCTTCAGTCGCCAGACCGGGAACATCGTCGCTCGTCGCCACCCAGACTTGGGCTTCGCCGTCCCAGAACGCCGAGACAACCAATGGTATCGGTGCTTTCATGGCGCTATTATATTCCACCGGCAATAGGACGGGACGGGCTGCGCGTCGAATATGCGGATGGCTTCGGCCTCGCGCGCTCGTCGAACACGATGCCGGTCATCGTGCTGCG
>DATKOF010000035.1:0-87493 GCA_035524795.1 Burkholderiales bacterium
GCCCGAGCCGGTCGAGCCGACGATCAGTATCAGGCCCAGTTTTCCCATCACCAGTTCCTTCAGCACCGGCGGCAGCTTCAGCTCTTCCAGCGACGGTATGTCGGGCTTGATGAAACGGATCACCATGGCGGGCGCCCCGCGCTGGCGGAACACGTTGATGCGGAAACTGCCGAGCTCGGCGCGGCCGACCGCGAAGTTCATTTCGTGGCTCTGCTCGAAGGCCTTGATCTGCTCCTCGGACATCGCCTCGTAGGAAATCTTCCTGACTGCGGCGGGGTCGAGCACCTGCGAGTTGACCGGCATCACCGTGCCGTTGATCTTGATCTGGATCGGGGCGCCGGCGGTGAAGAACATGTCCGAAGCCTGTTTGTCGGACATCAGCTTGAACAGGGGATCGAGAAACATCAGCCGGCCTTTATCGGGGTCTCAGTGCCCGAGTCGGCGATGCGCGGCGCCCGCGGCGTGGTCGTCAGCACGGCCGCTTGGTGCCGCCCCATGGTGCGGAAGACATTGGGCTTGACGATGATGACCTTGGCCAGCTCTTCCAGCAGATTGCGGTTGAATTCGTCGAAGTCGTAGACGTAGACATAGTCCCCGAGCCGCTCGAGATTCTTGGTGGCGATTTTGATCCGCGCCATTTCAAGGTCGGCGGTGATCGTAATGCTGACCGGCACTTCGGCGATGACGGTGAAGATGCCGCGCTCGACATAACCGCGCTCGTTGCGCAGTTCCTTGAGGTCGAATTTGATGTTGTTCGACCACAGATGGTCGCGCAGCCGCTGCACCATCGGATCGGACTGCTTCTCGATCGTCAGCTTCTGGTCGGACAGGCAGCGGAAGCGCAGCACCACCGCCTCGATGTAGTCCTTGTGGTCGGCGGTCAGCCGGCGGCCATTGACGTTGTAATCGCACTGCATCAGGTTGTCGAGCCTGGTCGCGCCGCTTTCAAGATAGTAAAAGCGCGGGATCACCGGCTTGATCACGTTCAACGAGTTGAACAGATCGATCCAGTAGTGCAATGCCTCGTTCAGCTTGATATGCGCGGCCAGCAGGTTCTGGTTGATTTCTTCCTGCGTAATCTGCTGTTTCTGCCGCAGCGAATCGGCCTGTTGCTTGAGGTCGTCGAGTAGGCTCATTGCCATCCCGTATGCCGGCGTAGTAAGGCACTCATTTTGCCAATTTTCGCCGAGGTTGGAAAGCGTCGGCCGGCGGGCGCCGTTCAATCGCCGCGCAGCAATTCGTTGATGCCGGTTTTGGCGCGGGTTTTGGCATCGACGCGTTTGACGATCACCGCGCAATAGAGCTGGCAACGACCGTCGCTGGAGGGCAGGCTGCCGGACACCACGACCGAACCGGCCGGCACGCGCCCGTAGCTGACCGTATCGTTCGCCCGGTCGTAGATTTTGGTGCTCTGCCCGATGAACACGCCCATCGAAATCACCGCGCCTTCCTCGACCACCACGCCTTCGACGATTTCCGAGCGTGCGCCGATGAAGCAATCGTCCTCGATGATGGTCGGCCCGGCCTGCAGCGGTTCCAGCACGCCGCCGATGCCGACGCCGCCCGACAGGTGCACGTTCCTGCCGATCTGCGCACACGAACCGACCGTGGCCCAGGTGTCGACCATCGTGCCGTCGCCGACGTAGGCGCCGATGTTGACGAACGACGGCATCAGCACCGCGTTTTTGCCGATGTAGGCGCCGCGCCGCACCATCGCCGGCGGCACCACGCGGAAACCGCCGCGCACGAAAGCATCGTGCGAGTAATCGGCGAACTTGCCGCGTACCTTGTCGTAGTACTGGGTGGCCGCGCCCGGCAGCACCTTGTTCTCTTCCAGCCGGAACGACAGCAGCACGGTTTTCTTCAGCCATTGATGGACGACCCACTGGCCGTCGATTTTTTCGGCGACGCGCAGCTTGCCGCTGTCGAGCTGTTCGAGCGCCGTGTCGACCGCCTCGCCGATCCGCGCCGGAGCGGCGCCCGGACTGAGTTCGGCGCGCTGCTCCCAAGCCTGCTCGATGATGGTCTGCAGTTCGTTCATGTCCGGTTGCGAAATTTACAGGTTGCGGGTGATTCAGGCAATGCGCGCGGACGCCGCAACGCGGCGATCAGCGCACGCTCGGCTGCGGCGGCAGCGTATCGAGATCGACGCGCGGCGGCGCGCGCCAGCCGCGCTTGCGGTGCTCGGCGGCGACCGTGGTGAAGATGCCGCCGCGCACGTAGAACTTCGCGGTCAGCCGCATGAAGCGCGGCCGGGTTGCGCGCACCAGATCGTCGAGGATGCAGTTGGTCACCGCTTCGTGGAATGCGCCTTCGTTGCGGTACGACCAGATGTAGAGCTTGAGGCTTTTCAGTTCGACGCAGATGCGGTCGGGTACGTAGTCGAGATGGAGCGTCGCGAAATCGGGCTGACCGGTCTTCGGGCACAGGCAGGTAAATTCCGGTATTTCCATGTGAATCCGATAGTCGCGGCGGGGCGCCGGATTGGGGAAGGTGGCGAGGCGCTTGCTCGGCAAATTAGGCATGGAGCGGGCGTGAAATTCAGTTAAAATTGACGCGATTATAAACCCCGCCCTGATAAAAAATTGCGCCTCACTGAAATCAAACTCGCTGGTTTCAAATCCTTCGTAGATCCAACCCATATTTCCGTGCCCGGGCAGCTGGTCGGCGTGGTCGGCCCCAACGGCTGCGGCAAGTCCAACATCATCGATGCGGTGCGCTGGGTGCTCGGCGAATCGTCGGCGCGCCACCTGCGCGGCGAAACCATGCAGGACGTGCTGTTCAACGGCGCCGGCTCGCGCCAGCCGGTCAACCGCGCGAGCGTCGAGCTGGTGTTCGACAACAGCGCGGGCCGCGCCGGCGGCCAGTGGGCGAGCTATGCGGAGATTTCGGTCAAGCGCGTGATCGAACGCGACCGCGAGTCGGCTTACTACATCAACAACGTCCACGTGCGGCGGCGCGATGTCGCCGACATCTTCCTCGGCACCGGACTCGGCGCGCGCGCCTACGCGATCATCGAGCAGGGGATGATCTCGCGCATCGTCGAAGCGCGGCCCGAAGAACTGCGCGTGTTCCTCGAAGAGGCGGCCGGCGTCTCAAAATACCGCGAGCGGCGCCACGAGACCGGGTTGCGGCTGGACGACACGCGCGAAAACCTGTCGCGCGTCGAGGACATCCGCGCCGAACTGGCGCGGCAGATCGAGCATCTGCAGGCGCAGGCCGAGGTCGCGCGGCGCTACCACGGGCTGCAGGGCGAACTGCGCGTCGCGCAGAACCTGCTCGCGCTGCAGAAGAAACGCGAAGCCGCGGCGGCGCGCGAGCGCTGCGCGCGCGACATCGCGAAGCTCAATCTCGAACTCGAGGCGGAAACCGCGCGCGTGCGCGCCGCCGAACGCCGCATCGAAGAAGCGCGCGTGCGCCACACCGACGCCGGCGACGCGCTGAACGCCGCGCAGGGCGAATTCTACAAGGCGGATGCCGGCCTCGCGCGCGTCCAGCAGCAGATCGAGCACGTGCGCGACGGCCGTCGGCGCATCGAGACGCAAATGACGGCGCAGCGCGCCCAGCTTGCGCAAGCCGAGACTCAACTGCAGTCCCAGCGCGCGGGGCTCGACGAATGGCAGCAGGCACAGCACGACGCGGCGCGCAAGGCGGAAGCCGGCCGGCAGGAAGCGGCGGCGGCGGCGGCGCGCGTGCCGCTCAGCGAACAGGCGTTCGACGCGGCGTGCGAACAGCGCGATGCGCTGCAGCATGCAGTCGCCGAGAACACGCGGGAGTTGCAGCTCGAACGCGCGCGCGATGAGCACGCACAGAAAAATCTCGCCCAACTGCAACAGCGCGCGCAGCGCCTGCGCGAGGAGCAGGCGGCGCTGCCCGCTCCGGACAGCGCGGAACTCGATCGTCAACGGCAGCGCGCCGCCGAACTCGATGCCCGTTACCACCAGGACCGCGGCAGACTCGAATCCGAAGAGGCGGGCATCGTTGAACTGGAAGAAACCCTGCGCCAGCGCAACGAGGCGACCGCGGCGGCGGTGCAGCAGGCTACCGCGCTGGAAGCGCGCGTCGCGGCGCTGCGCCAGATCCAGGACCGGATTGCGCGCAGCGAGCAGATGCAGGGCTGGCTGGCTGCGCACCGGCTCGATGCCGCGCACCGCCTGTGGCAGGACCTCGAGATCGAGGCCGGCTGGGAGGATGCGCTGGAAGCGGTGCTTCGCGAGCGGCTGAACGGCGTCGGCGTCGACAGTCTGGAACAGGCGTCGGCGCTGCTGGCCGATCCGCCGCCGGGAAAAATCACGGTCTATGCCGCCGGCGCGCCGGCCCCGGCGGCGGCGCAAGGCTTCAAGCCGCTCGCTGCGTACGTGCGCTGCAGGAATGCGGCGGTCGCCGGCGCGCTCGATGACTGGCTGCATCAGGTGTATGTGGCCAGCAGCAGGGAAGACGGCCTCGCGCGGCGCGCCCGGCTGCCGGCCGGCGCGCTGCTGGTGTCCGCCGACGGCCATCTGTTCACGCGCTGCAGCGTCAGCTTTTACGCGCCGGATTCGGAACTGCACGGCGTGCTGTCGCGGCAGCGCGAACTGCAGCAGCTGGAAAGCGAACTTGCGCAGCGGCAGCAGCAGCGCGCGGCTCTTGAAAGCGAACAGGCGGCGACCGAGGCCGAATTCGAGCGGCGCCGCGCTGCGCTGGACGGATTGCGCGCCGCCGCCGAAGAGACGCAGAAATTGCGCCATGAGGCGCAACTCGCGGCGCTGAAATTGTCGGAACAGGCTCAGCACGCGATCCAGCGCGGCGCGCAGATCACGGCCGAGCTTGCGGAGCTGGAAACGCAGTCCGGGCTGGAACGCGCCGCCTGTGACGGCGCGCAGTCGAAGACGGCCGTCCTCGAGAGTCGCGACGGCGAACTGCAAGCCCGTTTCGCCGCCGTTGCCGACGGCCACCGGCAGGCCGAGGCCGAACTCGAACAGCAGCGCCGCCTGTTGCAACAGGCGGAGCGCACGGTCCAGGAAGACGGATTCCGGCTGCAGACCTGCGCCAACAAGATCGACGAAATCAACAATACGATCGCGCTGATCGTTGCCAACGTCGATGCGATTAACGCCGGCATTCTTCAGCACGAGCGTGAACTCGCGACGCTCGATGACGCTCCGCTCAACGCGGAGCTCGAGCGCGCGGTCGCGTCGCGCGGCGCAAGGGAACAGGCGCTGGCGGCGGCGCGCGACGCGGTGGCGGTGATCGAAGCCGATTTGCGGCAGACCGAGCAGGAGCGGCAGACGGTCGAACATAACATGGGGCCGCTGCGCGATCGCATCGTCGAGATCAGGCTCAGGGAACAGGAGGCGAGCACCAACGAGTCGCAGTTCTCGCAGCAATTGATCGAAGCCGGCGCCGACGAGACGGCGCTCGAACTGCTGCTGGCCGAGAAAAACAAGCGCTCAAGCGCATTGCAGGCCGACGTTACACGCTGCAGCAACGAGATCGCCGCGCTCGGCGCGGTCAATCTGGCGGCGCTCGAGGAACTCGAAACCGCGCAGCAGCGCAAGGGCTATCTCGATGCGCAGGCGGAGGATCTGGGACAGGCGGTGACCACCCTCGAAGACGCGATCCGCCGCATCGACCGCGAAACCCGCGAACGGCTGCAACAGACGTTCGATGATGTCAACGGCCATTTCGGCCGTCTGTTCCCGGCGCTGTTCGGCGGCGGCAGCGCGCGGTTGATGCTGACCGGCGAGGAAGTGCTCGACAGCGGCGTCGAGGTGATCGCGCAGCCGCCGGGCAAGAAAAACCGGTTGATCAGCCAGTTGTCGGGCGGCGAGAAGGCGCTGACCGCGATGGCGCTGGTGTTCGCGCTGTTCCATCTGAATCCGGCGCCGTTCTGCCTGCTGGATGAGGTCGACGCGCCGCTCGACGACACCAACACCGAACGCTTTTGCGAGCTGGTCAGAAAGATGTCGGAAAATTCGCAGTTCCTGTTCATCAGTCACAACAAGATCACGATGGAGATCGCCAATCAGCTGATCGGCATCACGATGCAGGAAGCGGGCGTGTCGCGCGTGGTGGCGGTCGATATCGAGGAAGCGGTCAGACTCGCGGAGAAAGAAAAAGCCGCTTGAGGCGTCGATGAGTGAACTTCAGACAGGTTTGCTCGGCGTCGGTGCGGTGGTGATCGCGGGTGTCTACCTGTTCAACCTGTGGCAGGTGCGCGAGTTCCGCCTCAAAGCCGAACGCGCGTCGGCGCGCGAACACGATGCCGCCGTGTCGGCGCGCGCCGCTGCGGAGCGCGTCGAGCCGCAGTTACGGAGTGCGGAGGCGCGGCCTCCGGCGCCGCCGCGCCATGCGATCGATCCGGTCATCGATTACGTGGTCGAAGTCACCCTGCTCGAACCCGGCGACGGCGCCGAGCCGCACGAGGAAGTGCTGGCGCTGGCCGCCGCTGTGCGCAAGCCGGCGCTGGTCGCCGGCCGCATCGACGGCGGCAGCTGGCGGGACGCCGGCATCGGCAGCGGCGCGGAGTTTTCCCATCTGCGTTTTGCGCTCCAGATGATCAACCGCGCCGGCTGCATCGACCAGGATCAACTGGCGGCGTTCCGCGACATGGTGATCCGGTGGGCGGCGCGCGTCGGCGCCGAGGCGGCGTACGGCGACGTCGCCGGCGCGCACGGAATGGCGGTCGAACTCGACCGCTTCTGCACCGAGGTGGACGTCGCGATCAGCGTCAACGTCGTCAGCATGAACGGCCAGCCGTTCCACGGCGCCGAAATACGGCGGGTCGCCGAAGCGGCCGGACTGCGGCTCGGCGCCGACGGCGTGTTCTATTGCGACGGCGACCGGCAGTCCGCGCTGTTCACCGTCGATAACCATGAGCCGATGCCGTTCGTCCCGGAGCAGATAAACACGCTGCAGACCGGCGGCGTCACTTTTTTGCTGGACGTGCCGCGCGTCAGCGGCGGCGAGCAGGTGTTCGACCGGATGCTGGAAACCGCGCGCAATTTCGCGTCGGCGCTGGGCGGCGTCGTGGTCGACGACAAACGCCGGCCCTTGTCGGACGCCGCGATCGGAAAAATCCGCGCCGAACTGCAGACGATACTGGACAAGATGAATGCCGCGCAGATCGCCGCCGGCAGTCCGCGCGCGCTGCGGCTGTTTTCGTGAATGGCGGTTCCCGCTCACATCGCGGCCCGCGCCCGGCAGCTGCGCGACGAGATCGAGCGCCACAACTACAACTATTACGTTCTCGACCGGCCGGTCATCTCCGACGCCGAGTTCGACCGGCTGTTCCGCGAGCTCGAGGACATCGAGAAACGGTATCCGCAACTGGTCGTTCCCGAATCGCCGACGCAGCGCATCGGCGCGGTGCCGGCGTCCGGCTTCGAGCCGGTCAGGCACCGCACGCCGATGCTGTCCCTCAACAACGCGTTCGAAGACGATGAAGTGGTGGCGTTCGACCGGCGCGTGCGCGAGGCGCTTGCCGTCGACCGCGTCGAGTACGCGGCGGAACCGAAATTCGACGGTCTGGCCGTCAGTCTGACCTACAGCAAGGGGTTGTTTGTGACCGGCGCGACGCGCGGCGACGGCTACACCGGCGAAGACGTCACCGCGAATCTGCGGACACTGCGCGCGATTCCGCTCAGGCTACGCGGCAGGCATGCGCCCGACCTGTTCGAGGTGCGCGGCGAAGTGGTGATGCTGAAGGCGGATTTCGACCGTCTCAATCTCGAGCAGCGCGCGCGCGGGGAAAAGGAGTTCGCCAATCCGCGCAATGCGGCGGCCGGCTCGCTGCGCCAGCTCGACCCGCGCGTCACCGCGGGCAGGCGCCTGACGTTTTATGCGTACGCGACCGGCGAACAGGACTACGGCGCGCTGCACCGGCATTCGCAGACGCTAGACCGGCTGATCGAACTCGGGTTTCCGGTCAGCGCCGAACGCAGGATCGTCGACGGCATCGACGGCATGCTCGGTTATTTCCGCGCCATCGGCGCCAAGCGCGAACGCCTGCCGTTCGAAATCGACGGCGTCGTCTACAAGGTCAACGACCTGGTGGCGCAGCAGCAGCTCGGTTTCGTGTCGCGCGCGCCGCGCTTCGCGCTCGCGCACAAATATCCGGCCGAGGAGGCGACCACGGTCGTCGAACACATCGACGTCCAGGTCGGGCGCACCGGCGCGCTGACGCCGGTGGCGCGGCTGCAACCGGTGTTCGTCGGCGGCGTCACCGTCACCAACGCCACACTGCATAACGAGGACGAAGTGCACCGCAAGGACGTGCGGGTCGGCGACAGCGTGGTGGTGCGCCGCGCCGGCGACGTGATTCCCGAAGTGGTGCGCGTGGTGATCGAGAAACGCCCGCACCATACTCGCAAATTCGCGCTGCCGACGCGCTGTCCGGTGTGCGGCTCGGCGGTCGAGCGCATCGAAGACGAGGCGATCGCGCGCTGCACTGCCGGTCTCTACTGTCCGGCGCAGCGCAAGCAGGCGCTGCTGCATTTCGCCAGCCGCCGCGCGATGGATATCGAAGGGCTCGGCGAGAAACTGGTCGATCATCTGGTTGACAGCGGCATCGTCAGCACCGCCGCCGATCTCTATGACCTCAAAGCCGATGCGGTGGCGCAGCTCGAGCGCATGGCCGAAAAATCCGCGCACAACCTGATCGAAGCGATCAGCAAAAGCCGGCAGACGACGCTGGCGCGCTTCATCTACGCGCTGGGCATCCGCAACGTCGGCGAAAGCACCGCGCAGGATCTGGCGCGCCATTTCGGCGGCCTCGAACGCCTGCTGGAGGCGGATCGGGAGGAACTGGAGCAGGTGCCGGACATCGGGCCGGTGGTCGCGCAGAGCGTCGTCGATTTTTTTGCGGAGCCGCACAACCGCGCCGTCATCAGGCGGTTACAGAAAGCGGATATCGTATTTGCGGAGGACACGCCGCGCCAGTTCGATGCGCGGCATCCGGCCTACGGTAGAACGTTCGTGCTGACCGGCACGCTGCCGCACTTGGCGCGCGATGAGGCGCAGCAGCGCATCCGCGCGCATGGTGGCCGGGTCAGCGGCAGCGTTTCGAAAAAGACCGATTTTGTCGTCGCCGGCGACGATCCCGGTAGCAAATACGAAAAGGCGCGGGCATTGGGCGTTAAAATCATCGATGAAGCGGCGTTGCTGAAGCTGCTCGAACCATGAGGACAGCATGAAAGTCATTACCAAAGCGGTGTTCCCGGTGGCCGGCCTCGGCACGCGGTTTCTGCCGGCGACCAAGGCCAGCCCCAAGGAAATGCTGCCGGTCGTCGACAAGCCGCTGATCCAGTACGCGGTGGAAGAAGCGGTCGCGGCGGGCGTCACCGAGCTGGTGTTCATCACCGGCCGCGGCAAGCGCGCGATCGAGGATCATTTCGACAAGGCAATCGAAGTCGAGGCCGAACTCGCGGCGCGCGGCAAGCGCGCGATGCTGGCGGCGGTGCAGGAGATCGTGCCGCCGTACGTCAAGTGTATCTACGTGCGCCAGTCGCAGGCGCTGGGGCTCGGCCACGCGGTGCTGTGCGCGCTGCCGGTGGTCGGCGATCAGCCGTTCGCGGTGATCCTCGCCGACGACCTGATCGACGCGCGCGTGCCGGTGATGCGGCAGATGGTCGACATGTTCCGCCGCGAACGCTGTTCGCTGCTGGGTGTCGAGCAGGTGGCGCGCGCCGACACGCGGCAATACGGGATCATCAAGCCGGGGCACCGCGACGGCCGCCTGCATCCGGTCACGTCGATCGTCGAAAAGCCGCAGCCTGCCGCCGCGCCGTCGCGGCTTGCGGTGGTCGGCCGCTACATCCTGACGCCGCGCATTTTCCATCACTTGCAGCGCGTGCGCGCCGGCGCCGGCGGCGAAATCCAGTTGACCGACGGCATTGCGGCGTTGCTGGCCGAGGAGCGCGTGGTCGGCTACGAGTTCGACGGCGTGCGCCACGACTGCGGCGGCAAGCTCGGCTACCTGAAGGCCAATATCGCGCTCGGTCTCAAGCATCCCGAAACCGCGCGCGGCCTCGCCCGGCACCTGCGCAGTCTTGCCGGAGAGAAGCGCCGCCGGGGCAAACGCGGGTGAGCGCAGCACGATGACGGCGGACGAAGCGCGCGCGGTGCTGGCCGCAGCCGACTGCATTTGTTCAGAGCAGGAAGTCGAGGCCGCGGTCGAACGCGTCGCCGCCGACGTTACGCGCGTGCTTGCCGAGCGCGATCCGCTGGCGCTGGTCGTGATGAGCGGCGCGGTGGTTTTTGCCGGGCAACTGCTGACCCGGCTCGCGTTCCCGCTCGATCTCGATTATCTGCACGTGACCCGCTACGCGAACACCACGCGCGGCGGCACGCTGGAATGGAAGACGCTGCCGCAGCAGCCGGTCGCTGGCCGCACGGTGCTGGTGATCGACGACGTACTCGACGAAGGCGATACGCTGGCGGAAATCCGCCGCCGGCTGCTGGCCGACGGCGCGGCCGCGGTTTACAGCGCGGTGTTTGCTGAGAAAGACCTCGGCAAACCGAAGCCGGTCGCCGCCGATTTCGTCGGCGTCAAACTGCCGAACCGCTATATGTTCGGCTTCGGCATGGACGTGCGCGGCGCGTGGCGCAATCTGCCGGCGATTTATGCATTAAAGGAGGAATGACCTGATGTTGGCAATCATCGGCGGCAGCGGGCTGGCCAAGCTTTCCGATTTCAAGATGACGCGGCGGCAGGTGGTGCAGACGCCGTACGGCGAGCCGTCGAGCCCGCTCGCGTTCGGCACGCTGGGCGGCGGCGAGATCGTGTTCCTCGCGCGCCACGGCTACGGCCATACGATACCGCCGCACGAGATCAACTACCGCGCCAACATCTGGGCGCTGCACGCGCAGGGAGTGAAGAGAGTGCTGGCAGTGGCATCGGTCGGCGGCATTCGCGCCGATCTGGGGCCGGGCGTGCTGGCGGTTCCCGACCAGATCGTCGATTACACGCACGGAAGGGCGGCGACCTTCGTCGCCGGCAACGGCGACGTCAGCCACGCCGATTTCACTTATCCATATTGTGCGCAACTGCGCGCGGAATGTCTGGCGGCGGCGCGGCGCGCCGGCGAGAACATCGTTGACGGCGGCGTCTACGGCGCGACCCAGGGGCCGCGCCTCGAAACCGCGGCCGAGATCAACCGTTTCGAGCGCGATGGCGTCGATATGGTCGGCATGACCGGCATGCCGGAAGCTGTTCTCGCGCGCGAAATCGGGCTGTGCTACGCGGCGCTGGCAGTGGTGGCCAACCACGCCGCCGGCCGCGGCAGCAGCAGCGACGGCATTGCGATGAGCGGTATCACCACGGTGCTGGAGCCGGCGATGAAGCGGGTGCGGGTGATACTCGAACAACTGACACAGGCCGATGGCGGTTAGGGAAATCTTGCGGATGGGCGATCCGCGGCTGCTGGAGCGCGCGCGGCCGGTCGAAAAATTCGATACGCCGGAACTGCATACGCTGCTCGCCGACATGCACGACACGATGATCGCGGCGGAAGGCGTCGGCCTCGCCGCACCGCAGATCGGCGTCGGCCTGCAGGTCGTCATCTTCGGTTTCCAGCACAGCGAACGCTATCCCGACGCCGAGCCGGTGCCGTACACGATCTTGATCAATCCGGTGTTGACGCCGCTGGGCGGCGAGATGGAAGACGGCTGGGAAGGGTGCCTGTCGGTGCCCGGCATGCGCGGCGTGGTGCCGCGTTATTCGAAGCTGCGTTATCAGGGCTACGATCAACACGGCAAACCGATTGACCGCACCGTGGACGGCTTCCACGCGCGCGTCGTCCAGCACGAAACCGACCACCTGCTCGGCATTCTCTATCCGATGCG
The DNA here is from genome assembly GCA_035524795.1 of Burkholderiales bacterium. Lineage (GTDB taxonomy): Bacteria > Pseudomonadota > Gammaproteobacteria > Burkholderiales > SG8-41 > DATKOF01. The sequence continues at coordinate 11,824 of DATKOF010000035.1, forward strand.
CATCCGCGATTTCAGCAGGTTCGGTTTCACCGACGTGCTGTTTCCCGGACAGGAAGTGGCGGATGAATAGTCAGCGGGTAAATAATCTTTTTTAGGAGTTGTCGGTAGCAATTTTAACGTTCCGATCAAGCGGCGCGCTTGGCGCGCGTCCGTTTTGAACCGGCGGTTAGATTTTTCTCCACCGACTTACGCAAGACTTCGTTAATTTGCGTTTGATACCCGGGGCCTTGCCCTCGAAAGAAAGCAATTACATCTGCATCTAGGTGAATTGCGGTCAGAACCTTGGTTGGAGCTTTTTGCGGCCCGCAGCCGCGCTTGAGCACTGGTCGGCCCAACATTTCCTCCGACCACGGCGGATTGTCGGGATCCGCCCGCTTATTTGAAGTAGTCTTTGGCGACTTTGAAGTAATAGCGCGCTTCATATTTCTCCGCTCGGCGCAATGAAATGATGTGGGGCCCGGTTGAGCGCTCGGCGTAAACCATTACGATAACTTCGCTGCCCAGAAGACCGAAAACGACCAACCGCTTCTCGCCGTAGGCGCGGCGAACATCCTCGCGCGTGATCGTGAAGTTGTCCCAGATATTAGAATGTCTTTGGTGACTTCGTACATAACAATAAGCATAATGATAAATTAATAATAAAAAAACAGACTAATGGTGAAAGTTACTCAGAAAAAATAGCGGTTTATTTTTTATTATCACGTTTAATTGGTTGGCCTTTCAGCGTCTGTCGTTTCTTTCTTCACCGGAAAAGTAAGCGGATGATCCACATCTGGGACTCCGTCGTTAATGGGGTAAAGTAGTGCCGATGGGACACAGATAACTTGCTTGCCAGCTTCAGCCTGTGCTTTGAAAGCGGCTGCCGCGGTAGCAAGGCTGGCAACGGATGTGATGGTTTCGGGAATTTTCGTATCGGTTTTCTGCCCGACGGAAGCTACCATTCCATTGGATAGCGTCGCGGATAATTCTGCCGAACCGTATCCGGACTCAAAGTCCATTGACTTTTTCTTATCCGGGAGGTTCACAACCGTTGCAGTCGTAATGCAGTCTTTCGTTGTTGAAATGAAAAGATATGGTTTCGGATCGAAGTAAGTAAGGCCCTGTTTGCCATCAAAGTCGATATGCGCGCATCCGGTCATCATGACTGCAATGACGAGGATCGATGGTGCTTTCAAAATTCTCATGGGTGCCCCTAAACATTTGGGAAACGATTGACGCCCAACTAAAAGCAGCCTTTCTAAAATATGCAGAATTGCATCAAGCCCGGGCATAAAATTTATCAACGCCAGTTAATTTATTGATTCTAATAAGAGCAGATTTTTGGCGCTCCTTGGAGAATCGGCGCCGCCATACCAAAAGTGCTTATGCCGATTGAATTAAACGCTTCATTTTGTTTCATGGCAATCTGCCGTTCGGCCTAGGCTTCCGGCACACTGATTATTGCCCCAGCCGCTGCGCCGGATCGCAGTTGGATTCCGGGATAACCGGAAAAGCCAGCAAAGCTGGCTTGCGGAAACAGGAGAAAGGGTAATTACTGTAAGATCAACGAATCAAACTATGTGACAACCACGACCGGCAGCCATAATGCCCCCGATATCCCGTCTCGGTAAACTAAACTCCTCCGAAAAGCCAGTTGAGTTTCCTTTTGCCGCCGGGGCGGGGCTCGATGTTTCCGTTGTCACCGTGGAAGATCCTTATCAGGCGCTTGACAACTTGATGGCGGCAGTCGAGGCGCTGTGTTCCGTCTGGCCTTCGCGGGCGGGATTCGTCGACGGCGGCAAGATGCTGCTCTGATCCCTGAGAGTTTCCTGAAGTCTGTTTCAAAAATCTCCCTCACCCTGACCCTCTCCCGACGGGAGCCCTTCGGGCCTCCCTCATCCCCGTCCCTTCTCCCGGAGGGAGAAGGGACGGGGATGAGGGAGGCAACGTCAGAACGTATTGCCGCTGCCCAGTGGCTGCGTTGTCATTGGCCCAACCGTTGCGCCAGTTCGCTTTCCAGCCGCACCACGGTGCGCGGGTTGTTCAGCGCATCGCCGTTGATCAGAAACACGTCCTCGGCGCGGTCGCCGAGCGTGTTGATCTTGGCGGTATGTAAATTGATGTCGAAGTCGAGTAGGCAGCGCGCGACGCGCGACAGCAGGCCGGGGCGGTCGCCGGCGATCACCGACAGCACCTTGTAGCTGCCGCGCTCGTCGTCGGCGATGCTGACATCGGGCGTGATCGGGAAATGCCGCAACTGGCGGCTGAGGCGTCCCTGCACCGGCGCTTCCAGCGGCGGCGCTTCCCGCAGCGCGCGGCCGAGTTCATACTCGACGTAGGCGATCAGGTCGCGGTACTGCGGCTTCTTGTTGTTCGGATCGACGATCTGGAAGCTGTCGAGCACGTAGCCGTGGCGCGTGGTGCAGACCTTGGCCTCGACGATCGAGTAGCTGATGCGCTCGAAGAAACTGCAGATGCGGGCGAACACGTCCTTGCGGTCCGGCGCGTAGATCATTACCTGTAATCCTTCGCCGGCGGGCGAGATGCGCGCCTTGACCACCGGCTCCGCCGGCGCCGGGCGGTAGGCGAGCAGGCGCGTATGCCAGGCGATTTCATCGGCGTCGTGGCGCAGGAAATAGGAAGTGTCGAACTGCCTCCATAGTTCCCCGTACGAACCGCTGTCGATCGCATAGAGGCGCAGCTTGGCGCGCGCCGCTTCCTGCCGCTGCTGCATGCTTTCTTCCAGTGACTGCGCGCCGCTGCCGCCGAGCCGGCGATGCGCGGCGCGGAACAGGTCTTCCAGCAGTTTGGCTTTCCACGCGCTCCACACCTTGGGGCTGGTGCCGCGAATGTCGGCGACGGTCAGCAAATAGAGTGCAGTCAGCCGGCGTTCGTCGCCGACGTGTTCGGCGAAGCGTTGCACAACTTCGGGATCGGAGATGTCCTGCTTCTGCGCGGTCGCCGACATCAACAGATGATTTTCCACCAGCCACGCCACCAGTGCGGCGTCCTCGCGCGCCAGCCCGTGTTCGCGGCAGAAGCGCAGCGCATCCAGCTTGCCGAGTTCGGAATGATCGCCGCCGCGTCCCTTGGCGATGTCGTGGAACAGTCCGCCCAGATATAGCACCTCGGGCCGCGCGAAGCCGCTCATCAGCCGGCTGCACAGCGGAAATTCATGCGCGAATTCCGGCACTGCGAAGCGCCGCAGGTTGCGCATCACTTTCAGGATGTGTTCGTCCACCGTATAGACGTGATAGAGGTCGTGCTGCATCTGGCCGATCACGCGGCCGAACGCCGGGATGTAACGTCCGAGCACGCCGTACTGATGCATCCGGCGCAGCTCGCGCGTGACACGCGCCGGCGCGCGCAGGATCTGCATGAAGCGCGCGCGGTTTTCCGGATCGCGTCGGAACGCGGGATTGATGCCGTCGCTGGCGCGCCACAGCGCGCGCAGCGTGCTGGCGGCGATGCCTTTCAGTTCCGGGCGCTGCTGCAGCAGCACGAATGCTTCCAGCAGCGCGCCCGGTTCGCGGCGGAACAGATTTTCGTCCGCCGCTTCGAGCAGTTCGTTGCGAATCCGGAAATGCGCGTTGAGTTCGCGCACCGTATCGTCGCGCGGCGGCGCAATCATCGCGCCGAGGTTCTGCAGCACGATGGTATTGATCTGGCGCACCTCCATCGCGGTGCGGTAGAAATCCTGCATCAGGTGTTCGCTGGCGCGGCGGTGCGCGGAATCGCGGTAGCCGAGCTGGGAGGCGAGCGTGGCCTGCACATCGAACACCAGCCGTTCTTCGCGCTGCTGTGTCAGGTAATGCAGACGGATGCGCAGGTTCTGCAGAAACGTTTCATGGCGGCGCAGTCGGGCCGCTTCGCTGCGCGTGATGATGCCGTGCGCGACGAGATCGCTCCAGCGCGTGCCGATGCCGGCGGCCTGGCTGATCCACAGGATGTTGTGCAGGTCGCGCAGTCCGCCGGGACACTCCTTGATATTGGGTTCGAGGTTGGTGTCCTGATAGTGTGCGTGGCGCTGTTCCTGTTCGAACAGCTTGGCGCGGTAAAACTGCCGGGGGTCGAGCGTGTGTTCGAACTTTTTCTGAAACTCCGCGAACAGCCGGCAGTTGCCGGCCAGCGGGCGCGCCTCAAGCAGACTGGTCTGCACCGTGACGTCGCGCTCTGACATCGCGATGCAGTCGTCGATGGTGCGCACGCTGTGGCCGACTTCGAGGCCGATGTCCCACAGCATGCCGATGAACTGCTCGATCGGCGCGTCGGAAACGGCATCCCGCACCAGGATCAGCAGATCGATGTCGGAATGCGGGTAAAGCCGGCCGCTGCCGTAGCCGCCGACTGCAGCCAGCGCGAGTTCCGCCGGCATGCCGAGCCGTTGCCACACCTCGGACAACTGGGTATCGAGCAGTTGCCGCTGGCGGCGCAATAACTCGGCGGCGGAACGCGATTCGAAATAGCGGTTGCGCAACCGTTCGCGCTGCTCAGACAGCCGCGCGCGCCAGCGCGCGGACTGCTGCTGCGCATCCTGCCCGGCGGCGTCCAGCGCGAGCGTCGGTTCATTCATTGCGGATGAAGTCCGGCGGCGGTGGAGATTGCGCCGACTGCGTCAGCACCTCGAATCCGTGCGGCGTGACCAGCACCGTGTGCTCCCACTGCGCGGACAGGCTGTGGTCCTTGGTCACCACCGTCCAGCCGTCGGCAAGCTGGCGGATCGGCGCGGCGCCGGCGTTGATCATCGGCTCGACGGTGAACGTCATGCCCGCTTCCAGCACGACGCCAGTGCCGGGCTGACCGTAGTGCAGCACCTGCGGGTCTTCGTGGAAGCGGCGGCCGATGCCGTGGCCGCAGAATTCGCGCACCACGCTGAATCCATGTTCCTCGGCATAGTTCTGGATCGCGTGTCCGATGTCGCCGAGCCGGACGCCGGCGCGCACCTTGCTGATGCCGTGCCACATGCAGTCGTAGGTGATTTCGCACAGACGCTCCGCCTGCACCGACGGCTGACCGACGTAGAACATGCGGCTGGTGTCGCCGTGCCAGCCATCCTTGATGATGGTGATGTCAATGTTGACGATGTCGCCGGCCTTAAGTTTCTTTTCGCCGGGCACGCCATGGCAGACCACGTGGTTGACCGAAGTGCAGATCGACTTGGGGTAGGGCGGATAGCCGGGCGGCGCGTAGCCGAGGGGCGCCGGCACCGTGTGCTGCACGTTGACGATGTAGTCGTGGCACAGCCGGTCGAGCTCACCGGTGGTGACGCCGGGTTTGACGTGCGGCGCGATGAAATCGAGCACTTCGGCCGCCAGCCGGCCGGCGGTGCGCATTTTCCCGATTTCTTCCGGCCGCTTGATCGTGATGTTCATAACGGATCGATGCCAATCATAACGGGTTCAAAAAGGTGGGGATTCTATGCTGATTTACCAGTGCTTGAAATGCGTCCGGCCGGCGGCGGGCTGCCGGCAGGTTGAGCGAAAATCTTCAAGAGTCCATAACATAATGAAACGTGCGTGCGTTGCCTGTCCCAACGCGGCGGATGCCGGGCGCGCGACGCCGGTCGTAGCCGGTCTACGAAGCCAAGGAGCGCAACGCCGCAGCCGCCCGTTGGGACGGCAACCCGCCGGGCTGGCCGCGATTTTGGCCAATCGCTTTGTCGCAAACCGCTGGCTTGGAATGGCCAAGCGGCGCGTCTTGCTTCGCGCGCTCGCCCAAAATCGTGTCAGCGCATCGCACGTTTCATTATGTTACGGGCTCTAAAGATGATATAATTATGCGCTTTTTGAAAACGCCGCCCGGCAGTTGGCGGCAAATACACACATCCGCCACGGTCAGGGTGCCCGGCAACGGGTCGAATGCGGCGGATGGCGGACCAACCCTAACGGAGCAACGATGGCAACTAGCATGCGTGAAATGCTGGAGTGTGGCGTCCATTTCGGGCACCAGACCCGGTTCTGGAATCCCCGGATGGCCCCCTATATCTTCGGCCATCGCAACAAAATCCACATCATCAATCTCGAGAAGACACTGGCGCTGTACCAGGAAGCGCTCGGCTTTGTGCGGCAGCTGGCTGCCAACAAGGGCGTGATCCTGTTTGTCGGCACCAAGCGTCAGGCGCGCGAAATCATCCGCGAAGAGGCGCAGCGCTGCGGTTCTCCCTACGTCGATCACCGCTGGCTCGGCGGCATGCTGACCAACTACAAGACCGTCAAGCAGTCGATCAAGCGGCTGAAGGACATGGAGGCGATGGCGCAGGACGGTTCTCTGGACAGACTGCCCAAGAAGGAAGCGCTTAATTATCAGCGCGAAATCGTCAAGCTGGATCGCAGCCTGGGCGGAATCAAGGACATGAGCGGTCTGCCCGACGCGCTGTTCGTGATCGACGTCGGCTATCACAAGGGCGCGATCTCGGAAGCTAGGAAGCTCGGCATTCCGATCATCGCGGTGGTTGACACCAATCATGACCCCGACGGCATCGACTACGTGATTCCCGGCAACGACGACTCGAGCCGCGCGATCCAGCTTTACGCGCGTGGCGTTGCCGACGCGGTGCTGGAAGGTCGCAGCCGGATCATCAACGAGATCGTCGGCGGCGGCGAAGACGAGTTCGTCGAAGTGGAAGAGAACACCGAGGCCGCCACCTGAACGGCCGGGTTGCCTGCCGGACATGAAAGGGGCGTTTGCCCCTTTTTTTGAATATTCTGGAGCGAAAATGGCGGAAATCACCGCGACAATGGTCAAGGAACTGCGCGACAAGACCGACGCGCCGATGATGGAGTGCAAGAAAGCGCTGGCCGAGGCCGGCGGCGATCTGGCCAAAGCGGAAGAAGTGCTGCGCATCAAGCTCGGCAACAAGGCCAGCAAGGCGGCGGCGCGCGTCGCCGCGGAAGGCGTGGTCGCGGTCTACGTTTCCGCCGACGCCAAACTCGGCGCGATACTGGAAGTCAACTGCGAAACCGATTTCGTCGCCAAGAACGAGGACTTTCTCGTGTTCGCGAAAAAAACGGCGGAACTGGTGGCGACGCGCAATCCGTCCGACGTGGCGGCGCTGTCGGCGTTGCCGCTCGACGGTGTCCCGGTCGAGGAAGCGCGCAAGGCGCTGGTCGGGAAAATCGGCGAGAACCTGTCGCTGCGGCGCTTTGCGCGGATCGCCGCGCAGGGCCAGCTGGTGTCTTATGTGCACGGCGGCGCCAGGGTCGGCGTGCTGCTCGACATCAGCGGCGGGGACGCAGCGCTGGGCAAGGATGTCGCGATGCACATCGCGGCGATCAAGCCGGCGGCGTTGTCGAAAGGGCAGATTTCCGCCGACGTCATCGCGCGCGAGCGTACGATCGCGCAGGCCAAAGCGGCGGAGTCCGGCAAGCCCGCCAACATCGTCGAAAAGATGGTCGAAGGCAGCGTGCAGAAATTCCTGAAGGAAATCACGCTGCTCGGCCAGCCGTTCGTCAAGGACGACAAGCTGACCGTCGAACAACTGCTGAAAAGCCGGAACGCGCGGGTCAACGCATTCGTGCTTTACGTGGTCGGCGAAGGCATCGAGAAGCGCAAGGATGATTTCGTGGCCGAGGTGATGGCGCAGGCCGGCCAGGCCGGAGGCAGGGAAGGCGTCAAGGCCTGAGCGATGTCCGGTCAGCCTGCCTACAAGCGTGTTCTGCTCAAACTCAGCGGCGAAGCGCTGATGGGGGATGACAGTTACGGCATCAATCGGCCGACGATCGAGCGCATCGTCGCCGAAATCTCGGAAGTCGTCGATCTCGGCGTCGAGGTTGCGGTGGTCATCGGTGGCGGCAACATCTTCCGCGGCGTGACTTCGGCGGCGGCCGGCATGGACCGCGCGACCGCCGACTACATCGGCATGCTGGCGACGGTGATGAATGCGCTGGCGTTGCAGGACGCGATGCGCCGCGTCAATCTGGTCAGCCGTGTGCAGTCGGCGCTCAACATCGAACAGGTCGCTGAACCGTACATCCGGGGCAAGGCGATGCGTTATCTGGAGGAAGGCAAAGTCGTCATCTTTGCGGCCGGCACCGGCAATCCCTTTTTCACGACCGACACCGCGGCCGCGCTGCGCGGGATGGAGATGAACGTGAATCTGGTGCTGAAAGCGACCAAGGTTGACGGCGTCTATACCGAGGATCCGCGCATCAACCCGCAGGCGACGCGTTACCAGAACGTGACGTTCGATGAGGCGATCATAAAGAAATTGAAGGTGATGGACGCCACTGCGCTTACGCTGTGCCGCGACCAGAAACTTCCGATCAACGTATTCAGTATCTTCAAGGCCGGGGCGCTCAAGCGCGTGGTAACCGGCCATGACGAAGGCACCCTCGTTCATTCCTAGCCGGGGAACCATGACCGCCGACATCAAAAAATCCGCCGAACAGAAGATGAAGAAGACACTGGAGACGCTGAAAACGGATCTCGGCAAGGTGCGTACCGGCCGCGCCCACGCCGGGCTGCTCGACCATGTGCAGGTCGATTACTACGGCGCGCTGACACCGATCAACCAGGTCGCCAACGTCACCCTGCTCGACGCGCGCACCATCGGCGTCACGCCGTGGGAAAAACAGCTGACGAACGCAATCGAAAAGGCGATTCGCGAGTCCGACCTCGGCCTCAACCCGGCGACGACCGGCGATACGGTGCGGGTGCCGATGCCGGCGCTGACCGAAGAGCGCCGCCGCGATCTGATCAAGATCGTGCGCGGCGAGGCGGAAAACGCACGCGTCGCGGTGCGCAACATCCGCCGCGATGCCAACAACCATCTGAAGGATCTGCTGAAGCAGAAAAAAATCGCCGAGGACGAAGAGCGTCGCGCGCAGGACGAAGTGCAGAAACTGACCGACCGCCACATCGCGGAAATCGACAAGCTGCTGGCCGCGAAAGAGGCCGATCTGATCGCGGTATGAGGGGAACGATGCCACCGGCCCAGAGTTCCACCCTCGCGATACCGGAGAGCCGGAACGTTCCGCGGCATCTGGCGATCATCATGGATGGCAACGGGCGCTGGGCGAAACAGCGCTTCCTGCCGCGCATCGCCGGGCACAAGCGCGGGGTTGAAAACGTACGCAACACGGTGCGCGCCTGCGTGGAACGCGGCATCGAATTTCTGACCCTGTTTGCGTTCAGCAGCGAAAACTGGCGCCGTCCGGCCGACGAGGTCTCGCTGCTGATGCAGCTGTTCGTGGCGGCTCTTGAACAGGAGATCGCGAAGTTGCACGACAACGGCATCCGCTTCAGGGTCATCGGCGACCTGTCGCGCTTCGAGCCGCGCATTGTCCGCCTTGCCGCGGACGCGGAACGGCTGACACGCGACAATTCCCGGCTGACGCTGACCGTTGCCGCCAACTACGGCGGACGCTGGGACATCCTGCAGGCGGCCAACCGCATGCTGCGCGAGCGGCCGGAACTGGCCGATGGATTCGGCGAATCCGATCTGTCGCCTTATCTGTCGATGGCGTACGCGCCGGAACCCGATCTCTTCATCCGCACCGGCGGCGAACAGCGCATCAGCAATTTCCTGCTGTGGCAGCTCGCGTACGCGGAAATGTATTTTACGGATACCTTGTGGCCAGATTTCGACACCGCGGCACTGGAACAGGCATTGGTTTCCTATCGGCAGCGCGAACGCCGCTTCGGGCGCACCAGCGATCAGCTGCGGGAAGCATCGGCCGCCGGCAAGGTCGTGGTCGAGGACTGACCGGCCGCGGTCACCGGCATGCTCAAACAGCGCGTCCTGACCGTGGCAGTCGCGCTGCCGCTGTTCCTGGCGGCGCTGTTTTATCTGCCGAACCGATGGTGGGCTCTGACGATGATGCTGTTGATGATTGCGGGCGGCTATGAATGGGCAAGGCTGGCGCGCTTCAACGCGGTCGCGCGCTTTTCATTCCTGGCTGTGCTGGCCGCCGGCTGCATCATGCTGGCGATGACGCCGGGGCATGCCGCCGCGGAACGCTGGATCTACGGCGCGAGTCTGGCGTTCTGGTGTGTGGCTGCGCCCTGCTGGTTGCGGTTCAAATGGCGCGCGCGCGCGGCAGCGCTGGCTGTTGCCGGTATCCTGGTGCTGCTGCCGACATGGCTGGCGGCGGTGCGCCTGCAGCAGGAGCCGTCGCAGCTGCTTACGGTGCTCGCGGTGGTGTGGATTGCGGATACCGCTGCATTCTTCACCGGCAAATCCTGCGGTAAACGCAAACTCGCCGCCCACATCAGTCCCGGCAAGACGTGGGAAGGCGTGGCGGGAGCGGCAGTTGCAGTCGTACTCTATGCATGGCTGGCGGGCGCGTTTTCCCTGCTGCCGAAGATCGGCACAGCGGCCGGCATGACGGCAATCATCGGCGCATTTCTGGCAATGACGGCGCTTTCCATCGTCGGTGATCTGTTCGAGTCGCTGCTCAAACGCACCGCCGGCGTCAAGGACAGCGGCAATCTGCTGCCGGGACATGGGGGATTGCTGGACCGCATCGACGGCATCACGGCGGCGCTGCCGTTTGCAGCGCTGCTCTACGCCGGCGGCGGAGGAGCATGATGAACGCAGGCCAGCCGCAGAACATCGTGGTGCTGGGTTCGACCGGCAGCATCGGCGTCAACACGCTCGACGTGATCGCGCGCCATCGCGAACACTTCCACGTCGTCGCGCTGACCGCGCAGCGGCAGGCCGACCGCCTGTTCGAACAGTGCGTGCGCTTCGCGCCGGATTATGCGGTGCTGACCGATGCTGATGCCGCCGGCAGACTCGAGCGCCGGCTGCGCGAAGCGCGGCTGGCGACCCGCGTTCTGTCCGGCGACAGCGCGCTGGAAACGCTGGTCGCACTGCCGCAGGTCGATACCGTAATGGCGGCAATCGTCGGTATCGCCGGATTGCGCGCGACGTATGCCGCCGCATGCGGCGGCAAGCGCGTGCTGCTGGCGAACAAGGAGGCGCTGGTCACCGCCGGCGGCATTTTCATGAATGCGGTGCGCGAGCATGACGTGACGCTGATCCCGATCGACAGTGAGCATAATGCCGTTTTTCAGGTGTTGCCGGAGGGCGGCCGGCGTGATTTTGCCGCCGCCGCCGGCGTGCGCCGCATCCTGCTGACGGCCTCGGGCGGGCCATTCCGGACGCTCGATCCGGCGCAACTGACGAATGTGACGCCGGAACAGGCGTGCGCCCATCCGAACTGGGTGATGGGACGCAAGATTTCAGTCGACTCCGCGACGATGATGAACAAGGGACTGGAAGTGATCGAGGCGAGCTGGCTGTTCGGGATGCCGGAATCGAACATCGACGTCGTGATCCATCCCGAGAGCGTGGTCCACTCGCTGGTCGAGTACATCGATGGCTCGCTGCTGGCGCAACTCGGCAATCCCGATATGCGCACGCCGATTGCGTTCGCGCTCGGTTATCCGCAGCGCATCGAAGCCGGCGTCAGGCCGTTCGATCTGGCGCAGATCGGCAGTCTGAATTTCGTCGCTCCGGATGCAGGGCGCTTCCCGTGCCTGTCGCTGGCGCGGCAGGCACTGCGCGCCGGCGGCAGCGCGCCGGCGCTGCTGAACGCGGCGAACGAGGTCGCGGTGGCGGCGTTTCTTGCCCGCGCGCTGTCTTTCAATCTGATCCCGGCGCTGATCGAACATGTGCTTGCAACCGTTGTCGTGGAGCCGCTGCGGAATCTCGACGATGTGTTCCGCGCCGACCGCGCCGCGCGCGAGTGCGCGCAATCGTGGCTTGATCACGGTCGCGTCGCGGCGCGCGCGCTGGCGGGGTAAAGCATGAACCTGCTGATCACGGTCGTCGCCTTCCTGTTCACGCTCGGCGTGCTGGTCGTGGTGCATGAATTCGGGCATTACTGGGCGGCGCGCCGCTGCGGCGTGAAAGTGCTGCGCTTCTCGGTCGGTTTCGGCCGCATCCTCGCCAGCCGCAGGATCGGTCCCGACCAGACCGAGTGGGCGATCGCGGCGTTTCCGCTGGGCGGTTATGTCAAGATGCTGGATGAACGCGAGGGGGACGTCGCCCCCGGCGAGCTGCAACGCGCGTTCAACCGTCAGCCGGTGTGGCGCCGGTTCCTGATCGTGCTGGCCGGCCCGGTCGCCAATTTCCTGCTGGCGATCCTGCTTTACTGGCTGCTGTTTCTGTACGGGGTGCCGGGCATCAAGCCGACCATCGGCACCGTGACGCCCGGCTCGCCGGCCGCCGCCGCACAGTTCACGCCGGGGGAAACCATCACCCGTGTCGGCCCGGAACGTGTGATCAGCTGGGAAGACGCCCGCTGGGCGCTGCTCGAGTACGCGAGCCGGCGCGCGGTGGTGCCGCTGGAAACGAGGACCGCGCAGGGCGATATTGTTTTGCGCCGGCTCGATCTGTCGCAGTTCGACGTCGCGAATCTCGACGCCGGTTTCCTCGACAAGATCGGATTTTCCCGCCTGCAACCGCTGCTGCCGCCGGTCGTCGACAAAATGGTGGCGGGAAGTCCGGCGGAGCGCGCCGGCCTGCGCATGGGCGATGAGATCATCGCGATCGGCGACCAGAAAGTGGAAGACATCGGCCAGGCCATCCGCATCATCCGGGAAAATCCGGGCAAGCCGCTGCTGTTCCGGGTCAGGCGCGGCGGCAACACCGTGATCGAGATCAGCGTGATTCCCGACGCCCGCGCCGGGGATGACGGCAAGCTTGCCGGCCATATCGACGCAATGCTGCGGGCCAGCGAAGAGGCGCTTGCCAACTACGTGGTCACCGTCCGCTACGGGCCGGTCGAAGGGATGTTGAAAGCCGCCGGCAAGACGTGGGACACCTCGGTGTTCAGTCTGCGGATGCTGGGGAAGATGCTGATCGGAGAAATGTCGTTCAAAAACCTGAGCGGGCCAATTACAATCGCCGACTACGCCGGCCAGTCGGCGCAGATCGGGTGGATTCCATACCTGATGTTCATGGCGCTGGTCAGCATCAGCCTCGGGGTGCTCAATTTGCTGCCAATCCCGTTATTGGATGGGGGACATTTAATGTATTATATATTCGAAATTTCGCGTGGAAAGCCGGTTTCGGACAAAGTCATGGCGATCGGCCAGAACATCGGCATGGCCCTGCTGTTCATACTGATGGCTTTCGCCCTGTATAACGACATAACACATCTCATCTCTCACAGCTAGAAATGCGCATTCTCCACCGTCTGTTGCTGTTGACCGGTATCGCCGTGGCGTCGGGTGCCTACGCCTTCGATCCGTTCGTGATAAAGGACATCCGCGTCGAGGGTATCCAGCGCACCGAAGCGGGCACGGTCTTCAATTATCTGCCGGTCAAGGTCGGCGACACGATGACGGAGGAGAAGACAACCGAGGCGATCCGCAGTCTGTACGCGTCTGGTTTTTTCAAGAACGTGAAGATTTCCGTCGACGGTGATGTGCTGGTCGTGACGCTGGAGGAAAGACCCGCGATTGCCCAGGTCAACTTTGACGGCATCAAGGCGTTCAAAACCGAAGAACTGGAAAAGGCGCTGAAGCAGGTCGGGCTGGCGGAAGGGCGCTTTTTCGACCGCTCGGTGCTCGAGCAGGCGGAACAGGAACTGAAGCGTCAGTACGTGAGCAACGGCAGATACTCGACGAAGGTTACGACCACGGTGACCACCCTCGAAAACAACCGCGTCAACATCAAGTTCGAGGTGGTCGAGGGGGATCCCGCAAAAATCAGGAAGATCAACATCATCGGCAACAAGATATTCAGCGAGAAGGAACTGCTCAAGCAATTTACCCTGCGCACGCCCGGCCTGCTGACGTGGTACACCAAAGAAGACCAGTACTCGAAGCAGAAACTTTCGGCAGACCTCGAGAAGCTGCGCTCGTATTATCTGGATCGCGGCTATCTGGAATTCAATATCGATTCGACGCAGGTGTCGATCACTCCAGACCGGAAGGACGTCTATATCACGATCGGCGTCACCGAAGGGCCGCAATACACCGTCGCCGACATCAAGCTCGGCGGAGAGCTGCTGATTCCGGAAAGCGAGGCGCGCAAGCTGATTACACTCCATTCCAACGATGTTTTCTCGCGCGCCAAGCTCAACGAATCGAGCAAGGCGATCAGCGATCGTCTCGGCGACGACGGTTATGCGTTTGCCAATGTCAACGCGGTCCCTGATCTCAACCGGGAAAAACACCAGGCCTCATTCACTTTCTATGTCGATCCGGGCCGGCGCGTTTATATCAGGCGGATCAATATTTCAGGAAACACCAAGACCAAGGACGAAGTGATCCGCCGCGAATTCCGTCAGGCCGAGGGCGGCTGGTATTCGGCGAACAAAATCGAGAAATCGAAGGAACGGATCAAGAGACTCGGCTATTTCGATGACGACAGCCTCAACGTCGAAACGCAGAACGTGCCGGGAACGACCGACCAGATCGACATCAATTTAAGCGTCAAGGAAAAGCCCACCGGCAGCATCATGATAGGCGCCGGCTACAGCACGACGGACAAGATCATCCTGAGCGGAGGGGTGTCGCAGCAGAACATCTTCGGCACCGGCAATCATATGAGTCTGCAGGTCAACACCAGTCATGTCAGCAATGTCTACTCGCTGTCGTTCGTCAATCCCTACTGGACGCCCGACGGCATCAGCCGCAGTTACAGCATCTACAAGCGCGCCTCCACTCCCAGTGCGCTGAACCTCGGCGATTACCGTACCTCGACGATAGGGGCCAGCGTAGGGTTCGGCGTGCCGATCAGCGAAATTGATGCCGTGCAGCTGGGGCTTGGCTATGAATCGACTTCAATTACGACCTATCAGGCCGACGTCTGCTGCGATGTGAATGGAAATCTCGTCCTGTCGGATATCAGCCCGCCCCAGATCGTCGATTACGTCAACACCTTTGGTGAAACCAGCACTTCGCTGACGGGCAGCATCGGATGGGCGCGTGACAGTCGCGACAGCGCGACCTGGCCCACCAAAGGAACCACTCAGGGCGCGTCGCTTGCAGTGGCCATGCCGGGTGGATCGTTGAGATACTATCAGATGCAATACCAATACGACCGGTATTTTCCCCTGTCGTCGGTCTTCACCTTTCACGGCAACGCCGGTATCGGCTACGGGCATGGCTACGACGGCGATCCGCTGCCTTTCTTCAAGAATTACTATATCGGCGGGCCGTCTTCGGTGCGCGGATACCAGGCATCGACCATCGGCCCCAAGGACATCAATGAAAATCCCCTCGGAGGATCGCATCGTCTGTCCGGAACAGCCGAGGTGCTGTTTCCGGTCAGCCTGATCGCTCCGAATCTGCTGCCGGACGATAAATCGGTGCGCATCAGCGCCTTTGTCGATACCGGGATGGTCGGTGAAAACTATGCGCCGGGCGATCTGCGCGTCTCGGTCGGGATAGGAGCAACATGGACATCGCCGTTCGGTCCCCTGAAAGTCAGCGTTGCGAAGCCTTTCAGGTCCCAGTTCGGCGATCAGACGCAGGTCTTGCAGTTTACCTTCGGCCAGCAGTTCTGACCGGACGTTCGATTACGCGCATAGCTCAAGTGAGAAGGAGACCAAATTGAACCCGAACCAGTACAAATGGTGGTTGCTGATTCTGGGACTGATCCTCGGCGCCAATGCGCTGGCCCAGACATCGGATCTGAAGATCGGCTTCATCGACATGGATCGCATCCGCAAGGAATCGGCTCCCGCCGACCGCGCTTTCAAGAAACTGAAGAAGGAATTCGATCCGCGCGGGCAGGAACTCGACAGGATGGGGCAGCAGATAAAGGCGCTGCAGACGCAGCTGGAGAAGGAAGGGCTGACGATGAGCGAAGGCGACCGCCGCGCCAAGGAGCAGGAACTCGCCCGCCTGAACCGCGACTTGCAGCGCTCCCAGCGCGAATTCCAGGAAGACCTCAACCTGCGGCAGAACGAGGAGTACGGGGCGCTGATCGAGCAGACCAGCAAGGTCGTCAAGCAGATCACCGATACCGAAAAGTATGACCTGATCCTGCAGGACGCCGTCTATCACAGTCCGCGCATCGACATTACCGACAAGGTCCTGAAGGCGCTCGCCACGGATAAACAATAATGACGCCACGGGAGGAGAGTCTTCAAACGGGGGTCGTGCGCCGGGCGGCGGCATAACGGCGGACAGGCGACCTTGACCAGACGGCAGTTCCGCACGCTTGCGGAAATCGTCAAACGCTGCGGCGGCGAACTGGTCGGCCGCGGCGATGTCCGCATCCGTCAGGTTGGAACGCTGGTTTCCGCGCAGGCCGGTGAGATCGCGTTCCTGGCGCAGTCCAAATACCTGCCGCAGCTTGCGGCGACGCGCGCCAGCGCGGTGATCGTCGGCCCCGCCGCGCGCGATGCCACTTCCCTGCCGCGAATAATCAGCGCGGATCCCTACGCGTACTTCGCCGGAGTTTCAGCGTTGTTCAATCCGCCGCCGGCGGTCAAGGTCGGCGTCCATCGCGGCGCGGTCGTCGATCGGACAGCGCGCGTTCCGGCCAGCGCCAGCGTCGGCGCCTGCGCGGTGATCGGGAAGAACGTCCGGATCGGCGCGCGTGCGGTGATCGGCGCCGGTTGCTTCATCGGCGACGACGCGGTGATCGGAGAAGACACGCGGCTGCATGCCAGCGTCACGGTTTATCGCGACTGCCATCTCGGCGCGCGTTGTTTGGTACACTCCGGTGTCGTGATTGGCGCCGACGGTTTCGGCATCGTCAAGGAAGACGGCGTCTGGAAAAAAATCCCGCAGATCGGCCGGGTGCTGATTGGCGACGACGTGGAAATCGGCGCCAACACCACGATCGACCGCGGCGCGATCGACGACACGGTGATCGAGGAGGGCGTCAAGCTCGACAACCAGATCCAGATCGGGCATAACGTCCACATCGGCGCCCACACCGCGATCGCGGCGTGCGTCGGCATTGCCGGCAGCGCGAAAATCGGCAGGCACTGCGCGTTGGGAGGAGCATCGATGATCTACGGGCACATCACGATCGCCGACCGCGTCACTGTTTCGGCCGGGACGCTGATCATGAAGTCGCTGCCCGTTGCCGGAACCTACACCGGCGTCTACCCGTTTTCGAGCCATCAGCGCTGGCTGAAGAACGCCGCGCAGTTGCGCCAGCTTGACGAACTGGCCGACCGGGTGCGTGAACTCGAGCACAAACTCGTCACTTCGAAGAGGAAGCAGTCATGAGCAGCATGGACATCCGCCGGATCATGGATTATCTGCCGCACCGCTATCCGTTCCTGCTGGTGGACCGGGTGCTGTCGTGCGAGCCGGGCAAGAACATCGTCGCGCTGAAGAACGTGACCATCAACGAACATTTTTTCGTCGGACACTTCCCGCGCTTTCCGGTGATGCCCGGCGTGCTGATCATCGAAGCGCTGGCGCAGACCGCGGCGATCCTGTCGTTCCAGACCCACGGCGACGAAGTGGACGGCGACTCGCTTTATTATTTTGTCGGCATCGACAAGGCGCGCTTCAAGAAACCGGTGGTGCCCGGCGACACGATGACGATGCACGTCGAAATCACGCGCTACGCGCGTGGCATCTGGTGGTTCAAGTCCCATGCCAGGGTCGGGGAGCAGATCGTCAGCGAAGCCGACCTGATGTGCACGCTGCGTTCCGCCAACGGCGGAGACAAGAGCGGAGACTGAGGCGTGGCGTCGATTCATCCCACCGCGATCGTCGATCACGGTGCGCAGCTTGCTGACGACGTCGAGATCGGTGCTTATGCGCTGATCGGTCCGCATGTCGAAATCGGCGCCGGCACCCGCGTCGGTCCGCACGCGGTGATCAAGGGCCGCACCCGGATCGGCCGCGACAACCGCATCTTCCAGTTCGTCTCGCTCGGCGAGGAGCCGCAGGACAAGAAATACCGCGGCGAGCCGACGCGCCTCGAAATCGGCGACGGCAACACGATCCGCGAATTCTGCACTTTCAACTGCGGCACCGCGCAGGACGCCGGCGTCACGCGGCTCGGCGACGACAACTGGATCATGGCCTATGTGCATCTCGCGCACGATTGCCAGGTCGGCAGTCACACCATTTTCGCTAACGGCGCGCAGCTCGCCGGCCACGTTCACATCGGCGATTATGCGATTCTCGGCGGCTTCACGATGGTGCATCAGTTCTGCCGCGTCGGCGCCCACAGCATCACCGGCATCAGCTCGGTTCTGCTGCAGGACGTGCCGCCGTTCGTGACCGCGTCCGGCAGTCCGGCGTCGCCGTACGGGATCAACAGCGAAGGCCTCAAGCGGCGCGGCTTTGCGGCCGATACCATCGCCGCGATCAAGCGCAGCTACAAGACGCTCTACAAATCCGGGCTGACGCTCGAAGACGCCAGGCAGGGCATCGCCGGTCAGGTTGCCGATCACCCGGAACTGCAGTTGCTGCTCGATTTTCTCGCGCATTCGACGCGTGGCATCGTCCGTTGAACAACCGGCGCCGGCCGGCCGCAGTCCCACGATCGGCATGGTGGCCGGAGAAACCTCCGGCGACCTGCTCGGCGCCGAACTGATCCGGGCGCTGCGCGAACTGCGTCCGGAACTGCGTTTCACCGGCATCGGCGGGCCGCGCATGGAGGCGGCCGGCATGGAAGTGCTGTTTCCGCTGGAAAAGCTCGCGGTGCGCGGCTACGTCGAGGTGCTGCGGCAACTGCCGGAAATCCTCTCCATCCGGCACCGGCTGCACCGTCATTTTTCCGCGCAGCCGCCGGCGGCCTTCATCGGCATCGATGCGCCCGACTTCAACCTCGGGCTGGAAGCGAAGCTCAAGGCGCGCGGCATTCCGACCATCCATTACGTGAGCCCGCAGATCTGGATGTGGCGCGGCGAGCGCATCCACAGGATTAAGCGCGCGGTCAGCAGGATGCTGACGCTGTTTCCGTTCGAGCCGCCGCTTTATGAAAAAGCCGGCATCGACGCCGCGTTCGTCGGTCATCCGCTCGCCGATCTGCTGAAAGAAGTCTCGCCGCGCGCGGAACTGCGCGAGCAGTTGAAGCTGGCGCCGGATGCGCCGGTCATCGCGTTGCTGCCGGGCAGCCGCCAGAGCGAAATCGAACATCTCGCCGACGTTTTTCTGCAGACCGCGCACAAAATCCATCAGAAACTGCCGCAGGCGGTGTTTCTGGCGCCGCTCGCGACGCGCGAGACGCGCACTCAATTCGAAAACATCCTCTATCGGCACCCTTGGGCCTACGAGTTGCCGCTGACCATCATGTTTGGTCATTCCCATGATGCGATGGCCGCCGCCGACGTCGTGCTGCTGGCGTCGGGCACTGCGACGCTCGAAGCGGCGCTGTTGAAGCGCCCGATGGTGATTGCCTACCGGATGCCCGCGCTCAGCTACTGGTGGCTGAAGGGCAAGGGCTATCTGCCGTATTACGGGTTGCCCAACATCCTGTGCGGCGAATTCGTGGTGCCGGAGCTGATCCAGGACGACGCGACGCCGGACAACCTGAGCCAGGCGGTGCTCAACCTGCTCGCCGACCAGGTTGTGCGCGAACGCCTCGAACGCAGGTTCACCGCGCTTGGCGCCAGCCTGCAGCATGGCGCCGCCCGGCGCGCGGCCGAAGCGGTGTTGCCGCTGATCGGCGCGTGAGATCGACCGATGAGCGGCGAACTGGTGTGTGGCGTCGATGAAGCGGGGCGCGGCCCGCTCGCCGGCCCGGTCTATGCGGCGGCGGTGATCCTCGCGCCGTATTCGGTGTTCAAGGGACTCACTGATTCCAAGCGCGTTCCCGTTGAGCGGCGCCTGACACTGGCGGTCGAAATCAAGACGCAGGCCGTGGCGTGGGCGGTCGCCAGCGCCTCGGTCGAGGAAATCGACGAACTCAACATTCTGCGCGCGTCGCTGCTGGCGATGAAGCGCGCGGTCGAGGCGTTGACCGTCCGGCCGAACGAAGTGCTGGTGGACGGCATCCATTTCCCGAAGCTTGAGGTGCCGGCGCGCGCGATCGTGCGCGGCGACAGCAGCGTCGCCGCGATTTCGGCGGCTTCCATTCTCGCCAAGGTTGATCGCGATCGGTTGATGATGGAACTGCATCTGCGCTATCCGCAATACGGCTTCGACCATCATAAGGGCTATCCGACGCCGGAGCACTTCGAGGCGCTGAAGCGCCACGGCCCGTGCGCGGTTCATCGCCGCTCGTTTGCGCCGGTGCGCGAACTGCTGCCGTGAAGCGCATCGCATCTGCCGACAATCCGCGTTACAAGGCGCTGTTGAAACTTGCGCAGAACACGCGCGAGCGCAACCAGCAGCGCAAAACGCTGCTCGACGGCGTGCATCTGGTTGAGATGTACCGCGATCATCGCGGACGGCCGGAACTCGTCGCTGTCAGCGACGGCGGGCTGGAAAATCAGGAGATCGAGCAATTGCTGCAATCGTTGAAGCCGCTCGAACCCGTCGTATTGAGCGACGGTCTGTTCAAGCGCCTGTCCACGGTCGAAACGCCGACCGGCATTCTGGCAGCGATCGCCAGACCGCAGCCTGCGCCATCGAAACTCGACGCAACCTGCGTGCTGCTCGAAGACATTCAGGACGCCGGCAATCTCGGCTCGATTTTGCGCAGCGCGGCGGCGGCAGGGGTGGGGGAAATCTTTCTATCGAAAAATTCCGTCGATGCCTGGTCGCCGCGCGTACTGCGCGCCGGCATGGGCGCACATTTCCTGCTGAACATTCACGAGGACAGCGATTTGATTGCAATCGCGCGCGAGTTCAAGGGCAAAGTGCTGGCGGCAGATCAGAAAGCTTCGGCCTCGTTGTTCGATGCCGATTTGCGCGGCGCGGTCGCGTTCGTGCTCGGCAACGAGGGCGGGGGACTGTCAGAAGGCTTGGTCGGCGCTGCCGATCGAACCATCGCGATACCGATGGCGCAGGGCACGGAATCGCTGAATGTCGCCGCTTCGGCGGCGGTTTGCCTGTTCGAGTGGGTGAGGCGAAAAATCTGACATACCGAGTTATGTCGCACCACCGAGGTTCTTCCATTTGCGCAGATCATCCTCACGGACGGCGCGAGCTTTCTTAAATCCCTTCTGGATATTCAGGCGATTTGCCGTAGAATCGTGCCGGTAGATGTGTCTAAAAAAGCCTTCGAGTTCAGCGATTTCCTCATTGCGAATATTGTCCCAAGCCACGAATACTGAGAAATGCGTCCAAAGACCGCCTTTCCGACTCGATTTGGCGTGAGACTTTAGGCGGCCTTTGATTCCACCGCGACGACCGGCGGTTGCCATGCCGACATAGAGTACATCGAACTTATCGTTCTCATATTTTCTTTCAGCTGGAGAGAAACGATACAGCACATAGAATCCATGAAGCTCTCGTGGAAGTTCGCCCATACGCTCGCGCGGTATGAACTCAGCACTCTTGCGAATCAATCGAAGTGGGCTTTCGGGCATATTTAAAATATTCTTTCGTGATTTTACGGCTCGAACGATGTTTTTTAGATTAATTTCCAATTTTACTCGGCGGCAGGGGTTTCGCTTGGGAAATAAGAAATGAGCTGTTCAGAAAGCTCAGAAATTTGAGCTTAGTCATCTCAATTAAACCTTTGCCGGAATAGAATGTCTTTTTATGGTCGAACCGCGGACAGCCGAACGATGAAAAACATCCAATACGTCATTGATTTCACCGAACTCCGGGCAGCCGACGTCGGTCGCGTCGGCGGCAAGAACGCCTCGCTCGGCGAGATGATCGCGACGCTGACTGCCGCCGGAGTGCGGGTGCCGGGCGGGTTCGCGACGACGGCCGAGGCTTATCGTGAGTTCCTCGCCCAGAACGGTCTCGACCGCAAGATCGAACAGGCGCTGGCCGGGCTCGACATCGGCAACGTTCAATTGCTGGCCAGGACCGGCGCGCAGATCCGCGGCTGGATCATCGATCAGCCATTGCAGCCGGCGTTGATGGCGGAAATCGAACGGACCTATGCAAAATTTTCGCAGCAGGCGAGGCGCGAGATTGCGGTCGCGGTGCGTTCGTCGGCAACCGCCGAGGACCTGCCCGAAGCGTCGTTCGCCGGCCAGCAGGAAACCTTTCTGAACATCCGCGGCCGTGACGCGGTGTTCGATGCGGTCAAACGCGTATTTGCGTCGCTCTACAACAACCGCGCGATTGCCTACCGCGTGCATCAGGGCTTCGCGCACAACAAGGTCGCGCTGTCGGCCGGTGTGCAGCGCATGGTCGAGAGCAGCGCGAGCGGCGTGATGTTCACGCTCGACACCGAATCGGGTTTCGATCAGGTGGTGCTGATCAATGCCGCCTACGGCCTCGGCGAAACAGTGGTGCAGGGACAGGTCAATCCCGACGAGTTCCACGTCTACAAGCCCGCGCTGCGCGCGAACCGCCCCGCGATCCTGAGCCGCAATCTCGGCGGCAAGGCGATCCGGATGGTGTTTGGCGCCGATGCGACGGTCGGTAAATCGGTGCGGACACTCGATGTACCGGAAGTGGAGCAACGCAAGTTTTGCATCAGCGACGCTGAGGTCGAGGCACTGGCGCGCCACGCGCTCGTGATCGAGCAGCATTACGGCAAGCCGATGGACATCGAGTGGGGGCGCGATGCCGGCGATCAGCAGCTTTATATCCTGCAGGCGCGGCCGGAGACGGTGCAGTCGCATGCGCGCGCCGACGTGCTACGCCATTATCATCTGAAGCAGCGCTCCGAAGTGCTGGTCAAGGGACGCGCGATCGGTCAGCGCATTGGCGCCGGCAAGGTGAAGGTGATCAACAGCACCGCCGAGATGGAACGCGTGCAGCCGGGCGACGTGCTGGTCGCGGCGATGACCGATCCCGACTGGGAGCCGGTGATGAAGCGCGCCAGCGCGATCGTGACCGACCGCGGCGGGCGCACCTGCCACGCGGCGATCGTCGCGCGCGAGCTCGGCATCCCGGCGGTGGTCGGCTGCGGCGACGCGACGACCAAGCTGACCGACGGCATGCCGGTCACGGTGTCATGCACCGAGGGCGAAGCCGGTTTCGTCTATCGCGGGCTGCTCGACAGCGAAGTCACCGAGCTCGCGCTCGATAAACTGCCGCAGCCGCCGGTCAAGATCGCGATGAACGTCGGCAACCCCGAACTTGCGTTCGAGTTCCGGCGTATCCCCAACGACGGCGTCGGGCTGGCGCGGCTCGAATTCATCATCGCGCACATGATCGGCCTGCACCCGCACGCGGCGCTCGAATATCCGAACGTGCCGGAGAAAATCCGCGGCGAGA
The DNA here is from genome assembly GCA_035524795.1 of Burkholderiales bacterium. GTDB lineage: Bacteria > Pseudomonadota > Gammaproteobacteria > Burkholderiales > SG8-41 > DATKOF01. Next base: position 34,972 of record DATKOF010000035.1, read on the forward strand.
TCGAGCGCCGCGCCGCCGGCTACTCCGACCCGGTCGCGTTCTACGTCGAGAAGCTCGCCGAAGGCGTTGCCACGCTCGGCGCCGCGTTCTGGCCAAAGCCGGTGATCGTGCGGCTGTCGGACTTCAAGTCGAACGAATATTCGAGCCTGGTCGGCGGCGACCACTACGAGCCGGACGAGGAAAACCCGATGATCGGCTTCCGCGGCGCATCGCGCTACGTCGCCGACAGCTTTCGCGCCTGCTTCGAGCTCGAATGCCGCGCGCTGAGGAAGGTGCGCGACGAGATGGGGCTGACCAACGTCGAAGTGATGGTGCCGTTCGTGCGCACCGTCGATGAGGCGAAGAAGGTGCTGGAGGCGATGGACGCCAATGGCCTCAGGCGCGGCGACAACGGCCTGCGCGTGATCATGATGTGTGAAATCCCGTCGAACGCGGTGCTCGCCGCGCGGTTCCTCGAACTGTTCGATGGCTTTTCGATCGGCTCCAACGACATGACGCAGTTGACGCTCGGTCTCGACCGCGATTCCGGCCTCGTCGCCGGCGATTTCGACGAGCGCGACCCGGCGGTCAAGCACATGCTACATCTCGCGATCCAGGCCTGCCGCAAGGCCGGCAAGTACATCGGCATCTGCGGCCAGGGGCCGTCCGACCATCCCGATCTCGCGCAGTGGCTTGTCGAGGAGGGCATCGGCGCGCTGTCGCTGAACCCGGACACGGTGGTCGAGACCCGGCTCTATCTGGCGCAGGCGGCCGGTGCCGCCGCGAAATCAGGCGCGCGTTGAGAGCTTGTCCGGATTTGGGTAAAATGCGCAAACGGCCTATGAATTGAAATGACCAAATATATCTTTGTCACAGGTGGTGTGGTGTCCTCCCTGGGCAAAGGTATCGCCGCCGCCTCGCTGGCCGCCATTCTCGAATCGCGCGGCCTCAAAATCTCGATGATCAAGCTCGACCCGTATCTGAACGTCGATCCGGGGACGATGAGCCCGTTCCAGCACGGCGAGGTGTTCGTCACCGAGGACGGCGCCGAGACTGACCTTGACCTCGGCCACTACGAGCGCTTCCTGCAGGCCAAGATGTCGAAGCGCAACAATTTTACGACCGGCCAGATTTACGAGAGCGTGATCCGCAAGGAGCGGCGCGGCGACTACCTCGGCGGCACGGTGCAGGTGATCCCGCACATCACCGACGAGATCAAACACTTCATCCGGCGCGGCGCTGGCGATGCCGAGATCGCGATCGTCGAAATCGGCGGCACCGTCGGCGACATCGAGTCGCTGCCTTTCCTCGAAGCGATTCGCCAGATGGCGATCGAACTCGGCCGGGACAATGCGTGCTTCATCCACCTGACGCTGGTGCCGTATATCGCGTCGGCCGGCGAGATCAAGACCAAGCCGACCCAGCACTCGGTCAAGGAGCTGCGCGAGATCGGCATCCAGCCCGACGTGCTGTTGTGCCGCGCCGATCGCCCGCTGCCGGCGGACGAGCAGCGCAAGATCGCGCTGTTCACCAACGTGCCGGTCGAGGCGGTAATCTCCGCGGTCGACGTCGACAGCATCTACAGGATTCCGGCGATGCTGCACGATCAGCGGCTTGACGACATCGTCTGCCGCAAGCTCAGCCTCGCGCCGCCGGCCGCCGATCTGTCGGCGTGGAACAAACTCATCTTCGCGCTCGAACACCCGCAGCGCGAAGTCAACATCGCGCTGGTCGGCAAATACGTCGATCTGACCGAATCGTACAAATCGCTGTCGGAGGCTCTGATCCACGCCGGCATCCACACCGGCGCGCGCGTCAAAATCCACTATGTCGATTCCGAGAACATCGAGAAAAACGGCACCGGCGTGCTGGCCAGCATGGACGCGATCTTGGTGCCAGGCGGATTCGGCAAGCGCGGCGTCGAGGGCAAGATTCGCGCGATCCGCTACGCGCGCGAGCACGGCATTCCCTATCTCGGCATTTGCCTCGGCATGCAGCTCGCGGTGATCGAGTACGCGCGCGACGTCGCCGGCCTCGACGGCGCGCACAGCACCGAATTCGATCCTGATACGCCGCATCCGGTGATCGCGCTGATCACCGAATGGCAGGACCGCGACGGCCGTATCGAGCAGCGCGATGCCAATTCCGACCTCGGCGGCACGATGCGGCTGGGCGGCCAGGAATGCCTGCTGAAGCCGGGCAGCCAGGTGCGTGAAATCTATGGCGCCGACCGCATCGTCGAGCGCCACCGCCACCGCTACGAAGTCAACAACCATTATCTGCCGCGGATCGAGCGGGCCGGGCTGCGGGTATCGGGCGTGTCGACACAGCAGGACGGTCTGTGCGAAATGATCGAATTGCCCGGCCATCCGTGGTTCATCGGCTGTCAGTTCCATCCCGAGTTCACTTCGACTCCGCGCGGCGGGCATCCGCTGTTCAACGCGTTCATCCGCGCTGCGGCACGCAACGCCGAAGCCACGGCCGGAAAGACTGCGGCCGAGCCCAAACTCAAGAACATCGCGTGAGTTGCGATGAAACTGTGCAGCTTTGAGGTCGGTATCGACCGGCCGCTGTTCCTTATTGCAGGCCCGTGCGTGATCGAATCGCGTCAACTTGCGCTGGATACCGCCGGCCGGCTCAAGGAAATCTGCACCATGCTGGGTGTGCCTTTCATCTACAAATCGTCATTCGACAAAGCGAATCGTAGTTCAGGAAAATCTTTTCGTGGTAAGGGGATGGACGAAGGACTTAAGATACTGGATGAGGTAAAGTCTGGTATCGAAGTGCCGGTGTTGACCGATGTCCATGAAATCGACCAGATCGAACCGGTGGCGGCCGTGGCGGATGTGCTGCAGACGCCGGCGTTCCTGTGCCGCCAGACCGACTTCATCCGCGCCGTGGCTGCGGCCGGCCGGCCGGTCAACATCAAGAAGGGCCAGTTTCTGGCGCCGGGCGACATGAAAAACGTGGTGGACAAGGCGCGTGAGGCAAGCGGTCAGGACAACATCATGGTCTGCGAACGCGGCGCCAGCTTCGGCTACAACAATCTGGTATCGGACATGCGCTCGCTGGCGATCATGCGCGAAACCGGCTGTCCGGTCGTGTTCGATGCCACCCATTCGGTACAATTGCCCGGCGGACAGGGTGCGAGCAGCGGCGGCCAGCGCGAATTCGTGCCGGTGCTGGCACGCGCCGCGGTCGCCAGCGGCGTCGCGGGAGTGTTCATGGAAACGCATCCGGATCCGGCGCGGGCGTTATCGGACGGCCCCAACGCGTGGCCGCTCAAACAGATGCTCGCACTGCTCGAAACGCTGCGCGATCTCGACGCGCTGGTCAAGCGGCGCGGTTTTCTCGAACGGACAATGACTACATAGGAAAAGCAATGACTGCGATAGTGGATGTCATCGCGCGCGAAATCCTCGATTCGCGCGGGATGCCGACAGTGGAAGCCGACGTGCTGCTCGAATCCGGCGTGCTGGGGCGCGCCGCGGTGCCGTCCGGCGCCTCGACCGGCAGCCGCGAAGCGATCGAACTGCGCGACGGCGACGCCGGGCGTTACGGCGGCAAGGGGGTTCTGAAAGCGGTCGAACACGTCAATACCGAGATCTGCGAGGCGATCATCGGCCTCGACGCGGTCGAGCAGGGTTTCATCGACAAGACGCTGATCGAAGTCGACGGCAGCGAAAACAAGTCGCGTCTCGGCGCCAACGCGCTGCTCGCGGTATCGCTGGCAGTGGCCAAGGCGGCAGCCGAGGAGACCGGGCTGCCGCTGCATCGCTACCTCGGCGGCGCAGGGCCGATGGCGATGCCGGTACCGCTGATGAACGTGATCAACGGCGGCGCCCACGCCGACAACAGTCTCGACATGCAGGAATTCATGCTGATTCCGCTCGGACTGCCGACGTTCCGCGAGGCGCTGCGCGCCGGCGCCGAAGTGTTCCAGGCGCTGAAGAAGCTGCTGCACGGGCGGGGGCTGGCGACCTCGGTCGGGGATGAGGGCGGCTTCGCGCCGCGGCTCGCCGGCCACGAGGAAGCGCTGAAGCTGATCGTCGAGGCGATCGGCGCCGCCGGCTACCAGCCGGGCAAAGACATCGCGATCGGCATCGATTGCGCAAGCTCCGAGTTCTACAAGGACGGAGAATATACGCTGGCGTGCGAGGGCAAGACGCTGAAATCGGCCGAACTCGTCGAACTGCTGGCGGACTGGATCAAGCGCTATCCGATCATCAGCATCGAAGACGGGATGGCCGAGGACGACTGGGACGGCTGGAAGCTGTTGACCAAACAGCTCGGCAAGAGGGTGCAACTGGTCGGCGATGATATTTTCGTGACCAACACCAAAATCATCGAGAAGGGCATCAAGCAGGGCGTTGCCAATTCGGTGCTGATCAAGGTCAATCAGATCGGCACACTGACCGAGACGCTGGCCGCGATCCAGATGGCGAAGCGCGCCGGCTATACGACGGTCATTTCTCACCGTTCCGGGGAGACCGAGGACACGACGATTGCCGACATCGCGGTCGGCACCAATGCGCTGCAGATCAAGACCGGTTCGCTGTCGCGCTCCGACCGCATTGCCAAGTACAACCAGCTGCTGCGCATCGAGGAAGACCTCGGCGAGGCCGCGAGCTATGCCGGACGCGGTGCGTTTCATCATCTCGCCGCGGGCTGACGTCCGTCGATGAAACCGCTTGCGTTTGCGCTGGGCGCGCTGATCGTGTTGCTGCAATATCCGTTGTGGTTCGGCAAGGGCGGCTGGCTGCGGGTGCGGGAAGTGGACCATCAGCTTCAGGAGCAGCGCGATGCCAACCGCAAACTGCAGGAGCGCAACGCGGCGCTCGACGCCGACGTGCGCGACCTCAAACAGGGTTTCGACGCGATCGAGGAGCGCGCGCGCAATGAGCTTGGAATGGTCAAGCGCGATGAAATTTTCTTCCAGGTTCTGGATGTCCCGCGCAGCGCGGGAAGCAACGGGCATTGAATGACCGCAAAAATCATCGACGGCGCGGCGATCGCTCAGCAAACCTATGCCGCTCTCAAGCAGCGCGTCGCGGCGCTCGGCCGCCGCGGCGCGAAGCCGGGCCTCGCGGTGGTGCTGGTCGGCAACCATCCGGCGTCCGAGGTCTATGTCCGCAACAAAGTCAAAGCCTGCGCCGACACCGGACTGCATTCCGAGGAATACCGCCTTCCGGCGCATACTGCGGAAGCCGACGTGCTGGCGTTGTTGCAGCGCCTCAATGACGACCCGAAGATTCACGGCATCCTGGTGCAGCTGCCGCTGCCGCCGCAGTTCAACGCGCAGCGCGTGACGCAGGCGATCGCGCCGACCAAGGACGTCGACGGTTTCGGCTGGACCAATCTCGGCGCGCTGCTGACCGGCGACACCATTTTCGCGCCGTGCACGCCGCTCGGCGTGATGACGATGCTCGATCAGATCGGCATCGATCCCGAAGGAAAACAGGCGGTCGTGATCGGACGCAGCACGATCGTCGGCAAACCGCTCGCGCTGATGCTGATGGCGCGCAACGCGACGGTCACTGTCTGCCATTCGCGGACGCCCGACCTGAAACAGCACGCGCTGCGCGCCGATATCCTCGCAGTCGCGGTCGGCCGCGCGCGGATGGTTACCGGCGACATGGTGAAACCGGGCGCGGTGGTGATCGACGTCGGGATGAACCGGCTGCCGGACGGCAAGCTCACCGGCGACGTCGATTTCGATTCGGCGAGCGAAACCGCTGCATGGATCACGCCAGTGCCCGGCGGCGTCGGCCGCATGACCGTCGCGATGCTGATTACCAACACCGTCACCGCCGCCGAACGCGCCGCTGATTTGGAATAAGTAATTAACTCTCCGTTTATGCTATTTTTTCGGGTTTTGCGGCCCGCATCGGTTTATTCATGTTGAAACTCGCACATCAGCTTTCATTCAACGACCTTTACCGGCGCGACGGACTGCTGCATCTCGACGCCGCCTTCCTGAAGGAACTTGAGCGCAGCGATGCGACGCTGCACGAACAACTCGTCACCGCGCGTGGTAATCCGGAAGCGCTGGCCGTCAAACAGGAGTCGGAGCTGCTGATCGCGCTGGCGCCGCATCTCGACGATTTCATCGCCGGACTGTTCGGCATCCGAAAGGAACTCGGGCAATTGTCGGCGCGCCACCATGAATTGGCTCCGCTCTACGGTTGCAAACGGTTGTTCGTTCAACGCAAGGCGTTGCACAAGGTATCGATCAAAGACGCCGAGGAGGTGGATGGTGCCGCGCTGCGTGCTGAACTGACGTCATTGATCGGTGGCGAATTCAGCGAACTCGCGTTCGCACGCAGCGTCAACGCCTGGCTGCAGGACGAGGCCGCGCACGCGCGCGAACTCGAATTCGCGCTGCGCTATGCGGCATGGGCGGTGTTGACGCCGGCCGGCAAGGCCCATCATGCAGCGGGCGTGCTGTTCAAGGTGCCGCACAAGCTCGATTACCAGCATCTGGTGCCGCTGGTCGCCGAAAACCGTCCCGGTTATACCGAATACCACATGGATCCCGGGCACCTGCGCCGGCGCGAAGGCTTCGCGCTGACCGACGCCGGCGCCGATCTCGCCGGCGCGCTCGATCAGGCCAATTACTGCATCTGGTGCCATCAGCAAGGCAAGGACTCATGCTCGAAAGGGCTGCGCGAGAAAGGCGCCAGCGGCAGGGGCAACGTGTCGTTCAAGAAAAGCCCGCTCGGCGTCACGCTCGCCGGTTGTCCGCTCGAAGAGAAGATTTCCGAGTTCCACAAGGTCAAGACCGAGGGCATCGTCATCGGCGCGCTCGCCATCATCGTGGTCGACAATCCAATGGCGGCGGCAACCGGCCACCGCATCTGCAACGACTGCATGAAGGCCTGCATCTACCAGAAACAGGAGCCGGTCAACATCCCGCAGGCAGAGACGCGCACGCTGAAGGACGTGCTCGAACTGCCGTGGGGCTTCGAGATCTACAGCCTGCTGACGCGCTGGAACCCGCTCAATTTGCGGCGGCCGTATCCGCTGCCACCGAGCGGCAAGCGTGTGCTGATCGCCGGCATGGGGCCGGCCGGTTTCACGCTCGCGCATTACCTGATCAACGACGGCCATACCGTGGTCGGCATCGACGGCCTCAAAATCGAGCCGCTGCCGGCCGAAATTTCGGGCGTTGACGCGCACGGCAAACGTGCGCCGTTCGAGCCGGTGCGCGACGTCAATGCGCTTTATGAGGCGCTCGATGCGCGCGTGATGGCGGGCTTCGGCGGCGTCGCCGAGTACGGGATCACGGTGCGCTGGGACAAGAATTTCCTGAAACTGATCCGGCTGTTGCTCGAACGCCGCGAGCAGTTCGCACTGTTCGGCGGCGTGCGCTTCGGCGGCACGCTGACGGTCGAGAACGCGTTCGAGCTCGGCTTCGACCATCTCGCGATGGCGGTCGGCGCCGGCAAGCCGACGGTGCTCGACATGCCGCATGGACTGGCGCGCGGCGTGCGCGCGGCGTCGGATTTCCTGATGGCGTTGCAGCTGACCGGCGCCGCGAAGAGCGATTCGATCGCCAACATGCAGCTGCGGCTGCCGGTGGTCGTGATCGGCGGCGGGTTGACCGCGATCGACACCGCGACCGAGTCACTCGCTTATTATCCGGTGCAGGTCGAGAAATTCCTGCGCCGTTACGATACGCTGGCGCAGGAAAAAGGCGAAATCGAAGTGCGCGCGGCGTGGAACGAAGAGGAGCGTGCGATTGCCGACGAATGGCTTGCGCATGCGCGCGCGATCCGCGCCGAGCGCGCAACCGCTATTTTGCAGAACCGCGCGCCGCAGCTGATCGAGCTGCTGCAATCGTGGGGCGGCGTCACGATCGCCTACCGCCGGCATCTCACCGACAGCCCGTCATACACGCTGAACCATGAAGAAGTGCAGAAAGCGCTTGAAGAAGGCATTCGCTTTGCCGAAAACCTGAGCCCGCTCGCGGTCGAGGTCGACGCCTGGGGCCATGCGCGGGCGATCCGGATGGCGGTGCAGAAACCCGACGCGGAAGGCAAACCGGCAAACGGCGGCGAAACCGAACTGCCGGCCAGGACTGTGCTGGTCGCCGCCGGCACTCAGCCCAATACGGTGCTGGCGCGCGAAGACACTGCGCATTTCAGACTCGACGGCAAATATTTTCGCGCCTGCGGCGAGGACGGCAATCCGGTCGCCTCGGAACCGGCGATCTCGAAGCCGGAGCAGGTACGCGTGCTGCTGGCAAAACACGGCGACGGCCGCTTCATCAGTTATTTCGGCGACGTCCATCCGTCGTTCTTCGGCAACGTGGTCAAGGCAATGGGCAGCGCGAAGCAAGGCTATCCGATCGTCAGCCGCGTGCTGGAAAAAGTCCGGCCCGCCTGCGCCAGCGGCGACGCCGAATTCGTCGCGCGTCTCAACGATGAATTACGCGCGACGGTGCACGACGTGGTGCGGCTGACGCCCAATATCGTCGAGGTCGTGGTGCGCGCGCCGGCGGCGGCGCGCCGCTTCCGTCCCGGCCAGTTCTATCGTCTGCAGGATTTCGAAACGCGCGCCGCGCACACCCGTGACACCACGTTCGCAATGGAGGGGCTGGCGATGACCGGCGCCTGGGTCGACGTCGGAAAGGGCTTGATCTCGACGGTCGTGCTCGAAATGGGCGGGTCGAGCGATCTGTGTGCGCTGCTCAAGCCGGGCGATCCGTTGGTGCTGATGGGGCCGACCGGCGCGCCGACCGAAATCCCGCCCGATGAAACCGTGGTGCTGGTCGGCGGCGGGCTCGGCAACGCGGTGCTGTTTTCGATCGGCGCCGCGTTGCGCAAGGCCGGCAGTCGCGTGCTGTATTTCGCCGGCTACAAGCGCGTGATCGACCGCTACAAGGTTGCCGAAATCGAGGCGGCGTCCGATGCCGTGGTCTGGTGCTGCGACGAGGAGCCGGGCTTCACGCCCGACCGCGCGCAGGACAAGCGTTTCGTCGGCAACATCGTGAACGGCATCCACGCCTATGCAAGCGGCGCGCTCGGCGCACAGCCGATTGCCATCAAGGACGCCGACCACATCATTGCGATCGGCTCGGACAAGATGATGGCAGCGGTCGCGCGCGCGCGGCACGACGTGTTGAAATCGTTCCTCAAGGAGCATCATTTTGCGATCGGCTCGATCAACTCGCCGATGCAGTGCATGATGAAGGAAATCTGCGCGCAGTGTCTGCAGCCCCACCATGACCCGACGACCGGCAAAACCAGCTATGTGTTCTCGTGCTTTAACCAGGACCAGCCGCTCGATCGCGTTGACTGGGGTGCGCTCGACCAGCGCCTCAAGCAGAACTCGGTGCAGGAAAAACTGACCGCGCAGTGGATCACTCATTGCCTGCATGAGCTGCCGCAACCCATGGTCTGATTATGACTACGGATAAGCCGTACCAGGATCCGGTTTGCGGTATGCAGGTTGCGGCAGACCCGGCGAAATCCGTCGAGCACGCCGGCAAAACGTTTTATTTCTGCTGTCAGGGGTGCGCCACCAAGTTCCGCGCCGACCCCGAGCGCTACCTGCACGCCAAACCGGCGACGCCTGCGCTGGTGTCTGCTCCGCCGCCAGTCGGCGCGCGCTACACCTGCCCGATGCATCCGGAAATCGTGCGCGATGCCCCGGGCGGTTGTCCGAAGTGCGGCATGGCGCTGGTGCCGATGTCCGGAACCGTTAGACCCGCCGCCGAATACACGTGTCCGATGCATCCCGAAGTCCGCAGTCCGACGCCGGGTAACTGCCCGATCTGCGGGATGGCACTGGTGCCGGTCGCAGGCGCGCCGGAAGACAATTCGGAGCTGCGTGATCTGACCCGCCGTCTGTGGGTCGGGATCGCGCTGTCGATTCCGCTGCTGGTACTCGCGATGGCGCCGATGGCCGGCATCCACGAGCCGTTCGGGCTGACGCCGCGCGCGAGCGGCTGGCTCGAATTTGCGCTCGGCACGCCGGTCGTACTGTGGACCGGCTGGCCGATCCTGCACAAGTTATGGCTGTCGCTGCGCCACCGGTCACTGAACATGTACACATTGATTGGCCTCGGTGTCGGTCTCGCCTACCTGTTCAGCCTGGTTGCGGTGCTGGTTCCGGGAATTTTTCCGCACGAATTCCGCTCGCACGACGGATCGGTCGGCACCTATTTCGAGGCGGCTGCGGTGATCGTGACGCTGGTGATGCTCGGCGATGTGCTGCAGATGCGCGCGATCGGCCGCACCGGCCGCGCGATCCAGGAGTTGCTGAAGCTCGCGCCCAACCGCGCGTGGCGGTTGCGTGATGACGGCGGCGAGGAAGAAGTACCGCTGGAATTGATCGTCGTTGGCGACCGGTTGCGCGTGAAGCCGGGAAGCAGGGTTCCGGTCGACGGCACGATGCTTGAAGGCACGAGCCATGTCGACGAATCGATGATCACCGGCGAGCCGCTGCCGGTCGCAAAACGCGCCGGCGACCGGCTGACCGGCGCCACCATCAACAGCGGCGGCGCGCTCGTGATGCGCGCGGAACGCGTCGGCGCGGACACGCTGCTCGCCCAGATCATTCACATGGTGGGGGAAGCGCAGCGCACGCGCGCGCCGATCCAGCGGCTCGCCGACCTGATCGCCGCCTATTTCGTGCAGATCGTCGTCGCGGTCGCGGTGCTCACCGCGATCGTCTGGGGAATATGGGGACCGGAACCGCGGCTTGCCTACGCATTGCTCAACGCCGTTGCAGTGCTGATCATCGCCTGCCCGTGCGCGGTCGGCCTCGCGACGCCGATTTCGATGACGGTCGCGATGGGGCGGGGCGCGCGCGCCGGCATCCTGTTCCGCAACGCCGAGGCGATCGAGCGCATGCGCGGGATCGATATCGTAGTCGCCGACAAAACCGGCACGCTGACTGTGGGGCGGCCGACGCTTACCGATTTTCGCGCCGAAGGGATCGCCGAGAACGAGGCGCTGGCGCTGGTCGCAGGCGTCGAACAACTCTCTGAACACCCGATCGCGCGCGCCATCGTCGACGGCGCCGCGCAGCGCGGAGTCACGCCGGCGGCCACATCGGCGTTCGAGGTCTTCAACGGTTTCGGCGTGGCTGCAACCGTCGGCGGCCGCCGCGTGCGGGTCGGCAGCCGTGCATTTCTCGCCGGGCAGGGCATCGATCCTCAGCGCTGGCACGAGACCGCCGAGGTGTGGCGCGCGGCGGGCAGGATGGCGGTATTCTTTGCGATCGACAATGCAGCAGCCGGCATTGCCGCGATTGCCGACCCGATCAAGGAGGGCGCGCCGGAAGCCGTCGCCGCGCTGAAGCAGATGGGTGTGCGCGTGGTGATGCTGACCGGCGACGCGCGCGCGACGGCGGATGCGGTGGCGAACGAGATCGGCATCGACGAGGTGATCGCGGAAGTGCTGCCGGCGGACAAGGCAAAACACGTCAAACTCCTGCAGGACGCGGGACGCAAGGTTGCGATGGCGGGTGATGGCATCAACGATGCGCCGGCGCTGGCGCAGGGTGATGTCGGCATCGCGATGGGTACCGGCACTGACATCGCGATGGAAAGCGCGGGCGTCACGCTGGTCAAGGGCGATCTGCGCGGCATCGCGCGCGCCGTGCTGCTGTCGCGCGCGACGATGCGCAATATCCGCCAGAATCTCGCCTTCGCGTTCGGTTATAACGCGCTCGGCATTCCGCTCGCCGCCGGCGTGCTTTATCCCGCGTTCGGCCTGCTGCTGTCGCCGGTCATCGCCGGCGCGGCGATGGCGATCAGCTCGCTGTCGGTCGTCACCAACGCGCTGCGTCTCGAGCGCGTCAGACTGCCGTAATTCAATTGATCTGCAGCCGGGGCATTCCTAGCCGACGGTTTTCAGCACGGCGCCCAGCTTGTCGACGATCTCGTCGATCTGACTTTCGCTGACGATCAGCGACGGCGACAGCGCGATGATGTCGCCGGTGATGCGGATCAGCAGGCCTTTCTCGAAGCAACGCTGAAACACTTCAAATGCGCGTGTAATGGCGGCACTCGCGCGCGGTTCCAGTTCGATGCCGGCGACGAGGCCGATATTGCGCACGTCGATCACATGTGGCAGCCTGCGCAGCGAGTGCACGGCGTCCTCAAAGCAGGGCGCAAGTTCGGCCGCGTGCGCGAACAGTTTCTGTTCCTCGAACAGGTCAAGGCTCGCCAGCGCAGCGGCGCAGGCGAGCGGGTGGCCGCTGTAGGTGTAGCCATGGAACAGCTCGATGCCGTGTTCCGGCGCGGCATTGACGATGGTGTCGTAGACGTTTTTGCGGACGACCACCGCGCCCATCGGCACCGCGCCGTTGGTCAGTCCCTTGGCCAGGCAGACCATATCGGGCAGCACGTCGAACTTCCGGCACGCGAACGGCGCGCCGAGGCGGCCGAAACCGGTGATGACCTCGTCGAAGATCAGCAGGATGCCGTATTTGTCGCAGATCGCGCGCAGCCGTTCGAGATAACCCTGCGGCGGCACCAGCACACCGGTCGAACCGGCCATCGGCTCGACGATCACGGCGGCGATGTTTTCCGCGCCGTGTTGCGCGCCGATGCGCGTTTCAAGCTCGTCGGCAAAGTGCGCGCCCCACTGCGGCTGGCCGCGCGTAAACGCGTTATGTTCAAGATCGTGAGTGTGCGGCAGGTGATCGACGTACGGCAGCAGATTGCCGCCGAATGCCTTGCGGTTGGCGGCGATGCCGCCGACCGAAGTGCCCCCGAAGTTGGTGCCGTGGTAGGCGCGTTCGCGGCCGATCAGCCAGCGGCGCTGCGGCTCGCCGCGAGCCTGATGCCAGGCAAGCGCGATCTTGAGCGCGGTGTCCACGGCTTCGGAGCCCGAATTGGTGAAAAACGTGTGATCGAGATCGCCGGGCAGCAGCGCGCGCAGCCGTGCGGCGAGCCTGAACGGCCCCGGATGCGCCATCTGGAAAATCGGGCCGAAGTCGAGTTCGGCCGCCTGTTGGCGGATCGCCTCGGCGATCTGCGGCCGGCAGTGGCCGGCATTGACGCACCACAGGCCCGAGGTGCCATCGAGGATGCGGCGGCCGTCTTCGGCGATGTAATGCATGTCCTGCGCCGCGACCAGCAGCCGCGGCGCAGCCTTGAAGTCCCGGTTCGAGGTGAACGGAATCCACAGCGGTTCGAGATCGTAATCGCGGGGCGTCGGAGAGATCATGAAGGTCAGCGCACCAGGATCGTGTTGCGCGCCGCGGGCAGCAGGTCGGGATAGTCACGGTTGAAATGCAGGCCGCGGCTTTCATGGCGCAGCTGCGCGCTGCGCACGATCAGTTCGGCAGCCTGCACCAGATTGCGCAGTTCAAGCAGGTCGCCGGTGACACGGAAATTGCTGTAATAGTCGTGGATCTCGTCCTGCAGCAGGCGGATGCGGTGCAGCGCGCGTTCGAGCCGCTTGTTGGTGCGCACGATGCCGACGTAATCCCACATGAAGCGGCGCAGCTCATCCCAGTTGTGGGAGATCACGATTTCCTCGTCGGCGTCGGTGACGCGGCTTTCGTCCCACTCCGGCAGCGCGGGGATCTCGGTCGACAGCTGTTCCAGGATGTCGTGCGCCGCCGCGATGCCGAACACCAGGCATTCAAGCAGCGAGTTGCTGGCGAGCCGGTTGGCGCCGTGCAGGCCGGTCCACGCGGTCTCGCCGATCGCGTAGAGGCCGGGAACGTCGGTGCGGCCGCGGTGGTCGGTGACGATGCCGCCGCAGGTGTAATGAGCGGCCGGCACCACCGGAATCGGCTGGCGGGTGATATCGATGCCGAACGCCATGCAGTGCTGGTAAATGGTCGGAAAATGTTCGCGGATGAATTCGGCGGGCTGATGGGTGATGTCGAGATAGACGCAGTCGACGCCGTGTTTTTTCATCTCGAAGTCGATGGCGCGCGCGACGACATCACGCGGCGCCAGTTCGGCGCGTGGATCATGCGCCGGCATGAAGCGCGTGCCGTCGGGAAGCCGGAGCAGGCCGCCTTCGCCGCGCACCGCCTCCGAGATCAGGAACGGCTGCCGGCTGTGCGCGTAGTAGAGCAGTGTCGGGTGGAACTGCACGAATTCCATGTCGGCGACGCGGCAACCGGCGCGCCATCCCATCGCGACGCCATCGCCGGTCGCGGTGTCCGGATTGGTCGTGTACAGATAGACCTTGCCGGCGCCGCCGGTGGCCAGCGCCACGTGCTGCGCGCTGACGACCTCGACCCGGTTGTGCCTTGTGTCCAGCACGTAGCAGCCGTAGCAGCGGTTGCCGGGCAGGCCGAGTTTGGCGCCGGTGATCAGGTCGACCGCGTTGTGTTGCTCGAGCAGAGTGATGTTGGGATGAGCCCGGACCTTGGCTTCGAGCGTGGTCTGCACTGCGCGACCGGTCGCGTCGTCGACGTGGATCACGCGGCGATGGCTGTGGCCGCCTTCGGTGGTCAGGTGATAGCCGTTGCCGGTCGCGCCGTCGCGCGTGAACGGCACTCCCTGCGCGATCAGCCACTCGATGCCGGCACGGCCATGCTCGACCACGTAGCGGGTGGTTTCCTCGCTGCCCAGCCCGGCGCCGGCATCCAGTGTGTCGCGAACATGGTGGGCTGCCGAGTCGTCGTCGGCGAGTACCGCCGCGATGCCGCCCTGGGCCCAGCTGCTGGCGCCGTCGAGCAGATGTCTTTTCGTAACCAACCCGACCCGGCGCCGGTCGGCCAGATGCAACGCCAGCGTGAGGCCGGCAAGTCCGGTGCCGATGATCAATACCTCGAAATGGCGCGCCATCGTCGTTCGAAGAGGAGAAACCGCATAACTATAGCAAAATGGCCGCGTTCCCCGGTTCGGCCGCCGCGTGCAGGCGAGCAGGACATGCTGGTATCGAAAAGTGAACTATTGAGCGGCGGGTTTGTCATTGGCTTAGGGTTTAAATGGTTTAACTCCACATTCCTTGGGCCGTGTCCTGAATGTATACTTGGCAACCTGTTTTCGGGGGCATATTGCCCTTCAAGCCTAAAAATTCCAGGGGACCGGTTTCATGGGCGATCGCGAAGTCGACCATCAACTGGTCGAAAGGGCGCAGCGCGGCGACAAGCACGCTTTCGAATTGCTGGTCAGCAAGTACCAGCGCAAGCTGGCACGCCTGTTGTCGCGTTTCATCCGCGATCCCGGCGAGGTGGAGGACGTGACGCAGGAGGCGTTCATCAAGGCTTATCGCGCATTGCCGACGTTCCGCGGTGACAGCGCGTTTTATACCTGGTTGTACCGGATCGGCGTCAATACCGCCAAGAACTATCTGGTCGCGATGGGCCGGCGGGCGCCGACCGTGACCGATGTCGACCATGAAGAAGCCGAGAACATTGAAGACGGCCAGCAGCTCAAGGAACTGAATACCCCGGAAAATGAACTGATCAGCCGGCAGATTGCCGAAACCGTGAACCAAACCCTGCAGGAACTGCCGGAGGAATTGCGCACGGCGATCACGTTGCGGGAAATCGAGGGTTTGAGCTATGAGGAAATCGCGCAGGTAATGAATTGTCCGATCGGCACGGTGCGGTCGCGGATTTTCCGGGCCCGGGAAGCGATCGCCGAACGGCTGCGGCCGCAGCTTGGCACCAGCAAAGACAGGAGATGGTGATGGATAAAATTTCGGCGTTGATGGACGGGGAGTTGAGCAGTCAGGAGACGCGGCACAATCTGCTGCGCCTGAAAGACTCTGCCGAGTGCCGGGAAACCTGGGACACGTTTTACCTGATCGGCGACGTGATGCGGGGCGAGCCCGCACTGGACGATACTTTCACCATGCGCGTCTGCGGACGGCTTGCCGAGGAACCGACCATCATCGCGCCGCGCTTTACCCACCGGCAGGTAATCGGCTATACCCTGTCCGCCGCCGCTTCGCTGGCTGCCGTTGCCTTCGTGCTGACCTTGGCGATCAATGTCGATAATCCATTCCGTCCGGCCCGGCAGCAGCCGGCCCAAGTCGCTTTCCAGCCACCACAGCCGATCAACCAGGCCAAAATCAACGAATATCTGATCGCCCACCAGGAATTCTCCCCGAGCACGATGATGCAGGGCGTTGCGCCTTATGTGCGCACCGTTTCCGACGATCAGGCAACGCATTGAGCCATTGGACATGCGATCAGCGTTGACAGCCCTGTTTTGCATTCTCCAGTTCGGCGGCGCTCCGCTCGTCCGTGCGGAGGATCCCGGGCCGCCGGCGGACGCGATGGCATGGCTGCAGAAAATAGCCGCGGCATCGCGACATGTCAGTTATGCCGGCACCTTCATTTATCATCACGGCAATGAGGTCGAGACGTCGCGTATCTGGCACATCGTCGATGCCGACGGCGAGCACGAACGGCTGGCGACACTCGACGGGCCGCTGCGTGAAATCGTGCGCAACAATGAAAACGTCACCTGTTATCTGCCGGAACGCGAACTCGTACTGGCCGAAAAGCGGACATTGGGTCAATTCCCCGCGCTGCTGCCGCCACAGCTGCTGTCGGGCATCACCGAAAGCTATGTGCCGGTCAAGGGTGAGCGCGACCGCGTGGCTGGATTCAGCTGTCAGGTGGTTCTGCTGAAACCGAAGGATAACTTGCGCTATGGCCATTATTTCTGCGCCGAACTCGCGACCGGCCTGCCGTTGCGCGTGCGAACCTACGACAGCGACAATGAAATCGTCGAATCCTTCGCGTTCACCGCTCTCAGCATCGGAAATACAATCAGCAAGGGAATGCTGAAGCCGCATTACGCGGCGGAAAGCAGGAACTGGCGCGTCGATCGGGCCGCGCTCGACCAGAGCGACGCCATGGGCGATGGCGTGCTGAATGCGCCGCCGGGGTTCAAACGTCTTGCCGCAATCAAGCGCTCTCTGCCCGGGCACCCTGCGATATCCCAGATCGTCTATTCAGACGGCATTGCGGCCGTCTCGATTTTCATCGAACCGCCGCCGGCATCTCCGCCGGCGGCGGGGCCGGCCGCGCATGGCGCGATCAATATCTACGTCAAGCCGGAGGCCGACCGGATGGTGACGGTGGTGGGCGAAGCCCCGCCGGGCACGATAAAATTGATCGCCGATTCATTAACCCCGGAACAAAAGTAATGTTGCATTCCGTTGTCAAGCCGCATGTAGAGAAAGGAACCCAGTTGATGTTGCGTAAATTCATTTTCCTGGTTTTAACCGCGTTCTCATTTTCCGCCGCCGCCCAGTTGCCGGATTTCACCGACCTGGTGGAGAAACAGGGGCCGGCGGTCGTCAATATCAGCACCACGCTGACGGTTCATCATCCGGCGGTAATGCCGCAGATCCCGAATCTGCCGGAGGATGATCCGTTCTATGAGTTTTTCCGCCGCTTCATGCCCAACCCCGGCGGTCCCGCGCCGCGCGATTTCCAGTCGAATTCGACTGGATCCGGGTTCATCATCAGCTCCGACGGCTATATTCTGACCAACGCCCACGTGGTCGATGCCGCCGACGAAGTCGACGTCAAACTCAACGACAAACGCGAATTCAAGGCCAAGGTCATCGGCACCGACAAACGCACCGATATTGCGCTGCTCAAGATAGATGCGACCGGCCTGCCGTTCGTGAAGACCGGCGATCCCAACAAGCTGAAGGTCGGTGAATGGGTGGTCGCGATCGGCTCGCCATTCGGTTTCGAGAACTCGGTGACCGCCGGCATTGTCAGCGCCAAGGGGCGGTCGCTGCCGGATGAAAATCTGGTGCCTTTCATCCAGTCGGACGTCGCGGTCAACCCCGGCAACTCGGGGGGGCCGTTGTTCAATCTGAAAGGCGAAGTGGTCGGCGTCAATTCCCAGATTTACAGCCGCACCGGCGGTTTCATGGGGCTGTCGTTTGCGATCCCGATCGACGTCGCGAATGACGTTGCGACGCAATTACGCGCGTCGGGCAAGGTAAAACGCGGTCGCATCGGCGTGATGATACAGGCGGTGACCAAGGATCTCGCAGAGTCATTCGGGTTGCCGAAGGCGGAAGGGGCGCTGGTGAGTTCAGTCGAGAAGGGCAGTCCGGCGGACCGCGCCGGCGTCGAGAACGGAGACGTTATCCTCAAGTTCGACGGCAAGGCAGTGGAAGAGTCTGACGATCTGCCGCGGATCGTCGGTACGACCAAGCCCGGCGCCAGGGTCATGATGCAGGTCATGCGCAACAAGAACCCGCTCGATCTGCCGATCGTGGTCGGCGAAATGGCGGTGGCGGATGATGAAAACGGCATCGCGCCGCAACTCAAACCGCGCCGTGGCAGCGGCAAATCGCCGACACCCGATGCCGTCAGTCGTCTCGGAATAACCGCGTCGGAGCCGACTGCCGAACAGCGCAACCAGCTGAAAATAACCGGCGGCGTCGTCGTCGAGGACACCCAGGGCGCTGCTGCGCGCGCCGGACTGCGCCGCGGCGACATCATTCTGGCGGTCAACAACCAGCAGGTGAAATCGATCGAACAGCTTGGCCAGCTGCTTGGGCAGTTCAAGAAGGACGACATCCCGGCGCTGCTGGTGCGCCGCAACGATATGACGCTGTACGTTCCGCTCAGGGTGGAGAAGGATGCCGGCTGACATGCGGCGATAATGGGTTAGAATAAAAAACCAGCGGCGAAAGGACGAACAGGGCACGCAGGCAGCGTGCCCTTTTTCATGGTTTCTGATGGACCACATTCGAAATTTTTCCATTATTGCGCACATCGATCACGGCAAATCGACGCTGGCGGACCGCTTCATCCAGTGGTGCGGCGGGTTGTCGGAACGGGAAATGGAAGCGCAGGTGCTCGATTCGATGGATCTCGAGCGCGAGCGTGGAATAACGATCAAGGCGCAGACGGTAGCGCTCGACTACCGCGCCCGCGACGGCAGGATCTACCTGCTGAATCTGATCGATACGCCCGGCCACGTCGATTTTTCCTATGAAGTGTCGCGCTCACTCGCCGCCTGCGAGGGCGCGCTGCTGGTGGTCGATGCCTCGCAGGGAGTCGAGGCGCAGACCGTCGCCAACTGCTACACGGCGCTCGAACAGGGCGTCGAGGTGGTGCCGGTGCTGAACAAGATCGACCTGCCTTCGGCCGATCCGGCGCGGGTAATTTCGGAAATCGAGGACATCATCGGCATCCCGGCGACGGACGCGGTACGCGCCAGCGCCAAGACCGGCGAAGGCGTGCCGGAGATACTCGAAACCGTGATCGCGCGCATTCCGCCGCCCAAAGGCGACCCGGATGCGCCGCTGAAGGCGCTGATCATCGACTCGTGGTTCGACAATTACGTAGGGGTCGTAATGCTGGTGCGCGTGGTCGACGGCGTACTGCGGCCACGCGACCGCATACTGCTGCTGTCGACGCAGGCGCAGTATCTGTGCGAGCGGGTCGGCGTGTTCACTCCGAAATCGCGCGGCAAGGACAGCCTGACGGCCGGCGAGGTCGGCTTCGTGATCGCCGGCGTCAAGGAGCTGAAGGCGGCGCGCGTCGGGGATACCGTGACTCTTGCTGACCGGCCAGCGACTGAAGCGCTGCCGGGCTTCAAGGAAATAAAGCCGCAGGTGTTCGCCGGACTCTATCCGGTCGACGCCAATCAGTACGACGCGCTGCGCGAGGCGCTCGAGAAGCTGCAGCTCAACGACTCGTCGCTGCGCTTCGAGCCGGAGTCGTCGCAGGCGCTCGGTTTCGGCTTCCGCTGCGGATTCCTCGGCCTGCTGCATATGGACATCGTGCAGGAACGCCTCGAGCGCGAGTACGGGATGGAACTGATCACGACCGCGCCGACCGTGGTTTACCAGGTTCTGCAGCAGGACGGCGCGGTGATCGAGATCGAGAATCCGTCAAAGCTTCCCGACCTGTCCAGGATCGCGGAAATCCGCGAGCCTGTCATCACTGCCACGATACTGTCGCCGCAGGAATATGTCGGACCGGTGATCACGCTGTGCACGCAGCGGCGCGGCGCACAGCGCGACATGCGCTACCTGGGCCGCCAGGTGATGCTGGTCTACGAACTGCCGCTGAATGAGGTTGTGCTGGACTTTTTCGACCGGCTGAAGTCGGTGAGCCGCGGCTACGCCTCGCTGGACTATGAGTTCAAGGAGTACCGCGCCGACGATCTGGTGAAACTGGATATCCTGATCAATAGCGAACGCGTTGACGCGTTGTCGCTGATCGTGCACCGTTCGGGTTCGCAGCATCGCGGCCGGGAACTGGCGCAGAAAATGCGCGAACTGATCCCGCGCCAGATGTTCGACGTCGCGGTACAGGCCGCGATCGGCTCGCATATCATCGCCCGCGAAACCGTCAAAGCAATGCGCAAAAACGTGCTTGCCAAGTGCTACGGCGGCGACATTACGCGCAAGCGTAAGCTGCTGGAAAAACAGAAGGCCGGCAAGAAACGCATGAAACAGGTCGGCAGCGTCGAAATACCGCAGGAAGCGTTTCTGGCGATATTGCAGATCGAAAAATAATGATTTCGAGATCGAAAGGATAACGGTGGATTTTGCCCTTTTCATATTCGCGCTGCTGGTCGCCAGCGGAGCAATCTGGCTCGCCGATCACTGGTTTCTGAGGCCGCGCCGCGCGCCGGGCGCCGGCGAACCGTGGTGGGTAGAATATCCGAAAAGCTTTTTCCCGGTGATCCTGCTGGTTTTCCTGCTGCGCTCGTTTCTGGTGGAACCCTTCAAGATCCCGTCCGGATCGATGCTGCCGACATTGCTGGTCGGCGACTTCATACTGGTGAACAAATTCACGTACGGCATCCGTCTGCCGATCGTGAACGCCAAGATCTTCGACATCAACCAGCCGCAGCGCGGCGAGGTCATGGTGTTCCGCTACCCGGAGGATCCGACGGTCGATTACATCAAGCGCGTGGTCGGCCTTCCCGGCGACCGCATCGCCTATCGTGACAAGCGGCTGACGATCAACGGCGAAGAGGCCAGGGTTATCCCCAACAACCAGATAGACTATTATGAGAACGGGCCGGCGGCGGAATTTCTGGAAACCCTTGGCGCCCATCAGCACATCATCTTGAACCGTGACGAATATCCTCCTGTTATTCTGTCCCGGGTCGAGCAATTCCCATTCCGGCATGATTGCGACTACAATGAAGCAGGATTTGCGTGCACAGTGCCGCCGGGCCATTACTTCATGATGGGCGACAACCGGGACAGCAGCAGCGACAGCCGCTACTGGGGGTTCGTACCCGACCGCAACATCGTCGGGCGGGCGTTCATGATCTGGTGGAACTTCAGCGACTTCAAGCGCATCGGGCGCATGATAAATTGACAGGGGACGGTATGAAAAAGCAAAGCGGTCTGAGTCTGGGCGGATTCATTGTGGTCTGCTTCGTCGTGATCTTCGTTGCCCTTCTCGGCTTCAAGCTGTTTACCCCTTACACGCAGTACCTGACGATCCAGAAGACCTTCCGGGATATCGCAAACGATCCGGAAATGAAGGGAGCGAGCGTGCGCGATATCAAAATGGCATATGTCAAACATTCGATGATCGACAATATCGATTCCGTCGGTCCGGATGACATCGATATCGAAAAAGACGGCGACAATATCACGCTGAGCGCCGCATATTCGGTCAAGGTGCCGCTGGTAGCCAACGTCAGCCTGTTGATCGATTTCAACGCAACTTCGAACAAATGACGTCGTCCGTGCGAAGTCCGTCCTGAGCCGGGATGTCCGATTCTCCGATCACCGACGCCCTCGGTTATTCTTTCCACGACGCCGCGTTATTGCGACAGGCGCTGACTCACCGCAGCCATGGCGCACTTCACAACGAGCGACTCGAATTCCTGGGCGACGGGGTTTTGAACTGCGTCGTCGCCGAAGAACTGTTCCGCAGGTTTCCGCAAATGAGCGAGGGTGATCTATCTCGGCTGCGCGCCGGCGTCGTCAACCGGCAAAGCCTGTGCGAGTGCGCGCAGAACATCGCTCTGGGCGAGCATATGCGACTCGGCGAAGGGGAGATCAAAAGCGGTGGCGCGCGACGGCCGTCGATCCTCGCCGATACAATGGAGGCGCTGATCGGCGCGGTGTTTCTCGACGGCGGATACGCGGCCGCGCGCGGGGCGGTCGTCATGGTATTCGCGGATCGGCTTGCAACCGTCGGCGGAGAAACGCCGGGAAAAGATCCGAAAACGCTGCTGCAGGAGCTGCTGCAGGGACAGCATCTGCCTTTACCCCAATATTCGATCATCGAGACCCACGGCGCAGCCCATAATCAGGTTTTTCGCGTCGCCTGCGTGATTCCGGAACTCGGCATCCATACCGAAGGTGAGGGGGCGAGCCGGCGCAGCGCCGAGCAGGCGGCGGCGCGGCGCGCGTATGAACTCGGCATCCATTCCTGATGGCGGGCGCCGGGGCCCATCGCTGCGGCTATGTCACGATCGTCGGTCGTCCCAATGTCGGCAAATCGACTTTGCTCAACCGGCTGACCGGACTCAAGGTCAGCATTACTTCCCGCAAACCGCAAACCACCCGCAACGCAATCACCGGCATCGTGACCAGAAGCCATGCCCAGACGATTCTGGTCGATACGCCCGGTTTCCAGACCCGTTTCGGCAGCGCGCTGAACCGCGGCATGAACCGGGTGGTGACACAGTCGCTGGCCGGAGTCGATGCGGTGCTGATGGTCGTCGAGGCGCTGAAATTCGGCGCCGAAGACCGCCGGTTATTGGAAATGCTGCCTGTCGGAAAACCAGTGCTGCTGGTGATCAACAAAACGGACCGGGTCGCAGACCGGAAGCGGCTGTTGCCGTTCATCAAGCAGCTGTCGGAACAGCGGGATTTTGCCGAGATTGTCCCGATCTCCGCTGCCAAGGGCAAGGGCATCGAAAAACTGCTGGAGCTCACCGCGAAATATCTTCCGCAGGGACCAGCAATCCATGCGGCGGATGAGATTACCGAAGCCAGCGAGCGGTTCCTTGCGGCCGAATTGATCAGGGAGAAGATATTCCGCCTGCTGGGCGATGAACTGCCGTACGTCAGTGCGGTAATCATCGACGATTTTGTCGAAGAGCCGGGGTTGCGGCGCATCCAGGCGTCGATTATCGTTGACAAGGATACGCACAAGGGAATAGTGATCGGCGCGCGCGGCGCCCGTCTCAAGGAGATTGCGTCTGCGGCCCGCCACGACATGGAAAAATTGTTCGGCGACAAGGTATTCCTCGAGGTCTGGGTCAAGGTCAAGCCCGGCTGGATCGACGACGCGCGCTTCCTAAAACGCATCGGTCATGATTGAGGCAAGAATGCGTCACGACAACGAGCCGGCGTTCGTGCTGCACACCTACCCGTATCTTGAAACCAGCCTGCGGGTGGAGGTTCTGAGCAGAAGTCACGGCCGGGTGTCTTTGATTGCGCGCGGCGCGCGGCGGCCGCGCTCGGCATTGCGCGGTACGCTGCTGCTGTTCCAGCCGCTGCTCGTGAGCTGGTCGGGTAAAACGGAACTGCATACGTTGCATAAAGTGGAATGGCAGGGTGGAGCGACGCCCCTGAAGGGCGGCGCGCTGCTGTGTGGTTTTTATCTGAACGAGCTGATGATGAAACTGCTGCCGCGGGAAGCCCCGCACGAATCGCTGTTTGAAGAGTACCGGCATTCGCTGGAAACGCTTGCGGCGGTCGATAATCATGCCGCTGCGCTGCGCCGCTTCGAGAAACGACTGCTGAAGGAGATCGGCTACGCGCTGGTCCTTGACTACGACGCCACGACCGGAGGCCCGATCGAAGGTGGCCGCAGTTATTCGTACGAGGTCGAGCGAGGGCCGGTGCGCGTGAACGGCGGCGATCACGCGCTGGAACTGTCGGGCAGCACGCTGATCGATATGCAGCGCGATGATTATTCGAATCCGGCCACGCTGCAGCAAAGCCGGGCATTGATGAGACTGCTGATCAACCATCATCTGAACGGCCAGACGCTTTACACCCGGCAACTGCTGAGTGATTTGAGACAACTATGACCCGGCTCAGCGTCAACCTCAACAAAATCGCCCTGCTGCGCAACTCCCGCACCATCGGTATCCCAAGCGTAACGCGCGCGGCCGCCATCGTGCTTGACGCCGGGGCGCACGGCATCACCGTGCATCCGCGGCCCGACGAGCGCCATATCCGCAGCAGCGACGTCTACGAACTCGCCGCGTTGTTGAAGCAGCGGCCGGGAGCCGAATTCAACATCGAGGGCAATCCGTTTCATGCGATGCTGGAACTGGTGCGCGCGGTGTGTCCGCAGCAGTGCACGCTGGTTCCCGACGATCCAGGCGCCTTCACCTCGGATCATGGATGGAATCTGGTCCAGGATGGGGAACGCCTGCGGCCGGTGATCGCGGAACTGCACGCACTGGGCGCGCGGGTCAGCCTGTTCATGGATCCGGTTCCCGTAGCGATGCCGCGTGCCCGTGAGCTTGGCGCCGACCGTGTTGAACTGTACACCGAGCCGTACGCGGCGGCTTTCGGCACGCCGCAGGAAGCGCGTGTACTGGATCGGTATGTGGAAGCGGCGCGGGAAGCGCGCGCAGCTGGTCTCGGCGTCAATGCCGGTCATGATCTCAATCTCAGGAATCTGCCGCGTTTTCTGCAAGCCGTCGACGGCGTGCTCGAGGTGTCGATCGGCCATGCGTTGACTGCCGACGCGCTGGAGTTCGGGCTCGCCGAAACCGTCCGCCGCTATCTGGAAATACTGGAAAAGTAATGCCGAATCCCGTCAACATGCCGCCCGGCTCGATCGTACTCGATGTCATCGGAACCGAATTGACCGATGACGATCGTCGCCGGCTCGCCCACCCGCAGACCGGCGGCGTCATCCTGTTCACGCGCAATTACGAATCCCCGCAGCAGCTGGAGCAGCTGACCCGGGAGATCCATGCGCTGCGCCGGCCACCGCTGTTGATCATGGCCGATCAGGAAGGCGGCAGGGTGCAGCGCTTCCGCGAGGGGTTCACCGCGTTGCCCGCGATGCGCGAGCTCGGCGTGCTGTGGGATGAAGATTCTGTCCACGCGCGCCGGCTCGCCCGCTGCACCGGGCACGTGCTGGCGGCCGAACTGCGCGCACACGGCGTCGATCTGAGCCTGACACCGGTGCTCGACATCGATCATGGCCGCAGCAGCGTCATCGGCGATCGCGCATTTCACCATGATCCGCAGGCGATCGGCGAACTGGCGTCGGGCCTGATACACGGCATGCGTGACGCCGGAATGTCCTCCGTCGGCAAGCATTTCCCCGGGCACGGTCACGTCGCCGTCGATTCTCACCATGAGCTGCCGGTCGACAACCGGTCGTACGCGGGGATCGAGGCCGTCGACATGGTCCCGTTCCGGCGCCTGATCGGCAACGGGCTGGGCGGCATGATGCCGGCACATGTCGTTTATCCCCAGGTCGATCAACGGCCGGCGGGTTTCTCCGAAATCTGGCTCAAACAAATACTGCGCGGCACCCTTGGGTTCGATGGCGTGATTTTCAGCGACGATCTGTCGATGGCGGGTGCGCGCTGGGCCGGCGGCATCGTGCAGCGCGCGCAGGCCGCGCTGGATGCGGGCTGCGACATGGTGCTGGTCTGCAATGACGCACAGGCTGCCGACGAATTGCTGGCGGGACTCGATCATCCATTACCGGCCCTCGGCATGGTGCGGCTGCTGCGCCTGCACGGCCACAGCGCGACGGAGTCTCCGGCGCAGCTCGCGCGCGACCCCGTTTATCTGGAGGCGGTCGCCACCGTGCGTACGATCGGCGCCAGAAACGGCGAATTGCCGCTCTACCGTTGAAATACTGTACCGTCGTTATAAGCTAGCGGCATCTGTCACCATTGCGAGGCCTCCCATGCCCTATGTCAATATCCGCATCGCCGGTTCTCTGACGCGCGAGCAGCGCGAAAAAATCGCCGCGGAAATCACCGATACCCTGGAACGGATTGCCCATAAGCCCAGGTCTTATACCTATATCGCGTTCGACGAGCTGCCTGACGAAAAATGGGCGATCGCGGGCAAGCTGCTGGACGCCGACTGACCCTGCCGCAATCGCGCATGTTCAAAGCCGATTCCGTCGTCGCCGGCCTGCCGCATCTGCCGGGTGTTTACCGCATGGTCAACACGGCGGCGGAAACGCTTTATGTCGGCAAGGCGCGCGATCTCAAGCAACGGGTTTCTTCGTACTTCCGGAAGACTTCCGGCCTGTCGCCGCGCATTCGTTCGATGCTGGAGCAGGTGGCGACAGTCGAAACCACGGTCACGCGCTCGGAGGCGGAGGCGCTGCTGCTCGAAAACAATCTGATTAAATCACTGAGCCCGAAATACAACATACTGTTCAGGGACGACAAATCGTATCCATATCTGATGTTGAGCGGGCATCAGTTCCCGCGTCTGGCGTTTCACCGCGGCGGACTCGACCCGCGGCACCGCTACTTCGGACCTTTCCCCAGTGCCGGCGCAGTACGCGAAAGCATACAGCTGCTGCAGCGCGTGTTCCGGCTGCGCACCTGCAGCGATGGCGTGTTCGAAAACCGGTCACGGCCCTGTCTGCTGCACCAGATTCGACGCTGTACGGCGCCGTGCGTCGGCCTGGTTTCCGCGGTCGATTATGCGGCGGATGTCAAAGGCGCCGAGTTGTTTCTGCACGGCAAGGATACCGAAGCAGTCGACGAACTGGTCGTGCGCATGAATGCGGCGGCGGAACGCCGAGACTATGAGCAGGCGGCCGTCTACCGGGACCAGGTCAGGACGCTGCGCCAGGTGCGCGAAAAACAGTTCGTCAGCAGCCGGCTGGAACACGACAGCGACGTCATCGCGTGCGCGGTCGAAGGTGACATCGCGTGCGTGAATCTGGTGATGATCCGCGGCGGACATCATCTCGGGGACAGGAATTTCTTCCCGCGCAATGCTGCGGATCATGACGCCGCGCGCATCATCGAGGCCTTCATCAGCCAGCATTATCTGAGCCGGCACGTGCCGCCGGTCATCATCGTCGGGGAAAGGATCGCTTCTGCTGCGCTGGTACAGACGTTGAGCAGCCAGACGGAACGCAGGGTGCGAATAGTGACGCGCCCCGGCGGCGAGCGGCGCGGCTGGCTGGACATGGCGCAGAAAAACGCGCAGCTTGGAGCGCGACAGCAGATAGGGATGCACGCCACCCAGGAGGCGCGCCTACAAGCATTGCAGCAGGCGCTCGGCGCGACTGAAGCGATACAGCGCATCGAATGCTTCGATATCAGTCATACCATGGGCGAGGCAACGGTGGCATCCTGCGTGGTCTACGACCGCGCCGCCATGCAGAAATCCGAATACCGGCATTTCAACATCGAGACCGTGGCGCCCGGAGATGATTACGGCGCGATGCGCGAAGTGCTGACACGTCGCTATGGCCGCAGCATGACGGGCGGAAGCAAGCTGCCGAATCTGGTGCTGATCGACGGCGGCAGGGGCCAGGTCGGCGTCGCCTGTGAAGTATTCGCGGACCTCGGCTTGTCCGACGTAGTGCTGGTCGGTGTCGCCAAGGGAGCGGAACGCAAACCCGGTCTCGAACAGCTGATCATTCCGGGCCGGGCGGAGCCGCTGCAATTGCCGGCCGCACATCCTGCGCTGCACTTGATCCAGCAGATTCGCGACGAAGCGCACCGCTTTGCAATCCAGGGACACCGTGCGCGTCGTGGCAGGGCGCGCACGACCTCAGTGCTTGAACGGATCGAAGGCGTCGGCGCCAAACGCCGGCAACGGCTGCTCGCACATTTCGGCGGCCTGCGGGGGCTGCTGTCGGCGAGCGTCGACGAACTGGTGCGGGTCGAGGGCATCAGCCGGCCGCTCGCCGAACGCATCTATGAAGAGCTGCATTGATGCCATTGACCATTCCGAATCTGCTGACTTGGCTGCGCATCGCCCTGATTCCGCTGTTCGTCGGCGTTTTCTATTTTAAAGAGGACTGGCTGCCGCTAGCCGCTCAGAACCTTGCGGCGACCACGATCTTCGTGGTTGCCGCGATCACTGACGGGTTCGACGGCTGGCTGGCGCGCCGCCTGCATCAGACTTCGGCATTTGGAGCTTTTCTCGATCCGGTGGCGGACAAGCTGATGGTGGCCGCGGCGCTGATCGTGCTGCTGCAGCTCGGGCGCGTCGACGCGATCGTGGCGCTGATCATCATCGGCCGCGAGATCACGATCTCGGCGCTTCGCGAATGGATGGCCCGACTCGGGGAATCGAAAAGCGTCGCCGTTTCCTTCCTCGGCAAGATCAAAACCATATCGCAGATGATCGCGATCCCGCTGCTGCTGTACGCGGAGCCGATCGGGAAATTCCGGCCGCAGCTGGTGGGCACCTGGCTGATCTACATCGCGGCGGCGTTGACGCTGATATCGATGTTCTATTACCTCAAGGTCGCTTTGCCGCAGGCGATCAAGCACGGATGAGACCGCCTTCGCGTTTCCTTGAACGCGAATGTCGGACAGCATATAATTAAAGGCCTTTTTGCGGGAATAGCTCAGTTGGTAGAGCGCAACCTTGCCAAGGTTGAGGTCGGGAGTTCGAGACTCCTTTCCCGCTCCAGATTCCGGGAAAACGAAGCAGGTTCGGCCACTTCGTTTTCCCTTTTGTTTATGCGCGGCGGGGTGGCAGAGTGGTTATGCAGCGGCCTGCAAAGCCGTGGACGCCGGTTCGATTCCGACCCCCGCCTCCAATCTTGCAGAGAGCACCCACGGACGAAACAAAGGCAGACAGCACCTCAGTTCGTTGCGGACGCCGCCCGTTTCAACAGGGAACGCAGTGAACGATTGCGGTCCTGCAGGTCGCGGGCCAACTGTACCGCGATCATGTAAAGCAGGTGGTTGTTGATCGGCGGAGCCGAGCGCGCAAGTTTCTCAAATTCCTGCCGCGGCAGCGAAGCCGCAGTGACCGGTTCTACCGCAGTGCAGGTGGCGGCCGCGGGTATGTCGCTGAGCAGGGATAGCAGACCGAACATTTCGCCGCTGCGCAATTCTTTTATTTCCCGCTCCTGCCCGTTGATCTCGTCGCGATAGCTGACGCGCACGCCGCCGTTGATGATCAGATAAAGGGCTTCCCCTTGGCTACCCTGATCGATGAAAGTGTGACCGGCATCGTAGGTGTTGACGCTGAATGAATCTATCAGCGCATCCACATATGATTCCGAAAAGCTCTCGAAGGCCGGCAGCGTTCTGAGAAAGGCTTTCAGTTCCATTGCGTCTTCAGCCGCCGAACATCTTGCCGAAAAATCCCTGTATCGTCATGTTCATCAGCTCCTGTTCGGTAACCTTGGGTTTGCCCGTGCCGGAGGAAGGCGAATCTTCCCTCGGGATTCGGGATAACGACTGGGTCGAGGCGCGCAACCGGGCGGCCAGCATGTTGACCAGGTATTTGAGCAGCACCGCCGCCATTTCCTGATCGTTGTTGATCAGGTTTTCGAATGTCTGATGGCGCAGTCGGAGAAAGCGCGTGGCGACCATCGTCGTGACAGTGGAGCTGGCCAGCAATTCCCCGCTCAACACGGAAACTTCGCCAAGCCATTCGCCCGGCCCGAGCTGGCCAAGATTGATGGACTGGCCACCTTCTTCCACTGAAATCGACACTTGGCCGCTCAATATCATGTAGAGCGAATCGACCGGCATGCGGTCGCGGATGATTCGGCGGCCAGCCGGCAGTTCGGTCATGGTTGTGGAGCTCAGCAGCCGTTCCAGGTTCTTTGACCCCAGATCACGTGCCAATTCCGGAAATTTTTCCTGAAACTCTGACACCATTACGCGTATTCTCTCGCCATCGTTGAAAACATTTTATTTCATATCATGCCATGAAATACGGTCGCATCTCCCGGTAATTTGCCTGCATTTGTTGCGGAATCACCGTGGAAGACAGACGCGGCGGGCGATGCTTTTCCCTCAACTGGCACAGATAAATCATTATAGAATCCATTTCTCGTTGTGCCGTATCCGGCCGCTTATGAACCATCCGATAGGTAGTGATGCCTTTGATTCGTATCAAAATTGCAGGAGCGGTCGCGATAACGATGCTGTGCTTTTCCGCCGCCCGGGCGCAGGTCGTTCAGACGCCGGGGGGCGTGGGCGCGACCCTGGGCGAACACAAACCGACGGTGCCGCCGACGCCGGCGGAGCTGGTATTTCCCGCTGAGCCCAGGATAATGCACGACCCGAACGCCAGGCGGTTTACCGTCAATCGCTTCAAGCTGGTCGGCAACACGGTATTTTCCGATCTGGTACTGCAAAGGCTGCTCGAAGGCTATCTCGACCTGCAGCTCAATCTCTACGACCTGACCAAGGCGGCAGACCGCATCACGCGGTTTTACCGCGACCATGGTTATGCAGTGGCGCGCGCGGTCATTCCCGCGCAGAAAGTTGAGAACGGTACCGTCCGCATCGAAGTCATCGAGGGGCGCATCGACAAAATAATGGTGGCCGGAAACAAACGCTTTCCGAAATCGCTGGTCCTGTCGCGCACCAAGGATCTTGCTGATGGCAGCATCGTCGAGATGGACAGGCTGGAACGCGACTTGCTGCTGCTCAACGATATCCCAGGTCTGACGGCGCGCGCCGTCCTCCAGCCGGGCGAAAAATTCGGCACCACAGATGCCGTGCTCAATGTCCGGGAACAGCCGCTGCAGGGGGACGTCACGGTCGATAATTACGGGCGACAGGAAATCGGCCAGACCCGGGTGGACGCGACGCTGAGCCTGAACGATCCTCTTGGCATCGGCGATCAGTTTGGCCTGGAAGGGTTGGTGTCGGACAGTAAACTGCTGCGCTACCAGCACTTTAATTACAATCTGCCGGTGGGCAGCCGCGGCACCCGTCTTGGTTACGATTATTCGTCGGTGCATTATGAAGTGGCGGGGGATTTCGCCGCGCTTGGCGTCGAGGGAGACATCCATACACGGGAACTGACATTGACGCATCCGATCGTGCGCACACGCGCCGAAAACGTCATATTCAGCATCGGTGGGCGCAGTTCTACATTGGCGCAACAGGCGCTGGCAACGCCGATTTCGGATTCCAGAGTCAATCTGATGAATCTGAGCCTGCTCTACAATCGCATCCACGACGACGCGTCGATCACCAACGCGGTGCTGCAGTTTTCGAGCAATTTCAAGGATGATGACAACGGCACCCGGCAAAACACGGAAAAGGGAAAGTTGGAGCTGGACGTGAATCACCTGCAGCCGATCGGCCGCGACTGGGATCTGTATTTGCGCGGCGATTTCGTGAAAAGCATCCAGACGCTGCCCGACAGCGAAAAATTCAATCTCGGCGGTCCGGACAGCGTGCGTGGCTTCCGTCCCGCCGAGCTGCGCGGCGACAACGGCTATCTGGCCCAGCTGGAACTGCGACGCAACTTTGCGACCGGCAGCGTGCCGGGAGTAGTCAGACTTTATGGCGATGCCGGGCAGGTCGAAAACAATGCCTTCCCCGGCAGCGATGAATTACGCAGTCTGGGAGCAGGGCTGAGCCTTTTCTTCAAGCGGCACCTGACTGCAAAGCTCGACTACGCGGTGCCGATCAACAATTCGGCGGCAACTGACGCGCGCAATCACGGCCGGCTGTGGGCGAGCCTCGGCGCCAGTTTCTGATCGCATGAGCGGCGCACAATTCAGGATCAAGCCGCTTGTTCTGGCGTTGCGCCGGATCGGCATCGGCACCCTGATCGTATCGGCGGCCACCTCGGCCTTCATCGGCCGCGCGCGCGCCGACCTGCCGACCGGCGGCACGGTTGCCGCCGGCGCCGCTGCCATCAGCAATTCCGATGCGAACCATCAGACAGTCACCCAGACCACCGACAAGGCCATCATCAACTGGAGCACGTTCTCGATCGGCGCGCCGGACGCGGTGCGCTTCGTGCAGCCCGCCGCCAGTTCGGTGATCCTGAACCGCGTGGTCGGCGGCAGCTCCTCGTCGATCCTGGGCAGCCTGTCGGCCAACGGTCAGGTGTTTCTGGTCAATCCGCAAGGAATCTATTTTGGCGCTGGCGCCAGCATTGATGTCGGTGGACTGGTCGCGACGACGCTGAACATTTCCGACGGTAATTTTCTGAACGGCAATTACGTTTTCCGGCGCGACCCCGCCGCGCCGTTACGCGCCGAAGTCGTCAATCAGGGGAACATCACCGTCGGCCCCGGCGGCTACGTGGTACTGATGGGCGATCATGTCAGCAACAGCGGTACGATCCAGGCGCAGCTCGGCACCGTGGTCATGGCAGCCGGCAATCAACTCGCGCTCGATCTCGACGGCGACCGCTTGATCAGTTACAGCATCAGCGAAAAAACCCTGAACGATGCGGCCGACGTCAGCAACTCCGGCTCGATCTTTGCCGACGGCGGCAAGGTGTATCTGACCGCGGTGGTCGCGCGCAACGTCGAAGGCAGCGTCGTCAACAACAGCGGCCTGATTCAGGCGCGCGGTACTGTCGAGCAGGATGGCGCGATTTATCTGACCGGCGAGGGCGGCGGCGTGACCGCAGGCGGCACGCTTGATGTCGGTGGAGTAAGCGGTGGCAGCGTCACGCTGCAGTCCGACGCAACCACTTTGGCGACTGGCGCCATCAATGCGGTTGGCGCGGGCGGCAAAGGCGGCACTATCGAAGTGCTCGGGCAACAGGTCGGCTTGATGGGGCAGGCGAATATCGATGCCTCGGGGCAGAGCGACGGCGGCACGGTGCTGATTGGCGGTGATCTTCACGGCGCCAATGCGCAAGTGCAAAACGCGACGCGTACTTATGTCGGCGCCGACGCGCAGATTCATGCCGACGCGCTGCAAAGCGGCGACGGCGGCAAGGTGGTCGTATGGGCGGACGATGTGACACGCTATTACGGTTCACTGAGCGCGCGTGGCGCCGAGGGTGGCAGCGGCGGCTTCGCCGAAGTGTCGGGCAAGGGTACACTCGATTTCAACGGCGGCGTTGATTTAACCGCGCCATCGGGAAATTTCGGCACGCTGCTGCTTGATCCCACCAACATTACAGTCGTCACCAGCGGCGCCAACGCCGCGATTACCGATGTCGACGCTTTCACCGACGCCGACCTGAGCGGCGGCTCCAAGATCGCACCGGCGACGCTGAATGCGGCCGGCGCCAACGTCGTGCTGCAGGCGCAGAACGACATCACGGTCACCGACGCGATCAATCTGACGACGACTCTCAACGCGAACCTGACGATGCAGGCCGGGCGCAGCATCTTCGTCGATAACAGCATTGCGACCAACGGCAGCGGCAACGTCACGCTGGTCGCCAACAATACCGACAACAACGAGACCAATGCGGCGGGTGGCACGCTGACCGGCTCGGGTGGCACCAACCGCGGCAGCGGCGCGGCGCAACTCGTCGTCGACGGCGCGATCAGCACCGCTTCCGGCAACATCAAGCTCGTCAACAGCGCGGCAACTACCGGCGGCGGCGTGACCGGCACGGTCGAGGTCAACGCGCCGGTTTCGGTGACGAGCGGCAGCGGCACGATCACGATCAGCGGTGGCACCGATGCGAATATCAACACCGGCGGCAATATCAGCACCGGCGGCACTGTCCGGCTGACCGGCGTTGCCGGCGCGGCACAGGAAACCGGCAGCGGCGAGATCAACGCCGCTTCGCTGATCACCAGTTCGGCCACCGGCACCACGCTGAATGCCGCCAACACCGTCGCGAGCTTCAACGCGACCAATAGCGCCAGCGGTGGTGTAGCGCTGACCAATACCACGTCGAGCGGCGCGTTGAGTGTGACGGTCAGCGATACCGCAGGCAGCGTGACGATCGGCAATACCGGCAACATCACGGTTGCCAGCATCAGCGAAGGCAGCGGCGATGTCGGCGTCACCGCGAGCGGAACGCTGACCGAAAACGGCACCATCAGCACGACCACCAGCGGCAACGTCAGCCTGCAATCGGTCAACACGCTGACCGCGAACGGCACAGTGCAGGCCGCAGGCACCGGCAGCGTGACGCTGCAGACGACCGGCTCGACGCAAAACGTTGTACTCGGTTCCGGCAGTCACATCGGGGCTTCCAACAATAGTGTTGCGATCAGCAGTACCGGCCAGTTGACGGATAACGGCACGACGTTGGCGGGCAGCAAACTCGCGCTCAAGGTCGGCGTCGGCGCGATCGGTTCGTCCGGCTCGCCGCTCAACGTCGCGGCGACGGCGGTCGCCGCGCAGGCGCCAGACGGCGTCTATCTGAGCAAGGCGAGCGGCGATCTCACGCTTGGCGGCGTTGGTTTGCTCGGCATTACCGGCGTCAGCACCACCAGTGGCGACGCGCCGATCCAGGTTACTGCCGGCGGCAATCTGACGGTCGCCGAAAATGTTGCCGCGAGCGGCGCCGGCGACGTCGCGCTCGCGACCGACAGCGGTGGCGCGCTGACCATAAATGCCGGTGCCGGCGTTACCACCTCGGGCGGCGACATTCTTTTGACCAGCGATGATTTTGTGATCAGCGGCACCAGATCCATCGCGGCCGGCAGCGGCACGGTCACTTTCGAAGTCGCGAATCCGGCGACCAGCGTCAGCCTCGGCGGCGGCCTTTCCGGCGCCGGTCTCAGCGCGGCCGAGTTGCAGCGCGTCAGCGCGCGGATACTCAAAATCGAAACGCTCAACGGCAACATCAATTTCGACGGCAGCGTTGCCTTCGGCGCAGCCCAGGGCGACATTTCGCTACAGACCAGCGGCGGCACGATTACCCAGAACGCCGGCACCGCGCTGGTTTTCCCGCAGGGCTTCGTCGCGCAGGCCGGTAGCGGCAGCGTCACGCTGAATCAGGCCGGCGACAATTTCAACGTCGTTGCGATCGATGCCGGCGGCGATGTCGCGCTGCGCGACATCGATTCCCTGATCGTCGGCAGCGTAAAAGATGTTGCAGGAACGGCAGTGCACGGCATTACCGGCAACAACGTAACGATCACGACCGGTTATACGACAACCGGCAATGTGACCGCGGGATCGGCGACGATTACAGTTCCCTCGGCGCAGGACTTCGCGGTCGGCGATCGCATCCTGATCCGCGGCGCCGGCACGGTGGACGCCGCGGGCACCGCCGGCGTCGATCTTTACACCACGGTCACCGCGGTCAACGTCGGCGGCGGCACCATCACTGTTGCCGATGCGGCCGGCGTCAGCGGCAGCGCCAAGCAAATCGTGCGGTTGCCGGCCACCGGTACCATGGCGTCGGGTGCCAGCACGGTTACAGTCGGCACGGTCAGCGGACTTAACATCGGCGACAAGATCGTCGTCACCGGCGCCGGCGCCAACGGCAGCGACTTGACCGCCGTGATCCAGAACATCACCGGCGGCAGCGGCGCCTATACGCTGCAATTGAGCGCGAGCGCCTCGACTGCGGTATCCGGCGTCGCGGTGACCAAACCAACCTTTGTTGGCAACAGCACGACCGGCACCGCGGGCGCCGGCAGCTCGACCATCACGCTCGGCTCGGTCAGCGGACTCAGCAACGGCGATCCGCTGATCATCACCGGCGCCGGCTCCGGTGGCGCCGATCTCGTCGCGCATGTGAATTCGATCACCGGCAACGTGGTGACGCTCGACACCTCGATTTCGACGGCCGTGACGGGGGCCGCGGTCTATGCGACCAACCAGAACATCGATGCGGCCGGCACCCTGACATTGAACAGCGGCGCCGACGGCATGACCGAAGCCGGCGGTTCGGTTTTTGCGAACGGCCTGCTGCTGACCGGAACAGGCTCGTTCAATCTGACCGGCCCCGGCGCTGTCAACAACGTCGCCACACTCGCAGCCGACGTCGCCGGCTCGATCAATTACAGCGATATCGATGCGTTGACTGTCGGCACCGTCGGTGGCACGCCGGGCATCACGACGCGCTCGCATCTGACCAGCGCGGCAATCGCGAGCACCGGCGCCAAATACAGCACCGCCAACGTGATTCTCAATACCAACACCGGCGGCGGGCTGGCGGCCGGCAGCGTCGCGTTGCAGATCAATCAACCGATCGTCGCCGGAATCAAGGACGCAGTGACGGTATTGCAGGATCCTGCCGATCCGAACGGCGCGGCGCGCGCCGGCCAGGTGCTGGTCTTCCTTAACGGCGACACCAATGCGGTGACTGCTGGTGCGGGACTGATCGACGCCAGCCTGCTCAATCTGTCGTCGAATGAAGCGCAGGGCACTTATAACCTGAAGACCAAAATCGCATCGCTGAGCGCGCTCGGCGGCAAAAACACCACGATCGACAATTCCGGCTATAGCGGAAACCTGACGATCCTCACGCTCGGCCAGTTCGATCAGAAGATCACCGGCACCGTCAGCTCGGCCGGCAATTCACCGGGTTCGCCGTCGGCCGGCTTCTTCATCGATAACAGCACCACGTTTACCAGCGATGTCGTCGGCAAGGCGATCCAGATCACGGCCGGCACCGGCAACGGCGAGGTCGGCACCATCATCGGCGTCGATCCGACCAATGCGCACCGGCTGATCCTAGCCGGGCCGTGGACCACGGTGCCCGACAGCACTTCGCAATACCAGATCGGACAGGACCTCTTACAGCGCGCCGGCAACGTCAGTGTGACGACCGGCGGCAGTCTGACCGCGGTCTCGGTTTACAACACCGGTGATCTCGCGTTCATTTCGGCCGGGCCGCAGACCCTCCAGACCTTCACCAGCACCGGACAGAATCTGCTGTTCCGCACCGATTCCCTGAATGTCAACAACGGCGCGCTGGTCAGGACGCAACCCGGCGTCAATGTCGTGATTCAGCCGTACAATACCGGCGATGCGGTCGGCATCGCGAATGCAAGCGGCAGCGATCTGCCGCACGCCGCGACCACCGGCAGCATCGACCTGAATGCCGGCACGACGATAGTGACGGTCAACGACATCACCGGTCTCGCAGTTGGCGATACGATCAACATTCCCGGCGCCGGCGCGGGCGGCGCAGCGTTGACCGCAACGATCACCGCGATCGACAGCGCACACAAGCAGCTCATCATCGATACCGCAGCCGGCACCACCATTGGCTCAGCGGCCGTCAGCGTGACAACGCCGGCAGCGGCTTCCGCCACCGGTTCGGCGAGCGCAGGATCGGCGACCGTCACCGTCAACAACGTGACCGGATTCGCAGTCGGCGACAGCATCAGCATCCCGAATGCCGGCGTCGGCGGCGGCACGCTGACTGCAACGATCATCGGCATCGACAGTGCGACCAAGACGCTGTCCCTGAATGCGGTCGTCAGTGCTACGGTCGCCGGCCAGACCGTGTCGATCAACACTCCAGCGGCGACCTCGGGCACGTTGACCGGCAGCATCGATATCACGGGCGGCGCGAAACTGCTGAATGTCGCCTCGACCACCGGCTTTGCAGTTGGCAATACGATCACTATTGCCGGCGCCGGGGCCGGCGGCGCCGATCTGACCGCGACCATCCAGGACATCGTCGGCAATCAGCTGGTGCTCGACAATGGCGCCAGCGTCGCGATCAGTGGTCAGACCGTGACCAATAACGCGGTCGGTAGCGGCGGCGCCAATTATTCGGCCGACACGCTGCGCAGTTTTAACGCGCAGGCCAATATCACAATCGGCGGCAATCAACTGATCACCGGCCTCGGTTCGACCGCGCAGGACATTACGCAGACGCCGGTGTTGACCGGCAACGTGTTCGTCGGCAACGACAGCGCAGTGAACCTGCAGGGACAGAACCTCCTGATTTCCACGCAGGGGAATATCAAAGTCTATAACGTCGGCCCGGTGCATAGTCTGGGACTGGTCGCCGGCGGCAGCGGCGGACTCGCACTGCTTGCTTTCGATACCACCGGCGGCAGCGGGCCGAGCCAGTTGCTGTTCAAGAGTGATGCGCTGAACATGCCCAGCACGGCCACCAATTATGCGATGGCCGTCGGCAGCACGGTCACGCTGCAGCCGTACACGCTGAGCAATTCTGTCGGTGTCTACAACAGCCTCGACTATTTCCATACCGCGCAGACCGCGGGCACCATCGCCGCCGGCTCGGACTTGCTGACGGTCAGTTCAATTGCCGGTTTCGCGATCGGCAACACGGTTGACGTGATCGGCACCGGCAGCGGCGGCAGTGTACTGACGACAACAATTTTCTCGCAAGGACAGCAGGTCAATCTCGGCGTCGGCGCGGCAACGACCACCACCAACGTCACCGTCACCGTTACTCACGCCGACAGCACGACCACCACGACCCAAGGCTGGATCCAGGCCGGCTCCAGCGTGCTGGTGGTCAACTCGAGCACAGGTTTTCAGGCTGGCGAATCGATCAAGGTCGCGGGCGCCGGCGCCGCGGGCGCCGATTTGACGACCACCATTGCGGATCTCGGTACTTCGCCGGTCATGGTGTTGAATGCCAATGCTTCGACCTCCGCCAGCACAACGCTGGTCGGTCGCGCGCCGAAGGAAGTCATCGACACCAATTATTCGCTCGATTTGCTCGACAAGTTCGCCGCCGACAGCACGATACTCGTCAGCGGCACCGGCGGCGGCAATACGCTGAGCGGAGATATTCACGTCGGTTCCGATGCTTATCTGGGTGCGCCTTTCGATATCGGCGGTCGTACTTTGAAAGTGTCGACGACCGGCAACGTTTTTGTACACACCACGCCGACTACTACTGCCAGTTTTGATCCCGGCGTCGGCCCGCCGGGGCAGGCAGGCCAGGCACCGGATCCCAATGCGTTTACACCGGGCGCGCCGGTGGCGCCGGGCAGCCCGCCGAGCGCACCGGGACCCGGAACACCGGGCGGACCCGGCGGTACGCCCGGTGGTCCCGGCGGATCTCCCGGAGGTCCGCCTGGTGCTCCCGGTGGACCCGGGACCCCAGGCAGTCCGGGTAGTCCAGGCGGACCGTCGAGCCCACCGGGTTCTGGACCGCAGGGACCCGGCGGCAATCCGCCACCGGGCGTGCCTTCGAGCCCGGGCCCGGGGGGGCCCGGTAATCCGCCAGGCGGTCCGACACCCGGTGCTCCGCCAGGAACGACGCCGCCGGGAACGCCAGGCACGCCTCCTGGTACAACACCTGGCAGCCCCGGCACACCGCCTGGTGCCCCTGGTACCCCGGGAGCGCCGGGTGGGCCAAGCGGACCTGGAGGTCCCGGCGGGCCGGGGGGCCCTGGAGGTCCCGGCGGGCCGGGGGGGCCCGGAGGTCCCGGTGGGCCGGGGGGGCCCGGAGGTCCCGGTGGGCCAAGCGGACCTGGAGGGCCAGAGGGACCGGGTGGTCCCGATGGTCCGCCGGCCAGTCCGCCCGGAAGCCCCGGTACTCCGGGCGCACCCGGCGGTCCTGGCGGCCCGGAAGGACCGGGGGGGCCCGGTGGCCCTAGTGGTCCAGGCAGCCCGCCGGCTTCGCCTGGCACTCCTGGTACTCCTGGGGGACCCGGCGGTCCAGGAGGACCCGGTGGCCCTGGAGGTCCAGGTGGACCAGGCGGTCCTGGAGGGCCGGGTGGCCCATCAGGCCCCGGCGGACCAAGCGGCCCGCCGGCTGATCCGCCAGGAAGTCCCGGTACGCCGGGTGCACCTGGCGGTCCCGGTGGGCCCGGTGGCCCGGGTGGACCGAGTGGCCCCGGTGGCCCCGGTGGCCCTTATGGACCCGGCGGTCCACTTGGGCCTGGCGGTCCCGGTGGACCTGGTGGGCCGGGGGGGCCTTTGGGACCGGGCGGGCCCGGCGGTCCTTCTTCACCACCCGGTGCCCCGGGTGGACCTGGAGGTCCCGGAGGTCCGGGAGGACCTTTGGGGCCCGGTGGTCCCGGCGGTCCGGGAGGCCCCGGGGGTCCCGGCGGACCGCCAGCAGGCTCTCCCGGAAGTCCCGGCGCACCTGGGGGACCCGGAGGCCCAGGTGGCCCGGGTGGCCCATTGGGGCCAGGGGGGCCCGGCGGACCCAGCGGACCAGGTGGACCAGGAGGCCCAGGAGGAGATGGCGGGCCGGGCGGCCCTGGCGGTCCCGGCGGGCCGGGGGGCCCAGGTGGACCATTGGGGCCGGGGGGCCCTGGCGGGCCGGGCGGTCCTAATGGTCCGAACGGTCCAGGAGGAGAACAAGCCGCTCCCGGCGCGCCTGGTGGGCCGGGTGGACCTGGAGGTCCCGGAGGACCAGGCGGACCCGGTGGTCCGGGCGGGCCGGGGGGACCTGGAGGTCCAGGCGGCCCGGGGGGGCCAGGAGGGCTATGCGGTCCCGGCGGGCCAGGAGGGCCTGGCGGGCCGCCCGATACAACTGGCGCCTGCAAACCGCAAGGGCAGTCGGGAGAACAGACGGCGTCCGATGCGCAAGCTCAGGCTTCGGCGGCTGCCGCTGCAGCGGGACCGGGGGCGGGCGGCCAGGATTTGATCCTGATCAAGGGCGATGGCGTGAACGTTTATCGCGATGACAGGCAACGCAGTCCGGGGACGCCGGATCCCGGCCCGGAGCGCTGACGTGCGGATCGTGACCCGAAAAACTATCTGAAGCGCGGGCCGGAAATCCAGCCAACCAGTGAGCGGCGGATTCCCCGGGTAACCGGCGTTACGCGGTGCATCACGTAGGAGGGGAACAGATGTACCGATCCCAGTTCTTTGGTGGCAACGCTGGTGTTGGTGCCCATGAATTCGAGGTCGCCGCCGTCGTACTCTGAGGGATCCGTCAGCTGCAGCACCATGCTCAGCTTTCTCGGCGACTGGGTGCGGCCCTGATCCATGTGCCAATCGTAGAAGCCGTGCCCTGATTCGGACGCCTCGTACACCGTGTACTGGAGTGCATCGACGAAACCGTAAAGGTCGAAGCCGAAATTGGTGGCATTGAGTTGATTGGCGATCCAGCCAAGCAGGTCATAGATCCAGCGCGACTGGTCGTCATAATACATCCATGCGATATGGGTGCGGCGGATCTGTTCGATTTCCTGCTGGGTCTTGCCGTCGCTGGCGAACACTGTGCCGCGCTGCGCAGGCAACGATTCGCCGAGCGCGACGATCGCTGCCAATTGCTCTGGCGTGAAGCCGCCTTGCCACCAGGCATAATTGGTATCGACGAGGCACGGTGAAGGCGGCAGAGTGTAGAACGCGTGGCTCAATTCAGGTCGTCTCCGTGCACCGGCGACTGCATGCGCACGACAGCTTCTGCGGTAAGCGGGATGCGCATGCCGCCGATATTCCAGTTCAGTACCGGTATCGTGAAACTCGGGATGTAGGAAGAAACATTGATGCCGCCGATGGTCGGCAGGCCGGCCTTGGTCAGGTAGGTGTTGATCTGCGCGACTGCGTCGTCGATCTTGCCCTGCGCGTAGGTGGCGGGATCCTGGCATTCGGTGTCGGCGCCGGCGCTCGCGATGGCGCCAGAGAAATATTCGGAACCCAGGTTCTTGATTCCGTTGAGGCCACGGTAGAGCGCATAGATGGTCTGGCTGGCGAACGGCACGATCAGCTTGGCGCAGTAGGTGACATGGATCTTGAGCAGATTCGCATCCTGGATCGACATACCGTCGTAGTCAGCGCTGCTCGGCCGGTACATCAGATTATCGTTGGGAATCTCGTCGCCGGATTCGGAGAGATCCTTGTAGCCATCGAACGCGGCCTTGGTCGGGTTGACGATCTGCACCTTGGTCACCAGCGGATTGAATACTTCGACCCAGGCGATCGCGCGGCCGCGGCCCAGCGCCAGCAGTTTATCGGGCGAAGACGCGCTGTCCTTGGTGTAGGTGAACAGCGGCGTGAGCCCGGACGCGATGCCATCCTTGATCGACAGCATCGAAGCGTTCTCCAGCGCGCCTTGGCGGGCGCCGATGAACGCCGCGTAATCAAGCGTGCTTTTGACCTGATAAAGCAGTGCGAACTGGATCGCCCCGAGTATCAGCAGAATCATAGTCGGGAACAGAATCAGATATTCGACGATGGCCTGACCGCGCTGGCCGTGCTTTGCTGGCATGGGACGCCGCATACCGGAATTATTTTTTGGCAGGAACGGTTTTGGAGCTGCTGGCACTGGCGTCGTTCTTGGGTGACGCGCCGCCGAGCGCCGGCAACTCGCCCAACAGCCTGACCATGTCGTGGGTTTCGTCGTAGAGGCCGCTGTCGGGCGACGTCAGAACCTCGGCCTGCATCAGCGAGGCCCATGCCTGGCGCAGCCGCACCACGCCGAGGTTGTGCCAGATCTTGGGGTTGTTGCCGTCGAGCATCAACGCGTGCTGATAGGCGTCGACTGCCTGGTCGGGATGGTTGGTGCGCGCATAGAGATTACCGAGGCGGAACCAGCTTTCGGCGTCATTCGGCGCCTGCTTGATGAGTCCTTTGTAGAGCTGCTCGGCCTTGGCGTCCTCTTGATTGTCGAACGCAATCTCGGCCTCCTTGCTCAGCGCGTAAACATCCTTGTGCTCGCCGGCTGCTGCGCAGCCGGCGAGCAGCACCGCGCACAGTGCCGCGCCGCAATGCTTCGCGTTCAGCCTTCCTGCCATAACAATGTGTCCCCGGGCTGCAGCCCGATCCGCCGCAGCGTGCCGGCGGCGAACTCAAGCGTCGCAGTTGCGAACAGGCTGCCGGCAATCCGTCCCGGCGACAGCGCGAACACGAGCTTGCGCACGCGACCGGAGGCGTCGATGAAGGCGAGATCGATCGGATAGCGCATGCCGATGGTATGAACCATGCGGCACGGCTCGATCACCAGGCCCTGCTTGGCAGTCAGAGGCGGGCGGCCGAGCAGGCCGCGCATGCGCTCCCAGCTGGTACTCGCCTTCCATACTTCCGGCAGCAGCTTCTTGCCGCTGTTTTTCTCGTAGAGCATGCCGTATTTCACAGGATGCCCTCACCCAGAAATTTCATCGCGATCGGAAAGCCGAGCACGATGAAGGTGACCGGAAAGATGAAGATCAATAGCGGCCCGATCAGCTTGACCGGCGCCTCCATCGCGAGCTTCTCGGCGCGCTGGAAACGCTCGGTGCGGCGCTGTTCGGCCTGGATGCGCAGCGCTTCACCGAGCCGCGCGCCCATTTTTTCGGCCTGGATCACGGTGCCGACGAAACTCGTGATCTCGAGCAATCCCATGCGTTTTTCCATGCGCCGCAACGCCTCGGCGCGCGGCAGGCCGGCGCGCAGATCGCGCACTACCATGTAGAATTCGTGGCGCAGCGGTCCGGCCGGCCCCTTGTCCATCGCCTGGTTGATGGCGCCGGTCAGATTGAGGCCGGCCTCGACCGCCATCGTGATGAAATCGAGATAGACCGGCAACGCCTTGAGCACTGCCTTGTCGCGACGGATCCGCACGTCGCGCAGCCACAACGCGGGTAGGAAAAAGCCGCCAACGACGCCGAGCCCAAGCATGGTCGGATCGAAATTGCCCAGCGCGTCCATCGAAAACCAGGCCAGCGCCGTGATCGCCAGCACTGCGACAATGCGCACCGCGTAGTACTGCTCGGAATTGATCAGATAACCGACCCCGGTCAGTTGCAGTTTTTCGTTCGCGCGTTCGAGGGAATCTGCCGGAATGTAGGCGCAGACATGGAACTCGAGGAAGCGCACCAGCGGCCACACCAGTCGCAGTGCCAGCGGCAGCGGATCCATGTATTCGCGCTCTTCCGTCGGCACTTCGGCTTTCAGTCTGCTCATGCTGTAGATGAGCAGCAGTACACTGGCGCCGATCAGCAGCGAAATCAGGATCACGATGGCAGTGGCCATGGTATCAGATGTCGATGGTCGTGATTTTCCTGATCGCCCAATAGCCGAGCAGTTCCATCACCGCGATCACGCCGAGCGTGCCCCAGCCGGCCACCGAGTGGAACAACGGATGCATTGCTTCAGGTTCCATTTTCGACAGCACCAGCATCAGCAGCAGCGGCAGCGATGTCATCACGATACCCTGCATTTTTCCCTGCGCGGTCAGGCTCTTGATCTTGCCTTCCATCGCGAACTTGCGGCGCAGGGTCTCGGCCAGCGTCTCCAGAATTTCGGCGAGGTTGCCGCCGACCTCGCGCGAGATGCGCAGTCCCGCCACCACCATGATGAAATCCTGGATCGGCAACCGTTTCTCCATGTTCCTGAGCGCGGTATCGAAATCGACGCCGAGCCGTTGCTCGCGCAGCAGCAGTTCGAATTCCTGGCTCAGCGGCGGCTTCTGCTCGCTGACCATCGATTCGAGGGCGACGGTCAGGCTGGCGCCTGCGCGCATCGCGCCGGACACCATCAGCAGCGCGTCCGGCA
This sequence comes from Burkholderiales bacterium, assembly GCA_035524795.1. Lineage (GTDB taxonomy): Bacteria > Pseudomonadota > Gammaproteobacteria > Burkholderiales > SG8-41 > DATKOF01. The sequence continues at coordinate 79,043 of DATKOF010000035.1, forward strand.
GCTGCGCCTCGAAACGACTGAAGCGCTGCTTGCGCAGATAGTTGACCGCCCATTTCGGCATGAACACGATGGCCGCCGCGCTCAACACCACGAACACCAGGTTCTCGGTCGCGAGCCACACGATCACCGGCACCACCGCAAGCGCGATCACGTTGTAGTAGAACAGCTTGAGCGGATCGACGAAGATGAACATGTCGGCCAGCCCGGTGCGCGCCGTTTGGGTAATGGTCGCGCGCTGCTTGGCGAGGAATTTCTGCACTGCCTCCGCGACCAGCCAGCCGACGACGATCACGAACACGGTGACGACGCCGATCACCAGCCACAGCAGATTCAAGTTCAGTTCCCCTTCAACTGGAATATACCGAGGTCCGGATTGAGGCCGCGGTTACGCAGGTCCTCATAGAACTCCGGAATCTGGCCGGTCGCGACGAAGCGGCCACGCAGCTTGCCGTCCGGGCCGTAGCCTTCCTCCTTGAACACGAAGATGTCCTGCAAAGAGACGCGCGAGCCTTCGATGCCAGTAACTTCGGTGATGTGGGTGACTTTTCGACTGCCGTCGGCAAAGCGGTTCTGCTGGATGATGATGTCGACGGCCGAGGAAATCTGCTCGCGGATCGCCTGCACCGGCAGGTCAAGGCCCGACATCAGCACCATGACCTCGAGACGTGCGATGCAGTCGCGCGGTGTGTTCGCGTGCGCAGTGGTCAGCGAACCGTCATGGCCGGTGTTCATCGCCTGCAGCATGTCGAGCGCTTCGCCGCCGCGGCATTCGCCGACGACGATGCGGTCGGGCCGCATGCGCAGACAGTTTTTGACCAGATCACGGATCGTGACTGCGCCTTTTCCTTCGGAGTTCGGCGGCCGCGCTTCGAGCGAGATCAGGTTCGGCTGGCTCAGCTGGAGTTCGGCCGCGTCCTCGACGGTGACGATGCGCTCATCGTCCGGAATATAGTTGGACAGCACATTGAGCAGCGTGGTTTTGCCGGAGCCGGTGCCGCCGGAGATGACGATGTTGGCACGTTGGTGAACCGCGACCTTGATGAAAGCGACCATCTCCGGCGCGATCGATCCATATTTGATCAGGTCCTGATCCGTGAGCTTGGTCTTCGAGAATTTGCGGATCGTGATGTTGGCGCCTTTCAACGCCAGTGGCGGAATCACGGCGTTGACGCGCGAGCCGTCCTTGAGCCGCGCATCGACCATTGGCGAGCTTTCATCGATGCGGCGTCCGATCGGCGCTACGATGCGTTCGATCGCGCCAACCACCGCCTGCTCGCTGGTGAAGGTGATGCCCGATGTTTCGAGGCGGCCGCGACGTTCGATGAAAATTTCGTCGTAGCGATTGACCATGATTTCGCTGACGCTCGAATCGGCCAGCAGGTCCTCAAGCGGGCCAAGACCGACGGTTTCGTCGAGCACCTGCTTGGCCAGGATCTTGCGGTCAATCGTCGGCGGCAGCGAAGTATCGTTCCGGATGATTTCATCGATCAAGGCCGAAGTGCTGTTGCGCAGGTCATTCTCATTCATGCGGCTGACGTCGATACGCCGCAGGTCCATCTGCGTGATCAGTTTCTGATGCACTTCCTTGCGATGGGTCAGATAGAGGTCGCCAGCGCCGGCTGCAACCGGTTTGGCAGTCTCGACTGCGGCAGGAGCAGGAGCGGGGTCCGCAGCAGCCGTACAGGCAGCGGCGGGCGCCGCCGCTGGCGGAGGGGGATCCGCGGCGCCTTTCTCCTCATGCACACGCATGCTGTAACCGCCAATCAGGATTACGTCTTCGTGCGACAGGGGGCCGTAGGTGTCGACGGGCTTGCCATTGACCTCGGTGCGGGTCATCGAACCATGGTCTTCGATATAAATGCCGTCGCTGCGACTGTGGATCGTCGCGTGCTTCTTCGCAATCGACCAGCCGCGGATCACGATCAGGTTTTCATCGCCCTTGCCGATCGAGCAGGCGCTGATCGTGCACTGGACTTCCGTTTGCTGGCCTTTCGGCGTGGTGACCGAGACTTTAAACATGTCGCAGCGCCCTCAATCGACGATACCCTGCTTGCCGAGGCCGTTCTCGAATTTTTCCCGCATTTCCTGGGCGCGTTCAAGACGCTGCTGGTTGAGGGTCGAGTTGGGATCGGCAATGGTCGGAGTCACAAAAATAATCAGGTCGGTGCGCCCGCTCTGGAAGCCGGTTGAACGGAACAGCGCCCCCAGGATCGGCAGATCGCCAAGAAACGGCAGCTTGTTGACGCTTTTTGCGGTTTCGTTGTCGATCAGGCCAGACATGACGATGGTTTGACCGCTCTGCACGTTGATTTCGGAATCGGTCGAACGCGTCAGAAAGCCGGGCACGCCGTTGACTGCGGTTGACTGGTCGATCGAACTCACTTCGGTACTGATGTCCGCCTGCACGCGGCCGTTGTCGTCAGCGACCGGCTTGATGCTGAGTTTGACGCCGTAATCCTTGAACGATACCGTCGCCGGGCTCAATCCCGACGCTGGTACCACGTACGGCACCTGGCCGCCAGCGAGAAACTTGGCCTCGCCGCCGCTGCTCGTACTGAGTTCGGGGGAAGCGAGGACGAACGCGTCGCCGTTATTGACCGCAAGGTTGATGGTCGAGGTGATCGCGGTCGCAACGCCGAGATAGGCGCGCGGCGGCGTTACCCGTGACGGCAATCCGTTGACGAACACGTTTTGCTGCAGGTTGGTGTCGGACGGATTGACCCGGAACATGCTGTTGGAGATCACATCGCCGGCAAACGCGCCGGCCGGCCCCGGAATCGAGGTCTGCCACTGGATGCCGAGCGTCTCAGACAGCGATTTTTTCATTTCAACGACCTGGACTTTCATATAAACCATTTTTTTGGCGCCGACTTCCTCAAGGCGCACCATGTTGACGGTCTGCCTGTACAGTTTGGCAACCTGATCGATGCGCGCCATGTCCTCCTTGCTGGCGTTGCCGGCGATGACAACGTTGTCGCCGACGCGGCCTACCGAAATGCCGGGGAAATCCTTGAGCAGGGCGGCCAACTGTTTCGAAATCTCGACGATATCGGCGTTATGAATGTGGATCGTCATTCGCAGCAGTTTCTTGGCGCCGACCCAGACCAGCAGCGATGTATCGCCAACGTTTTCGGCAACCAGCACCAGCTCAGCGGGCAGCACACTTACTGTCAGCAGTTTGCCATTGCCGACTGCGACGCGCGTTACATTCTGGATCGGCAGCGTCTGTACTTCTCCTGCGTACATGTTGAGCTGATTATTGCTGCTGCCGTTGCTATCGGCGGCAGTATCGGTTGCAGCGGGGACGGCAGCGACGGCCGGCGATGCTGCCGTGGCGGGCACGGCGGACGAAGTATCGCTTGCCGATAGCGGCATGGCGACCGCCAGAAACAGCCAGGCGGTAATCGAGACGACGATTCCTTTCATTAGCGGTTCTTTCTCATGAATCCGGCGCGGTTATTGACCGGCCGGTGGTGTCGCATAAAGCGGAACGCCGGGGCCGGCCATCGGAATTTGCGCGCCGCCACCGTTCCCGCCACCCATGCCCGGCAGATTGGGCACCGTTACATTGATGACGGGCGCCGCTGCAGAGGCGACCCCGGTCTGGGTCTTGCCGCCGATGATGAAGTCAACGCTCGGTCCCGCCGAGAAACCGGGCTTCAGCATTACGCCCTGCACCAGCATTTTCTCGGTGATCGCATAGACATCGGGATTGCCGGCGTCTTCGCTGTTGCGCAGCACCGCGCGCACCTTGCCGAGCTGCTGGGCGAGCGCGATGCGCGCCGCCTGTTCCGGCGCAACCTCGAACGTGATATTGCTGTAACGGCGGGCCTGCGCGCCGCGCGGGCCGGTTTCTTCTTCGAGCGCGCGCCGGCCCGCCTGCTCGCCGGTCGCCAGCACCTTGACCCGCTGCAACACCGGCACAATCTGCTGGCCGTTCATGGGATTTGCGGGATCGGTCGTGATCAGGAACAGATCGACATAGTTGCCCGGCTTGATCATGTTGGAAAGCGAATTCACTTCATCGACGTCCATCGTGATCGCGCGCGTGCCCGGGGGCAGCAGATCAGCGAAATCCTTGGTTTTTTCTTCGACATCGTCCTGGAGAAGCGGGCGGCCGCGCGGCACCGCGTGCAACAGCTTGAGACCCTTGATGCTGTCGAAATTGTCGGCCAGAACGGTGTTATCGTAGACAAGATCGGCTGGAATATCGCGTGCAGCGACAACCTCCGCCGTGATCGGTGTATCGCGCAGCAGATCCTTGACCGGCACCACCACGGTGACGGTTTTACCGCCGCGCGCCTTCTCGGCGACCTGTTGTTCGATCGCTTTCTCCCGGCTTTTCAGGTAATGCGCGGTCAGCCAGCTTGCCAACCCACCCAGCAACAACGCGACAATCAACATCAGCCAGGTGCGGTTGATGCGCGGTAGGGAAAATCTCATGGTCCTGAACCTTGCTCAAAAGGGTGTGATTGTAGTGGAAAGCGAAATCGAATAGGCGTAGCTGTTATAGGCGTCTTTCAGCGCGTCCACCAGCATGCCGATTGCCGAGCGTGGCGGCTTGCCTCCGGTCGCATCGGGATCGTCGGATTGCGGCACCGGCGTCGTCAATACCAGAACTCCCAGCGAGGTGACCACGATGTACTCGACGATGCTTTGTCCTTTCTGTCGGGACGATCGATGCAGGGGCTTGCGAATGGGCAGCATGACATTCTCCCGGGGTTATGGTTTGTCCACGATGTTCACCAGCACGGTGGTATCCTGATCTTTGCGCGAAATCGACATGTCGGCACGGCTGACGCCGCGCTGCATTACCAGCATGTAGCCGTCGCCGGCCGGCATCGGCACCGGCACGCTGGAGACGGTCTGCCAGCCGTCCTGCGACAGCGTGCGCTGATAGAAATCGGCATTCGCCTGCGGCGAAAACTGGTTGATCAGCACCAGCGTGCGCGCGATTTTCGGGCCGTCGACGCTGTCGATGTCATTCACCACCTTGCTGCCGAACATCATCGGAAAGTCGTGCCCACGCTGCACAACTGGCCCTGACGGTGGATGAGTGACGGCGAGAATGCCGCTGCTGCTGTGGGCGCCGGTTGTGCGCGCCTGCACGGTATAGAAGCAGCGCTCAACCGGCGCCGCAACCACCTGCCAGTCGCCGAGCGGGTATTCGACCGCGCCGGGACGCTTGCCGCGTGCCGGCCACTGTTGTTTATAGTAAGACAACACTTCGTCCACGCTTTTATCTATGTTGAACTCGCGTATCTGCATCGGCACGCCGTTGAACTTCATGTCCGGCGCGACCCATTTCAACTGCATGCCTTCCGGCACCGGGAAGGGCGGGCAGTTGTCGTTATCCGCCGGCGCATCCGCCGCCGCCAGCACCAGCACGAAGCCCGCGCAGATACATTCCCTTTTTCGTTTCATGATACTGCAACTGCCGCGTTTACGGCTTGGTATAAATGCGATCGCCTGGCACGATATCGGGCTGGATTTCGCCGCCGATCTTCAGATTGTTGGGCATCAGCTCCGGTGCGATGATCGCCGTCGCATACTGGAAAATATTGAGCACGGTCTTGATCGGATCTCGCGCCAGCACCGACAGCGGCACTAACCCCTCGACCTGGCTTTTTACCATGTCGCTGCCGTTGGCGCTCCAGCCGTTGCCGAGCACCACATTCTTGGCGGTGAAGGTCAGGTTGAGTCCGCTGAAATTCTCGGTGCTGTTGAGCGCGCCCGGCGCAATGACCTGGCCAATCGCCTGACCATTGGTGACGTTGACCGTAACTGTCGCGGTGTAAAGACCGTCGGTCTCAACCTTGAAATCGGCACCGAGCAGCGAGCTGACGGTATCGATTGCGTCGGTCAGAGGTTTCATGATTTCATTCAGCGTGCCGGGGCTTGAATCATTCGACTGGCTGTCGCTGACGTTATTGTAGTCAACGAGTGAATTGCCGGCGCGATCTTTCCACAGCGATTTCGCGCTGCCGCCGCCAAACGCACCGGCGCCCTTGTCGGAGTCCTGGAACTTGGTAGTGGTCGCGTTGGCATAAATCCGTTGTGCGATCTCGTGGCCAATCGAGGTGTCATCTTTCTCGTTCGCGTCCCAGTCGTCGCTGGATGCCGACTTTCCGTACCAGACGGTACGCTCCCATGCCGCGTAACGCGCCGCCTGTACGGTCGAGCTCTTGATGTCGATGTACTTTCCGAGCATCGGGATGATCAGAAACACCGGCACGAGCACCAGCGTTGCGGCGATGACGAATTCGGCCAGCGCCTGGCCGCGCGCACGGTTCCGCGACAGTGGTGCGCGGCGGAACGTCATGCTTATTGCGCCCACGACGGAACCGGGGTGCCCGTCAGCAACCCCTGAAACGCGAGCGACAGGCCCTGTTCGGTCAGATCATTGGACACCAGCCGCGCCTGCCAGTATGGGTTGTAGAGGCTGCCGTATTCGGTTTCCTTGTTGCTGTCGCGCGGCCACAGCTTGGGCGGACGCGAGAAATACGCTTCCGCCTTGGACAGCGCTTTCATCACATTCGAAGCGGTGCCGTCACCGACATCGAGGCTCGCATTGCCGTTGCTGTCGAGCAGCGGATTGTGCAGGCCGCCGCTTGCGACCGCCGCCTTGGTCGCCGCGTCGGGCGTGGTGTTCTTGCCGATGTTGAGCGGCGCCGCGCTCGCGGTCAGCAGCGACGACGAAGGCTTGACCACTTCGATCACAATTGCCGGTGCGACGTCGCTGTGATGGTCGGCGTCGGTCGCCTGCGCGGTGTCCTTGATGTCATAGTATTTGCGCAGCCCGCCGCTGCTTGAGGGCACCGCGAGACCCATCGTCGAGCCCGCGCCTTTGCCTTCCTGCTCGGCGGCGGCGAGACCGTTGGCCGAATACGCCTTGCTGTAGGCGTCGGTGGAATCGTCGAAGTTGTTGCCGCTCGCGCTCAGGTTGCTGCTCGAACCGACCTGCGCGGCGCCGCCGGCGCCGGAACCCAGCGGCGGGATCAGCCACGGCAGGATCGGCAGATTCAGGAACGGACCGAACGGCGGGATATAGATCGGTACCGTCACAAGGCCGAAGAAACTCGTGACGTCCATCGCGCTCCAAGTCTTATTGTCGTTCTTGAGTTCGGTGCCGCCGTTGTGAAACAGCAGCATCGTGAAGCCGTACACCATCGGACCGCCGACGATGTAGGTCGGATCGGCGAACACTGATGGCAGTGGCCACGGGAACGGCACGTACGGCTGGGTGCGCTGCTTGTAGAATCCGTCCATCGAATCGACGGCCACGTGCGCAAAACGATTGTCGTTCGGCGACGTTCCGTCGCCGGTGCCGCCGCTGGCGGTCGGATCGTACTGCTTGGTGAAACCGAGCCAGTTGACGGTGTTGTAGACGAAAGCGGCGACACCGAGGTTGCTCAGGTGGGCATCGGGGTCGTTCTTCTGGATGATGTCGTAGCTCGGATCGGAGATGATATTGGTCAGACCGCTGATGTCGAAGCCGGTCATGTTGTAGATGTCGGACGCGACCTGGTTCAGCACGCCGAGCGTCTGCGCCACCGTCAGCGCGGTCCCGTAGTGGAACACCTGCTGCCCGAAACCGAGACCGTCGATCAGCACGTTCATGATGCCGACCGAGACCGGGCCATAGGCGTCCATGAAGCTCTTCAATCCGTCTGCGATCGGTCCGAGAATTTCCACTTCGGGCGTCCACATGACGTCGGCGACCACGCCTTGCGCCATCCACTCAACCTGCGGCGTCAGCGTCGAGAATACGTCCGCATAATTGCGTGCCCACGACGTCATGCCGACAATCTGTGCAACGGCTACCTGATTGGCGATCATCGCGCGATTGGTATAGGCGGAGAAGTTGTAATCGCGCGCCTGCTCCAGCGCGGCGCTATAGGCCGCCGCATCGGCGGTGTCCTGCAGCCGCATTTTTTCGATCGCAAGTTGGCCGACGCTGTACATCGTCAGCATCACCAGCAACACTGCCACCAGAAACAGCGTGGCAAACGCCAGCGCCTGGCCGCGCTGGTTCCGCAGGGTTTCAGACGAGCATGAGCCCTTCACTTGGACGCCGTCCAAGTTGATTTGCCAAACGGATTAGCTACGGGCTCAGTGCGGGTTGTCCTGATTAAACTTGTTCAGCCCCTTGTCCTTGTTGGCCGTGGTCTGCGCGGTATCGGCGCTGGAGCCGGCGTTGCTGATCGCCGTTGAGGCGTCCTTGCCCGCCAGTTCTTGGGCCATGCCCGCGGTCTGGTTGCGAACGGTCTTGCCGAAATAGGAATAAACGCCGATGGCCGCCACTGCGATCAAGGCGACGATGATGATGTATTCGGTCATTCCTTGGCCATGCTGGGCGGACTTGCGGATAAATCGAGTGCTGCTGGTGATCATGATATTGCCCCCTATGAGAATGCTTTCGCTGTAAGATTTAGCCACGGCTAATGGTAA